>CAYRNR010000079.1:0-39927 GCA_964425605.1 uncultured Rickettsiales bacterium | reverse complement strand
CGAGCAGGTCGAACAGCCGGGTGTTGTCCTGGGGGTTGTAGGTCGCCAGGTTGCCCCGGTAGGTGTCGAGCTGGTCGAGGAAGTGGCGGATGGTCGGCACGTCGAGCCGATCCATGGAGAACCCGTAGCCGAGCTCCTCGAGGTAGTGGGCGTTGAGCAGCTGCTCGAACTGCGACACCAGGGGGATGCACAGCATGGGCTTGCGCAGGTGCACGGTCTCCCCCATCAGGGTGAACCCGCCGTTGGCGATCACGGCGCGGGCCGACGCCAGGTCCTCCACGAAGCCGTGCTCGTCGAAGGGTCGGTAGGTGACGTTGCCCTCGGTGACCGGGCCGTCGATGTCGCGCCGGTAGCCGTACACGACGAAGCGCTGGTCCAACTCGGCGAGCACCTCGGGGAGGTCCTCGGACGAGGTGGTGGTCTGGTACACGAGCACGTGGTCGCCGTCGGTGGGCACGGCGTCGAGGACCTCCTGCCGCAGGATCGGCGGCACCAGGGTGGTCCGGCCCTTGCGGATCTCGGGGTAGAAGAACGTCGGGATGTAGTAGTGGCTGGAGCCCGGCGTCTTGGTCTTCACGAAGTTCTTCTGCAGCTCGTACTCCTTGCGATACCGCTTGATGAACTCCTTGTCGTGGCGGCAGCGCGACACCATCTGGATGTTGTCGATGCACACCACGGGCAGCGCGTGGCGCACGCCGAAGAGGTAGGACCACGACTCGAAGTCGCTGATCACGCAGTGGGGGCGGAAGTCCTCGGTGATCTCGAAGTACTGGCGGACGTTCTCCGGAAACCCGCTGTCCAGGGCCTCGGAGAGGTTGTCCAGCAGGCTGCGCCAGACCTTGAAGCGGCTGTCCTCGAAGGTCATGGACAGCCCCCAGATGCGGTGGACTTCGGGGAAGAAGTCGCTCAGCACGGCGTGGGCGCGGCCCGACACCACCACCTCCACCTCGTGACCCTCGGAGTGGATGAGGTGATCGATGACCACCTTGGAGCGGATGGCGTGCCCCATGCCCTCGCCGACCACGCCGTACAGAATCCTCATGCAGGCCTCCCTTGACGCCCCGCGGAACCGGCCCCTACGATGCGCGGCGTGTGCGGCGCCCACCCAGCGCGCCCACCGAGCGGGGAGAGTGGGACATGTTCCAGGGAAAGCGAGTCTACATCACCGGCGGATCCCAGGGCATCGGGAGGGCGGCCGCCGTCCAGCTGGCGCGGGCCGGCGCCCACGTGTGGATCGGCGCCCGCAACGAGCAACACCTCGACGAGACGCTGAACGCCATGCGCGAGGCCGGGGCCGAGGGGCAGATCCTGGGCGCCATCGCCGTGGACGTGACCGACGCCCGGGCGGTGCGCGACTCCTCCCGCGAGGTGCTCGAGCAGCTCGGCGGCCTCGACCTGCTGATCTGCAACCAGGGGTACGCCCACACCGGCTACGTGCACGAGCTCGACGACGAGCACTTCGACGCCATGCTGCAGACGAACTGCCTCGGCCACGTGCGCGTCACGCGGTCGTTCCTGCCCCACTTCATGGAGCAGGGCAGCGGCCACATCTGCCTCGTGTCCTCGATGCTGGGCTTCATGGGCCTGTTCGGCTACGCGGCCTACTCGGCCTCCAAGCACGCCATCGCCGGGTACGCGCGCTGTCTGCGCCAGGACCTGCTGCCTCACGGGGTCGGCGTGACCGTGTTCTACCCCCCCACCACGGACACCCCGGGGCTGGAGAAGGAGAACGCCATCAAGCCCCCCGAGACCTGGGCCCTGGAGAGCTCCTCGCGCAAGTTCAGCCCCGACGACGTGGCCCGGTCGATGCTCGGCGCGGTGTCCAAGGGACGCTTCGAGGCCGTGGCCGGCCTGGACAGCTGGGGCATCTGGATGGCCTGCCGGTACGCCCCGTGGCTGGTAAACTGGTTCACCGACTCCGACCTGCGCAAGTTCCTGCGCAACAAGGAACAGGGCGAAGCGCGAAACTGACGGGGCATGCTCGACAAGCTGATCAAGGACAGAACCGACAGCACTCTGATCCAGCTGTTCCGCTACACCTTCGTCGGCGGATTCGCCTTCGTGGTGGACTTCGGCACGCTGTTCGTCCTGACCGAGTTCGCGGGGATGCACTACCTGGCCTCGGCCACGGTGGCTTTCGCCTTGGGCCTGTTGACCAACTACGCCATCTCCGTGGTGTGGGTGTTCTCGCGAAGCCGTTTCTCGAGCCGCTGGATCGAGTTCGCCGTGTTCGGGGGCATCGGCCTGGTCGGCCTGGGGATCAACGACGGGTGCATGTGGACGCTCACCGAGCTGGCGGGAGCGCACTACATGCTCTCCAAGGTGGGTTCGACGACCATCGTCTACCTGTGGAACTTCTTCGCACGGAAGTACCTCGTCTTCAGCGGAGCGACCGATGAGTGAACAACCTCAGCGGGCGGTCATCATCGGCGCCGGTCCCGCGGGCCTGACCGCGGCGTGGGAGCTGCTCGACCGCACGGGCGTGGCCCCGCTGGTGCTGGAGGCCTCCGACGCCATCGGCGGGATCTCGCGCACCGTGGTGTACCGCGGCAACCGCATGGACATCGGCGGGCATCGTTTCTTCTCCAAGTCGAACCGGGTGATGGACTGGTGGCGAAACATCCTGCCGCTGCAGGGAGCGCCCGCCCGCGACGACCTACTCCTGGGGCGGGAGATCCCACTGGCCACCGAGTGCGCCGTCCGCGCTGTGGGCGATCCGCACCCCACGTCCGTCGCGCCGCCCGATCCCGAGCAGACCGACGAGGTGATGCTCTTCCGAGATCGTCTCTCCCGCATCTATTTCCTGGGCAAGTTCTTCAGCTACCCCATCTCACTGCAGCGCCAGACCCTGGTGAACCTCGGCCTGCGTCGCCTGGGGCGCATCGGCCTGAGCTATGGTCGCGCGCGCGCCTTGCCGAGGCGTCGCGAGGAGTCCCTGGAGGACTTCCTGATCAACCGCTTCGGCCGCGAACTCTACCGCACCTTCTTCGAGGACTACACCGAGAAGGTCTGGGGTGTGCCCTGTAGCGACATCCCCCCGGAGTGGGGTGCCCAGCGCATCAAGGGCCTGTCGGTCACCGCGGCGTTGAAGCACGCCGTGCGATCGCAGCTCAAGCGCGACACCTCCATCGAGCAGAAGGACACCGAGACCTCCCTCATCGAGCAGTTCCTCTACCCCAAGCTGGGGCCCGGTCAGCTGTGGGAGGCCGTGGCGCGGCAGATCACCGGCGCCGGTGGTGAGATCCGCATGGGTCAGCGCGTGATCGATCTGCAGCTGAAGGACTCGCGCATCGTCTCGGTGACCGCCGAGGACATCCGCACCGGCAAGCGAAAGAAGATCCGCGGGGACGTGTTCTTCTCCACCATGCCCGTGCGCGCCCTCGTGAGGGGGTTGGGCGACGCTCCACCCGTGGAGGTGCGGGACGTGGCCGCCGGGCTGCAGTATCGCGACTTCGTCACCGTGGGCGTCCTGGCCAGCCGGCTGGAGATCCGCAACGAGACCGACGTGCCCACGGTCAACGACCTCGTCCCGGACAACTGGATCTACGTCCAGGACCGCGGGGTTCGCCTCGGCCGGCTCCAGATCTTCAACAACTGGAGCCCCTACCTGGTGGCCGATCCGGACACGGTGTGGATGGGGCTGGAGTACTTCTGTAGCGAGGGCGACGCCCTGTGGAGCCGGCCCGACGACGAGTTCGCCCGCTTCGCCGAGGCCGAGCTCGAGCAGATCGGTGTGGTGGACCGCCGCAACGTGCTCGACGAGGTGGTGATCCGCGTGCCGCGGACCTACCCCGCGTACTTCGGCACGTACGATCGGATGGACGTGGTCCAGAGTTACCTCGACGGCATCGAGAACCTGGTGCCGGTCGGCCGCAACGGCATGCACCGCTACAACAACCAGGATCACTCCATGCTCACCGCCATGGTCGCCGTGGACGGCATCGCCGCGGGGACCATCGACCGCCGCGCCCTGTGGGACGTCAACGCCGAGGAGGCGTACCACGAGAAGCGGTAGGGGCGTCGATCAGGACTCGCTGGGCGCGCACCGCGGATCGTGCTTGTCGGTCATGCAGATCCCGTGGCCGTACAGCTCCTGGTACAGCTGATCGAGGATGGCCGCCCGGCGGCGACGCTCCTCCAGATCGTTGGTGCCGTCGTTGGCCGACCACCCTGCCGAGTCACCCCCGTCGACGTACACGCCGATGTGGTCCCGCCGCTCGTGGAGCGGGGTGCCTCGCTGGATAAGGCACAGGGAGGTGGACGGCGGGTTCTGGAACAGGTCGGCGTGGTCGCGGATGAATGCGACGGTCTCGTCGAACTCGGCCGGGCCCTCGGCGGGGTGCCCCACCACCAGGTTGGTGAACACGCGCAGGCCCGCGTCGTTGAGGTGGCGCAGCGCCACGCTCATCTGCTCGGCGGTGTACCGCTTGCGCATGGCGCGCAGCACCGTGTCCGAGGCCGACTCGATGCCGATGGTGACGAAGGAGCAGCCGGCGTCTCGGATCCGGGCCGCGTACCCGGCGTCGATGCGGCGGTCGATGCTGGCGTTTCCGCCCCACTCGTAGGGGGAGCCCCGGTCGATGAGGATGTCGCAGAACCTCATCAGCTCGCGGTAGTGGTTGTTGATGGCCAGGTCGTTGAAGTGGAATCGGCGGCGCCCGTACAGGGCGTGGCCGTGGTCCATCTCGGCCACCACGTTGGCCGCGGAGCGGACCCGGAACTCGCACGCCCAGATCACCCGCTGCAAGCAGAAGTCGCAGCGGCTGACGCAGCCGCGGGTCCACAGGGCCGTCAGCCAGTCGCTGGGGGCGAAGGGCGGGACCACCTCCTCGGTGTAGTGATCCAGGTTCAGATCGCTGAAGTCCGGGAACGGCAGGCTGTCGAGATCGGCGATGACCTCCCGCGGACCTCCGTCCACCTCCTGGCCGCCCTCCAGGGTCAGGGCTCCGGCCGTGCCGGTGAGGGAGCGGCCGGCCCCGAGGCGCCAGGCGATCTCGAGCAGCGTCTGCTCGCCCTCGCCGTAGGTGACGGCGTCGTACAGGCCGGTGGCCAGGTGAGCGCGCCCGTGCAGGTCGGGGAAGCAGGTCTGGCCGCCGAGCACCACGGTCGCGTCCGGCGCCACCTCCCTGAACCCGCGGCCGAGCACGCCGGCGAGCTGGCGGCTGTTCGTGGACACGCCGATGATGTCGGGGCCGAAGTCCTGGATGCGGCGCAGCAGATCGGGCAGCAGGGGATCCACCACGTCCGGCCGGGTGGACTCCTCGAAGGCGGCGGCGTCCTCCCAGCGGAACTGGTCGGCGCGGTCCCAGTAACGCCGCAGCGGCACGTCGACTGCGCGGAACCACTCGGCGTTGGCGTCGATCACCAGCACCTCGTGGCCCACGTCACGACACACGGCGGCCAGGTAGGTCACGTTCAGGGGCGGCGACTTGGTCGTCCACAGGGGCGGATGCAGCAGCAGGATTCGCATCGTCACCTCTCCTGGCCCCTCCCGGGTTCCCCGCTGAAGGTAGCACCAAGCAACGAGTGGGCAAAGTCGCTAGGATGAGCGCCTCCGCCAGACCAAGGGACGTACATGACGACCACGATCGATCCCATCTACGACGCGCTCCAGGTCATGCCCTGTGCCACGGTGGTGGCCTCCACCGGCCTCGGCGGCGAGATCCTCCACGTCAGCGCGGAGTTCACCGCCGTCACCGGGTACACCATCGAGGACATCCCCACGGTCCTGGACTGGGTCGAGCGGGCCTACCCGGATCCCGGCTACCGCGCGGAGGTCCTGGCCAACTGGGAGCAGGACGTCACCGACGTCAAGCGCGACGTGGTGTACCGGGTGACCTGCAACGATGGCCAGGTGCGCGAGCTGCTGCTGCGGGCGAGCCTGCTGGCGGGCGAGCGGATGATCGTCATGGCCCTGGACCTGACCGAGCACCGGCGGATCGAGCGAGAGCTCCTCGAGAGCGAGGAGCGGTACCGCAACCTCGTGGACTCCCTGCCGTCGGGGATCGTCGTACACGCCGAGGGCAAGGCCGTGTTCGTCAACGAGGCCACGTGCCGCGCCATCGGGGTCGAGGGCCCACAGCAGCTCCTGGGGCGGCACGTGCTGGAGTTCGTCCACGACCATGACAAGGCGCGCGCGGCCCGACGCATCCAGTCGCTGTACGACAACGACGCCGGAGCGGACTGGCGCGAGTACCGGTTCGTACGCGAGGACGGCGGCGAGTTCGACGTGGAGCTGGTGGCCACGTCCTCCAGCTGGCGCGGGGAGCCCGCGGCCCAGGTCCTGTTCAACGACATCACCGCGCGCAAGCGGCGTGAGCACCAGCGGCGACGCCTCGAGGCCCGCGTCCAGCAGGCCCAGAAGATGGAGAGCCTGGGGGTGCTCGCCGGCGGCGTGGCCCACGACTTCAACAACCTGCTGGTGGGGATCCTCGGCAACGCCGACCTCGCGCTGATGAAGCTGCCCCCCGAGGCGGCGGTCCGCCCCCACCTCCAGGACATCGAGCAGGCGTCCATGCGCGCGGCCGACCTGGCGCGCCAGATGCTGGCCTACTCGGGCAAGGGACGGTTCGTCGTCGAGGAGCTGGACCTGCGCCTGCTCGTGGAGGAGATCGCCCACCTGCTGGAGGTGTCCATCTCCAAGAAGGCCGTGCTCAAGTACGACTTCGGCGCCGACGTGCCCCCCATCTCGGCCGACGCCACCCAGATCCGGCAGGTGATCATGAACCTGATCACCAACGCGTCGGAGGCGCTCCAGGAGGACAGCGGCGTCATCTCCATCTCCACCGGCTCCATGAGATGCGACGAGGACTACCTCGGCGGCACCTTCCTGGACCAGGATCTGGCGCCGGGGACCTACACCTACCTCGAGGTCTCCGACACGGGCGTGGGCATGGACGACCAGGCCCGCGAGCGGGTGTTCGATCCGTTCTACACCACCAAGTTCACCGGCCGCGGCCTGGGTCTGGCCGCGGTGCTGGGGATCGTGCGCGGCCACCGCGGCGCCATCAAGGTCTACAGCGAGCCGGGCAAGGGCACGACCATGAAGGTCCTGCTCCCGTCGCTGCACGGCGACGAGCTCGTGGACGGCGCCGCCGAGACCGTGGAGATCGAGTGGGTGGGCAGCGGCCTGGTGCTGCTGGTGGACGACGAGGAGTCCGTGCGTGCGGTGGGCGCGAGCATGCTCCAGCACGCGGGCTTCGACGTGATCAGCGCCGGCGACGGCGAGGAGGCCGTGGAGCTGTTCCGCCGCCGCCGCGACGACGTGGACGTCGTGCTGCTGGATCTGGCCATGCCGGGCCTCGACGGCGTGGAGACGTTCCGCGAGCTGCGGCGCATCCGCGCCGACGTCCAGGTGGTGCTGACCAGCGGGTACTCCGAGCAAGAGGCGGTCAACCGGTTCTCCGGAAAGAAGCTGGCGGGGTTCGTGCAGAAGCCGTTCAGGCTCGCGGAGCTCATGGACACCTTGAAGCAGGCGATCGAGCGCTGACGGGGGAGAACCGAGTCAGAACACCCGTCCGATGACCCAGGTGAAGCCGAAGGCCACCGCGCACGACAACGACGGCGTCGCCACCCAACCCACCACCACCTCGCCGATCTTGCGGCGCGAGACCGTCTTGATGCCGTGGTACACGCCGATGCCCAGCAGGCTGCCGACGATGGCCTGGGAGGTGGAGACCGGAACCCCCAGCATGGAGAAGAAGTGCAGGCCGAACGCCGCGGACGTCTGCACGGCGAACGCGCCCGCGAGGTCCAGCGGGATGATGCTCTTGCCCACGGTCTCGGCCACCCCCCGGCCGAACAGCAGCGCACCCAGCGCGATGCTCAGCGCCCCCAGCACGGTCAACAGGCGGACGTCCAGGACCTCGGTCTCCATGGCCACGATGGGGCCGATGGCGTTGCCGAGGTTGTTGGCGCCCAGGGAGTAGGCCGCGTAGGCGGCCGACGCGAGGACGAGCCAGCGCATCACGGTCTGGACCCGCTGCGACTGCCCGATCCGGGCCAGGATGACCAGGACGATCCGGTAGACCCCGTAGGTGAGGACGCCGGTGAGGATCGGACACAGCACCCACGACTCGACGATGCGAACGACCTTGGACAGATCCACGTCGAGCCCCGACGCCAGCCCCACGCCGGCCACGCCGCCCACCACGGCCTGGGAGGTGGACACCGGGATCTTGAAGAACGTCGCCAGGGTGACGAACAGCCCCCCGCACAGCAGCGCGGCCATGACCCCCGAGGCCGAGATCGGCTCGGTGACGATCCCCTTGCCCACGGTGTGGCAGACCTCGCCACCTTGGAGGATGGCCCCGGCCACGACGAACAGCGCCACGAGCACGATGGCCGTGCGGTAGCGCACCAGGCCCGCCCCCACCGACGCACCGACGCAGTTGGCCGCGTCGTTGGCGCCGATGTTGGCGCCCACGTACAGCCCGGCGAGGGTGATCACGATGGCCAGGGTGAGGCTCAACCTGTCGGACTCCTACATGTGGCGCTTGATCGCGACGATGGCCATCTGGTCGGTGACGTTCTCGATCTTGTCGCTGACCTCGCAGATCTGATCGACGAGCATCTTCAGGCACATCGCGTCGCCCTTGTCGAGCTCCAGATCGCGGAACAGCTGGCGGATCAGGTTGAACTGCAGCTTGTCCACCTCGCGCTCCTTGCCCTGGACGTGACGGGCCAGCGCGTCCACGTCGGTCCTGCCCTCCAGCAGGCCGGCCACGGCCGCGGGGACCGGCTCGTAGGCCTGCACCGAGAGATCGGCGATCTCCACGAAGGTCGGCCGGATGGGATCGGGGATGTCGGGTCGGATCAGGTACAGGGTGTCGCCCGCGTCCTCGGCCTTGTTGGCCACGCGGTCGAGCTTCTCGAGCAGCGCGACGTAGTCCTCGCGGTACGCCGGCAGGAACGCGCCCTGGAACATCCCGCGCTGGATGGTACGCCGCAGCTCGTCGCATTCGGCTTCGAGCTTGTGCACGCGCTTGGTGCGCTTCTTGAACTCCCTGTCCCAGTCGATGTAGTCGGCGATCATCCGACGGTACTCGACCACGGTCTGGCCGATGAGTTCACAGTACGCCACGATCTGCTTCCCGACCTCGTCGTCCTGCTTCTTGCGGCTGAACAGCATCGGTCGCTCCTCTCAGATCCCCCCGTCGCGCCGCGGCGCGGCCGCGACGAGTCGATTCTACCTCACGGGTCGACGCGGACCGAGTCGAGGCAGGAATCCTCCGCCCCGGCGGGTTCGGCCCACGCAGGCAGCTCGTGAGGCACGAACTCCAGGAAGCGCGGCGCCAGCAGCGTCACCGCCGCGAGGATCAGGAACGCGGTGACCACGTTCATCACGATCCCCGCGCGCAGCATCTGCGCCATGCGGATCTTGCCGGACCCGAACACGATGGCGTTGGGGGGGGTGGCCACGGGCAACATGAAGGCGCAGGAGGCGGCCAGGGTCACCGGCAACATCACCATCAGCGGGTGGACGCCCAGGGGCAGGGCCGCGGCCGCAGCGATGGGGATCAGCACGTTGGTCGTGGCGGTGTTCGAGGTCAGCTCGGTCAGGTGGGTCACCACAAGGGCCACCACCAGCACCAGCAGCGCGATGGGCAGGCCGCCCAGCTGCTCGAGCCCGCTGCCCACGTAGGCCGACAGGCAGGTCTCCTTGAACGCGTACGCCACGGCGAATCCGCCGCCGAACAGCAGCAGGATGCCCCAGGGGACACGCGCCGCGTCGCGCCACCTCAGCAGGCTGCGCGAGTCGTGGCGGGTCGACGGCAGCACGAACAGCGACACCGCCGAGACCATGGCCACGGTCCCGTCGGTGATCGTCCCCGCGGCCGGTCCGAGCAGCCGCGACCAGCCCGGCAGGACCACGATCCCCAGGTCCATGTCCCTGCGCCCCATCCAGGCCAGGGCGGTCACCACGAACACCCCGAGCACCCACCACTGGTCCGCGGTCATCGGCCCGAGATCCTCGTCCAGGCCGCTCCCACCGCCCGCTGCCTTGCCGCGCCGGGACCGGTACATCACCTGGGTCAGCAGGAGCCACGCCAGGGGCAGACACACGCACGTCAGCGGCAAGAACGCCATCATCCACTGGGAGAACGAGATGCTCGGCTCGCCTTCGAACAGGGTGTCGTACAGGCCGAGGAAGACCACGTTGGGCGGCGTCCCCACCGGAGTGGCGATGCCTCCGATGGACGCGCCGTAGGCGATCCCCAGAAGCAGCGCCACGGTGAAGTTGGCCCTGTCGCGGTCCGACGCCAGGCGGTCCCCCATGGCGCCGATGACCGCCAGGGCGATGGGCAGCATCATCAGCGTCGTGGCGGTGTTGGAGATCCACATGGACAGCAGCGCGGACGCGATCATGAAGCCGAGCACGCTCCGCGACGGGCCGGTGCCCATCACCCGGATCACCAGCAGCGCCACCCGCCGGTGGAGGCCGCACTGCTCGATGGCGATGGCCAGCAGGAACCCCCCCAGGAACAGGAAGATGGGATCGCCGGCGTACTGGGACGCCACCTCCTTGCCCCCCAGGATGCCCAGGCCGGGCAGCAGCACCAGCGGCATCAGGGAGGTCACCGGGATCGGCAGGGCCTCGGTGATCCACCAGATGGCGACCAGGGCGGTCACCGCGGCGGTGCGCCAGCCGGCCAGGGGGAGCCCGTCGGGGCAGGGCAGGACCAGCAGCACGGCCATGGCCACCGGTCCGAGGACCAGCCCCACCCGTTGAGTTCGCGTCCACGCGGGACCGCTCACCGTGCTTCACCTCCTGCTCCCTCCAACGCTACCAAATCCGCCAACAGCTCGCCGGTTCGCCCCGGATCAGGCTATCCTTGCAGATGGCGAGGAGTTGCCCGAATGACCACTGATTCGATGTTGGATCCGGACGCCGCGCTGCTGGCGGTGATCGACGTCCAGCACAATCACTATCCCACCGTCGCGCGGGGCGAACAGACCCTCGATCGGATGACCCGGCTCGTGCGCGCCGCGCGTGTGCTCGAGGTGCCGATCGTCTGGACCGAGCACTACCCCCGCGCGTTCGGGCCGACGTTGCCCACGCTGGCCGAGGCCCTCGGCGACCTCGAGCCCATCCCCAAGACGGCCTTCGGCTGCTTTGGCGAGCCGCTCTTCGCGCGGCAGGTGGACGAGTGGGATCGCCAGACCCTGGTGCTGGTGGGCACCGAGACGCACATCTGCATCCAGCAGACCGCCCTGATGGCGCTGGAGCGCGGCCTGGACGTGGTGGCGGTGGCCGACTGCCTGACGGCGCGCGGCGAGCTGGATCACGACGTGGCCCTGCGTCGGATGGAGCGCGCCGGGGCGCGGGTCACCACCTGGGAGGCGCTGGTCTACGAGTGGATGCGGGGGGCCGGTCACCCGGGCTTCAAGCAGGTGCTGCCCATCGTCAAGGGCTGAAGGGAGGAGGACCATGGCGCTGCGCGAACCGTATGCCGTGGGGTGGTATCCCCCGGACAACCGAAACTGCGCGGGGACCATCGAGATGTACCTGCGCGGCGTGGACCTGCCCTCGCTGCCCAACCCGCTGCTGGGGGGGCTGGTGCCCCACGCGGGCTGGCCGTACTCGGGCAGCACCGCGGCCATCACCATCGCCGCGCTGGCGCGCAACGCACCGCCGCCGGAGGCCGTGGTCGTGCTCGGCGCGGTGCACAGCCTGCGGGTGAGCCGCCCGACGGTGTGCAGCTACGAGGGGTGGAAGACCCCGGTCGGCGAGCTGTACGTCGAGCGCCACCTGCGGCAGGCCCTGATGGACGCCCGCGCGGTGGACGTCAACGACGACGCCCACACCTACGAGCACTCCATCGAGGTGCAGACGCCGCTGCTGCGGTACATCCTCCCCGACGCCCAGTTCGTCCCGATCTCGGTGCCACCGGACGCCAGCGCCCTGGGCTTCGGCGATCAGCTGGCGCGGATCATCGCCGCGGACGGGCGGCGGATCGCCGTGCTCGCCAGCAGCGATCTGACCCATTACGGCGAGGCCTACGGGTACGCGCCCGGCGGCGGCGGCGAGGGGGGCATGGAGTGGGCGCGGGCCAACGACGAGGGCCTGCTGGACAACGTCACCCGCCTCGATCCAGAGGGGGTTCTCGAGCACGCAGTGCGGCGTCAGAGCGCCTGCGGCGGCGGCGCCCTGGCGGCGGCGATGACCGCCGTCAAGGCCCTCGGCGCAAACCAGGGACAGGTGCTCTCGCGCACCTCGAGTCATGAACAACGACCGGACGGGGACATGTGGGTGGGGTACGCGTCGGCAGTCTTCCGGCGGTAGAGATGAACGTCAAGAGCAAGTGGGCCGTCCAGACCGACCGCATCCCCGGAGACCGGGAGATCACCGAGGTCGAACGGGGTGACGGCGACAGCGAGGCCTCGACCCCGATCATAGGCGCGACCTTCTCGGTGCTGCGCGGCTCCGAAGCCGGGCGGTTCGAGTTCGTGGACGACAAAGGTGGCGTGTTCGGCCGCGGCGAGGAGGCGGACTACCAGTTCGCCGATACCACCGTCTCGCGTTCTCACGCCCGTTTGAGCCTGCGGCGGGGGTACTTCTTCCTCGAAGATCTGGAGAGCGCCAACGGCACCTGGCTGGACGGCGAGAGGGTCGCGGGCGAGGTGCGGCTGCCCTACTCGTGCCGCGTCCAGCTGGGCACCCGCATCCTGCTGCAGTTCACGGCCGTGGATCAGATGGGCGCCGACGCCTTCGGCAAGCTGCGGCGCGCCCTGTTCATCGATCCCCTCACCGGCGTGGGCAACCGCGCCTACCTGGACATGCGGCTGGCCGAGGAGACCGCCTTCGCCTTCCGCCACCGCCAGCGCATCGGCATCCTGCTGGCCGACCTGGACAACTTCAAGGACGTCAACGACACCTACGGCCACGCCGCAGGGGATCTGCTGCTGACCGAGGTGGGCAAGCTGCTGCAGTACTGCGTGCGCACCGAGGACTCGGTGTTCCGGTACGGGGGCGAGGAGTTCTGCGTGCTCGTGCGCGGCGAGGACGTGCCCGGGCTGGTGATCATGGCCGAGCGCATCCGAAGCGCCGTGGGCCAGTTCGCCCTGGAGTTCGAGGGCGGCGCGATCCGGGTCACCGTCAGCCTGGGGGTGGCGAGCGAGGTGCCCGACCAGGCCGTCCCTCGAGAGACCGTCCCGGGCGAGACCCTGGACGACTCGGCGGGGCAGCCCCTGTTCGTGCGGGCGGACGCCGCCCTGTACCGGGCCAAGCAAGGCGGTCGCGACCGGGTCGAGGTGAGCGAGGTCACCGAGGACCTGCCGTAGATCGATTCACTGCAGCGCTGGCGCGGCCGCATCCAGCACGCACCTCACCGTCCACTCGTCCCAGCTGTACTGGGCCTCGTCCGTGGCGTACATCCACAGGTAGACGAGGTCCTGCACCGTCCACTGCTCGCCGGGGACGAACAGGATGGTCGAGGGACGGTGCTCCTCGGCGATGCTGCGCAGCATCCGCGCGGCGTCCTCGCCCTGGCCGATGGCGCGGGCCTGGCCGCCCCGGGCGACGACCCAGGTATCGCGACTTCGCTCGGTCACACCCCACGCGGCGCCGCCGCCGGCTGCGCTGCCGTCGAACACGTAGAGGCTCTCCTCGGGGGGCGGCCAGAGCTCCGGGCGGGGTTCGCCGGACGGAGTCGCTCCGGTGACGCCGTCGCCGGCCTGCCGTGTGAGCGCGAGGTGCTCGAAGGTGACCACGCCGAGGTGGCCCCACTCGAAGTAGGGGCTGTCGGGGAGGTCCATGTACGGGGGCCGGCGGACCAGGATCTGGACGTGGGGGGCGAGGGGGGGGCCGCCTCCCGCGAGGTTCTCGGTCTCCAGCAGTGAGTTGGCCGGCGTGGTGGCCGGCGTGGCCAGGAGGGCCACATAGGTCGGGTCCCAGTGGTCTATCTGCTCCAGGGGCTCGTCCGCGCGGGTCCAGCGGCCGCCGCTGTAGGTGATCACGGTCTCGAAGTGGGAGACACGCTGCTCGGAGTAGGTCTCGGCGGGCGCGGGGAGGCCAGGCACGGTGGCGGCGACGTCCACGGCGCGCAACATCATCGAGCTGCCGGCGATGGAGCCGGACCACCAGGCCACGGCCACGTACAGCCCCACCGGTACCAGCAGCGCCAGCAGGGACAGGCCGCTGCTGACCAGGGTGTAGGGCCTGAGCAGGTGCTCGCGGGCGCCCATCACCGGCACCGCGTGCGCGACGAAGACCGTGAGCAGCGCGACCAGACCCACCTGCGTGCCGCCGTCGAACGTGTGCCAGCCCATGGCGATGAAGGACTGCAGCGTCTCGGGAGACGCCATGGCGATGGCCTCGTGGACCACCATCAAGCCCCGCAGACGCACCGCCATCAGCGCGCACGCCACGGCCATCACCGCGCACGCACCGACGAACGCCCGTGCCGCTGCGCCGCGGCGGGCGTCGGGCTCCTCCTCGCCAGCGCGCAGCCCCACCAGCACGATGCCAGCGCCGCCGATCGACAGCACCAGTGGAAACAACAGGGCGCTGGTACCGATCTGGGCGAGGAGGACCCAGCCCGCCGTGCCCAGGACCGCCAGCGCCCCCAGCAGGAACACCACCACCGGCCCACCGAAGCGCCACTTCGCCCCCTTGCCGGCGCCGATGGCCGCGGTCAGTCCGGCCACCGCCGCGGTCAGGGCGAGCACCACGGCGCAGAACACCAGCGCCAGCCACATGGGCAGCGGCGCGATGGACAGCCCCGAGAACGTCAGGCTGTCGCGCACCTCCAGCGATGCGTGCGGCACCGCCTTGGTCAGCTGGTACAGGCCCATGGCCCAGCCCGCCGTACCCAGCAGCGCCGTGCACCACGGCATCAACAGGAACACGGGGGCCGGCACCCGCTTGCGGAATGCCAGCACGACGGCCAGCACGGCGTTCATCCCCAGCGCGACGATGGCGCCGGCTACGACGGCGTACATCATCGGCCCGCCCTTGGCGAACATCTCGGCGATCATGGACACGGCAATCCCCTCGGTTCGACCGCATGATACCGCAGCGACGGGTGTAGAATCTCCGACCATGCGTGCGTTCCGAACCCTGTTCCCGCTGCTCGCCCTCGTGACCGCCCTGACGGCCTGTTGCTGCGCCTCCACCCCCGAGAAGCAGGCTCGCGCGGCCGCCGAGGACTTCTTCCGCGCCATCCAGGTCCGCGACTTCGACGAGGCCCACGGCCTGCTGGACCCCCACGAGCGGGAGTTTCGCAGCGTGGGCGAGTTCCGCGATCGCGTCGACGAGTTCCGTCCGCTGTCCGGTCACACCTGGGTCGCCCTGGACACGACGCAGTGCAGCGAACTCGGCTGCTCGTTCGAGGGGGTCTTCGATCCCACGGGAATCCGCTGCGAGATCGAGCTGATCCCCGCCGGTGAGGACTGGATCGTGGCGTGGATCGAGGTGGACGGCGAGCGCGTCGTCCCGTGGATCTGAGCGGCTCCCGCCTCAGCCGCCCCCGTACAGAGCATCCATCCACGTCACGTAGCTGAACCCCGAACCCAGGTCCAGGTTGAGGCGCCAGAGCAGCTCGTGGTCCGCGTCGACGGCGTCCATCTGGCCCGCCGTGGACCAGGTGACCAACGTGACGTCGCCGTCGAGGCGGTGCACGTCGCCCATGGCGAAGTTGTAGATGGGGGGCTCGGCCTCGTAGGCCCACACCTCGGTGGCGAGCCAGCCGTCGAGGCGGTACTCCACGACCCGGGACGAGTGGGTCTGGGGCTCGCGGTTGTCGAAGACCAGCAGGTGGTCGTCGAGGATCTGCAGCTGGTGCTGGTGATAGGGGAGGGCGCCGGGCTCGGCCACGGTGAAGTCGGACCGGGGGCCGCCGAAGGTCCACAGCAGCTCACCCGTGGCGCGGTCCACCTTCCAGATGGCGTCGAGGTTGTGGGACGACAGGTAGTAGGCGTCCTCGACCGGATCGTGGTGCAGGGCGCCGCAGTGGGTCCAGTCCGAGCCAGGGGGCACGTCGGCGGGGTCGTAGGGGATGTCGTCCCAGGCGGTCCAGACGACCTCGTGGGTGCCGTCGGGGCGCAGCTCGACGAGCTGGTCACCGATGATCTCCTCGCCCTCCACGTCGCGGCGGTCCTCGGCCAGGTAGGCCAGCGTGCCGTCGTCGAGCTGGGCGAAGTCGTGGTGGTGTCCCGGGGTGTCCAGCACGTCGACCTCGGTGCCGTCGAGGGAGACGCGGACGATCTCGTGGGTCGGATCGTCGGGGTCCGCGCCGTAGGTCGGGAAGGCGTCGTAGAGGATCGCGTCGCGGTCTGCCGACAGGCGGACGCGGCCGATGGCGGTCTGCTGCCGCTCGTCGAAGTGCCACCACAGGAAGGTGCCGTCCGTGTCCAGCAACACCACGGACAGGGGCGAGGTCAGCAGGGACGTCAGCAGGTAGCCGCCGGGGGCGGTGTCCTCGTCGAACACCTGCACCGACAACGTCGGCAGGGACGTGGGGACCGCGCCGGTGGTGAAGGTCGCACTGTCCTGGCCGGCCGGGACGTCGTCCGCGAAGCTCTCCACCTGGACCGTGTAGGCGGTGTTCGGCAGCAGGCCGAAGAGCACCACCTCGTGCTCGAGCTGACCGTCTGCGGGGTCGCTCACGGTGGTGCCCGCAGGTGCGCCTGGACCGAAGGTGAGCGTCGCGTCCTCGGGTTCGGCGGTGATCCAGCGCACGGTGGCCACCGTGGGGATGACCTCGCTGAGCTCCACGAGGATGTCGAGGGAGCCGACCGCGTCGTCGTCGTCGTCGTCGTCGGCCGTGACGTCGTCGTCGTCCAGGGGAGGATCGTCCTCGGGGCAGCCGGGCAAGGCCAGGAGCAGGGCGAGGGGCAGGCAGCTGAGGGGGCGGCTGGAAATCACGGGGCTACTGCCACGGATCGTAGTCGTCTTCCTCCTCGGCGGGCTTCTCCTCTTCCTCGGCCGGCTTCTCCTCCTCTTGGTCCGACACATCGGCCGGAGCCTCCTCCTCTGCCGGAGGCTCCTCCTCGACCGGGGGCTCTTCCGCTGGGGGCTCTTCCGCCGGGGGCTCCTCTGCCGGGGTGTTCCAGGTGGGCGCGGTCTCCTCGCCGTCTTCCGCCGGCGCCTCCTCGCCGTCCTCGGTGTCCCACTGGGCCTGGACCGAGTCGTCCTGCTGCCGCTGGCGCTTGCGCTCGGCCTTGCGGATCAGGCGCTCCTGCTTCTTGCGCTCCTCCTCGGACAGCTCCTGGGACTGGGTCTCCTCCTCGACGGGGGCCTCCTCTTCGACCGGCTCCACGTTGAGGCCGACCACGGGCTGGGGCACCTCGGTCATGGTGAGGATGTGGAACTCCACGCGGCGGTTGATGCTGCGTGCCGCCTCGGAGGTGTCGGGGAGGATGGGCGCGGACTCGCCGAGGCCCTTGGGCTCGAGGCGGTCCATGCTCACGCCGGCGTCGATGAGCAGCCGGGCGATGGCGTCGGCGCGCTTCTGGCTGATGGCGAGGTTGCTCTTCTCCGAGCCCTTGTCGTCGGTGTGGGCCTGGATCTCCATGGAGGCGATCTGCGGGTACTCCCGCAGGATGCGGGCCACCGCGGCCACCACGGCCACGCCCTCGTCCTCGGGGTCGGCCTTGCCGGAGGCGAAGGTGATGGGCTTGTTCACGGCGATGCGGGACCACTCGCCGGTGACCATGGCCAGGGACTCCTCGGGGCAACCGTCGAAGTCGTCCACGCCGTTGAGGGTCTCGGCGTCGGAGGGGCAGGGGTCGTCGCGGTCGGTGAGGCCGTCGCCGTCCTTGTCCGGATCCTCGTCGGGGCAGCCGTCGTCGTCCTCGTTGGCGTTGAAGTTCTCCGGCTCGTTCGGGCACTGGTCCTCGGCGTCGAGGAAGGTGTCGCCGTCGTTGTCCTTGTCGGGGCAACCGTCGCCGTCCTCCCAGCCGTCCACGTCCTCCACCTCGTTGCGGCAGTCGTCCACGTTGTCGGCCAGGCCGTCGCCGTCGGTGTCCTTGATCTTCAGCGCCTCGTACACGCGGGGCTTGACGAAGCTCACGCCGGCCATGATCCGCAGGTCGGGGGTGCCGTACCCCGCGGTGACGCCGCGGCCGCCGCCGATGTCGATCTGCAGGCCCTTGCCCGGGTAGATCCGGGCGCCGGCGAACACCTCGGCGGGGCCCGTGCCCTCACCGTCACCGCCGGTGGCGAAGAGGATCTGGCCGCCGATCTGCACCTGCTCCAGGGGGCGGAACGCCAGACCCCAGCGGAGCTGGAACTCGTGCTGGACGTTCAGATCGATGAGGTTCATGGCCATGGGCTCGGAGCGCAGCTTCGGTCCGAGGTTGAGCATCGTCTGCAGGGGGCCGAGGCGGAACTCACCGATCACGGTGGGCTCGACGCGCACGGACGGGTCGCCCACGCCGGACGAGGCGTTGGACATGGGAAAGGTCAGGGGCAGCGCCACGGCGAGGCCGTAGGCCAGGCCGTAGCTGTAAAGCGGGCCCGCCGACAGCGGCGTCGTGCGTCGACCGGGGTTGAAGATGGTCACCTTGGGGGCCACCCGCAGGTCGCCCACGCCGCCGCCGGTGAGGCTCTCCCAGTCGTAGGCGCCCTCGCCGGTGCGGGAGAAGTGGATGGGCAGCGACACGGCCACGTCGGCCACGCCGAAGCCGAGCGCGCCGTTGAGGTCCATGGTCACCACGGATCCCACCAGGCCGTACTCGAGCTTGTCCTGGGGATACAGCGGGTTGTCCTCGAGCTGCATCAGCAGGGGGTTGCGGGAGTACCCGAACTGGATGCCGAAGCCCGGGTGCCACAGACCGAGCACCTCGGCGCTGTCCACGCTGTACAGGCCGAGCCCGTCACCGTTGGCGCGCACCCCGTGGAGTTCGATGGCCGGCGTCTCCTGGGCCTGGGCCGGTAGGGGCGTGCGTACCCCCACCCCGAACATCACGATCACGAGAAAAAAACTGGCGGCCCTCCGCAGCCGCCGCGTGCCCAGTCCCATCAGCGCCAGCAGCGCCAGCAGGGCCGGCCAGGCCGGGAGGCCCTCGCCGCCGAGCTGGCACCCGCCGCCACCGGTGACCGAGTACTCGGGCTGGTAGCAATCGGGGTTCTCGTCGGTGATGCCGTCGCAGTTGTCGTCGATCTCGTTGCACAGCTCGTCGGCGTCGGGGTGGATGGTCGGATCGAGGTCGTCGCAATCCCCCTCGAAGCTGGTGTAGCCGTCGGTGCACTCGGTGTAGCCGTCGCCGTCGTCGTCGGCCTCCTCGGCGCTGAGCTCGTCGTTGCAGTCGTTGTCCACGCCGTCGCAGATCTCCACGTTGCCGGGGAAGCGCGAGGCGTTGAGGTCGTCGCAGTCGTGGTCGCAGACCATGAACCCGTCCAGGTCCATGTCCACCTCGACCTCCTCGCCGGTGTCCTCGTCCAGCAGCAGGACGCCGTCGCAGTTGTCGTCCCAGCCGTTGCAGACCTCCTCGGCGCCGGGGTTGATGGAGGTGATGCCGTCCTCGCAGTCCCCGGAGCAGGTGTCCCAGTCGTCGTTGTCCTGGTCCTGCATGTTCAGGTAGGGGTCGTCGTCGTCGCAGTCCCCGTCGCAGATGGATGCGCCGTCGAAGTCCGCGTCCTCCTCGTCGGCGGGCAGCACGTCGTCGCAGTCGTTGTCCTTGCCGTCGCAGACCTCGGGGTTGCCGGGGAATCGCTCGTCGTCGTAGTCGTCGCAGTCGGCGCAGGTGGGCGAGCCGTCGCCGTCGAGGTCCTCGTCCTCACCGGTGAGCAGGACCTCGTCGCAGTCGTTGTCGATGCCGTCGCAGACCTCGGGGTTGGTGGGGAACCGCTCGGGATCGGCGTCGTCGCAGTCCCCGTGGCACAGGCGGCTGCCGTCGCCGTCGTCGTCCACCTCGTCCGCGGGCACGACGCCGTCGCAGTCGTTGTCCAGGCCGTCGCACTGCTCCACGGCGCCGGTGAAGACCTGGGGGATGGTGTCGTCGCAGTCCCCCTCGCACTCGGTCATGCCGTCGCCGTCGGTGTCGAGCTCGTCGCTCGGCACGACGCCGTCGCAGTCGTTGTCCTGGCGGTCGCAGATCTCGGGGGCGCCGAGGTAGGTGTCGGGGTTGGTGTCGTCGCAGTCGCCGTCCTCCACCGAGACGTTGTCCCGGTCCTGGTCGGCGAACAGGGGCTCGCTGCCGCCGTAGGCGCCCATGTCGGGGCAGCTGCCGTCCTCCTCCTGGTCGTCCGCGTCGATGGTGCAGTCGTCGCCGTCGTTGTCCGGATCGACGTCGCCTGCGTCCACGCACGGGGACAGGGTCTGCAGGTGGACGTCGTCGTTGAGGAAGTCGCCGTCATCGGTGTAGTCCACGAACAGCGGATCCTCGGAGATGTTGCCGTAGATGCCGGTCTGGTCACCGATGCCCACGTCGTAGTCGCCCGCGGGGTGGTCGTAGACGTCGCAGTAGCGGACCGTGACGTTGCCGTCGCCCTCGATGCCGTAGCCCTGGGTGCCGTGGGCGACGATGTTGTCCACCAGCTCCACGGTGCCACCGGTGGAGGTGATGCCGCCGCCGACCAGGGCGCCGTTGCCCGCGAGCGTGCAGTGGGACACCGTGCCGTCGGTGTCGTACAGGTACATGCCGCCGCCGTTGGCGCCGGCCTGGTTGCCCACGATCACGTTGTTGTCGGCGTTGAAGGAGCCGCCGTTGAGGTACACGCCGCCGCCCTGGAGCAGGCTCGCCGAGCCGTTGGCGATGATGCGGTTGTGGCGAATCCACATCGTGGAGTCCTCCGCCGCGATGGCGCCGCCGTACTGCTGGCTGACGTTGGAGATGAAGTGGCTCCACTCGATGACGACCTGGGACTGATCCACGTGGATGGCGCCGCCGAGGCCGCTGGCCTGGTTCTCCTCGAAGGTGCAGCCGTCCACGGTCGCGGCCGAGTTGTCGGTGATGTCCACCGCCGCCCCGTAGACGCCCTCGTTGTAGGAGAAGTCGCAGCGCAGCGCGATGAGGCCTCCGTCGCCGTCTACGGCCAGGCAGGTGGAGGTGTTGCCGACGAAGTCGCAGTCCTCGAACGTGACCGAGGCGTCCGTGATCCCGATCAGCGCGTCGCCGTCGAGGTTGGCCGCGAAGGTGGAGTTGGTCACCGAGCCGACCGAGGACGACCCGACGATCTGCAGGCCCACACCGGCGACGGTGGAGTTGTCGTGGAAGTCGCACGACGTCCACGAGAAGTCCTCCACCTCGTAGACCACGCCGATGGGCGTCGCGTCGGCGAAGTAGCCCATCACCTCGGCGCTGGTCATCTGCCAGTCCGCCGCGAGGCTCACGTCGAAGGCGTACGCGGTGGTGGGGCGGCCGGTGCCGTCGAACACCACGTCGTTGATCACCAGGGTGTCCGAGATGGAGATCAGTCCGATGCCGTCGGCGGCGATGGTGAAGCCGCTGACGGTGGAGGCACCGGAACCGTCCGCGATCACCCCATCGCCGACACTGTCGATGATCGTGAGCCCCGAACCGTCGCCCACCAGCTCCAGGTCCTTGCCGCCGAAATCGACGGCCTCGGCATAGGTGCCGGCCCAGACCTCGATGCGGTCGTCGGTGGCTGCGGCCGTCACGGCCTCGCCGATGGTGAGGAAGTCTCCACCACCGCCGGCATCGACGATGTGCGTGGTCTGCGCGTTGGCTCCGGCGCAGAAGATCAAGCTGGCGAGCAGGACGACGATACGGTGCTGCATGCTACGTCTCCGGTTGATTCGATCCCGTCATTTGACTCCCTTGCGCGGGCGAAGACAACCCCAGCGTCTTGCAGCAGGGCCGGAAATGGGGATCCTAGGAGCGGACGAACCCTTGATGGAGGTGCGGTGTGAACTTCACCAACGCGCAGGACGAAGCGGTCTACCGGGCCCGCGCCGTGTCCCGCGACACCGACGTACGCGGCGACTATTTCCGCGATCAGGCCGCCATCTTGCACAGCCTCGACTTCCGTCGGCTCAAGCGCAAGACGCAGGTCTTCTTCGATCCGGAGAACGCCCACATCTGCACCCGCATCGAGCACGTTCTGCACGTGTCCTCCATCGCCGGCACCATCTCCCGCGCCCTGGGGCTGGACGTGGATCTGTCCCAGGCCATCGGCATGGGGCACGACATCGGCCACCCCCCCTTCGGCCACCCGGGCGAGCGGGTGATCCACTCGATGTTGCGCGACATCGGTGGATTCCACCACGAGGTACACGGCCTGCGCGTGGTCGACCATCTGGCCGGCGGCGGCGAGGGGCTGAACCTCACCTATGCCGTGCGCGACGGCATCATCTGTCACTGCGGCGAGCGGTGGGAGCAGGGCATCCAGCCGGATCCCGAGCCCAAGGAACTCACCTCGATCCAGCAGCGGGATCGCTACCCCAGCACCTGGGAGGGGTGCATCGTCCGCATGTCCGACAAGATCGCCTACCTCGGCCGCGACGTGGAGGACGCGATCACCGCCCAGCTGATCCGCGCCAGCGACGTGCCCGCTCTGGTCGTGGAGCGGCTCGGGGCCACCAACAGCCAGATCATCAACACCCTTGTGCTCGACTGCATCGACACGGCCGAGCGCACCGGCTCCATCGGGTTCTCCGAGGGGGTCCACGAGGGTGTCCTCGAGCTGCGCAACTTCAACTACCAGCGCATCTACAACGCGCCCATGTTGCGGTCCTACGGCGACCACTGCCGCGAGACCCTGCGTCGCCTCTTCGAGCACCTCCTCGCCACCTACGACAGCCTCGGCTTCGACGCAGCGGCGTACCCGGATCTCCCGCTGGCGGTGGACCGGTCCTTCGGCCGCTACGTCGGTCGGTTCGGGTCCATGTACGAGCGACGGGACGAGACCGGCGAGCTGCGCGTCGTCGGGGATTACATCGCGGGCATGACCGACGACTTCGCCCTGCGAGCCTTCGAGGAGCTGGTCCTGCCCCGGCCCATCCGGTCCTGGTGACCACGGCGGATCTGCTATGCTGCTCCGCGGCGCGCCCGGTCGACCGGCCGCCAGGACGGAGCCATGGAAGAACCCCCCCGCAGACGCCCCGTGGTGGTGGTCCACGGATACCTGGCCAGCAAGGAGATGATGATCCCCATGCGGGCCAGGCTCGAACGGGCCGGGTTCGAGGCGCACATCGCCCAGCTCCCGCCGCTGCTGTTGGGCAAGGTCGAGCCCATGGCCGGTCTGCTCGCCTCGGAGATCGATCGCATCCTGGGGGGGTTCAAGGTCCAGAGGTGTGATCTGATCGGGGTGAGCCTCGGCGGCCTGCTGGGGCTCCGCTACCTCCAGGTCTTCGGGGGGCCGGCTCGCGTGCGTCGCTTCATCGCCGTCGGGACCCCCTTCCAGGGATCCGACGCCGCGCGCACCGCCAAGCTCTTCCTCGGCCGGATCTCCGCGGCCGCCCAGCAGCTCGTGCCCGACTCCCCGTTCATCACCACCCTCAACCGCGAGGGCCTCCCCCCCGACGTCGGGGCCATGTCCATCTTCGCCACCCGCGACCGCATCGCCCCCCCCGAGGTCTGCCACCTCGCCGGGGCCGAGAACGTCGAGGTGCTCGGACACCTCCCACCCCTGACCCACCAGGGCATGGTCATCTCCACGGAGGTCCTCGAACACCTCGTGGAGTTCCTCGATCGGGACATCGAGGACGAGAAGCTGACCCACGAGGATCTCGAAGCGGTCTAGGGGTCAAGTCTGGTCTTGCAACTTGGGGGCGCGGACGCGCCCCCAAGTTGCAAGACCAGACTTGACCCCTAGGCTACTTGCAGCTCTCCTCGATCACGCGCCGGCAGCCCTCGGTGAGATCGCTCTGGACCAGCGCGACGCGAAGGAGGATGCCGGCGTGGAGGGCGGCGACGCGGTGGGCGGTCAGGGCGTCGGCGGCGCAGGCCACGGCCAGGGAGCTGCCGCCGCGGGGGGCGGCGGAGTCGGGGAGCAGCCACCAGGGGCCGGCGTCGGGGGGATCGCCGTAGGCCAACTCCACGGGGCCGGCTTCGAAGGTGTCCAGGAGCTCGGCGGGATCGCAGGAGGCCGCGAGCGCGAGCGCGAGGCTGTCGCACCATCCGGCGAAGGCCTCCTCGGAGGCGGTGCGGCCGTCGCCGAGGCTCAGCTCGAGGGCCATGCCGGCGGGGCCCTGGAGGCCGGGGGTGGAGGGGAAGGGGCAGGCGTAGGCGCGGGTGGGCTGGTCCCAGCCCCCGGGCCGGACCTGGCGCATGCCGCCACCGGGGGCGGGCTCGAACAGCGGAGGGGTGTGGCCGTGGCCGTAGGAGGCCACCTCCGCGAAGGCCTTCACTGCGGCGGCCGCGTCCAGCGCGAGCTGCCCCGGAGCGTCGCGGCGGTGGTAGCCGCCCGCGTCGGCGGTCATCTGCGCGCCGGGATCGGGGCCGTCGCCCGTGGTGTCGTGTGTGGCCACCAGGCCCGCTCGGAGGATGGCCACGTCCGCGGCCTCGATGGCCTCGCCGGAGGCCGCGTTCGTACCGAAGAGGCGCACGGTGGGTGTGCCTCCGAGGGTGGCGGCCAGCTGCCCCGCGGCCGCGGCCACGTCGCCGTCGTGCCGGAGGTAGACGAGCGTGCCGATACGATCCGGGGTCGGTGGCTCCCCGACGCCCACCAGGGCGCCCGTCCCGGTGACGGTGACGACCACCTCGGCGGCGGGGGAGGCGCGGTCGCCGGCGAGGGCCGCGGGGGCGATCACGGTGGCGGCCAGGGCCGCGAGCAGGAGCTTGAACATGGCCACGAGAAGATAACACGCGCCAGCGCGAATCACGTCCGGTCGCTGGGGTATGCTGGGCCGATGCCGAGCCGGGATACGCCGCTGACCGAACCCGCCTGGGCGGCCCAGGTCGATCGCTTCCCCCCCACCCGATTCCAGGGCTCCAAGCGCAAGCTCCTGCCGTGGCTGCTGCGCTGCCTCGAGTCGGTCCCCTTCACCCGCGCGCTGGACGCCTTCAGCGGGACCGCCGCGGTGGCCTACGGCCTCAAGGCGATGGGCAAGGAGGTCACCTGCAACGACCGGCTGGTGTCGAGCCAGCGGGTGGCGCGCGCCCTGGTGGTCAACGAGACCGAGTCCCTCGGCGGCGACGACGCCGAGCAGCTCCTGCGTCCCGTGCCCGGCCGGGCGTATCCGTCCTTCATCGCCGACACCTTCGGTGGCGTCTACTACACCGACGAGGAGAACCGGCAGCTGGACGTGCTGGTGACCAACGTCGAGGCCCTGCCGCCCGGCGGGCGCCGGGACCTGGCCTGGTTCGCGGCGTTCCAGGCCTGCCTGATCAAGCGCCCGTTCAACCTCTTCCACCGGCGGAACCTGTCGCTGCGCACGGCGGACGTTCCCCGCACCTTCGGCAACAAGGCGACGTGGGACACCCCCCTGGCGCCCCTGCTGCGACGGTTCGCGGGCGAGGGGACGGCGGCGGTGTTCGAGGGGGCGCGGCCGTGTCGAGCGGTGGCCGGCGACGTGATGGACGCGCCGGGCCGCCACGATCTGGTGTACCTGGACCCGCCGTACATCTCCTCGAAGGGGGTCGGGAACGACTACTCGCGCTACTACCACTTCCTCGAGGGCCTGTGCGACTACGCCGGCTGGCCGTCGCGGCTCGACCGCGCGAGCCGCAACCTCCGCCTCGCCGGACCGCCGTGCCCCTGGTCCCAGCGCCGCCGCATCCGCGCCCTGCTGCGGGAGACCTGCGCGCGGTTCCCCGGTGCAACGCTCGCGCTCTCCTATCGCTCTGACGGCGTGCCCGATCCCGACGATCTGCTGCAGGATCTGAGGCGTGAGCGCGGCGAGGTCGAGCAGTTCGATGCAGGCTCGTACTCCTACGTGCTGTCCACCAATCGACGCTCGCGCGAGCTGCTCTTCGTCGCTCATTGACCTCCCCCCCTCGCGGTGGAGCGCAGGACGTGGGACAATCGGAGGTGATGGACGACCAACGCGCTGACGTCACCGATCCCTTCCTGTCCGCGCTGGACATGCCCGCGCTGGAGGATGTGGATGCCGGGACGTCCACCGACGCGATGGTCTGGCCCATCCCGTCGCCGCGGGTGCGCAAGCAGCTCGAGGCGCGGATGGAGGATCTGGGGGACCAGCACTTCTACTCCCGCATCACCGCCACCGGCCTCGCCGCGGTGTTCTTCGTCGTCGTCGGCGCGGGGATCTACCTGCTGGTGGATCAGGTCATCGGGTACAGGATCTCGCCCATCTACTTCGGCGCCGCCTACACGGTCTTCTACGTGGCGCTCGCGGGCCTGTCCGAGTTCATGCGCGAGCGCTCGCCCATCGAGCGCTACCGGCGTGTGGATTTCTCCCACTCGTCGTTCATCGACGAGAAGCAACGGCGGGGTCTCCGTGGATTCCCCAAGCTGTTGTTGTTCGTCCCGGGCATGGCGGGAAAGGCGTTCCGCAAGCTCGCCGAGCCGTCACCCCCGGCGGACGAGGAGGCCCTCGAGGTGGCGCTGAGGCTGCTGCCGGCGCTGCACTCGCCGCTGCTGCTGGCCCGGGCCGAGTCCGCGGATCTCGGCGGCCCGGAGGTGGTCCGCCGCGCGGTGCTGCTGCTGTACGGTCTGGGGCTGGCCGACCTGCGACCCGACGAGGCCGGTGAGTACGAGGTCGTCCCGTGCGGCGGGTGCGCCGATCTGCTGCGTGGCGGGCCGTTCGATCCGGACAAGATCGGCGAGTTCGAGACGACCATCCGGGACTGAACCCCTACCTCGCGTCAGAGCCCCTTCAGCGCCGTGAGCGCCTGCTGTGCGCCTTCGCTCCACCCCGCCGCGCAGGCCGCCCCGAGGGCTTCGCCGTAACACAGGCGCCCGCCATCCGGATCCCGGAGGATCACGTGGATCAGGCCGCGGTGGAGGGCGGCCCGCGCCCGGACCACCGGCTCGAGGGATTCGCGGGCGCGCGCCGCGTCGAGGAAGCGCGCCGCCTCCTTCGGATCTCCGCGCTCGATGTGGACGCTGCCCATGGCCAGCATCGCCTGCGCCCAGATCTGCAGCTCTCCGCCGGCCTCGGATTGCTCGAGCAGCTTGCGCAGCACGTGCCGCGCGTCTCGCGTCTGTCGGACGCGCACGAGGAGCCTCGCCAGCTTCAACGCCAGGCGCAGCGAGCTGGCCTGGGGCAGCACCGAGCGGGCCTGGTCGGCATGGGCGACGGCCTCGTCACGCCGCTGGGTCCGCAGGGCGTCGTCGGCCAGGGCGACGCGGGCCCGGATCTCGAGCTTCGCGTCCCCGACCTCCGTGGCCATCCGCAGGGCCTCGGTGAGGTGGTGCTCGGCGTCGTCGCGCCGCTGCGCGCTCGAGATCAGCCCGCGCGAGAGGGCGACCCCGCCGGGATAGCTCAGGTGCAGCCGCGGCCGTATCTGGATCGCGTCGAGGATCTCCAGGCCCGCCTCGGGCTGGCCCGCGGCCGTGAGCGCGTCGGAGAGGCAGCTGGCGATGCGGATGCGATCCGTCGTCCACTCGACCTTGCTCAGCGCCAGGGAGTTCGCGTGCTGCAGCGGCGGGACCGCGCGGTCGGGCAGGTCCACGTCCAGGTAGGTCTGGGCCGCTGCCTCGAGGCACGCCGCCGCCTCCATCCGCTCGCCCAGCTGCTCGTGGTGGAGGGCCTGCTGGAGGATGCGCGAACGCCGACGCGGGCCGTGCACGGCGCCCACGGCCAGCCTGGACGCCTGGAGGAGCTGGCCCTGGAGCTCTCCGAGCTCGGCCGGTCCCAGGTCGCCGCGCACGGTCTCGGCCACACACCGCGAGGCGAGCAACCAGCCGTCGGGGGTGTCCTCGGCCAGTCTCGAGACGGCCAGCTCGGCGAGGATCGCGGCGTCGGCGTCGCTCCCGGTATCCCTGGGGAGCTCGAGCAGGCCCCGCGCGGACAGGGACAGCAGCTTCACGAGGCGCCGATGCGCCGGCTCCAGCGCCGCGACTCGTTTGCGCACGACCTGGGCCAGGTCGCCCAGCGCCGGTGCGGACGCCTGGTGCAGGAACCAGCGGCCCTCCTCGCCGAGCTGGATCTCGTCGAGGTCTCGGGCGAGGTAGGCCCGCTGCTCCAGCCAGGCGGGGAAGGGCGCCTCGGGGCCCGCGAGGGTCAGGCTGTCGCCGAGGTACGGTGCTCCCAGGGCGAGGCGGATCCCGCGGGAGAGGGGCTGGAGGGCCTGCACCCCGGCTCGACCCGGCGGCGACGCGTCGCCCAGGGCCGACCCGAGCACGAGGGTGGGGCGGTCGAGGAACAGGGCAGGATCGAGGAATGCCGCCCACAGGGGGGGCGGCAGCAGATCCACGTCGTCCACCAGCACCAGGCGAGGTCCGGTGTCGCGGGCCACCGGGAGGAGGTCGGCGGGGAGGATGAACGGGCTGACGTCCGGCGATCCGGGTCGAGCCCGCAACACCTCCCAGCCGGCAGAACCGGCCCGCTGCGCCACCTCGGCCAGGATACGGCTGCGGCCGCTGCCCACCGGACCGACCACCAGCTGCGCGTCCCAGCCCGCTGCCGCTGCACGCTCGAGCGATTCTCTCAGCTCGGCCAGGATCTCCTCCCGTCCCAGGAGGATCTCCCCCACGCCGGGGTAGCCGGGGCGCTCGTCCCTGGAACGTGCCCGCCGAAGCACGGGCGCCGGTTCGGGCGCCTGCTGGCGGAGGTCGGCCCAGGTCGCCGGGATGACCTCGTCCTCGCCGCGCACCAGGGCGCCGTCCTCGTTCACCGCGGTGGCGCCCATCGCGTCGGCGAGGGGGGACGGCGCAGCCGCCTGGTGCGGCGGGCCTCCCTGGTCCGTCTCGCCGCGCGAACGCTGCTGTTCCCGCTCGAGCCAGTTCTCCAGCGCTCGTCGGAAGGACGGCGCATCTGCGAACCGCTCGTCGGGATCCCGCGCCATCCCCCGGACACAGATGTCCACCAGGCCCGGCGGGTTGGGCCGTCCGTCCGTCCCCGTCTCCGGGGCGGGCGCGTCCTCGTTGACCTTGCGGATCAGGTAGTCGGTGGGGGTCTTGGCCGTGAAGGGCAGCTCGTTTGTGAGCATCTCGTACAGGATGGCGGCCACCGCGTACAGATCGGCGCGCCCGTCCAGGGACCGGCCCACGGCCTGCTCGGGCGCCATGTAGGTGGGCGTCCCGCACACCGAACCCTCGCGCGTCAGCTTCAGATCGTCCAGCTGGGCGCCCTCCAGGGCGCGCGCGATGCCGAAGTCGAGCACCTTGACGAAGTCGGGCCGCCCGGGGACGTTGCAGGCCATGATGTTGGCGGGCTTGATGTCCCGGTGCAGGAGCATGGACTGGTGGGCGGCCTCGAGGGCGGCCAGCGTCTGGATCAGCAGGTCGGCCACCCGCTCCGGCGGCAGGGGGTAGTCCTGGGCGATCAGCTGACCGAAGTTCCTGCCGTCGAGGTACTCCATGACCAGGAACAGGCCCAGGCGGCGGTCGCGGCCGTAGTCCATCACCTGGACGATGTTGGGGTGATACAGGCGACTCGCGGCCAGCGCCTCGCGCCGGAACCGCGCCTCGTACTCGCGGGAGCGTTCCTCCACCCCCTTGGCCAGGACCTTGATGGCCACCTTGCGCTCGAGGTTGATCTGCCGGGCGAGGAACACCATGCCCATGCCGCCCTGGCCCAGCGCGTGGCGCAGCATGTAGCGGCCGTCGAGGATGTCCCCCTCGGCTGGGGCCGCCGGAGGGGGGATCACAGGGCGCCCTCGATGGCCCGCCGGAGGTCGGCGCAGCTGGCGAAGCGGTCCTCGCGGTTCTTCTCCAGCAGGGTCAGCAGGATCTGCTCGAGGCGGGGTGGTATGTCCGGGCGGAACTCCGATGGGCTCGGCGGCGGCCGGCTCACGTGGGCCATCAGCAGCTGGAATGCCTCCTCGGCCTCGAAGGGCAGCCGCCCGGTGAACAGCACGAACATCAGACAGCCCAGGGAGTACAGGTCCGTGCGGTGATCCAGATCACGCTGGCCCTGGATCTGCTCCGGGGACATGTACAGCGGCGTTCCGTAGGCGAGCCCGGTGCGGGTCATCCCCTGGGCGTCCATCAGCTTGGCGATGCCGAAGTCGAGGATCTTGGCCCGGCCGTCGGCCTGGACCACCACGTTGGAGGGCTTGATGTCGCGGTGGATCACGCCCAGCTCGTGGGCCGCGCCCAGGCCGTCGCAGACCTGCAGCGCCAGGTCCACGCCCTGGCTGAACTCCAGGCCGTTCGGGGCGCCCTCGAGCAGCGACTCCAGATCACGGCCGTCCAGGTACTCCATGGTGATGAACCGCAGCCCCTCCACCTCGCCGATGTCGTACAGGCGGATGATGTTGGGGTGGGTCAGCTTGCGGGCCAGCTTCAGCTCCTGGCGGAACTGGTCCAGGCTCTGCTCGGTCACGTCCGTGGGGTGGAGCACCTTGATGGCGATGGGCTCGTTCAGCTCCAGATCCTGTGCCAGGAACACCGCGCCGCGACCGCCCGCGCCGATCTTGGCCTGCAGCTGGTAGCGGGTGCCCAGGCGCGCGCCCGGCTCCAGGCGCACGATGGTCGCCTGGTGGGCCCAGGTCCTGGTGACCGACGAGTCGCCGGGGCGATGGGGCGTCCCCGGACCGGGCCCGGTGGCCGCGGGGGCTGGATGCCGGGGTGCGGGGACCTCCTGTTCGGGCTCCGCCCTCGTGGTGGGGTCCTCACCGCCCGGTGACGGCGGCAGGTCGGGGAACGACTCGAGGTCACCGGTGGGTTCCAGCTGGGCCTTGCGGCGCCTCTGCATCCGCTTGGTCCGGTCCTCGTAGTCGAAGTCCTCCTTGAGGACCTGCTTGTAGATGGCCGCCGAGTCCCGCTGGTAGGCGATCACGCGCTTCAGCCCCTCGGCGGCGTCGTCGTCGTCGGGGCGTTTCTTGAGGAGCTTCTCGTAGTGCTCCTGGGCCGTCTCCCAGAACTCGCCCTTCTCGTACACCTGGGCCAACCGGTACAGCAGGGCGGCGCCGTCGTCGTCCAGGGGGCGGTACACGAACTCGTTGAGGAACCGCTCGGCGGCGAAGGACATGTCGCCCTTGAGCTCCAGCGCCTGCACCACCACGGCGACGGCCTGCTGGTAGCGGGGATCGTCGAAGCGGATCTGGGCGAGGGACTTGATGGCCTCGTCGGGGCGCTCGGCGCGCAGGAACGCCCTGCCCGACTCCAGCGGCTCGCCTGCCCTGGAGAACATCTGGCCGGCGAGGCCCCAGTCCGGCACGAGGACCGCCACCTGCGCCGCCTCCCGCCACTCGTGCGCGCTGACGTAGCAGTGGGCGCTGCGCTCCATGTTCCCGGCGTTGAAGTACAGGCGCGCGGCCAGCAGGAACTCGCCGGCGTCCTCGCACAGCTTGGCCGCCTCGGCGGGCTTCTCGGCGCGCACCAGGATGTCCACGGCCTGCTGGCGCATGCCCAGGTCGAGATACAGCTTGGCGGCCTTGGCGTGGTGACCCGCTGAGGCGAGCACGCGCGCCGCCCGCTCGGGCTCGCCGCTGTCCGAGAGCAGCTTGCACGCGCGATCCGGATCCCCGGCCTTGGCGTGGAAGTGCGCGGCCCAGCGGGCCGCCTTGCGGCGGGACGAGGTGTCGGTGTTGCGGCGGTTCAGGCGCGCCAGCTCGAGCTCGAAGACCCGCGCCGCGGACGCGAAGTCCTCAGCGTCGGCAAAGGCCTGCCCCGCGGTCTCGTACATGCCGAGGAGCTCGAGGAGTCGCCCCATGTCGGCCGGGCTGCGCGCCTTGCGGTAGTACTCCAGCGCGCGCTCGTGCTTGCCCGCGGCCTCGGAGACCCGCCCCGCGCCCGCCCAGTCCCCGGCCTGGACGAAGGCCTGCACTGCCTGGCGCAGGTGGCCCTGGATCTCGAACATGCGCGCCGCTTCGCGCACCTTGCCGGCGGCGAGCAGGGATCGGGCTTCACGGGTGGATGACATGGTTGAGCAAGGTCATATCACATAAGAATCGAACAGCGTCTTGTCCTCGGCGTGGCCGCGGGCCTCGTCGGGGGTGATCTTGCCGCGCTTCATCAGGCGCAGCAGGCACTGGTCCATGGTCTCCATGCCGGTGCCGCGGTAGTCGGCCGCCTGGATCACCGAGGTGAGCTGGTAGGTCTTGCCCTCTCGGATGAGGTTGGACACGGCGTAAGACCAGGTCATCACCTCCACCGCGGCCATGCGGTTGAGCCCGTCCACGGTCTTGCACAGCTTCTGGGCGATGACCCCCTTGAGGGACATGGAGAGCATGCCCCGGATCTGGTCCTGCTGCTGCTCCGGGTAGGAGTCGATGATCCGGTCCACGGCGCGGGCCGCGGAGCTGGTGTGCAAGGTGCCGAAGACGAGGGTGCCCGTGGCCGCGAGGGTGATGGCCAGGGAGATGGTCTCGTTGTCCCGCATCTCCCCCACCAGGATCACGTCCGGGGACTCGCGGTAGCTGGCGTGCAGCGCCGACGCGAAGGTCTCCGAGTCCCGGCCCACCTGCCGCTGGGAGACCACCGAGTTGCGCATGGTGTACACGAACTCGATGGGGTCCTCGATGGTGAGGATGTGCTTGCGGCGGCTGCCGTTGATCTCGTCCACCAGGGCCGCGAGTGTGGTGGACTTCCCGCACCCCGTGGGGCCGGTGACCAAGACGAGGCCGGCGTCGAGGTCGCAGAACTGGCGCAGGGCCGGCGGCAGCTTGAGCTCGTCCAGGGACGGCGGGGCCTCCGGGATGATCCGGAATGCCGCGCCCATACCCTCGGAGTGGTTGTACGCGTTGACCCGGAACCGGCCCACGTTGGGCAGCTCGTAGGCGAAGTCCAGGTCTTGGTTCTCCTCGAACAGGGCGATCTGCTCGTCGGTGAGGATCTCGTAGATGAACCGCTTGGTCTCCAGGGCCGACAGCTGGCGGAACTTCACGTGCACCAGATCGCCGTTGTAGCGGATGACGGGGGAGGACCCCGCGCAGAAGTGCAGGTCCGAGGCCCGCTGCTCCATCACCAGCCTCAGGAAGGAGTCGACGCGCGCCATGATCAGCTGCCCTCCGAGTCACGGGAGACCCGGACCTGACGAACAGAGGGCCGCCCGCCGTCGCCCTCGGCGTCCTCGCCCTCGTCCTCGTCCTCGAAGAAGTGGGCGAACAGCTTGCGGTCGGTGGCCTTGGCGTAGGCCTCCTCCGGGGAGATGATCTCCTTGTTGGCGAGCTGCAGCATCTCGCGGTCCATCAGCCGCATGCCCTTCTCGTAGCTGGTGGTGATCGCCCCCTCGATCTGGTGGATCTTGCCCAGCCGGATCATGTTGGCGATGGCGTGGTTGTTGATCATCAACTCCACGGCCAGCACGCGACCCGCGCCGTCCGCCCGCAGCAGCAGCTGCTGACACAGCACACCCCTGAGGCTCTCGGAGATCATCACCCGGATCTGGGGCTGCTGATGGGGCGGGAACGCGTCGAGGATGCGGTCGATGGTGGCGGCGGCGCTGATGGTGTGCAGGGTGCCGAAGACCAGGTGACCCGTCTCGGCGGCGGTCACCGCGAAGGACATGGTCTCCAGATCGCGCATCTCCCCCACCAGGATCACGTCCGGGTCCTCTCGGAGCACGCTGCGCAGCGCGGCGCGGTAGTTGCTCGTGTGGGTGCCCACCTCCCGCTGGTTGACCAGACAGCCGTGCCCCTTGTCGTGGATGTACTCGATGGGGTCCTCGAGGGTGATGATGTGCTTGGCCTGCTTGCGGTTGATGTGATCCACCAGGGTGGTCAGCGTGGTGGACTTGCCCGAGTTGGAGGGGCCCGCGATGATGACCAGCCCCGAGTCCCACTCGGTGAAGTCCAGCACGATGTCCGGCAGGTTCAGCTGCTCGAAGGGCAGTACCTCGTCGGAGATGACCCGGAACACCCCGTTGATGCCCGTGTGCTGCTGGTAGATGTTGACCCGGAAGCGGTAGTGCTCGTTCTGGCTCTCGTACGACGTGTCCACGTCCTTGGCCGATTCGAACTCGTCGCGTTTCTTGTCCGACAGGATGGCCATGAGCAGCTGCTCGGTGTGCTCGGCGTCCAGGATGCGGTCGTTCAGCGGCTCCACGCGTCCCATGATCTTCATGGTCGGGGGGGCGCCGGCGAGGATGTACAGATCGGTGGCGCCCTGGTTCTTGGCGTCCTCGAGCAGGGTGTCCAGGTAGGACAGGGAGCTCGCAGCCTGCTGCTCCACCCGCGACGCGTCCAGATCCACCTGCATCTTGCCGAGGATGCGGATGGCGGCCGTGCGGACCTCCTTGTCCGGATCGTCCGCGACCTTGCGCACCTCCTCGATGATCTCCGGGGTGCCGATGGCGTCGAGGGCCTCGAGGATGGTCAGCCGGAACTCGTCCTTCGTGGCTACGAGCAGGTGCCCCAGGTACGGCACCGCCCTGGCGTCCGACAGCTTGCCCAGGGCGGGCACGCAGACCCAGTGCAGCTCCTTGTTGCGCAGCAGGTTGACGACCACGGGCGTGGCTCGCTCGTCCCCCAGCTCGCCCAGCGCCTCGATGGCCCGCTCCTGGACCCACCAGTCGGTGTCCTCCTTGGCGGCCGTGGCCAGGGGACCGATGGAGCGGCGATCCTTGAGCCGGATCAGGACCTCCACCGCGTAGCGGCGGACGATGTCGCTGGGGTCCTCCAGCAGCTCCACCACGTGCTCGGTGATCTTGTTGCCCGAGATGTGGACCAGCACCTCGGTGGCGCGCTCCCTGACCCACCAGTCCTCGTCGCGCAGGTGTCGCACCAGGCGCTTCCAGATGGTGCCGTCGCGGTCCCCCACCTCGTTGATGATCTCGATGACCGCCCGGCGCACGTTGACGTCCGGGCTGTTCATCATCAGCACGAGCATCCGCGCCAGGTTGACCTTGCCGGACTTGCCCAGCGTCGAGATCCCCTCGGTGGCCTTGTTGCGCAGGACGAGGTTGGCAGACTCCAGCAGGCTGACCAGGGTGGGCACGACCGTGTCGGTGCCGATGGCGATGAGCGCGTCCACGCAAGCGGTCTGGATGTTGACGTTGTCGACGCGAGCCACCTCGCCGAGCAGCTCCACGGCCCGGACGTCGTCGAACCCGCCCAGCGAGACCACCGCGGCCTTGGCCACCCACTGGTTGTCGTCCCACACCAGCGGGGCCAGGTGCGGGATCACCTCCGGATCGCCCATCTTGCCCAGGCCGGCGCAGGCGCGCCCGCGAACCATGGGATCGTCGTCTGCCAGCAGGCCCTGCAGCGCCTCGCAGGCGTCCCGCGGGGCGGCCTTCATGTACTTCTCGTCCGAGAGGTGCTGGACGACGCGGACGCGCTCCTCCCGGGTGCAGGTGGGGAACATGGTCAGCAACACGGGGATGGCGTAGTGCCCGGAGATCGCGACGAGCACGTCGATGATCTCCATGCGGCTGAACCATCGCTCGGCCGCGGTCTCGCTGGCCAGGCGGAACACGGTCTTGCCCCCCACCTCGGTCAGCACGCGCTTGGCCATGGCCCGCACGCGGTCGTCCTTGTGGTGGAGGTAGGGAAAAAGGCGCGGGTGCCACTCCGTGTCGTTGACGCGGACCAGGACCTCGGACAGGTAGCGCCGTCCCCGCTCCTCGGCGCCGCGGGCCAGATCGATCAGGTGCGGGGCGATGTCGGGATCCCCTCGACCCTCGGCCAGCGCGAGGGCCACCCGCTCCATGTGGGACAGCTGGTGTCGGGGATACTTGCTGCCCTCGCGGACGATGACGTTGAACGCCTGGCGCAGGTTGCCCTCGCCGATGTCGGCGTTGGCGCGGACGAACTCGTCCACCTCGGCCTCGTTGCGCCAGGCAGCCTTGCGGAAGACGCCGATGAAGTTTCGAGTCGCCATGAATACCGCTGTCGTTGCGTCCGGCGGAGATTCTACCAACGATCGGCCGTTTCCGCGCGCAGCTGCGTGCGTCTGCTAAGCTCCCCGCGCCCCGGGGCGGGGTGAATGCTGCCGACGGGAGGCGCCATGATCCCGACCGATGTGACCGTCCGGACCTTTCGTGATCACTTCGCGTTGCCGCCGCAGCTGCTGTCGGTCGCGCCGGGGCGGATCAACCTGCTGGGTGAGCACGTGGACTACCTCGGCGGCCGGGTCCTGCCCGCGGCCATCGATCGGGGCATCTCCGTGGCGGGGGTCCCCGGCGAAGGGGACGCGCTGGAGGTCCGCAGCCTCGACTTCGACGACGCGGTGCGGTGGTCCCCGCGCGCACTGGACGGACCGGCGCCGGGGGGCTGGAAGACCTACGTCTGGGGGGTCCTGCGCGAGCTCCGCGCGCTGGGATATCCCTGGATCGGCGGATCGTTGCTGATCGCGGGCGACGTCCCGTTGGGGGCCGGGCTCTCCTCCTCGGCGGCCCTCGAGGTGGCGCTGATCCAGTGGTTCACCGCCGCCACGGGCGAGCCCCTCGGCGGGGCCGAGCTGGCCCTGCTGGCGCGCAAGGTGGAGAACGACCAGGTGGGCACCGCCTGCGGCATCATGGACCAGTTCGTGTCCGTGCACGGCCGCGCCGGCCAGGTGCTCGACCTGGATTGCGACACCCTCGAGCACCGGCTGTTCACCCCGGCGTTACCCGACCACGAGTGGGTGCTGGTCAACTCGATGGTGACGCACGAGCTGGGCGATCAGTACAACCGGATACGGGCGGAGCTGGAGGCGGCCCAGGCGGTCCTCGGGCCGCTGGTGGAGCTGCCCCCGGACGCCGGCGAGGCTCCCTCCCTGACCCCCTCCGAGGCCGCCCGCGCCCGCTACGTGGTCGGGGAGACCCACCGGACCCGGGACTTCGTCGCGGCGGCCGAGGCAGGCGACGCCGAGCGGCTGGGCGTCCTGTTGCAGGCCACCCACCGGGGCCTGAGCGAGCTCATGGGCGTGAGCACGCCCGAGCTCGATGGCCTGGTGGAGCTCGCCGCGGCGATCCCCGGCTGGGAGGGGGGGCGGATGATCGGCGGCGGGTTCGGTGGCTGCGTCCTCAACCTCGTCCGGAGAGACGCCGCGGCCCCGTTCGTCGCCGGCATCCAGGATGCGTTCGTGGATCGTTTTGGCCTGCAGTGCGCGGTCTATCCAGTCCGCCTCGCAGATGGATCCGATGTCCGGGAAATCTGAAATCTGAAATCTGAAATCCAGAACCCATTCACCGTTTCGGGCACCCGTCCCCGGGCGCGGGTTCCAGCCCGTCCTCGGGCTGCAACGGGCAGGCGTCGTCCTCCTCCACGCCGTCGTCGTCCAGGTCGTGCCCCAGGATGCCCGGTGGACAGCCCACGGCTCCTGCGCCGGGCCTGTCGGGGCATCCGTCGGAGGAGTCGGGGTTGCCGTCCCCGTCGTTGTCCGGGTCGGGGCAGCCGTCTTCGTCCTGGTGGCCGTCCGCGTCCTCGGCCGCGTCCGGGCATCGGTCTCGCCCGTCCGGCAGACCGTCCAGATCCAGGTCGGCGCTGCGGCCGAGCGCGCGGGGACCGCCGCCGCCTCGCCAGGCGACGCTGCCCAGGACACGGGCCCTGGGGACACCGGGCATGTCCCCGAGGCCTGCGCTCGCGTGGGCGCCGATCACCAGCCCGCGGACAGGCTCCACCGTCAGCCCGGCGATCAACTCGCCGGAGGCCCCGCCCGCCCCCTGGACCGGAGCCACGCCCTCGATCCCGATCTCGGGCCTCACCCGCCGCCCGGAGCCCAGGTCCACGCCCACCGCGGCGAGGAGGGTCAGCCAGTCGGAGAAGTAGGGCAGCGCCAGCTTCCGCCCGCCCAGGATACGGACGCCGGGACGGACCACCGCGGTGAACCGCCCGAGCCGAAGCGAGATCTGCAGCTGGGGTTCGGCGGTCAGGCCGGTGTGGCCGGCGTACCGGGCCTCGTCACCCGTGGGGAGGGTGACCGGCACCGCGAGGATCACGTCCACGGGGCGCGGTCCGCGCGGGATGGGGGCCACGCGGGGGACCAGCACGAGATCCCCGAGGGTCGTGGCCTGCCACGCCAACCCCTGGAGCTGTCCTGCGAGGTTCACCGCCAGGGGCAGCGCGATCCCCAGGTCGGCCGGGCCGAAGCCCACGGCCGCGCCCGCCGCGAGCCCCAGGGCGTGGTCGATGCGTAGCTCGGTCAGGTGCGCGGCCCGGTGCTCCAGGGGGAGGTAGCTGCCGCTGAACTGCAGCGACAGCCGCACCTCGCCCAGATCGAGGGGCGCCTCGTCGAGGGCCAGGCGGGTGCCCTGGGGCGGGGCCTCCGGGCTGGAGAGGTCCAGGGGGTACGCCGGCAGCTCCTCGCCCAGGGCGGCCGAGGGGACCACCAGCGCGGTGAGCAGGACCAGCAAGGACGGTCGCGCGAGGTGCACGGACACCATGGTACCGCGGAGTGGGTATCCGTGGGGGGCGCTACTTGCCGAGGTCCTCGCGGAGGTAGCGCAGCAGGCGCAGCGCCGGATCCGCGCGGTTGAACGGGGCGCTGATCTGGAGACCCTGCACGTGCTCGTGCACCTGCTCGAGGATCTCCATCGCCACCTGGAGCCCCACCTCCTGCTCGGCCTCCTTGGAGCCCGCCGCCCGCATCCGCTCCATCGTCTCCCTGGGGACGGTCACGCCGGGCACCTCGTTGTTGAGGAACTCGGCGTTGCGTTTGGACTGCAGGGGCCACACGCCGGCGATGACGGGGATCCTGTACTCGGCGATCTTGTCGATGAACGCGAGCAGCGGCTCCACGTCGAACACCGGCTGGGTGATGATGTACTCCGCGCCGGCGTCCACCTTCCAGTAGAGCCGCTCGTCCTCGCGCTCCTGGTTGACGGCGGTGGGGTTGGCGCCGACGCCGACGAGGAAGCCGCAGGGCTCGCCGATGCTGCGGTGGCCGATGTCGAAGCCGGTGTTGAGGCGGCTGACGATGTTGGTCAAGCCGATGGAGTCCACGTCGAACACGGCCGTGGCCTTGGGGTAGTCCCCCAGGACGGGCGGGTCGCCGGTGACCAGCAGCAGGTTTCGGATCCCGAAGGTGTGCGCGCCCAGCAGGTCGGACTGCATGCCCAGGATGTTGCGGTCGCGGCACACGTAGTGGAGCACCGCCTCGATGCCCACCTCCTGCTGGAGGCGCACGGACATGGCCAGCGGTCCCATCCGCGACGAGGCGCGGGGGCCGTCGGGCACGTTGATGGCGTCGTAGCCCTGCTCCTTGAGCTTGGCCGCCTTGTCCAGTATCCGGTCCAGCCGCCAGCCGCGCGGCGGCGTCAGCTCCACCGACGTGACGAACTCCCCCGCGGCCAGCTTGGCACCGAACGCGGACTTCTCGGACATGGGGATCGGTTCGGGGAGGGTCTCGGAGCGGGGGGCCTCCCGGCTCATCTCGATGCGCGGGGCGCCCTGGTCCATGCGCACGGCGCCGGCGATGGCGCGGATGTGCTCCGGCGTGGTGCCGCAACAGCCGCCCACGACCCGCGCGCCGGCCTCGATGAAGCGCTGGGCGAACTTGGCGAGGTAGTCCGGGGACGACAGGTAGATCAGCCGCCCGTCCACGTTCTTGGGGAGCCCGCCGTTGGGCATGGCCGACAGGGGCTTGTCCGAGACCGATCCCAGCTTCTCCAGGGTGGTGAGCATCGCCGCGGGCCCGATGGAGCAGTTCACGCCCACCACGTCGGCGCCCCACTCGGCCATGCGGCGGCCGAACACCTCGGGCTCGGTGCCGTACAGGGAGTTGCCCTCGCGTCCCACGGTCATCTGGGCCACGATGGGGACGTCCGGAGCCAGATCCCGCAGCGCGCGGATGGCCTGCCCCATCTCGCTGAGGTCGGAGATGGTCTCGAGCACGAACAGATCGGCGCCACCCTCGAGCAACGCCTCCCCCTGCTCGCGGAACGCGTCCCGCGCCTCGTGCAGCGCCGTGGGCCCCCACGGCTCGATGCGGATGCCCAGCGGGCCGATGGCGCCGGCCACGTAGGTGGAGTCACCGGCCACCTCGCGCGCGAGCTGCGCGCCGAGGCGGTTGATCTCGGCGAGCTGGTCCTCCAGGTGGTGCTTGGCGAGCTTGAAGCGGTTGGCGCCGAAGGTGTTGGTCTC
>CAYRNR010000078.1:0-40329 GCA_964425605.1 uncultured Rickettsiales bacterium | reverse complement strand
TCGAGAACCGGCGATCGAGCGCAGTGCACGAGGGCTCCGGGTAGCGAACGTGCTTTCCAGCGGGTGCGTTGCGACCGAGCTGATCTTGCACCCACGGGCCTGGAGAGGGCTCGAGATCCCCGGTTTCCACGGGGACGAGATGCTCCGTGGTAGGCTCGCTCAAATCCCTCGAACGTAGGAGCCGTCTGGAATGAAACGGTCGAAGCGGAAGAGTGGAGCAACGCCGTACCAGCCGCCCAAAAGCGCTGAGGAATTGCTCTCCAGGTACCAGCAGGGTGAGCGGTTGTTCGAGAACGCCCTGCTCGAGGGCGCGAAGCTGGAAGGGGCTTGCCTCAAGGGCGGCAACTTCCGCGGGGCCTGCATGTACGGCGCCAACCTGGAGGGGGCAGACCTGCAGGACACCGACCTGCAGGCCGCTGACCTCGGCCACGTGATCCTCAAGGACGCGAATCTCTCTGGCGCGATTCTGGAAGGTGATCTCCTGCACGCCGACCTCCGCGGGGCCAACCTGACCAACACGGACGTGTCGGAAGTACAACTGGACCGTGCCGATCTCCGTGGAGCTCACCTTGAGAACATAGACCTCACCGAATCGGACCTCCGCAGCGCGGTGTTCGGTAAGACGACGTTCACCAACGTCGACATCTCGCACGCAAGACTCGGTGACAGCGTTCACGATGGCCCCAGCTTCATCGACGACGCCACGCTCGATCTGACTGCCCGTGGCGTTCCCGAGTACCCAGAGAACCGCATCCCGGTCGTGGTGTTCCTGCGTGGCTGCGGCGTCGATGACGAGCGGATGGAACGGTTCCGTTCTTGGCTGGAATCTAGACCGAGGTGAATCCCGGCCATCGGGCGCGAGGAAACCAACACCGCATCCGGTCCGGGCCGGAATCGGGTCGCCCCGGGGCTTCGGCGGGTTGCGACAGCGTGTCGGCCCCGGGGCGACCACGAAACCTTGGTCACGTCCCACCGGCGAGTGGGATGTCGTTCTCATCGGCGAGCAGGAAAATGGCGATTCGGAGGCCCTGGTCCTCGGGTAGGCCGTCCCGACGGTAGATTCCGATCCGGAGATCGAGCTCGTCACGGAGGGCCAGTGGGAGGTCGCCGACCACGGCCTGCAGCGCAGCATCGCTCATGGTGAACGCCCCCCATGGGCCAGGCTTGCCCTCACGCTGGAACCGCTGTGCATCCTCGACGATGTCGTCGAACGAGTCCCTCACGGGCTCGCTGTTCGCCTGCTCGACCTCACGTTCAGCGACGAGAGCCATCAACGCCGGCTTGTAGGGCCGGAGGTCCTCGATCCGCTCCGGTGACAGCGTGCCCCTGGGGGCGTTGAGGACCAGGCGATCGCCCTTGATGGTCAACCGGACATCGTCGGCCTCCAGCTTGGCCAGCATCTCTCTCGCGGTCATAGCTCGCTGTCCTCCCTTGCCGTTTTCGGCCGGGCAGCAGACGGATCAGCTTGGTCGGTGATGGACTCGGCGTCGGGCTCCTGGCCATGTTCGTCGAAATCACCCTTGGCGGGTGAACATGGGTGAACGTCGACTTCCCGACGTTCACCCAACTCAACCTCTTGTTCTGACTGGGCTTTTGGGGCCTCCGGTGAACGTGGGTGAACGTCCCCCCACCCTTTACGTACACGCGCGTGATCCCGATCAGAAGAAGAACCCCCTCGTGCATTCAAGATGTATGGAGAACGTTCACCCACGTTCACCTTGGGCTCTGGAATTGGGCCATTTCCGCTGTCATTTCGGTCAGTTCCAGAGGGTGAACGTCGGGGTGAACGTTCTGTGGATAACTCTGCAACGTTCACCCTCTCGTTGTTCGCTTGGGCTACGTTGAGGAGTCGCCACACCTTGGCTCGCTTCTTCGTGCCGGTGGAGACGACCTGGTACTTGCCGAAGACCCTGTCGTGTTGCTTGCCGAGCTTCCTGCCGAACGCGGTGCGCTGGGACCGCTCGTTGCCGCGGGTGGACACGAGGCCGTCGATGCCCTCGGCGATCTCGAACAGCTCCTTGGAGGTGACCTCTTCGTTGCGGTGGCGGTCCCACCAGGCGGCGACGAGGGTCCGCCACAGGGCGCCCTCGTGGTCGGCGGCCTCGTACAGCTCGTTGGCGTTGGCCAGGAAGCCGGGGATGCCGGCGTGCTCGAGGATACCGGCGAGAACGCGTGACCAACGCTCGTAGCCGCCCAGAGGCTTGCTGGCGGCCTCCGGCGAGCCAGCACAGAGCCAGCCCTGGGCGAGCACCAGGGCGGCCCACACGAGGCCGCTACGGTGGCGATGGACCCATGTGCGAAGGGGATTGTGGCGGAAGCCCTCGCGCTGGAAGGGACGATCCATGCGCGGGTCGATGCGGATGCGGATGAAGCGGCGGGCGAGCTCGGTGCTCAGCGTGACGTTGTTGCCGGTGGCGACCCACACGCAGCGCACGGGCACGCGGATGGTCTCGTTCTTGCCGAGGATACGATCCTCCCACACGGAGGTGGTCAGCGCGGACGCCAGTGCCCCGGAATCGAGGGGTCGTACGATGTTGTCGAGCACGATGACGGCCCGGCGCTCCTTGAGCTGGGCGGTGAGGCGCTTGCGCCACTCGTCGTCGTCTTTGGCTTCGGTGACCGTGCTGACGGCCCGGCCAGCAAAGGGGTAGGTCGCAACATCGGCGAGCAGGCTCTTGCCTGAGCCGGGAGTGGGCGCCTCGATGAGATGACCAGGGGTCGGATCGTCGCCGATCAGGTCGCGGACGTAGGGCAGTACAAACAAGGCCACGGCGTGGGCCTTGTCCGCGTCGGACACGAACGGGAAGTCGGCCAGGATCTCGTCGATCCACATCTTGGCCCGCCCGATCTCTTCGGGGCCAGGGCGATCTGGAACGGTGGGCAGCCTGAACCCCTCCCGGGGTGCGTAGAAAGTCCGGCCGGCTGAGTGGTAGCCGGGCCGGGTCTGCAGCGTGCCGTCCGGTGCGAACACCGGCACCTCGACGATGCGGCGCAGCGGCGGGATGGGCGGTGCCTGGGCGGCCAGCACGTCGTCGACGAGCGGACGCGGGGGCAGTACCTCCATCGCACGGTCATTGACGTGGACGTAGAAGTGGGCAGCGCGGGCGATCTCGTGGCGCATCCGCGTGGTGGTGAGATCCTCGAGCTGCGGCGTGTCGTCGTCATCGAAGGCCAGCCGGACTGGCGACCCATCACACAGAAACAGTCTGGGCGGGTCGTTGCCGGCTTGCACGGCGCTCCACGCCTTGGGGGTGATCACGGTCAGGTCACCTTCCTGGGCGTAGATCCAAGGACGGTGATCGTGGTCGCGGTCTTTGGAGCCTGGCCCACGGCGGGGGACGACCACGGTTCGAATGGCGGCCACAGCGTCGCGCTTGAGCCCAGCGTCGGCCAAGCGGAGCTGGAGCATGTCCCAGCCATCACGGCCAACACGGCGAAGGGCTTGCTCGACATGCTCGTCTTGGAGCAGGTCAGCGAGGCCATCGTCGCCATCGGTCAGCACACTGGCGATGCCCCGGATACTCGGCCTGGGCCAGCGCACGCGATCCCGTGCCCATCGGCTCGTAGAGCGGAGGATGTGGCGGATCTCGTTGTCCCGCTCCTTGTCCCCCCATGGCGGCTTCATCCGCTGGCTGGCGACCAGTTCCAGGGCCGCCTCGATGGCGCTGTCGGCCACCCCGGCGCGCCGGAGCAGGCCGGCGAGCTTGACGCACAGGTCGTGTCGCCGGCCGTCGGGCAGCGTTGCGGGCAGTCGCCGGTCGCTGGGCTCGTACAGGGCCGCGGCGCGGGCCGCATTCGGCTCGTCCAGCTGTTCGCCGATGGTGGCGATCTCATCGGGCTCGAGCCCGACACGGCGCAGGACCGCCCACCACGGGGGCCCTGCATCCGGGGTCGCTGGCTTGCCTTTGGCGCTTCCAGTGCTCTTGGTGGGCTTCTTCGCTGGGATCAGCCGTTGAGCCAGGCTTTCTGGGAGCTTGGCCAGCGGCTCACCCTCGGCAACGTCCCAGAAGTAGGGATTGCCGGAGGCGTGGTTCGAGGGCGGAGCAACGACATACCCGCCGTCGCCGCGATGGTCGACACCGGGGCCGAGTACACCGGCGCCGATGCTGATGCTCTTGCCTTCCGGGTAGTGGAAGTAGGCATGGACGCCACCGCCACCTGTCTGGACCTCCCACGTCGTAGGCACGTCGAGCTCGTGCTTGAGCGTCTCCCAGGCATCGTCCCCGCCGTGTCGCGGGTCGACGTCGATCACGACCAAGTCGCTGGCCTGGCCGGTGGCGACGGCGACGTTGGCGTCGGGCCAGCGCTTCCACCACGACCGTATCCGTTGCTCGTCTGTGCTCGCGTCCTTGCAACCCCGCTTCGTCCTGGGGTGCTTTCCGGGGCTGGAGCAGGAGTCTCTGCCGCAGGAGCAGGCACCGTCCCGCATCGTGTGGACTGGGAAGACCCGCCACCCGAACCCGGCATAGAGCAGGGCGAACTCAAGTGCGCCCTCGGTTTCTGTCAGCGCCTCGGACGCGACGAGGTTCACATCGCCTCCGGCGGCGTGTCCTCGGCTCGGCGGCGCAGCTGGCGGAAGGCATACTGCGACGCTGGGTTGTCGCCGGCCTCGACCACCTCGACGCGGTAGTCCAGATTCCGGAACCGGGCATCCAGCTGGCGCATCGCGTCGAGGATCGGCCGCTTGCGCGGGTTGGCCTCCCGGTTAGCCACGGCGGCGGCCAGGGTCGAGCTGGTGACGAGGACGGGCGACTCGGAGCCCTGTTGGGTGGCGAGGTACAGGCCTGCGCGGATGGCGGTGACCTGCAGCGCGGTCCAGTCGTCGCCGCGGTGACGATGCATGGTCCAGGTTCCGGCGACGCGGCCGCCGTGGAAGACCACCACCGCGATCTCGGGCCGGTCCTTCAACCAGACGCCAGCGACGTACCAGCGAGGGTCGCCGTTGCCTCCGGCGTGACCGCGTGTCAGCCCGCAGGTGACCTCCTGCGCCGGCAGATCCACCACGTCCGCGGCCACGGGGTAGTCCCTACGCTGGGATACCGCCTTGCTCACGGTGATCAGGTCGGACACCGCACCTCGGGTGAGCTGGCTCGGGTGGGACAGCAAGTTGGCCACCAGCTGGGCGTGGTCGCCGGGTAGCCAGGCCCACGGTCGCCAGCCACGACAGACCTGCAAGTAGCGCATCTGCTTGGCGGTGGGCAGCTCCCGGCGCCAGACGCACGACGAGATGGACTGGGTCGAGGCCCATCCCGCCGCCTGCAGGGGCAACAGCAGGCGGCGGCAGTACGCGGTCCACTCGTCGGTGGCCGTGGGTGAGCGCATGGTGCTGGGGCTGCGCTCCTCCTGGGGACCGCGCGGCTCTCCGCGGGGCTTCTCCCACTCACCCAGCGCCTCGGCCGAGTCCCACCCGAACGCCCCGAACAGGTCGTGGGGGTCCATCAGCACGGCCCGGTCCTTGCCCGGTGCTGCGCGCAGCACACGCCCAACTTCTTGGATGAAACGCACGCGCGCGGAGACGGGCCGGCGCAGGCACAGCCACCGCAGCCAGGGCAGGTCCACCCCCTCGGCGAGCATGTTGACGTGGACGATGCACGAAAGATCGCCGGCCTCGAGGGCGGCGATGGCGGCGGCGTTGCTGTCGTTGGAACGACGGGAGTGGACTGTGTCAGCGGCCATGCCGTTGTTCCTCAACAGCTTGGCGAAGCCTTCGGCGTCTCCGATGTCCGCGGCGTTGACCATGCCCGGACCGGCCGCGTGCCCGCGGATCATCTCCAGGCACACCGAGTCCAGATCGTCGGCGCCCTCCCCGTCCCAGGGGATGACGGTCCAGCGGACCAGGACCTCGTCGCGCAACGCATCGGCGAGGGAGTACCGGAAGGCCACCTCGTCCCACATCCGCAGACGCTCATAGCCCTGGGAGCGAAACGGCGTGGCCGTGAACCCCAGCTGGGCGGCCGGCTGCAGCGACCTCGCAGCCTGGAACATCTGGGCCGACTCCGTGCGGTGGACTTCGTCGGCGATCCACAGCCCGACCCGCCGGCCCTGCTCGGCCAGGGCCTCGGCGATCGCGGGCGCCGAGGCGTTGCAGGCCACGACGACCGGCTTGTCCGCGTCCTTGGCGCGGGTGAAGTACCGCCCGACGGCATCCGTACCGAGGCGCTGGCTCAGCGTGCCGGCGAGTTGGTCTACCAGAGCCTGAGTCGGCGTGGTGATCACGATCGCGTCTCGGCCGAGGTGCTGGTGGGCTACTTCGGTGATCAAGATGCTCTTGCCCGAGCCCATCACTGCCGAGACGATGGCGCGCTTGCCGGATGCGATGCTGTCGAGGACGGGCGGTAGGGCGGCGGCCTGCCACTTCCGCGGAGTCCAGGGCGCGCCCTGCCACGCTCCGGTGAGAGGCTGGGTATCGCGAGGTGTGTGGTCGTCGAACATGGCTGTTCCCACTTCAGAGCCCGGTGCGCAGCGCTACTCGGCGGCCAGGGTTGCGGTCGTGTTTTCGGGCTCGTCGGATGCGCTGGCAGGAACGTCGAGAGCGTTGAAGCGCTGAATCAACTCTTCCAGGGTCACGGTCCGGGGCGGGAACAACCCTTCGTGGCCCAGCTCGGCCATCAGCTCGTCCGCGTCGAGCCCCAGGGCGATCTCACTGGCCAGCACTTCGATCTTGTGGACCTGCTCGCGGTCGAGGGTCCCCAGCTGGGACAGGGTCTGGACGGTGGTACGCAGAGAACCAGCCTGGAACATCCGTTTGCGCAGGTCGTGCTGGGCGATCAGCCGACGCTCGCGGAGCAGCTGGACATCGAGAATCCGCACATTCCGGGGCTGGAGGTGGAGGTGGACCACGCCCGCGTCCTGGCCACCTGCGCCGCGGTCGGGTTCCACGGGTTCCGCAGATTCCACGCGTTCCACCCTGGGTTCCGCGCTCTCCTCGCGATCCGCATTCGCACACGCTCCCGCGCTCTCTTCGCGATCCGCACTCGCATTCGCTCCCGCACTCTCCTCGCGATTCGCACTCGCATTCGCACTCACTCCCGCACTCGCGTTCGCACGGGGGAGCAAGTGGGGGAGCACCTCGTCGACGAGGAAGTGGCGCAGCCGGTGGGCCACGGGCTTGCTGGTCCGCGCCAGCACCAGGTGCAGCCCAGGCTCGTACAGCAGCACCAGGCGGCGGTGGGACCTCGATGGCCGCGTGCCCGTGTCGCCCACCAGCAGCGCCGCTCGGAACGTCTCCAGCTCGGAGCCCTGGAGCACGGCATAGTCGTAGCCCTCGATGAGGTGCTCGCTCCATCCGCCGGTGATCTTGGCGGCCAACCGACGACCGTCGCGGCTGTACCCGAGGAACCGGCCGATCTCCCGGGCGATCCAGCATGGGCGGCCGTCGTACATGAGGGTGGTGAGGATGCGGCCCTCGAACTCGCTGCTGATGCGCTCGACGTCAGCCATGGGTTTGCTCCGCGGTGGGCGTGGGGGTCTCGGCACTGCCCGGGTGGGATGGTTCGTCGGCCTCGGCCCAGCGGGCGAGGACGTCCAGGTAGCGGCCCAGGTTGAAGGCGACCTCGGCGGCGTCCTCACGGGTCAGGTGCTCGTCCGTGTGCGGCTGAAGCTCGCGGACGATGCCGTCGAGGACCTCGGGGTCGTAGTCACTGCTGGGGGGTAGGTGCTTCACGGCCCTCATCGTGGGGCCGGGGATCCGGAAGGGCGTTCACAAGAAAAACGCCCATTCACAAAAGCCCTCTTCAGGGCGTCAGACGGGCACCTGATTTCAAGGGCTTACGGCGATCCAGCGGCGGATGTCAGCCAACCCTTCACAAAACAAACGGCTACTTCACAAAAACGCGGCCCCTACTCACACAGCCCAAAAACGCTGCACGGAAAGGCGAAACGTCAGGTTCGGTGCTTCTTAGAGCCGTGCCGCTCGAGCTCGCTATCCAGGTCGAACTTGCGGCATTCGAACCCAGGACCGAGCCGGGTGCCGGTCTGACGCCGGCCCTCCAGCACGCGCGCGCCAATGCCATCCTCGGCCGGAAACGCCTCGTCGAGCAGCCGGCGTGCCCGGTAGATCCACTGCTGGACGTGGTGAACCTCGATCCGTCCTTCCAGGTCGAGTTCGGCCAGCTCGGCTGCGGTGTGGAAGGCCCTCTTCCTCGGTGAGACGCCCTCGCGGTTGGTGATCCGCTGCAGCATGGCGAACAGCAGGTGGATGCGGTCCTGGCGGGCACTGGCGAACCGAACGTGGTCCAGGTACAGGCCCTCGTCACCGGGCTGGATGATCCGCAGGTCGAGATCGGGAAGAGGGCCATCCCGGACCGCCGCCCCGAATGGGGCAGTCGGACCGCGGTTCGAGCGCCTGCGCTCGCGGTGATAGGGCTGCGTCGGGTGGATGAGCACGCCTTGGCCCCTGGCCTTGCGGGGGGCTTGACGAGCTCGGTCAAGCACGCGTGCCACCACGCGGGGGCCCTGGGCCAGCACATCTGCGAGGGCTACGGCCTGGTTGCCGTAAACCTGCGCGTCATCGCGGTCGGCAACGATCCAGCACAAGGGCTGAAAATGCGCACGCAGCGGGTCGTTCCAGGAGTCCTCCGCGAGCGGGACGAACACCACGTACTCCCAGTCGCCGCGGCGACTGCGCGAGGCCACTCCCTCCTTCTCCGGCTGCATCTTCAGCTTGGCGGAGAGCAGGCGCAGGAGGTGCTTCCACGCGCCCGCCGGAGCCAGGTCGATCAGGATTCGGTGGAAGGCCGGCGGCCGGAAGGTCCCCAGCTCCCACAGCGTGCCACACGCGCTGCACTCGAAGGACGCCTCGGGATCTTGATCGAACGGGTCCTTCTTGCGTCGATGGAACGGCATCACCACCAACCCGGGGCAATCCAGGGTGATCTCGGGTTGGAAGCGGCGCTGGATCGCCGGGTCTCCGCAGCGGAACACGGTGTGATCGGTTGTCATCACCACGCCCTGCTTCACCAGCTTGTCGACGTAGTCGCGCTGCCAGGGAGCTGGGTCGTCCAGGATCGGCCCCAGCATGGCCGCAACGTGCGCCGTCTTCATCCGGCGGGGCCGGGTCGGTGGCTCGCGGCGCTTGCGGCGCGCGCCAGTGGCGACCTTCGGGTGGACCTTGACGCCCATGGCCCGCGCCACCAACGCCTCGAACCGGCTGGCCATGTCCTTGTCGCGGCCCAGGTCGTCGTAGGCCAACTCCAGGTCAGCGTCGTCGGGCAACGGGAAGTGCAGCTGGATCCGGTAGCGGCCCTCGAACCCGACCTTCACGCGATGAACGGTACGGGAGTCCTCGGCAAAGCAGTACGTCTCCCGCATCTCCGCGACGTTGTGCTCAACGCGCATCTGGCCGGGTTTGCTGATGGTGTGCAGGGGAGTCCCCCAGCGGCCAGGGATCCCCGCGGTGATCTCCAGCAGCTCGAAGGTGTCGTCGTGTGGATCGGTGAGTCGGGCCAGAAACAGGTCGAGGCGCTTGCGGGTGAGCGGGTCCTTCGCCTGCGCATAGGCCAGGGGCCTGCCCCACAGGGCCGAGGCCACGGCCGAGGCGATCCGGATGGCCCGGCTCAGGCGCCGTGCGGTGATGTCCACCCGGTAGCCATCGTCGAAGAACCGCAGCAGCGTCCAGTCGTCTCTGCGGCCAGGCAGCACGTGCCCGGCGTCATCACGCATGGTGGTGCGGCGGCTGGACTCCCGCAAGGCCAGCAGCACGTCCCGCTGGCGATCCCGCGCAAAAGGACCGCGCAGCGACAGGTGCTCCGCGCGGAGTTGTCGAAGCGCCTCCGTCACCAGTTCGTCCCAAGGGATCTCCTCCCAGGGCACCGGCAGCCCGCGCCGGACGTCGAGGCGCGTGGCGCAGCGGCGCGGGCGGTTCCAGCGGTGCCACGCATCGATGGCCACGAGGTGATACGGATCGTCTCGGTACAAGGCTGTGGCTGCAGCCAGGCGGTCTATCCGGTCGCTCCCCTTCGCCAAGGAGCCGATGACATCGGCCGGAAGGCCCTTCTCGGCCACGGCTCGAATCACGGCCATGTTCTTCCTGTGCAGGAACTCGGCAACGAGCAGCAGGTGGAGGCGAACCTCGGGAGTGTCGCCCTCCTCCTCGAGGACGGTTCGCAGCGTCTGCGACGCCGACGGACCGGCGTATTCGTCTCGCAACCGAACCTGGAGCGCATCCGGTCGGCCCAACAGGTCCAGGCGGTCGGTGAAGTGCTCGAGGCGAAGCTCGCCTAGCCAGAAGTCAGGCGCGGGTCGTGAGTCCAGGTGAGTGCGGGTCATCGCGTCGTCCCCCAGCCGTCCACCAACGAGCCCTGTGGCCCGCTGCGACGGTGCCCATTTCGTCTTGTCGTGCCCCTTCTCCTCCTTGCCGACTGCGGGGTGATCTCGCGGAACGCCTCGCTCGGGTGGAAGTGTCGGACTGACGATCTTGTACTGAAAGGACGTTCAGTACAAGATGCAAGATCGAACCCGGCCAGTTGGCCCGGCATCACCGCCAATTCGACCGAGAGAGGTTCCGGATCCAACGCGAGCCCGACGCTACAGGGGAGCGGCGACTACCACCCCTCGCGGGCATCGATGACGTTGTAGAGGGACGAGTATTCCGGGTCCGCTTTGAGGTAGAACGTGTATGTGTTGGCGATCAACGCCCCGAAGGCGTTCTTGCCGCGGACCGTGCAGGTCGTCTTCCAGCAGATGTCGGTGAGCACCGGAGTCGTGCAGTTCTCGGAGTTGATGCTCTTGGGATCGTGGGCTGTCAGCTCCATGAAGCGGTCAACGGCCGAAATCCCACCGTCCCAGGCGCTCACCGTCGGGCTGCTTCCGCACACAGCCTTCAAGGCAGCGAGGGCCTCCCTCTCCGCCTGCTCTTCCTCGAGCCTCTTCTTCTCCTTTCGGTCTGCCGAGTCCTTCTTCTTCTGCGCCTGGCTGATGACGCTGTTGGCCTCCCAGTGGTTGCCCAGGTAGGTGTTCGCCTGCTCCGCATTCTCGATGGCGCGGGCGTAGTGCGAGCTCGCACCTGCCCAGCTCTTGTCGCGGTAGTCGTCGTCTCCATCGCTCTTGTGCTGCTTGGCCAGTTGCAGCTGAACGTAGCCCTTGGCCTTGTCCAGTCCGGCCGAGCACTGGCGCTCCAGCTCCGCAGCCGTCTCATCCTCTGACTTGAAACGCGTGATGTTTCCAACGTGGTCCAGGCAGGCTCCGTAGTCGCTCTCCGCGGCGGAGTACTCCTTCTTCCGCATGGCCTGATCCGCGTTGGATTTCGCTGCCTGGGCCCGCGGCACGACCAACTCGTACAGGGCCGAGATCGCTTCGGTGAAGCCCGAGTCCAGCTCCAGGGCCTTGTTGTAGTAGCTCTCTGCCTCTGCCTCGTCCTCCGCGGTCGTGCCCATGAGGACGTTCGCCCGGGCGACGCTGCGCTTGAGATCGTCAGGCAGCCCCCCGCACTCGTCGAACCGGGGCACCGCATCGAGAACCGACTTCGGCTGGCCCTCGATCTGTGCAACGAGCAGATCGAACTCCGTTGGCAGAGCCTCGCAGCGGGCCAGTCGTTCATCCTCGGCCTGCTGCTCGGCCGCGATCCGCTCGTTTTCTGCTGCCCTCTCCGCGATGCTGCTGGCGATCATCCCGCCCCAGATCACACCGTAGAAGAGCACCGCCAAGACAGAGAGGACGGCGGGCACGGCGCCGGCAGCGATGATTCTGGCTCGCCGTTCCGGGTCCAGTTTGATCAGGCCCGCGACCAGCTTCTGAAAGGAGCTGTTGGCGAAGAACAGGACGGACACAGCCAGACCGGCGAGCCCTGCGAGCACGCCAAGGTAGGGAAACGCGATCAGGACGGAGCCGACGAGCAACAGGATGCCGAGCACGATCGGGATCCCGACCATCCACGCGACCTTCGTCCAACTGGTGACCGTCTCGCCGAACACCCGCCCGTTCACACCGTCGGCGTACAGCACCCGGTTCTTCCCAGCCGCATGGAAGGCGATCTTCCAGCAGGGAAGCAGCACCTCATCGGCCTTGACGTCCTGGAACCGGCTATCGACCCTGAGGTTGCGCTGCATCCTGCTAGGGATGAGTCTGGAGCACTCTCTTCGGAGCGTGGTCCCAAGTTCCTGAAGGGCCCTCTCCTGAGCCGCTTCTGGCGCGAGCAGCCGGTCGAGCAGTTGGACTCCGCGGAGGTGGGCGTCCTCGCACGGAACCGCGCGGGATACCTGGCGAGCAGCCACGCCCGCCGCGTACCGCATGTAGATCGGGATCTCCTTGTAGAGGGAAGGCGCGATCAGCCGATCCGTGTACTGTGCTTGGTGGTCACCCGCGACGAGGCTCCACGAATAGCGGTTCTGCGCCTGCTTGATTCCCACCTCCGCGGTCCAGGAGGACACGACGTTGCCGGAGATGGACCACGTGGGAACCAGCATCGCCGTGATCTCAGCATCGTCAACGGCCCGGCCAATGCCGCTCGGGGCGACCACGTGGCGGCGCAGGTACGCAGCAGCCTTCTGCCGAACCGACTCACGGTCCAAACCGAACGGAATGCACAGTCGAACAGGTGGATCGAGTGGCGGGAATCCTTGGGGTTCCTGCTGCGGGGGCGCCTGGGGCTGGTCGGCCGTCATGGGCTGGCCGCAGTGCGGACAGAATCTGACGTCGGCGCTCACCGTTTCGTTGCATGCCGGACACGTGCTGGAACTCCCCATGATCGAACCTCCCCAGCGCCAGTCTGCCACGACCGCGCTCCCCAGCGGCGACAATCCCTTCAATCCCCTGGATGACAAGGGCTCCGGGTGGCCGGAGACGTTCCGCTACCGTGTCTCCTGGCCGAATCCAGAATAGCAGGATCGACACGCGTAGACCCAGGTGCGCTGTCATCTGGACTGCAGCGCAGCGAGGCACGCTCGTAGGCGCTATTATACTGAACGGTTGTACAGTCTTGTTAGTCTGGCGGGGCCGACTCGTGGACGCTCTTCCGATGAGGCGGGGAGCGATTCAGCACTGGTTCCGTTTACCAGATTACGTTAATCGTGAAGGTGCGCGCACACCCCATGGGAGGTCCCCCCGATGCCTCGAAAAGGCACCACACGCCGCAAGCGATCCGTCCGCGGCGCGTCACGAAAGCCGCGATCCTCCAGTCCCGCACCCCGTCAGGCCGTGCTCTACGCCCGTGTCTCGTCCCGCGAGCAGGAACGCGAAGGCTTCTCCATCCCCGCCCAGCGCAAGCTGCTGACGCAGTACGCCGAAAGCAACGGCCTGACGCTCGTTCAGGAGTTTGTCGACATCGAGACCGCCAAGCAGACCGGCCGCGCGGAGTTCGGCAACATGGTCGCGTTCCTCAACAAGCGGGCGCCCAAGCCGCCGGTGGTGCTGGTCGAGAAGACCGACCGCATCTACCGCAACCTCAAGGACTGGGTGACGTTGGACGAGATGGCCCACCTGGAGATCCACCTGGTCAAGGAAGGGGTGGTGATCTCCGACGACTCCAAGTCGTCCGAGAAGTTCGTGCACGGCATCAAGGTGCTGATGGCCAAGAACTACGTGGATAACCTCTCCGAAGAGGTCCAGAAGGGCATGCGCACGAAGGCCGAGGAGGGCCACTGGCCCAGCTCGGCGCCGCTGGGCTACCTCAACCGCCGCGAGGGCGGAAAGAGCTACCTCGTAGAGGACCCCGATCGCGCTCCCATCATCCGCACGCTGTTCGAGAAGTACGACTCCGGCGACTACTCGACCAAAGGCCTCGCCGAGTACGCCCGCCAGGCCTCGCTACGGGGCAAGCGTGGTGGCGTTCTCCGGGTGGGCAGCATCCACCAAATCCTGCGCAACCCGATCTACGCCGGGGAGTTCTACTGGGCAGGGGTGCTCTACCAGGGCAAGGACCCGATCCTGATCAGTCGGCAGCTCTTCGACCGGGTCCAGGCGCGCCTCGACGGCCACCCCTACACCCGGGGTGTCCAGCACGAATTCGCGTTCCGGGGACTGCTGGTCTGTGGTCACTGCGGCGCAACCATCACCGCCGAGCGGCACGTCAAGAAGAAGACCAAGCGCGTGTACGTGTACTACCGCTGCGCGCAGATGTGCGAGGGGCGGAAGTTCATCCGCGAGGAGCGGATCTCCGAGCTGCTGGCAGAGGTGGTCAAGAAGCTGCAGATGACCCCGCGCTTGCTGGACCTGGTCAAGCCCACACTCAAGGCGTCGTTTCGCAACATCCAGGAAGAAACCGCCGAGCGGCTGGCGGACGCCCGCGCCCGGTACGACCGGATCGGCGGGTTGATCGACGCGGCCTACGAAGACAAGCTCGATGGCCACATCGATGACGAGTACTTCCAGCACAAGCGCCAGCAATGGAACCGGGAACGGCTGAAGATCTCCGATGAGATCGAGCGGCTGGGCAAGGTGAACTCCAAAACCGCGGACCAGGCGCTCAACACGTTAGAACTCGCGAACTCCGCGTACTCACGGTTCATTCGCCAGTCCGCCCAGGAACAGCGATTCCTGCTCGATACGGTCCTTTTGAACTGCGCCGTCGACGGCGACTCGCTCACGCCGAACTTCCGCAAGCCATTCAATTTGCTGGAGAAATTGGCGGCCTGCGATCCAGGCGACGACGGTGGAGAGGGAGGAAATGGAGGAATAGATCTGAAATGGTCGGGGCGAGAGGATTTGAACCTCCGACTTCTTGCTCCCGAAGCAAGCGCGCTACCAGGCTGCGCCACGCCCCGCCGGGCGAGGGAAATAGCACCCCACCGATCCAACGTCAACCCGAAGCGATGGAGAATGGCGCCGGCCGCCCCTGGAATCAGGCCTCGTCCGCCCGCTGCCGTATCCGCGTGATCGGCTCGCTGTAGTCCCCTCCGGGCCACCCGAACACCCCCGAACCGGACACCAGGACGTCCGCGCCGGCGAACAGCTCGGCGTTGGTGGCCTTGACCCCCCCGTCCACCTCGATCAGCGGCGGGTCGTCCAGCCCCAGCTGCTCGAACCGCTCGCGCAGTTCGTCGATCTTGCGCAGCGTCCGCGGGATGAACGGCTGGCTGCCCCACCCTGGATTGACCGTCATGATGACGATCAGGTCGAGGTCCTCGAGGACGTAGTCCAGCACCGATATCGGCGTGTGGGGATTCAAGGCCGCGCCCGCCTCGATCCCCAGGCCCTTGAACGGCTCGTCGTGCTTCATCATCCGCACGGTGTTGTGCAGGTGGGGACAGGCCTCGGCGTGCACGGCGATGGTGTTCGCGCCGGCCTCGGCGAACGCGCGCAGGTGCCGCTCCGGCTCTTCGATCATCAGGTGGACGTCCAGGGGCTTGCTGGCGTGGCGCTTGACCGCGGCGGTGATCAGCGGGCCGATGGTGATGTTGGGCACGAAGCGGCCGTCCATCACGTCCACGTGGATCCAGTCGGCGCCGGCGGCCTCGACCTTGCGGACCTCGGCGCCGAGGGCGGCGAAGTCGCACGACAGCAGCGACGGTGCGATCAGGTGCTTGGTCATGGTCCCCACTTCTCCCCGGCCTCGACACGGAAGCCGTTGACGAAGGAGCGCGCGTCCATGGCGCGCTTGCCCTCGGGCTGTACCTGGATCAGAGAGATGAACCCCTCGCCGCAGGCGACGACGAGGCCGGACTTGCCGGCGGCGACGACCTCTCCCGGGGCGCTGTCGCTGGCGGGGCCGTGCACGAGCAGCGCCTGGAGCACCTTGAGCCGCTTGCCCTGGCGGTGGGTGAAGGCGCCGGGCCAGGGGTAGGTGCCGCGGATCAGCCGCTCGACGACCGGGGCGGGCTGCGACCAGTCGATGGCCCCCACGTCCTTGGTCAGCATCTTCGCCCAGGTGGCCTGATCGTGGTCCTGGGGTGTGGGCGCCAGGGCGCCGCTGCGCAGCCCTTCGACGGTCTGGACGAGGAGATCGGCGCCGATCTCGGACAGGCGCGCGCCCAGGGATTCGGTGGTGTCGTCCTCGTAGATGGGCTCGACGCGCTGCAGCAGGATGGGGCCGGTGTCCAGGCCCTCGTCCATGAACATGGTGGTGACGCCGGTGACGGTCTCGCCGCGGATGATGGCCCACTGGATGGGGGCGGCGCCGCGGTACGCGGGCAGCAGGCTGACGTGGACGTTGACGCAGCCCAGGCGAGGGATCTCCAGCACCGCCGGCGGCAGGATCTTGCCGTAGGCCACCACCACGATCAGGTCGGGCCGCATGTCGCGGATCAGCTCGATCACCTCGGGCTTGCGCAGGGAGCGCGGCTGGTGGATGGCCAGGCACTGCTCCTGGGCGCACGCGGCCACGGGTGGCGGCGTCATCTTGCGGCCGCGGCCGGCGCGCTTGTCGGGCTGACAGAACACGCCGACGACGTCGTGGGGGCCCTCGTGCAGGCGCTGGAGTGTGGGCCGCGCCAGGTCCGGCGACCCCATGAAGACCACGCGGAGCGGGTCAGTCGGCACGGGAGGCCTGCTTCTTGCGCTGACCCTTGAGGTAGAGGCGGCGCTTGAGGGGGCTCATCCGGTCCACCAGGGTCTTGCCGTCCAGGTGGTCGATCTCGTGCTGGAGGACCACGGCGGGGAAGCCGATGGCCTCGAGCTCGATCTCCTCGCCGCCGGGGTCGAGGCCCTGCACGACGATGCGGTTGTCCCTCTGGATCTCGATGGTGTAGTCGGGGACGGAGAGGCAGCCCTCCTCGAAGTCGCAGGTACCCTCGCGCTCGACGATCTCGGGGTTGATCAGGGCGTAGAGCTCGCGTTGATCCTCGGCCTCCTCGTCGGATCCGGGGACCTCCTCGGTCTCCGTGTCCAGGTCGGCCACGATGACGCGCAGGGCCACGCCCACCTGCGGCGCGGCCAGGCCCACGCCCGGGGCCGCGTACATGGTGTCGGCCATGTCGTCGATGAGCTGGCGCAGCTCGTCGGTGACCTCCTCCACCTCGCGCGCGCGCTCGGAGAGGATGGGATCGGGTACCTCCACGATGGGTAGAATGGCCATGGGCTACCTATAGGGGGCCACGCGGCACGGGTCAAGCGGGCCCGCGGCTACTTCTTGAAGCGGCTGAACAGGCTGCCGAGGGTGCTGTTGGCCCTGCTCCTGGCCTTCTCCAGGCGCCGCTCGACCAGCTTGTACTCGCGCATGGCCTCCTCGTTTCCGCGCTGGCGGCGCAGCACGCGCCGCAGCAACTCGATGGCGAGCTCGTCGTTGCCCTGGCGCATCACGGCCTTGGCCAGCAGGTGGAAGTGGCCCGGGTTGCGGGTCTTGTAGGACAGCTCGGTGAGCCGGTCCACGGCCCCCTGGGCGGTGTCCGGGTCACCGCCGAAGGTCAGCAAGAAGCGCGTGTACACGTGGTAGCACTGGTACTCGACCTCCTCGGAGTCCCCGTTCATGGCGGCCTTGAACTTGTCGTGGGCCGGCTTGATCTGACCCGCGTGGAGCAGCCTGACCCCCATCTTGTACGCGGACTCGGCCTCCATGAGCCGGCGGGCCTGCTCCATGGCCAGCTCCTGGGCGTCCTTCTTGCCGTGGATGACCTTGTCGATGTAGGCCTTGCGCCGCTTGTCGTTCTCGAGGGTCTCGTGGGCCTCGCTGATGCGCGCGAAGATGGCCTGGACCTGCCGCCGGATCTGGCCGGGCTCGCCCGTGACGTGGTCCGGGTGGAACTGCCTCGCCAGCGCGTGGAAGGCCTGGCGGACGTCCGAGGAGTTGCAGTCCGGCCCCAGGCTCAGGGCGTCGAGGTAGGTCCCGGCCTCCATCCGCCGCAGGGTCTCGGCGAGCTCCGTGAAGCGCGCGCGCTGCTCCCTGTCCAGGGATTCCTCGTCATCGTCGTCGAGGTCGTCGAGGCTCAGGTCGGTGGTCTCGTCGGCAGGGCTGTAGGCCTCGGTGGCCGCGGTGATGGCGTCGCGCGCGCCCTCGTCGAGCAGGAAGCTGTCCCCGAACAGGGTCTGGCCCAGGGCCGTGGCGCGCCCCTCCGCCGCGACCACGGCTTTGGGGCCGTCGGGGGTCGGCTCGACCGGGCTCGTCTCTGCGGTCGTCGTCAGGTCCTCCGGGGCGCCCCCGGGGGGCACGGCCAGGGCGGTGCCCACGGGCTCGGCCGTGGACTTCGCGAGATCCGTGGGCGAGGCCACGGCGCCGCTGACCAGCATCAGCCAGACCGTGGGGATCGCCCGCGCAGGGGCCATCTTGGTGCTGGCGAGCACGTCGCGCACGCTGCGTTCCCCGTCGAGGAGGCGCAGCAGCTCGGCGTCGCTGGCCTTGAAACCGAACTCGGCCGGGCCCGTGGAGGGGTTGCTGGTCAACTTCGGGCTGGTGGACAGCCAGGGGGTGAGCCGCTGCTGCAGGTCAGCGCGCTCGTCTTGCTTGATCAGGGCGGCCAGCAGCACCGACGGCAGCTTCAGATCCAGTTCGGGACCGGGGAGCCTGGGCTCGGGGAGCTCCCGGAAGGAGTACGAGCCCTCGCGGAACGCCGCGGCCCGGCGGATGAGCATCAACGCGCGCCATCGCATCAGCTCGCGGAGCTTGTCGTTGGAGATGACCCCGCGGGCGAGCAACTCCTCGAAGGGATCGGAGTGGCCCTCGCGCATCCGGTTGATCAGCTCGATGGCGGCCTGGCGAGGCAGGGCCCCGGTCTCGGCCATCAGCATGGGCATCGACTCGTCCACCGAGCTGCTGTCGACGCGGTTGGCCCTGCCATTGACGTAACTCACGTCGTGCCATTTGGGGCCGCTTCTCAGCGTCAGGATGCCAGAGCGCCGGCCGGCGATGGGCATGCCCATCGCCTCCACCGGGTGGATGGCGGGAAACGGGCCTCGGTCGGGGGTCGTCACGCCGTGTCCCTCCTCGTCGTGCCAAGACGGCCCGGCTCCATCGGAACCGGACCCCCAGGATATGCCATTTTGCACGGGTCGTGCGCGCCTGCGTGATCCGCTGCATCCCTTGACTGGGGGCGTCGCGGACGTAGGGTTTCGGAATAAGGGCCGAGCAGGTGCGTGTTTGGGCCTACGCGCTGGAGGCACGACGAGGGCTCCGGCGCAGGAGGTACGCGATGAGTTCGAGCTTGAAGCTGTTGCTGGTGGCCGTGGCGCTGGGGATCGGGTTGACGGTCGCGGGCGCGGTGGTCTGCGAGGCCGGTGAGAAGGACCGGCCCGCATCCGTGGACAACGTGCTGGCCCTGGAGGAGGCCATCGTGGGCGCGGCCGAGGCCGCCCTGGACTCGGTGGTGAGCATCGAGGCACAGGTGCCCCTCGAGACGATGATGGGCGGCATGCCTCCCGGCCTCTTCGACAATCCTTTCTTCCACTGGGAGGGCCCGGGACCCCAGACGGAACCGCAGGAGGAGGAGTTCGAGCGGCTCGTGCCGGCTGGCGGGTCCGGGGTGATCTACTCGGCCGACGGGTACATCGTCACCAACAACCACGTGGTCGAGGACGCGGTGGAGCTGCGGGTGGTGCTCCACGACGGCCGCAACTTCCCCGCCGAGGTGGTGGGCACGGATCCCGAGAGCGACCTGGCGGTGGTCAAGATCGATGCCGAGGGACTCAAGCCCGCCCGCTACGCAGACATCGACCGCGTCAAGCCGGGGCAGTTCGCCGTGGCCGTGGGCATGCCGCTGGGCCACGAGTACTCGGTCACCGTCGGACACGTCAGCGCCCTGGGGCGCGGACTCGACCTGCGGGGCCACATGTTCCAGGGTGGCTCGGCCGAGAAGATGACCATCCAGAACTTCATCCAGACCGACACCTCCATCAACCCGGGTAACTCCGGCGGCCCGCTGCTCAACCTCCACGGCGAGGTCATGGGCATCAACAACATGGTCCAGGAGGGCGTGGGTGGCGGCTTCGGCTTCGCCATCCCGTCGGACCTGGTCCAGAAGGTGACCGAGCAGCTCATCGAGACGGGATCGGTGTCCCGTGCCTGGCTGGGTGTGTCCATGACCGATCTGACCTACGAGAAGGCCCAGGCGCTGGAGGTCGATCGCAGCGAGGGCGCCCTGGTCGAGGAGGTCTTCGACGGCAGCCCCGCCGCGGCCGCAGGGATCGAGCGGCTCGACGTCATCGTGGCGGTGGACGACGAGGAGGTCGGCTCCAGCCAGGAGGTGGTCTACCGCGTGTCCAGCCACCTCGCCGGCGAGGAGGTGGGCATCTCGGTCGTGCGCAAGGGCAAGCTCAAGACCTTCACCATGGTGTCGGGCGACCGCAAGGACGGATTGGCTGCCAGCACCGGGGTCCCCGGCGCGCAGCAGGAGGAGCCGGAGGAGGCCGAGCACGCCGGGAGCGCGCGCTACGGGATGCGGCTGAAGACCCCGGACGCCGAGACCAATCGCGCCCTGGGGCGGTCCGACGACGCCGGCGGGGTGCTGGTCGACTCGGTCGTCCGGTCCTCGCCCGCCCAGCGAGCGGGTATCGGTGCCGGTGACGTGATCCTCGACGTGGACGGCAAGGCCGCCACCTCCCCCGCCCAGGTGGCTCGGCTGCTGAGCAAGTCGAAGAAGGACTACATCCCCCTGACCATCGAGACCGGCGGTCGCCAGCGCTTCGTGGCGATGAAGAAGGTCGCCGACGAAGAGTAGCGGCTCGGTCACGCTTCCCCCTTGGCCATCCCCCTGCCAAGCCCTTAAGCTGCACCCATGACGCGCGCAATCGGATGGATGTTCGTGGTCTTGCTGTGCATGCCCTCGTCCGCCTCGGCGGGCGAGTGGGAGCAGTTGGCGTTCCTGCCCTGGGGTGACGGTCCGGGGGAGGTGGGCCTTACCGAGGTCCGCGAGGACGAGCTACAGCGGGGCCCCCACGGGATCGCCGTGGACGCCGACGGCCAGGTGGCCGTGGTGGACCGGGTCAACGGGCGGGCGCTGGTGCTGTCCGACCGCGGCGTGCTCGAGCGGGTGATCCCGCTGGCCGGCAAGCCTGGACCCGCGGCGCTGCTGCCCGGCGGCGCCCTGGCCGTGGCCGACGAGCAGGACGATCGCCTGGTGCGGATCACCGGCAGCGACGAACGGCTGCGGTCGCCGCGCTGGGCCATGCCGCCGAACCGGCTGGTCCGCCACACCGACGGCGAGGGCCGGACCGCGGTGGCGGGGCTCGACGCGTTCCAGCTTCGCCAGCCCCTGACCTCGATGGCCGTCGAACCCCACGAGATGCCCCGCGGCGTGCCGGTGGACGGTGGCGGCGTGTACGTGGTGCGACGAGAGACCGAGCTGTGGGTGGAGTTCCCGGAGGGGCGGATGGTGGCGGACGACAGCGTGTGGCCCACCGCTCCGGCCCCGGGCTACGGTCCGGGTGCGGTGGCCGTGCTCGCGGCGGACCCCACCTCGGCCGTGCTCTACCTCGAGTCCGTGTACGGCGGCGAGGGCCCCATCCGGGTCGAGCGCGCCGTGCGGGCGGTGGGTCTGAGCGGCGAGCTGTTCGAGCCGCTGGCGCTGGCTCCCGTGGGTTCGGTGGTCATCCCCGCGGATCTGGTGGCCCTGGCCGACGGCCGGGTCTACCAGCTGGTCGCGGACCGCGACGGGTGCCGGTTGCTGCGCGCCCGCGTCGACGTGCCGGGGGTGGACCGATGAGATCGATCCTCGCCCTGCTGACGCTGCTGTTCGTCCTGCCCGCCGGGGCCATCACCCGCGACGACGTGATCGACACCGCCGCGGGCTACTGCTTCCACGAGTGGTACTGCGACACCGACAACCTCTCGGTGGACGCCAGCTGCTCGGCCACCTGGTCCTCGGACTACTCGGTGGGCTGGTGGACCGGGCTGCCCTACGACTGGGGCGGCTACATGACCGTGGCCGAGTACGACTCCCAGCTCGCCAGCGGCTACGGCGCGGGCTCCCACTCGTGGCACGGCATCCTGTGGTGCACGTCCGGGGTCGACTGCTCGGGGTTCGTGTCCAAGACCTGGGACGCGGGCCACTACACCACGTCGTCGCTGGACAACATCTCGTCGTCCGTGTCCCAGGCGAGCATCGAGCGCGGCGACGCGGTCAACGATCCCGGGAGCCACGTGGTGCTGTTCACCCACGTCACCAACGCCGGCGGCGTGGTCTTCTACGAGGCCTCTGGCGGCGCGTGCAAGGTGCGGCTGTACGCCCCGTCGTCGGGGTGGTCCTACCTGTCGGGCTACACCCCGGCGCGCTACGACAGCATCAGCAACGGCACGGCCCGCGGCACCGCGACCAACCCCATCGGGGTCAACTCGTTCCCGTACGAGACCTTCGACGCCACCGCCGGCACCGGCTCGGACGTGTGGGACAGCTACGCCTGCTCCCCGTCCACCGACGAGTCGGGCCCCGAGCGCATCTACCGCCTCTCGCTGGGCTCCTCCGGGACCCTGACCGCCACGGTGACCGACGACTCGGGCACGGACATCGACGTGCACCTGCTCGGATCGGCGGATCCCGGCGACTGCCTGCAGCGAGACGACGTGTCGGTGTCGCAGGAGGTGGAGTCGGGGACCTACTACCTGGCCCTGGACACCTGGACCAACGGCAGCGGCACCGAGTACCCGGGCGCCTACAACCTGCTGGTGGAGTTCACGGGTGAGGCCGGGGACGACGACGACGACCACGTGGGGGACGACGACGACCACGTCGGCGATGACGATGACCACGTGGGGGACGACGACGACACCGGCGGCGTGGCCGACGACGACGACCACGGCGACGACGACGACACCGGCCCCCAGAGCGAGCATCCGCAGCCCAGGGTCAACGCCGCGTACGAGGAGGCGCCTGGCTGCGAGTGCCCGCTGGGTCGGCCCGGAAAGCCTTACGAGGCGATCCTCGTGCTGTTGCTGGGTACGTCGGGCCTGGGCGCCCGCCGCCTGCGTCGCTGAATCCCCGCTACTTCGGCTCGACCTTCAGGTGCAGCTCCCCCAGCTGCGCCGCGTCCACCGACGCTGGCGCGGCGGTCATCAGGCATGACGCCGAGGTGGTCTTGGGGAACGCGATCACGTCGCGGATGGCCTCGGTGCCCGCCAGCATGGCCACGATCCGGTCGAAGCCGAACGCCAGGCCTCCGTGGGGCGGAGCCCCGAAGGTCAGGGCGCGCCGCAGGAAGCCGAACTTGTCGTCGGCCTCGTCGTCGTCGATGCCCAGGGCACGGAACATGCGGTCCTGGAGCTGCGAGTCGTGGATGCGCAGCGACCCGCCGCCCAACTCCACGCCGTTGCAGACCATGTCGTAGGCGCGGGCGCGCACGGAGCCCGGATCGCTGTCCAGCGCGTCCAGATCCTCGTCCAGCGGCGCGGTGAACGGGTGGTGCATGGCGGTGTAGCGGCCCGCGTCCTCGTCCCACTCCAGCAGGGGGAAGTCCACCACCCAGCAGAAGCGGAACGTGCCCTCGGGGATCAGGCCGTTGTGCTCGGCCAGCTCGCGGCGCAGACGGTCCAGGGCCGTGGCCACCACCGCGGCCTCGCCCGTGGCGGCGAGGAACAGGTCTCCCTCGTTGGCCCCGCGCTGGGCTGCCACCGCCTCCTTGAAGTCGTCGCCGAAGCCCTTGGCCGCCGGGCCGGTCCAGCCGCCTGCGGCCACCTTGGCCCAGAGCAATCCGCCCAGGCCCAGCTGCTTGGCCCGGTCCACCACCGCGTCGATCTGCTTGCGGCTCATGGACGCCCCGCCCGGCAGCACCATGCCGCGGAGCACGCCGCCGCTGGCGATGGAGTCCTTGAGGAAGTCGAACCGGATCTCGCCGAGCTCGGCGCAGTCCAGCAGCTCCATGCCGAACCGCAGGTCCGGCTTGTCGGTGCCGTAGCGGGCCATGGCCTCGGCGTGGGTGAGCCGGTCGAACGGCGTGGCCAGCTCGACACCGGCCAGCTCCTTCCACAGCTTCGCCACCAGCCCCTCGGCCAGCGCCATGACCTCCTCGTGGTCCACGAAGCTCATCTCCAGGTCGATCTGGGTGAACTCGGGCTGGCGGTCCGCGCGCAGATCCTCGTCACGGAAGCACCGCACGATTTGCATGTAGCGGTCCACGCCGGCGACCATGAGCAGCTGCTTGAACAGCTGGGGCGACTGGGGCAGGGCGTAGAACCCGCCGTGCTGGATGCGGCTGGGCACCAAGAAGTCGCGCGCGCCCTCGGGGGTGGAGCGGGTGAGGATCGGCGTCTCCACCTCCACGAAGCCCTCGGCGTCCAGGTGGTTCCGGGTCAGCTGCAGCGCGCGGTGGCGCAGCACCAGGTTGTCCATCAGCTCGGGCCGCCGCAGGTCCAGGAAGCGGTTGGTCAGCCGCGTCTCCTCGTGGCTCGGCGTGCGCATGCTCAGGTCGAACGGCAACGGCTCGCACGACGACAGCTGCTGCCAGGTCGAGGCGTCCACCTCGATGGTCCCCGTGCCCTGGCCCTTGCGCTGCTTCTCGGGCCGCGCACGGACCTTGCCGCGCACCGTCAGCACCGACTCGGGGCGGATGGACGAGGGCAGCATCTCGCCGCCGTCCTCGGGCTGCTCGGAGAGCACCACCTGCGTGGAGCCGTAGCGGTCCCGCAGGTCCACGAAGGTCAGCCCGCCCAGGTCGCGTTTGCTACCGACCCAGCCGTTGAGCACCACCTCGGTGCCGTCGTCGTCCAGCCGCAGCTGGCCGCAGGTGTGGGTGCGCTTGGGGACGGTGGTCATGGTGGGGCCTCCAGGGGGCGGAGGAATACCACGAACGGGGGCGGGCGTCAGGGGAAGAGGGGAGGATCAGACCTCTAGCTGGTCATAACCCGAGTTGCACTCGGGGTCGTCGGCGTCGATGAAGCCGTCCATGTCGTCGTCGATGCCGTTGTTGCAGCCGTAGGTGAGGTCGAGGCCCAGCTCGAAGCCGTAGGTGAGGTTGTCGGGGTCGAGGTCGTCGATCCAGCCGTCGCCGTCGTTGTCGATGTCGTCGTCGTGGGGCAGGGCGCCGGTGGCCTCGTCGTCGATGGTGGAGTAGGACGGGCCCTGGTCGCACTCGGGGTCGTCGTGGTCCACGTAGGCGTCACCGTCGTTGTCGATGCCGTCGTTGCACTCTGCGCCGGAGAAGCCGAGCTCGCCGATGGGGGCGGGGCCGAGGCAGTCGGCGTCGGCGGCGTCGATCCAGCCGTCGCCGTCGTTGTCGTAGCCGTCGGAGCACGGGCCCAGGTAGTAGTCCTCGAAGTCGTCCATGGCCGAGGCGCAGTCGGCGTCGAAGTTGTCGGAGTTGCCGTCGCCGTCGTCGTCGGCGCCGTTGTTGCAGCCGGTGGTGCCCAGGCCGTCCTCGTAGCCGCCGTAAGCGCACTCGGGGTCGTCGCTGTCGGTCCAGCCGTCCATGTCGTTGTCGGCGCCGTCAGCGCAGTTGCTCTCGTCGTTGTCGAAGCCGTCGTCGCAGTCGAAGTCGTCGGCGTCCGCCAGGCCGTCGCCGTCGTTGTCGATGCCGTCGTGGCACTGGCTGGCGCCGCCGTCGCCCTCGTGGGTGTCGTCGGCGTCGGCGCAGCCGGCGTCGTCGAGGTCGGTCCATCCGTCGCCGTCGTTGTCCATGCCGTCGTCGCAGTCGGCGGTCTCGGAGTCCGCGCCGTCGAGGCAGCTGGGATCGTCGAAGTCGGTGAAGCCGTCCATGTCGTTGTCGATGCCGTCGTTGCACTCGTCGGTCATCGCGTCGGCCTCGTCGTCGTCGTAGGCGTCGGCGCAGCCCGGATCGAGGTCGTCGACCCACACGTCTCCGTCGTTGTCCACGCCGTCCCAGCACGCGGCGGTCTCGTCGAGGTCGAAGGCGTCGGCGCAGTTGGGATCGTCGGCGTCGGCCACACCGTCGGCGTCGTTGTCCACGGCGTCGTTGCAGGCGTTGGCGCCGAAGCCGCCCTCGTCGTCGGCCCCGGCGTTGCCACCGCAGCCCGGGTCGGCGGTGTCGGTCCACCCGTCACCGTCGTTGTCCACGCCGTCGTCGCACTGGGAGGCCTCGGAGTCGTCCATGCCGTCGTCACAGTTCGGGTCGTCCGCGTCCACGAAGGTGTCGCCGTCGTCGTCGATGCCGTTGTTGCACGCGGTGGCGCCGGTGGCGGTCTCGGCGAACGGGTAGGCCAGGCAGTCGGGGTCCTCGAGGTCCACCCATCCGTCGGCGTCGTTGTCGGTCAGATCGGCGCACGGGACGACGCTCTGGCCCTCCTCGTCGTCGACGATGGCAGCGGTGCAGCCGTCGTCCTCGGCGTCGCGCAGGCCGTCCCCGTCGTCGTCCCCGCCGTTGTTGCACGCGCTGGCCGTGTAGCCGATCTCGGCCTCGCCAGCGAAGCAGTCGGGATCGTCGCCGTCGGTCCAGCCGTCCACGTCGTTGTCCACGCCGTCGGCGCAGGTGGCCTCCTGCTCGTCGTCGTCGTCGGCGCCGTCGCAGCCCGGGTCGTCGCCGTCGGCGAGCAGGTCCGCGTCGTTGTCGATGCCGTCGTTGCACGCGGTGGCGCCGTGGCCGGTCTCGGCGAAGGGGGCGACCCAGCAGTCGGGATCCTCGGCGAGGTCGATCCAGCCGTCTCCGTCGTCGTCCACGCCGTTGGAGCAGCCGTCCGCGGCCGCCAGATCCTCGTCGTCGTCCACCGCCGAGGAGCACTCGGCGTCGTCGGCGTCCACGTCTCCGTCGCCGTCGTTGTCCAGGCCGTCGTTGCACGCGGCCGCGCCGTAGCCCTGCTCGAGGGCGCCGGTGAGGCAGTCCACGTCCGCGCCGTCCACCCACCCGTCGCCGTCGTTGTCCACGCCGTCGGCGCAGGCGTCGGCGGACTCGTCCGTGTCGAAGCCGTCGTCGCAGTCGGGATCATCGGCGTCGGCGAGGCCGTCGGTGTCGTTGTCGGCGCCGTCGTTGCATGCGGTGCCCACGGCCAGCCCCTCGTCATTGGCTTCGGGATCGCCGTAGCAGCCGGGATCGTCCACGTAGTCGACCCAGCCGTCGCCGTCGTTGTCGAGGCCGTCGTCGCACGCGGGCGAGCCCTCGTACGCGTCGAAGCCGTTGTCGCAGTTGGCGTCGTCGGCGTCGGTCTGGCCGTCGCCGTCGTTGTCGATCATGTCGTTGCACTGGGTCCCCACGGGCGGGGCCTCGTTGTTCTGGAACGGATCACCCGTGCAGCCGGGATCGTCCACGAAGTCGATCCACCCGTCGCCGTCGTCGTCGATGCCGTTGTTGCACTGGCGGATGAGCTCGTACTCGCCCGCGGCGGTGGCGCACTCGGGGTCCTCCCCGTCCACGAAGGAGTCGCCGTCGTTGTCCGCGCCGTCGTTGCACTCCACCGCGGGGTCGTCCAGGGCGCCGTCCTCGAGCTCGTAGGAGGGATCGGAGGCGTCCACCTGGCAGTCGGGATCGTCGCCGTCGATCCAGGTGTCGGCGTCGTTGTCGATGCCGTCCTCGCACTCGGCCGTGCCCTCGTTCTCGTCGTAGCCCGCGGTGCAGTCCGGGTCGTCGCCGTCGGTCAGCGAGTCGCCGTCGTTGTCGGTGCCGTCGCTGCACGCCGCGTTGCCGGGGTCGAGCTCGTTGTTGTCGCTGGGCGCGTCACAGCCCGCGTCGAGCAGGTCGATCCACCCGTCGCCGTCGTCGTCGACGCCGTTGGCGCACAGGGGCGACTCCCACTGCTGGTTCGGGTTGTTGCAGCTGGGATCGTGGCCGTCCACGAGCCCGTCGCCGTCGTTGTCCACGCCGTCGTGGCACGCGTCCCCGGTCAGGGCGTCGTCCTCGCTGTCGTCGAGGAAGTCGACGCACCCCGGGTCGTCGAGGTCGATCCAGGAGTCCAGATCGTCGTCGATGCCGTTGTCGCACGAGGGGCTGCCCTCGTTGTCGTCCAGTGCCGAGTCGCAGTGGGTGACGTCATCGCCGTCGGCGAAGCCGTTACCGTCGTTGTCGATGCCGTCGGAGCACTCGGCGGCGAACTGGATCAGATCGTCCTCGCTCGCGTCCTCGGTGGTGACGCAGCCGGGGTCGTCCATGTCCACCTGGCCGTCCTCGTCGTTGTCCACGCCGTCGTCGCACTCGGACTCCTCCTGGTCGTCCCAGCACAGCTCGCAGCCCACGGGCTCGTCGAACTCCGGGGGGGCGCGGAAGCCGTCGCAGCCCGGATCGTCCGCGTCGGCCCAGCCGTCGCCGTCGTCGTCCACGCCGTTGTCGCAGGCCGAGGCCTCGTCGTCGTCGGCGGAGTCGTCGCAGTGGGCGTCCTCGCCGTCCACGTCACCGTCTCCGTCGTCGTCCACGCCGTTGCCGCACTGGGTCGCCAGCGCCGCGTTGTCCTCGGAGTCGTCGAGGGCGTCGTCGCAGCCGGGATCCATGGGGAAGTCGGTCCAGCCGTCGGCGTCGTCGTCCACGCCGTTGGCGCAGCCCGCCGGCCCCTCCAGCTCGTCGTAGCCGTCGTCGCAGCCCAGATCGTTGGCGTCGGTGTTGCCGTCGCCGTTGTTGTCGAGGCCGTCGTTGCACTCGGTGGTGCCGAGCCCGCCCTCGTCGAGGCCGTCGGGGTCGTCGGCGCAGCCCGGGTCGTCCAGGTCGATCCAGCCGTCGCCGTCGTCGTCCGCGCCGTTGTTGCACGGACCCGCCGGCGCGGTCTCGTCGTCGTCGTACCCGTCGTCGCAGTCCACGTCGTCGGCGTCGATGTCGCCGTCTCCGTCGTTGTCGGTGCCGTCGTTGCACTGGTAGCCCGTGGTCGTGGGGTCCTCGTCGCCGCCGGTGTCGTTGTCGCAGCCGGGGTCGTCCAGGTCGGTCCAGCCGTCGGCGTCGTTGTCGATGCCGTCGTCGCAGTTCGGGTCCGGTCCCTCGCTGTCGTCGTGGCCGTCGGCGCAGTCCACGTCCTCGGCGTCCACGTCGCCGTCGGAATCGTTGTCGATGCCGTCGCTGCACTCGGTCTCGCCGTCGTCGGTCTCGTCGTCGTCCTCGGCGTCGTCGCAGCCAGGGTCGTCCAGGTCGGTCCAGCCGTCGTCGTCGTTGTCCAGACCATCCTCGCAGGCCGTGATCTCCGGGGACTCGTCGTCGTCGAGGGCGTCGTCACAGTCGGGATCGTCGCTGTCGGTGAGCGAGTCCCCGTCGTTGTCGTCGCCGTCGTTGCATTCGGTGTCCCCGAAGCCGCCCTCGTCGTCGTCGAGGGCGTCGTCGCAACCCGGGTCGTCCAGGTCGACCCAGCCGTCGCCGTCGTTGTCCTCGCCGTCGTCGCACTCGAAGTCGGGCTCGTCGAGGAGATCGAAGTCGGTGATGGCCACCGCGAGCTGCTCGCCCTCGTCGACCGCGAACTGGCTGGTGACCGGAGACAGCGCGGCGAGCTCGCCACCCTCGTAGCCCGCGGCCCGCAGGGTGAACGGCAGGGGGGTGTTGACCTCCTCCACCTCCACGCCCAGGGTCGGCAACGCCTCGAAGCGCTCACCGTCGGGCTCGACGCTGAGCAGCATCTCCATCACGCCGTCCCCGTCGGCGTCGCCCAGGGCGAAACCGTCGGACACGTTGCCCGCACCGTAGGGATCGCCGTTGCCGTCGACGAGCTCGATGCTCGGATCCAGGGTCACCGCGATCTCGTCGATCCCGGCGAGGAGGGCCTCCTCGTCGCCGGACTCCATCGAGATGGTGATCCATGTCAGGGGCGCCTCGCGGCAACCGCCGGCCAGGAGCCCGACCGCGGCGACCAGGAGACACGAAACGAGGTACTTCACGTCAGTGCTGCGCATGATCATTCCCTCTAGGGAAGCTGGAACACGTAGTCGGTGTAGGGGGCTTGCGGCTCGTCACCCGAGGTGGTCGCCGCAGCGATGGCGATGACCGTGCCCGTGGCCACGGCGCCGACGATGGCCACGATCACCGGGGCCTTCTTCTTGGCGTTGCCCGTCCTGGCGCCGCCGCCGTTGGTGCTGGACCCGTCCGTCAGCGCCGTGGGCTGGAGGTTGGCGCGCACGGTCTGGGTGCGCCCCTTGTGCACGAGCACGTCCTCGCTGTAGTCGAGGAAGTCGGTGGCGGTGACCACCACCTTGTGGACGCCGGGCTCGATGGCCTCGAGCTTCTGGCGACCCGTGCCGACCGGGTAGCTGTCCACGGTCACGGCCGCGTCCTCGGGATCGGGGAGGATCTTCAGGCCGCCGATCTCGGTGGAGAACACGTGCTCCACCGCGGACTCCTCGCCCAGCACGACGTCCACGGAGACGAACGCGTCGGCGTAGGCCGGCGTGCTCAACCGCAGCGTGTGCAGGCCGATGGGCATGTCGGCCTTGTCCAGAGGGGTGACGCCCAGGAGGTCGCCGTCGGCGTACACCGAGGCCCCGGCCGGGACCGTGGTCACCAGCAGCAGGCCGGCGGTGGCCTCCAGGGCGACGTTGAGCGTGAGCTCCTGCCCCTTGGCCAGGGAGATGGCCTCGGTCGCGGTGCGGTAGCCAGCCTTGGCGATGGTGACCGTGTGCTTGCCGGGGTGCACGTTCTCCAGCAGCACGGCGGGGGAGGTGCCCATCTCGGTCCCGTCGAGGCTCACCGTGGCTCCCCCGGGCTCGACCATGACGATGATCTTCCCGGCGATGTACTCGAGCTCGGTCTGCACCAGCACCTTCTTGTCCGCGGGCACGTTCAGCTCCTGGCTGTGCCTGGAGTAACCGTCCATGCGGACCTCGAGCTGGTGGACGCCCGCGGCGATGGCGGTCATCAGCGGGGTCACCCCCACCGGGTCGCCGTCCACGAGCACCTCGGCCCCCTCCACGTTGCACTCCACCTTGAGGATGCCCATGGGGCCGGCCTGGGCCAGCAGTGGGCCGGGCTCGGCGTGGGCAGAGAGCGCTGCGAGCAGCGCCAGGATCGCGGGGGCGCATGCGAGAAGCTGGGTACGCCTCATGGGATGTTCTCTCCTGCAGGGGGGGGGAGCCCGGCCAGCCCTCTCCGGGGCGAAGAGGAGCTGTCAGGCCCCTGTTGGAAACGTGCAACCCCTGATGACAAATCAACAAAAACCGCATTCAGTGTAGGGGGTCACCCTTCGCAGGCGCAAGATGCGGCAGGGCTCCCCGGACGATGCCGGTCGCCCCGGGGGGCAGTGCTGCGCCATAATGGCGAACCTACACCCGCTCGTCTCACGGGCGTGAAGGAGGACAGGCTCCGATGGGAAACGTGCTGCGCGCGCTGGCGGTGATGCTGTGTTCGGCGCCCCTGGTGCTGACCGCCTGTGGCGGCGACGACGACGTGTTCTGCGACGGCGAGGACTTCCGCCCCGAGCTCCCCGACCAGGCCAACCCGTGCCACGAGTTCGCCACGCTGTACGTGAGGGACATGGAGTGCATCGACGGCCTGTTCGACGGCCCGGGCTTCGAGGGGCTCAACAGCCGCAACGGCGAGCTGGCGTACCAGTACATGCGCGCCATCTACGCCACGTCGTCGGAGATCACCGAGTGCGAGGGCTGGATCCCCGAGTTCGAGCAGCGCATCGCCGATCCGTCGTGCGCGGCCGCGTCCACCGACTGCGGCCCCGCCCCTGGGGGCGAGAATGCCTGCCACACCTTCTATCGCGAGAAGATCGAGTACGAGCTGCGGTGCCACCCCACCTTGTACGCCGCCGATGGGATGAACAGCTCCGACGCCGCCCTGGCGTCGTGGTTGGCCCGCGCCGACTACGCCGTCGATTCGGACCACAGCGGCGTGTGCGGCGCCACCGCGACCGCCTACTACTCCGACCCCAATGACCAGGAAATCTGCTATTCGAGGTGAGGCCTTGTCGAGGGGGACCCCCGCCCTGTGGATCGCCGCGCTCCTGGCCCTGTGGGTCGGGGCTGCCCAGGCCCAGCCCGTGCTGCTGCCGGTGCACACCCTGGGGTCGGCCACGCCCGCTCGGGCCCAGATCCTCGCCGATGCCTTCGTCGACGAGGTCGCCGCGGTCTCCGACGAACCCCTCTCCCGGCTCACCGTCGGCCCCTGCCCCCTGCCCGACATCTGCTTCGAGCCCGGGCGGTCCGACAGCTACTGGCTCCAGCTCAGCGGGGACGAGGACAGCCTCGTGGCCGTGGCCTACCGCCTCGACGCCCTCGGCGACGTGGCTTCGCGGGCCGTGGCGCGCGGGCGACCCGGCCACGAGCGCGAGCTCGCCGCGACCCTGGCCCGTTCGGTCTCCGCCGGCCGCATCCGGGAGATCGCCGTCACCACCGGCCGCCACCGCGGCGCCCAGGTCACCCTCGACGGGACGGTCGTGGGCACCACGCCCTACCGCTCCCGCCAGCCCGTGGACAGCGGCTTTCATCTGATCCAGGTGCGCGCCCGAGACGGCCGCACCGCCGCAGGGCTGGTGCACGCCTCCACCGGCGAGATCGCCGCGCTGGACCTCGAGCTGAGTGGAATCCCCAGCGTCGAGAAGCGGCGCGCGGGCGCCTGGCCCCTCATCCCCATCCTCGCCGGTGGCGCCGTCGCCGCCATCCTCTTCGCCGCCGACCCCGCCGGCGTCATCGGTCCCGACTTCACCCTGACCATCACCGGCCCGTGACGATCACTCCTTGAGCTTGCGGACGTTGCCGACCCGCACCGTCACCCGCTGCTTGTCCAGCATCTCCAGGTAGGGGATGGCGTGCTTGCGCGACAGCCCCGTGAGCCCCTTGAACGTGGGCGGGTCCATCTCCTTGCCGCCGGCCAGGGCGCGGCGCACGTCGGCGACGAGCCCCGTCCAGACGTCCTCGTGGACGAGCAGATCGCCGGTGACCCGCAGCAGGCGGCCCGAGTCGCGCAGGAACCCCAGCAGATCCTCGAAGTCCTCGCGGTGGCGGAACGCGGCGCGAACCCCGCCCAGGTTGGGGGGCTGGAGCGCGGCCTGCCGGTACAGGTCCTCGATGCGCCGCAGCTCCCGGCGCTGGTCGGAGTCGGCGGTCGGTGTGAAGTCGCGGCGGCGGATGCGGCCGGAGCTGTCCTCGAGCCCCTCGGTCTTGGCCACGCGGGCCAAGATGGCCTCGAAGAGCGGGCGGGGCAGCTCCACCTTGAGCGAGGTGCGCAGCTGGTCCCGGGGCGCGCCCACGCGCAGGGGGTAGGCGCGGTGGTACTCGTCCACGGTCGCGGCGAGCTGGGGACCGAAGCGGGTCAGCACGTCCGCGGTCGCTGCGGTGCCGTCCTCGAGCACCAGCGCGCGGCCCTCGGCGGCGAGGGACTTCAGTGCGGCGCGCACCTCGTCGAGGGGGGTCGAGAGGCGCCGGGCCAGCTCCGGGGCGGTCCGGGGGAACGGCGCTGCGTCGGTCAGCAGCGCGGCGATGCGATCGGCCAGGGTCGCGCCGGCGTCGGCGAGGGCGGTCGCGAGGCGGCTGTGGCGCGACCTGCGCCGGGCGCGGAAGCGGGCGGGCGTCGGATCGATGACCTTGCCGCCGCCCAGGGTGACGATGGGGGAGATGCGCCGCAGGATCACCTGGTCGCCGCGGGCCACGGCCACGGGACGGTCCAGGCGCAGCTGGGCGTTGCCCTCCCAGCCCGGCTCGGCGCCCTCGCCGCCGGCTGCGCCGGTGTCGTCGATGGGATCGAAGATACCGATGGCCTCGTTGGTGCCCGTGAGGAAGCGGACCTGGGTGCCGGGCGCCAGGTCCATCGGCGACGACTCCAGGACGCGCATCTCCACGTCGATCATCGAGCTCTCGCACACCCTGCCGGGGGTGACCACCTGCGCGCCACGCGGCACGTCGTCGGTGCCGATGCCCTGCAGGTTCAGCGCGGTGCGGCGCGACGGTACGGCCTCGTCGCGAGCCTCGCCGTGGACCTCGATGCCGCGCACCCGCGTGCGCCCCTGACCCGGGAGGATCTCCACCTCCTCGCCCCGGGTCACCGTGCCCGAGATGCAGGTGCCGGTGACCACAGTGCCGAACCCGCGCAGGGAGAACACCCGATCCACGGGCAGGCGGAACGGCCCGCCGGTGGCCCGCCCCTGGATCCCCTCGACCGCGGCGTCGAGGGCCTCGCGCAGCTCGTCCAGGCCCTGGCCGGTCTCGCCGGAGCAGGGGATGACCGGGGAGCCGGCCAGCGTGGTGCCCTCGAGGCCGTCGGCCACCTCCTCGCAGGCCAGCTCCAGCAGCTCCTCGTCCACCAGATCGGCCTTGGTCACGGCCACCACGCCGCGGCGGACCCGCAGCAGGTCCAGGATGGCCAGGTGCTCGCGGGTCTGGGGCATCATGCCCTCGTCCGCGGCCACCACCATCAGCGCCAGATCGATGCCGGTGGCCCCGGCGATCATGGTGCGCACGAAGCGCTCGTGGCCCGGGACGTCCACGACGCCGCCGCGCCGTCCCGAGGGCAGGGAGATGGGCGCGAACCCCAGCACGATGGTGATCCCGCGCGCCTGTTCTTCCCCCAGACGGTCGCAGTCCACGCCGGTGAGCGCGCGGATCAGGGTGGTCTTGCCGTGGTCGATGTGCCCTGCGGTTCCCAGGACGAAGTCGTAACCCGTGCGCGTCATCGTTGCTCCAGCCTTCGGGGCCCGATTATAGTGGTTGAGAGAAGGAGTTCACGGGATGCGCACCGGCCTCGTCGCCTCGTTGCTGACCTTGATGGTCCTCTGTGCAGGCTGTCCCGGCGACCGGGACGCCTCCGGCGGACCCTACGTCGAGATCTCCCCGGGCACGGAGCTCGACTTCGGTGAGGTGGACAACGACACCCTCATCGAGGAGATCATCACCATCCAGAACGTGGGCCCCAGGCTGTGGGAGATGGAGGTCAACGACGCCTCCATCGCCACCGGGGTCGACTTCTACTGCCTCGACGGTGACGACGAGGAGTGCCTGCTGGTGGATCAGTACGAGGAGCGGGACTGGATGTTGGAGATCCGCACCTACTGCGGAGACAACGGCAACACCAACATCCGCCTGTTCTTCAACGATCCCGAGAGCCAGGGCACGTCCGTGGAGCACATGGAGGACCTCACCCTGGCCATCTCCTGGAGCACCCTCAAGAACGGTGTCCCCTGCTCCGACGACTGAGGTCTCGCGGATTCCCGCCCCTTGCGACCCGGCGAGTTGCCGGTCATGAACATGTCAGGAACACCGCGATTTCTCCTCGAATCTCGGGGGCATTGGACTAGCGGGGCTGTCTCAGTGGTGATAGCGTGTTCCTACCCGCACTGCGGGTTTCGCACAGGTATGACCCCTCAATGGGGGAGGAGAACGCATGTTGAAGCCAGCTCTCCGTCGGTTCACCCTGGCCCTGTTCGCCGGGTCGATGTTGATGACAAGCATCCCAGCGCAGGCCCAGGACATCCTGATCATCCAGGACAACACCCCCTGGGGGTATCAGTACTGGTATGACCACCTCGCCACGCTGGGATTCGGCTACGACCAGGTGGGATCGAGTTCCATCGCCACGGTGAACCTCGATCAGTACGACATCGTCATCGTCCCCAGCCAGCAGCCGACGAACTTCAACACGACGATGAACTCGTACATGTACCGGTTCGAGGACTACCTCAACACGGGCGGGTGCTTCATCTTGATGATGGCGACGTACACGTCGTACACGCCCATCTCGACCCTGCCGTACGGGGCGGACCACGACCACCACTCCGGCACGTTGTCCTGGTACATGTACAACGTGGCGCCGAGTCACCCGGTCATGGCCGGGGTGCCCGCGTCGGTGTACTCCAACTACTCGTCCCACGGCGACCTGGACAACTACGGCAGCGGCGTCGAGTTGAGCATCAACGACTACTCCAACACCAACAGCTACGTGCTGGTCCAGGGGGCCAGCGGCCTGTACGCGAGCTCCCTCACCATCGAGTGGGCCGGCTCGGTGCAGATGGCCTCCATCGGCCCCAACATGATCAACTACTGTCTGACGGGCCTGTGCTCGGACGACGACGGTGACGGCCACTCGGACATCGCCTGCGGCGGTGACGACTGCGACGACACCAACCCGCTGGTCTACCCCGGTGCCACCGAGATCTGCGACGGCCTGGACAACGACTGCGACGGCGCCATCGACGAGCTGCCCGACGGCGACGGCGACGGCTTCACCGAGTGCGACGACTGCGACGACACCAACATCGACGTCTACCCTGGCGCGCCCGAGATCTGCGACGGCATCCAGGACAACGACTGCGACGGCATCGCCGATCCCTTCGAGGTGGACAACGACATCGACGGCTTCACCGAATGCACCGGCGACTGCGACGACTACGACCCCACCGCCTACCCCGGCGGCCTCGAGGTCTGCGACGGCGTGGACAACGACTGCAACGGCATCGTCGACGACGTGGACCTGGACCTGGACGGCTTCTTCTCCGGCGACTGCGGCGGGGACGACTGCGACGACCTCGACGCGTTGATCAACCCCGACGCCGAGGAGATCCCCTACAACGGCATCGACGAGGACTGCTCCGGCGACGACCTGATGGACGTGGACGGCGACGGCTTCGACGCGTGGTTCATGGGCGGCGACGACTGCAACGACATGGACGAGGACGTCAACCCGGACGGCGTGGAGGTCTGCAACGGCATCGACGACGACTGCGACACCGTGGTGGACGAGGGCACCGAGTGCGCCGACGACGACGGCGACGGCTTCACCGAGCTCGGCGGCGACTGCGACGACGCCGACGCCGGCATGTTCCCCGGAGCGGTGGAGGTCTGCGACTACGCGGACCAGGACTGCGACGGCGTGGTGGACGAGGACACCGAGTGTTACGACGACGACGGCGACGGCTGGACCGAGAACGACGGCGACTGCAACGACGCCGACGCCGCGGTCTACCCTGGCGCGCTGGAGATCTGCGACGGCGTGGACAACGACTGCAACCCGGCCACGGCCGTGGACGCGGGCACCGACTGCTTCGACGACGACGGTGACGGCTACGCCGAGGGGGGCGGCGACTGCGACGACGCCAACCCCGACGCCTACCCCGGGGCCCCCGAGGTGTGTGACGGCATCGACAACGACTGCGATCCCCTCACCGAGATCGACGAGGGCACCGAGTGCTACGACGACGACGGCGACGGCATGACCGAGCTCGAGGGCGACTGCAACGACGCCGACGCCAACGTCTTCCCCGGCAACCCCGAGATCGAGGACGGGGTGGACAACGACTGCGACGGCGTGGTGGACGACGGCGTGCACGCCACCGACGACGACGGCGACGGCTACACCGAGGAGGGCGACGACTGCGACGACGACAACGCCACGGTCTACCCCGGCGCCCCCGAGGTGTGTGACGGCATCGACAACGACTGCGACCCGCTCACCGACATCGACGAGGGCACCGAGTGCTACGACGACGACGGCGACGGCGTGACCGAGGAGGACGGCGACTGCAACGACGCCGACGACAACGTCTACCCGGGCAACACCGAGGTGCTCGACGGGGTGGACAACGACTGCGACGGCGAGGTGGACGAGGATCTCGACAGCAACGACGACGACGGCGACGGCTTCGCCGAGGACGAGGGCGACTGCGACGACGACGACGCGGGCACCTACCCCGGCGCGGAAGAGGTCGCCGACGGCGCGGACAACGACTGCGACGGCCTCGTGGACGAGGGCACCGACAACTTCGACGACGACGAGGACGGCTGGTCCGAGAACGACGGCGACTGCGACGACGGCGACCCCTTCGTCAGCCCCGAGAGCGAGGAGCTGTGCGACGACCTGGTGGACAACGACTGCGACGGCGCCATCGACGAGGACTGCGACGAGGACGTGCCGGCCGACGACGACGACTCGGCCGAGGAGCCGGACGGTTGTCAGTGCGAGTCGAACATTGCGGGCACCAGCCCGGTGGGAGGCCTGGCGGTGCTGCTGCTGGGGGTCCTGGGGCTGGGACTGAGGAGGAGAAGGACCATGAGCGCGAGTCTTCGCAAGGCGCTGACCCGGTGGACGACCGTCGGTTCGATCGCCGTCATCGCCGCGGCGACCCTGGGCCTGGGCTGCCAGGACGTCAACATCAGCCAGGCCGTGGCCCAGCTCCAGCTGGCCCCCTCGGCCATCGACTTCGGCACCGTGGCCACGGGCGCGGCGAGCACCCAGATCGTGACCCTGAGCAACTCAGGACAGGCGCGCGCCAACGTGGCCGCCATCACCATCCAGGGCCGCGACTACGAGTACTTCGCCGTGGACGAGGGGTTCGAGGGCGAGCTCGGCAAGGGCGAGTCCGTGGACCTGACCCTGAGCTTCACCGCGGACGCGGACGGGGACTTCATGGCCCTGCTGGTGGTCACCAGCGATGCCATCATCCCCGAGCTCGAGTACCGCGTGTGGGGTTCCACCCGCGACCCGGGCCTGCACGCCTATCCGAGCTACCTCGACTTCGGCATCACCCCTGCGGGCGACGACGAGGACGAGTCGGTCTTCTTGTCCAACGACGGCCTCGTGGACGTGACCGTGGACAGCATCGAGCTCGAGCCCGCGGACGCGCCGTTCAGCTTCGACGTCCCCGTCAACATGGGCGACCAGCCCCCGTGGACGGTGGGTATCGGCGTGCTCAGCGAGATCCAGGTGACCTTCGAGCCGGTGGACGACGAGCCGGTGGACGCCGAGCTGGTGCTGCACACGGACGATCCCGCCCAGTGGGAGGTGGTCATCCCCCTGTACGGCAACGACTGCTCGGCCACCTTCCACCCGGACTTCGACAGCGACGGTGACGGCTACGTCAGCTGTGCCGACGACTGTGACGACGACGACGCGGACGTGCATCCCGGCGTGGTCGAGGAATGCGACACGGTGGACCAGGACTGCGACGGCATCATCGACGAGGAGACCATCTGCTACGACGACGACGGCGACGGCTTCACCGAGGAGCAGGGCGACTGCAACGACGGTGACGACGGCTCCTACCCCGGCGCCGAGGAGGTCCAGGACGGCATCGACAACAACTGCAACGGGATCGTCGACGAGAACCCCCTGATGGAGGACGACGACGGCGACGGCTACGCCGAGGGTGGCGGCGACTGCGACGACACCGACCCCACCGTCTACCCCGGCGCCGAGGAGATCTGCGACGGCATCGACAACGACTGTGATCCCTACACCCAGGTGGACGAGGGCACGGACTGCTTCGACGACGACGGCGACGGCATGACCGAGGACGACGGGGACTGCAACGACACCGACCCCAACGTCTACCCCGGCGCCCCCGACGTGGGAGCGGGCGTGGACTGGAACTGCGACGGCCTGGTCACCGGCGAGGACGCCGACGGCGACGGGTACACCGCCGAGGGCGGCGACTGCGACGACAACTCCCCGGCCGTCAACCCCGGCGCCGAGGAGGTGGCCGACAGCCAGGACAACGACTGCGACGGCGACGTGGACGAGGGCACGGTCATCTTCGACGACGACGGCGACGGCTACTCCGAGGTCGAGGGCGACTGCAACGACGGCGACGCCAACGTCTACCCCGTCAACGTGGAGCTCGAGGACGGTATCGACAACGACTGCGACGGCTGGGTGGACGAGGGCACCGACAACTACGACGACGACGGCGACGGCTACTCCGAGAACGGCGGTGACTGCGACGACGGCGCCGCAGCCATCTACCCCGGCGCCCCTGATCTGACCATCAACGGCGTGGACGAGAACTGCGACGGGATCGACGGCCTCCCGTAGGCCACCCGCGCGCCCCCCCCACCGCAACCCCACTCCCTACTACTTCTTTACCCCCTTGCGCCCGCAGTGCTACGGTACGCGTGGGAGTTCAGTTCTGCTCGGACAGGTATGGGGTGAAGACATGACCACACACAAGCGCGTCCTGCTGGGGTGGACCGCAGCCTTGCTGCTGCTCGTCCAGACGCCGGCGTCGGCCCAGGACATCCTGATCATCCAGGACAACAACCCCTGGGGGTACAGCTACTGGTACGACCACCTCGCCTCCCTTGGGTTCGGCTACGACCAGGTGAGCTCGAGCTCCATCGCCACGGTGAACCTCGACCAGTACGACGTGGTGATCGTGCCGAGCCAGCAGCCGTCGAACTTCAACACGACGATGAACTCGTACATGTACCGGTTCGAGGACTACCTCAACACGCAAGGCTGCCTGATCCTGATGATGGCCACGTACTTCGCGTACACCCCCATCTCGACGCTGCCGTACGGCGCGGATCACTCCCACGGCTACGGGTACTACAGCTGGAACATGTACAACGTGAACCAGAGCCACCCGATCATGGCCGGGGTGCCCGCGTCGGTGTACTCCAACTACGCGTCCCACGGCCACATGGACAACTATGGCAGCGCCACCGAGCTGACCACCGACGACTACAACGAGACCTGCTCCTACGTCTCGGTCAGCGGCGCGTCCGGCCACTACGTCAGCTCCCTGACCATCGAGTGGGCCAACTCGTACAACATGGCCTCCATCGGCCCCAACACCATCAACTACTGCCTGACCGGCCTGTGCGCCGACGACGACGGCGACGGCCACTCGGACATCAGCTGCGGCGGGGACGACTGCGACGACACCAACCCGCTGGTCTACCCCGGCGCCACCGAGCTGTGCGACGGCGTGGACAACGACTGCGACGGCGCCATCGACGAGCTGCCCGACGGCGACGGCGACGG
>CAYRNR010000077.1:0-41457 GCA_964425605.1 uncultured Rickettsiales bacterium | reverse complement strand
ATGGGCCGCGGCCGCCCCCATCCGCTGGGATCGGGACGAGGAAGCGCACATTCGCAGGCAGCTCGCGGCGCTGGGGTACACTCAGTAGCAGATCGGCCCTGCCGAGAAGCACCGCTGGCTCCAGCGAGAGTGGGCGTTCGACGTTACCCCGCTCATCTTCTTTGCAGCGAGGGGGAACCAGGCTGCCCTACTCCGGGCCGGAGCGACGTCGTAGGATCGATATCGAGGAGGGAACCATGTTCTCGGCCCGCACTTCAGCGCTCCCGACCCTGATCACGATCCTCGTCGTCGCGGTGGGTGCTCCGCCAGCGCTGGCGGACATCGCTCCGGTCCCCTCGTGCGTCGTGAACGTGGACGACTCGCCCTCCGACGGTGCCGAGGAGATCCCGCTCAATCCAATGCTCCTGTACTCGTCGATCGCGCCCTTCGAATGCGAGGAGAAGGACCCGACCGGCTCCGGCGACATGCCCCAGCTCTCCCTCACCGACGAGGAGGGAACCGTCGTCGGTCTCTCTGCGGAGTACGTCACCGACTACTGCGTGCTCGTGTTCTTCCCCGAGGAGGATCTCCAGCCGAACTCGGTCTACCACGTGCTCCACGACGAGGACCGGCTGGCCAGCTTCACCACGGGCAGTGCCGCGGATCTCCAGGCTCCCGCGTTCACACCGTCCGAGGACGGTCCATCACCTGCGCTCAGCATCGACTACGAGAGTGACGAGCACCTCGTGCTGGCGACGGTGGTGCTGGATACCTACGAGGGCCCGGAGGGGTACGGAATCACCCCGGGCGAAACGACCCTGGACCTGGTCTCGTACACCGATCCCGGCATGCACGGCGACACCGTCTATGTGGCCGTGTACGACGCGGCCGGCAATCGCAACGGAGCACAGGTCACGATCGATCGCGGCGGCGACGACGATGATGACGACGACGACGACGACGACACCGATCACGGAGACGACGACACCGACCACGGGGACGACGACACCGATCACGGGGACGACGACACCGACCACGACGACGGCGACAACCTCGATGACGACGACGCGGAAGACCCCAGGAGTTGCGCCTGCACCCACGACCGGGCGACTGCGAGGCCGGCTGCTCTCCTGGCTTGTTTCGGATTGAGCTTCGCGACGTGGATGCGCTACCGCCGTCGAGCGCTTCGAGGCTGAATCACCGGAGATTCCTCCAGAGATTCCCCGATTCCCTTTCTGCCAACGTGCTTTGAGACACACGCCCCCCGGCGTGAAGTCACGTTTGGTGAAGGAGCGCGAAGGTGGGCAAGAAGAGCCGGAAGAAGCGACTCCGCCGTGCCCCGGAAGCCCCGTCGAGGTTCCGTCGAGGTTCCACCCGAATCACAGACCGGATATCGGTCCTAGCCCATCTGCAGGCGCCACGAGATGACCGACGACGCGCGCGGCCCGAACGGGCTACAGTGACCCGATGGACTTCGACCTGCGCCAGCTCGAGATCTTCGTCGCCGTGGTGGAACACGGCAGCTTCACCCGCGCCGCCGACCAGGTGCACCTGGCCCAGGCGTCGGTGTCGGAGCGCATCGCCAACCTGGAGCGAGCGGTGGGGACGAAGCTCCTGGATCGCATGGGGCGCAAGGCGGTTCCCACGGCTGTTGGAGGCCGGCTGTACGAGCGAGCCGTGGAGCTGCTGCGGAGCAAGCAGGACATCTGTCTCGAGCTTGAGGAGCTTCTGGGGGCCCAGCGAGGCAGTCTGCGCGTCGGGGCCAGCACCATTCCCGGGGAGTACATCCTCCCGGGCGAAATCGCCCGCTTCCGCGAGCATCATCCCGATCTCGTGATCCGCGTGGTCACCGGAGACACCCGGTCGGTCGTCGACCAGGTCGCCGCAGGTGAGGTGGAGATCGGTTTTGTCGGTTCGATGCTCGAGCACCCGAACCTCGACTTCCAGCCGCTGTGGGACGACGAACTGGTTCTGGCGGTGCCGGCGGGCCACCGCTGGTGGGGTAGCGAGTCGGTCGGGTTGGAGGAGCTCTCAGACGAGCCCTTCGTCATCCGCGAACCGGGCTCCGGAACCCGCGGGACGATGGAACGCACGCTGGGCGACGCGCCGTTGAAGGTGGTCGCCGAGCTGGGCAGCACCTCGGCGATCAAGCAAGCGGTGGTGCGCGGCCTGGGACTCTCGATCCTCTCGCGGCGTGCCCTGAAGTTCGAGGTCGAGGTGGGCGCGCTGTGGGCTCTGCGGCTGGAGGGGCTGGTGCTCGCCCGCAGCTTCCACCTGGTCCACGATCCCCGCCGCTCGCGTTCGCCGATCGGCCAGCGGTTCGTCGACTTCGTCCTTTCCTGATCGGACACGAGCTGCGAGGCATCGGCGCCTCCGAACGGGACCGGCCGATCCATCGGTTATTCCAGTTGGAGTAATCGGCGATACCGTCATAGAGTGTCGCACGCGATGGTCGAGTACGACGAGAACGGACGTGCGCTGGCGGCCAGTGGCCGCAGCGGGCCCGGCTCCACACGCGACCGCCCGGTAGACCTGGAACTCCTCACCGGCGAGCTGGGCTGTGGCGATCTGACCTACGAGCTGAAGCTCCAGTTCACCCGGATCGATCCCGGCCAGCGGGTTCGCGTCGTCACCGACGACCCTGGGGCACCCCGGGACCTACCGGCGTGGTGCCGTATGACGGGGCACCGGTTGCTCGAGGCCGACGCCCCCTTCTACATCATCCAGGCTCGAGCCCCCTTCTAGGAGAGACCGATGGCCGACAAGTTCTGCGTGACCCTCAAGCACTGCCGTACCGACGGCGACAAGGCCACCCTGGCCTTCGTGGTGGCCAACGCCGCGCTGGGCAGCGACAAGGAGACGATGGTGTTCCTGATGAGCGACGGCGTCTGGGCCGCCGCCAAGGGCGAGGCGGAGAAGGTCGACGAGGGCGAGCCGTTCGCGCCGCTGGCAGACCTGGTGAACAAGTTCGTCGCCGGGGGCGGCAAGATGTTCGTCTGTGCGCCCTGCGCCAAGAAGCGCGGCATCGGCGAAGAAGACCTGATCGAGGGCGCCGAGGCGGCCGGAGGAGCGTTCCTGGTCTCCTGGCTGTCCGAGAGCCCGGCCTGCGTCGACTTCTAGGGGCGGCCGGTTGACCGACGAGCCTATTTCCATCGAGCCGGTCCGTATCCTCGAGGGCGGGGATCTGGACTGCGGCTCGGGGCTGGTGCTGCTGCTGCGCGACGAGATGCTGAAGGTGCCTCCGGGGGAGGTGCTGGAACTGAGGAGCCGCGAACCGACGGTGCGCGGCGATCTGCCGCCGTGGTGCGAGATGGTCGGCCACGCCTACCTGGGCGAGCTGCCCGCCGCGGACGGGGTGCGGTACTTCGTACGCCGTGGCGAAAAGGCCGGCAAGGACGAGGATGCTCTGCAGCAGGACATGGAGCGAGCGCGCGACTACGAGTGGCGCACCCGCGTCCGGCACACCGGCCACCTTCGATCCACCGTCTACTGCCGCAACTTCAAGTTCGACATCGGCCAGCCGGCCAGCTTCGAGGAGAAGGACGCGCACCCGTCGTCGGTGGAGGTGCTGCTCGGCGCGGTCGGCGGATCACTGGCGGTGGGCTTCGCCACCGAGTGCACCAGGGCCGGCCTGGACGTGGACGACATCGAGCTGACCGTGCGCGGCCGGCTGCACGACGTGCTGGCCCACATGGGGCTGGAACAGGGAGATCCGTCGTTCTCGACCATCGACATCAAGTGTTTCGCTTCGACCTTCGACGACCAGGCGGCCGTGCGCCGGGCCTGGATCCTGGCGGTGGAGCGGTCCCCGCTGGTGGCCACGCTGCACAAGGCGGTCGAGATGTCGCTCGAGCTCGCGATCGTCTGAGAAAGGAGCCTCGAAGATGTTCACCGTGACCCACGTGGGCAGCTGGCCCCGCTCACGGGAGCTGCTCAGGGCGCTCCGCGCCAAGCAGAAGGGACACCTCTCGGCGGCGGAGTTCGACGCCTTCGCCGACGGCGAGGTGGTGCGCTGCCTGGCGGCCCAGGAGGACGCCGGCGTCGAGCTGCTCACCGACGGCGAGCTCCGGCGGGACAGCTTCTACTCCTTCGTCACGGACAAGCTCGACGGCACGGAGCTGTTCACCCTGGCCGAGCTGCTGGAACGGATGGACGACAAGTCCGAGTTCGAGGAGATGCTGCACACCCTGGACGTCCCGGCGTCGGCGATCCGCAATCCCACCTGCGTGGGCAAGCTGGCCCGTCGAGCGTCGCTGGCCGGCGACGAGGTGGCGTTCCTGCGCCAGCGCACCGACCGACCGATCAAGGCCACCTTGCCGGGGCCGTACCTGCTGACTCGCTCGATGTGGATCGGCCGGATCTCCAGGGGCTCGGAGTACGCGGACAAGACCGAGATGGCCCGGGACGTGGTGCGCATCCTGCGCGACGAGCTGATCGAGCTGCGGGACGCCGGCGTGGCCTTCGTGCAATTCGACGAACCGGTGCTCACCGAGGTGGTGCTGGGCGAGGACTGCAACCGCCGCACCTTCATGTGAGCGACCCTCGCCACCCGCCGTGATGCGGGTGCGGAGCTGGACTACGCGGCCTCGCTGATCAACCGGGTCGTCCAGGGGATCGAAGGTGTACGCACCGGTCTACACGTCTGCCGGGGCAACTGGAGCCGCAGCGAGGACGTGCTGCTGGAGGGGGACTACACCAAGCTGGTGTCGGCGTTCGCGCAGATGGAGGTCGACCAGTTCGTGCTGGAGTACGCCACCGAGCGGGCCGGCGAGCTGTCGGTGGTCGGCGAGACCCTCGGCCACCGGGAGATCGGCCTGGGGGTGGTCAATCCCCGCACCGACCAGCCCGAATCCGTCGCTTCCATCGTCGCCCGGGCAGAGGAAGCCCTGCGGTACTTTTCGGCCGATCACCTCTTCCTCAACCCCGACTGCGGCTTCGGCTGCTTCGCCAACCGCTGCGTCAACGACGAACGCACGGCCACCGAGAAACTGCGTCGAATCGCCCAGGCTGCCGCTGTGCTGCGCGATCGCCACGCCTGACCGATCCCCTCCCCCTCCACTTCGAATAGAGTGGAACGACAGGACTCCATCGGGGGATCGTTCCCGTGCACGAACCGCGCATTGCATTGCTCCTCTTCGTTCAGGCCACCCTGCTGGCCCTGGCCGCGGCGGCCTGCTCCGGTGGGGCACGAACCGAGGACGCACCGGCGCGCGAGTCGCTCCCGGCGCTGGCCGTCGGCGAGGACGTGTTGACATGGGAGGGCGGGCTGACGGTCGGCCACCGCACGGTGGTGGAGGCCACCGGCCACCGGGTGGAGGCCCGGCACAAGATCGGTGGCCCAGGCAGTCTCGACCCGTTCGAGCGAGAGCACGTCGTGACCCTCGCGGAGGTCGAGGCCCAGCCCGATCCCGCTGTCGGGGACATGGTGTTCTTCGACGACGGCACCACCATCTGGCTGGTGATGCGCCTCGAGGGATTCGACGGCGACCACGCGCTGGCGCTCTTCGGCGCCTTCCCGCAGCGGGTGAAGGCCTCTCAGCTCCACCGTGTCCCCGAGCCCATGGCGACGACGGCCGCCACGTGTCGTTTCATGACCTACGGCCTGGCGAGCCGGTTTCGTGTCCCCACGCGACCCGAGGGGTGGACACCCGCGCCCGGCGAGGAGGTCCTCACCCCCAAGGGTCACTGGGGCTGGAAGCCCGCGACCGTGGTCCGCAGCGACGGACCGGCGGTGCGAATCAGCTTCGAGCCCGGGTGGGAGAGCTGGGTCTCCATCCTCGACGTGGTCCCGGTGTGGGAGCGCTGGTCGGACCGTGCGGTCGTGGGTGACTACGTCTCCAAGTACGGCGGCGTCGGCTTCCCGGTCGAACGGCACACCGAGACCGGCGTGGAAGGTATCGAGGACTACGGTTCCACCACGAACCTGGACCACGGCGCCTACTTCGTCCACGGGCCCAGCTCCGAGATCTTCGTCCCCGCCATCGATCCCGCGACGGCCACCTGCACCGCCCGCAGCTTCGCCCACGCAGTCCTACGGTTCGAGCTGGGCGTCGTCCACGCGCGGCGCCCCGAAGACCGCCCCGGCACCGTCGAGTTCATCGACGTCCGCGGCCAGGTCCTGATCAGCGGCACCGTTCGCTCGGAGGTGGACTTCACCAGCGACGTGTCCCTCGTCGACCAGTTCGAGCGCGTCCACGAGAGGTGCGACCGCGAGGGCGCTGCAATCGTGCTGGAAGAGGAGGGCGTCCCGCTGCTGATCGGCGACATCGAGCTCCACCCGCCCGCGCTGGAGCGCCAGGACCTCAACCCGGCGTCCGCCGCGTTGCTCCAGGCCTGTCGGAGCTCAGGAGCGAGCGGGAGCGGCCAACCGCAGCCCGCGAGGTAGGTCTCCCTGATCTCCTGGCACTCGCCCGCGGTGCAGACGGGGTGTTTGTCCGCGCCCTGCTCAGAGACTGTTCATATTGTGACCACCCTGCGCAAAGGTGTTCGAGAATTGAGCACCAGGATCGGGCGGCAGGCGCGTTCCCTGGGGTGTAACAGCCTTTGTGTAACCCAGCCCCCGAGTCCGTGATTTCCGGACCAAGTTCTGAAACGCGGGCGTCTCTCCATTCGGCCGACAAATCCCGGATCTGATCCAATCTGGCACGCCCCGTGCTTCGTGACGAGGCAACCGAAACAACACGGGAGGAGCATCCATGATCCGCAAGGTAACCCTGTCCAGACCCCTGTCCTATCTGCTCGTGGCCCTGCTGCCGCTGATGCTGGTGGCATGTTTCGACACCCTCGATCAGAACGGCGGTGGGGGTGGCGGAGGTGGTGGAGGTGGTGACGACGATGACGACGACGCCACCGGCGACGACGACGACGACGACAGTCAGTACGACGGCCCCATCGGCGTGACCGCCGAGGGCGAGGTGATCCCCGACGGTGGCACCTACTGCACGCCCATGAACACCTGCACCAACACCGTGCCCCTGTTCTCCGAGCAGCGCACGATGATGACCATCCGCAACAACGGCAGCGCGGACGTGACCCTCGTCAGCGTCAGCCTCGAGGAGTGGGCGGACAACGAGGACGAGGAGTGGACGCTCATCGACACCGAGCTCGTGCCCAGCGCCCTGGACGTCGACGGCACGGTGCTGGCCCCTGGCGGGATCGTGGACTTCTATCCCCGCTTCTATCCCGTCCAGTCGGGCGAGCGGGGCTGCACGATCACCATCGAGTCCGACGGCGGCACCTTCTCCTTCGACGTCACCGGCCTGGGCGCGTACGACGCGTACTTCTTCAGCGAGGGTGAGACCCAGCTCGAGAAGCTGCTCGGCGGCACCAGCTCCGACGAGCTGGCCGGGGGAATGGTGGTGGACAGCCTGGGCAACGCCGTGTTCACGGCCAACGTCAGCGAGGTCATCGACAACTACACGCCCGACATCATGGTCGGCAGCATGAGCCCCTCGGGATCCCTGAACTGGGCGCGCATCTGGAACGGCCCCTACCGCGACGCCTCGACCGATCCCGGCCAGAACTCCGAGACCGGCGGCGGCGCCGACTCCATCGCCGTGGACGAAGACGGCTATGTGTACGTGGTCGGTGGTACCAGCCCCAACAACTACAACAGCCAGTTCTGGTCGTTGATCCTCAAGCTCGACGCCAACGACGGTTCGGTCGTGTGGGAGCAGGTCTGGTCCCCCAGCGGCGAGGTCAGCATCGCCTCGGACAGCTCGGTCTTCTACGGCGTGGACGTGGTGGACGGCCTGGTCTACGCCACGGGCACGGCCCACGGCGAGGCCGACGTCTCACTGGTGGTGTTCGACGCCGGCAGCGGCGGGATCGTCTCCCAGACGACCTTCGATCCCAACCCCACGTACAACGACCGTGGCTACACGGTCCGCGCCGACGGCAGCGGCAACGCCTTCATCGGCGGCAACGGCAACGGCGACGCCATCCTGCTGCACATCACCGATGCCGACACGGCCCACCCCAGCGTGGACTGGGTCAAGGACGTCGGTCTGGGCACGGGCGGCAACATCAACTCCATGGACCTGGACTCTTCGGGCAACGCCTACATCGCCATGGACGTTCGCGGCGCCTCCACGGCCTTCGCCCTGGGCAAGGTCTCGGCCGGCGGCTCGCTGGAGTGGTCCAAGGCCTACGCGGCGAGCTCCAACGACAACAACAACATCCACGTGGTGCGCGTGGACAGCGGCTCGGTGTACGCCGGCGGCCGCATCGGGCTGGATCTGGTGGACGCCCAGATGGGCGACGGCATGATCCTCAAGCTGGGCTTCGACGGCACCGAGCAGTGGTCGAGCTTCTACTTCAACGGCACCGGCCCCGACGAGATCTCCGAGCACCGCGTCAAGGGCATGGCCGTGTCCGGCGGCGCCCTCTACCTGCTCACTCAGGTCTACACGGGCACCCAGAACGGCGATCGTTACTGGGGCTACTGGTACGACGGCACGGGCGAGCTGCAGGACTTCACGGTCAACCTGTCCAACGGCTCGGCCACGGCCTCGACCGTGAACGATGGTGAAGCCCTCGACGCTGCGCCGTTCCGCAACGACTGGGCCGAGCTGCCCGGTTCGGTGGTCTGGCAGGACGCCGACGCCAAGAGCGACGGCACGCCTCCCGACTGTGACGTGATGCTCACCACCATCGGCATGTAGTCCCGCCCGGGACGAGCTCAACGGTCCAGCCGCAGGTCGCGCAGGCTGGGATGCTCCGGCAGGGGCTGGTTTCCGTAGACATGGTTCTCGAAGTAGCCCTCGAACGAGCGGCCAAAGGTTCGCTCCAGCTCGGAACGGAAGTCCTCGGTGGTGAAGCGTCTCCCCGCGTGCCGCTGGATCAGACTCCGCAGGACACCCACGAATGCGTCCGCGCCCTGCGTGGCCCGGAGATCCTGCATCAGCAGGGGGCCGCGAGCATAGATCGTGCGGAGCTGGACGAGGCCCTCGCCGTGGGTGGCGGCGGTCCACGGAGGCATCGTGAGATCCGTATCGTACCCCCGCGCCTGGAAGCCCCAGTACATCAGGTATCTGCGACGGTTCTCCAGACCGGCGAGGCTCTCCTGGTAGAGGGCGGCCGACGTCTCGGTGAGCGCCTCCATCAGCCAGATGTCGCGCGGGGTCTTCAGGGAGACGAGGTGCCCCCACCACTGGTGTGCGACCTCGTGGGGCATGAAGAGGGAGCTCCCCATGAAGTCGGTGACGCGGTGGATCCTGACCAGAACGTCCTTGTCCATGTACGCGATGCCGTCCACGAGGATCAGCCCCGGCGGGGCCTGCGCTTCGCCGATCCCCACCGGCGCCTGGACCAGGTCCAGTTCGCGGTACGGGTAGGCCTCGCCGAACAGCTGCTCGTAGAACTGGATCAGGGTCCTGGTGTACACGAGCATGTCGTCGGCCGTGGCCCGCTGCCCCCTGAAGGCGAAGACCCGGATCCGTGGACCGCCGTCGGGCAACGTCTCCTCGACCACCGAGTCGTACCGGCCGACGACCACGGCGGGGTGGTAGGACGGGAAGTCCTCCTGCACGACCACCCGGCGCAGATCCCCGACCACCTCGTCGCTCGTGGTGGTCCCGGACGAGGCCACCCCTACCTTCTCGGGGACGTCGATGCGCCACGTCCAGGTGTGGCGATCGAGCTGATCGTCGTAGTTCTTGGGGAACCACGGCCGTACCCCTGTGAGCGTGTAGTCGACGATGTTCGTCCCCACGCCCGCCCACTGTCTCTTCACGTGGCCGAGCTTGCTCAGCAAGCTCCCGCGATAGACCACGCGCACCTCGACCGGCTCGCCGACCTCGGCGGGCTCGGGTAGCTCGAACGCGAGCAACGCGTCCTCGTGGAAGAACGGCAGCTCGCTGCCGTCGCCGTCCATGACGGAGTCCACCCGGACGTCGCGGGCGCCGTGGCGACTGGACAACGCCAGCCAGAACACGCGCTGGGGTCCGCGCTGCGGCACGAACGTCACCGTCGCGTCGCCGGTCAGCTCGGTGAGCCTCTTCTTCGCGCCGGGCTGGATCGAGAACGACGCGTCCACGTGCACCACGTCCACGAGCCGCGCCTCCTGCCGCGCCTGCTCCGCCCGTGTCAGTCCCTCCCGTTCCCAGGCCCGGTGAAGCTGGCACAGCAGCTGCGGGGTCCCATCGTCCGACCCGGCAGATCCTGGTTCGCCTCCGTATCTGTGCAGGTGAACCGGCAACCTGGAATCGCCCAGGTACAGATAACTGTACCGACGCGGCGCGACATCCGCGTGGGGAGATCCCTCGATGGGCAGGGTCAGTTCCACGTCGATCCAGACGGTCTCGGGCACGTACCCCGACACCTCGTACCGGGCCAGATAGGCGTCGAAGGATCCGATTGACTCGCGCTGCGCTGTCCTTCCCGTCCGCCAGGTCTCGTTCAGCTCGTCTTCCGCGGCCACGTCCGAGGGCGCCGCCCCGCGTGGCCCCAACCGCGCCAGGAAGTCCGGTGAGAACTGGAGCAAGGCGTCCGTGAAAGGCTCGTCCAGGGACTCGTGCCGGGTTCGCCGGTGAAGGCTGTCGGCTTCCCAGGTGACCTCGGTGGCGAACTGCCAGCGGCCGGTCCCCAGGTACAGCGCGCCGTACACGTCTCCTGCCAGGGACGCCCGCGGGTAGAACGTGCCCTCCTCGAAGGTGACGGTGAGGCTGTCCAGCTCCACCACGAGATCCTGGACACGCCAGCCCTCCGATCCGTCGATGCGGTCGGCTTCCTCCGCGCGCAGGACCTCGTACAGGAACCGGTCCAGTTCCCCCCGACTCGTGGCTTCGGGACCGCCTGCGATGTCCCGGTCCTGCGCACGCGCGAGCCCGGCGCAGGCGACGACGATCCACAGCCAGCCGATGCCGATCTTCCCCATGTCTACCCCCCGATCAGGATACCGCGTTCTCCACTCGACGCGGATCGATACCGGCGCCGCGCTCGCCGGGGATACCTCGCCCAGTCCTGTCGTGAAGCCGCCGTCCTGCGAGCTTGGTGACGCGTGAGAGCCCCTGCTATCCTCGGGGTGACAGGAGGGTTCAGGGATGGATGAGGCGTGCGTCGGTGTGGGATCTTCCGGCTTTCCCCTCGCCCGCCTGCTCCTGCTGCTGTGGCTCGCGGGCTTCACGGCCTGTGATCCGGGCTCCGAGGCCCACCTCCCGGACGACGACTCGGCCTCGGACGACGACTCGGCCTCGGACGACGACGACACCACCGCGGGCGACGACGACAGCGCCGGCGACGATGACGACTCGGCCATCGATCCCATCGAGGACGCGGACGGCGACGGGTTCCTGTCGGACGTGGACTGCCACGACGACGACGAGACGGCCTATCCGGGATCCCACGAGATCGAGGTGCCCGGCGACGGCGTGGACCAGGACTGCGACGGGCTGGATGCCTGCGTGGATCCCACCTGCGACGGCTACCCCGACCTGGTGTTCAGCAACCACCGCGCCGATCCCCTCCTGGGGGGGTGCGCGCCGTCCCCCCTCTACCCGGGCTCGGCCGACGGCTTCGACCCGGACGCGGCGGTGCAGCTGGACACCCAGTGCGCCGCGGGCAACACCATGGCCGACCTGGACCAGGACGGGTACCTCGACCTGGTCTTCGCCGCGCATGCGACCGATTTCGGGATCGGGTTCTGGTCGGTGATCTACTGGGGCTCGGCGGCGGGGTACGACGAGGCGAACCGCAGCGGGCTGGCCACCGTGGGGGCCCACGGCGTCGGCGTGGCCGATCTGGACGAGGACGGCTGGCTCGACCTGCTGTTCAGCGTCTGGGCCAACGGGATGGAGCACGACACCGATTCGCTGGTCTTCTGGGGCTCCTCCAGCGGGTACGACGACTCGGACACCACCGCGCTGCCCACGTCCGGCGCCCTGGGGAACGCCATCGCCGACCTCGACGCGGACGGGTACATGGACGTGGTGTTCGCCAACTACGGGTCCAACGCCGATCACCTGGTGGACTCCAGCGTGTACTGGGGCTCGGCCACCGGCCTGGACGCCGCGAACCGGACCGATCTCCCCGCCATCGGCCCCCACGGTGTCCTCGCCGCCGATCTGGACGGGGACGGCTATGGCGAGGTGGTGTTCGCCAACTACTACGACGGCGAGACCAACGTGCTCGACTCGTACATCTACTGGGGTTCACCCACGGGGCCCGATCCCGCCAACCGCAGCGAGTTGCCCACCCACGGCGCCGTGGGCGTGGCCGCCGCCGATCTGGACGCGGACGGCCACCTGGACCTCGTGTTCGCCAACTCCACCAACCACATCGGCGGCAGCCCGGATGTACCGGACAGCACCATCTACTGGGGCTCGGCCGCTGGCTTCGACGAGGCCGACCACACCGATCTGCCGACCCTCGGGGCGTACGGCACGAGCGTCAACGACCTGGACGGGGACGGCTGGCAGGAGCTGGTCTTCGTCAACTACTTCGACACGCAGACCTACGAGCTGGACTCCTACGTCTACTGGGGCTCCGCCGGCGGGTACTCCGAGGAGGACCGGACGGATCTGCCCACCTTCGGCGCCTTCGACGTGTCGTCGTTTCCCATGGATCAGGGCTACTGAGCTGACGTCGCTCCGGGGCTCAGCTCCCCACGACCAGCATCTTGTTGCCGTGATCGATGGCCCGCAGGGCGCCGTCGCCCCGAGCGGCGCGCTCCTCGATCCAGGCCTGCGGGTCGGCGACGGGCAAGAAGCCCGCCTCCTCGAGCCGTTCGGGCGCGAGCTGGCTGTGCACGTGGATGCGCAGGCGGTCCCCCTTGAGGTTGCGCAGGACGCGGAAGGTCTTCCACATGTACAGCTCGAACTCGGCGTCGATGGTCTCGCGGCACTGGTCGAGCGGCAGCGACTGCATCGCGATCAGGTTGTCCCAGAAAAGGCGGCGCGAGGTGGCGCTGGTGGCCACGCCCGAGACGTCGGGCGGGAGGTCCGGGCGGCCGTCGCAGGGCGCCACCACGAGGACCTCGCCCCCGGGTTCGACGGCGCCGCGCATCGCCATGTCGAAGCAGTTCTGCACGCCGTACATCGCCTGGCTGGCCGGGGGTCCGCCGGGGGAGATCACCAGGTAGCGGGTCCGCTCGACCGTGAACTGGGCCCGCTCGTCCGCCTTGCGGATGGCCTCGCTGGAGACCCAGTCGGGATCGCCGGCGCCGACCCAGTAGATGGACCGCGGATCGGAGATCATGTCGAGGGCGAACGTGTCCGGGCGCCCCTCGACGCACCGGCCGTCGTCGTCGAGGATCAAGCGCTCGGCCATGGCGCGGATGTCGCGGCTGTCCTCGCTGAAGGGATTGGCGCGGCGCGACGGATCGTCGTGCCAGGGATTGCGGCCGGGCCCCGAGTCGTCGTCCAGGGAGCGCTTGTGGTTCTGCTCCACGGCTCGGCGGTCGGCGATGCCGGGGATCACCTGCTTGTCCACCAGCGAGTAGCCGTGCATGTAGTGGTGCTTGGCCTCGTGACCGTAGACCCGCACGTCCGCGCGCAGGAACGCCGGTTCCAGGGCGACCTCCGTGCCCAGGGGGCTGGTGCCGATGGGGACGAGCCGTGGATCGTCGCAGTCGTGGGCCACGAACCGCAGCGGCGCGCCGACACTCTGCGCGCGGACCAGCGCCTCGATGCCGGGTGTGTAGACCGCCGGATCGTGGGTCCCGGTCGCGCACAGGAACGTCACCTCGGCGGGATCGCCCGCGCCGATCTCCGCGCACAGGGCCTCGATGATCAACCGGTGGAGGCCGGCGCGGAACTCGTCGGAGACGACCACCGCGACGCGCTTCCCACCGACCCGTTCGCGCAGCCGCGGGCGACCCTGCGGAGCCCCCAGCGCGCGGTCGATCTGCGCCCGCATCGCCTCGCGGGTCATCTCCGGCAGTGCCTGGGGGCGCAGGACCGGGCCGGCCAGGAAGCCGTCGGGCACATCCAGTTCGATGGCGGATGTTCCGTAGGTCAGCGATATCGTCTCGGTCATCGTGAGTTCTCCTCGTCGCGAGCTACCTGCTACACGGATCGCGACGCCACGGCAACTCCGGCGGGGGAGTTGGCACACGACGAGGTGGGGAACGCAGGGGACGACGACAGCGCCCGCACTACCCGAGAACCGCTTCAGGGGCCGCCGATCTCCGCAGCCAGCAGCGCCCCAGCCGCGTCCGCGCCGTAGGGTGACGGGTGGATGCCGTCCGGCATGAAGTGGTCGGGGTAGAGCAGCGGGTCCATGACCGTGGAGGGATCGACGAACAGGACGTCTGGATCAGCCGCCGCGAGCTGTTGGTAGCGGGAACTCAGCTCCAGTAGCTCGTCGCCGCAGCCCTCCCAGCTGGAGTTCTCGACGAAGGGATAGTAGCCCACCAGGAGGACGGTGGCGTCGTTGGCGGGGTCGTCCTGGATCGTGGCGATCAGATCGTACATCTCGCCGGTACTGGACCCGGGATCGGCCAGCTCGTCGAGCAGCTGCTGACACTCCTGTTCGTGGTCCACGTCGGTCTCGTAGCAGAGGCACTCCTGGTACAGGTCGTTCGCCCCTCCCGTGATCGCGATCCACTCCCAGGGCAGCCCCACGTCGTACTGGGCGGGGATGCCCGCGGGGCTGCCGCCGGGATAGCTCATCCGCTGGCCGATGATCGCGTCGTTCTGGACGTACAGGGCTGCGTCCAGCCCCGCGTGCTGTGGAACGGCCTGGCAGTGGCTCTTGTGGATGCCCAGGATCGAGTCACCGATGGCAAGGAAGCTGGCCGCCTCCTGGTCCGGGTGATCGGGCCCGCCGCGGAGGGCGTCGACATCCCCGCACAGGTCTTCGCAGGGACCGTACCCGCACAGGACGACCGTCACGGCTCCACAGAGCGCGGCGCGGACGAGGATCTTGAAGATGGGGCTCGGCTCGACCATGGTGACTCCTCTCGAGGAGGGGGAGTCGCCGGGGACGGCGGGAGGTCACACGAAAAGATAGACTGGGGGCGTGAGGAGTTCACGTCAGGTCCACTTGGCGGTCGTGGCCGCGTCCCTGGCCCTCTGGGCAGGGTGCACCGGGCCGTACTCCACGCCCGACGAACCGGCGTTCGAGTACCCCATGGACGACGAACTGCGCGTCCACCACCTGCAGGTGAAGGGGACCCACAACAGCTACCACGTGGACACCCTCGACGGTGCGGTCGTGGACTGGGCATACACCCACGCCCCCCTCGCCGAGCAGGCCGCGTGCCAGGGGGTACGTCAGTTCGAACTGGACGTCGCGTGGCAGGACGACGGGACGTTCGCGGTGTTCCACGTGCCGAAGGTGGACGAAGGGACCACGTGCCCCACCTTCCGCGACTGCCTCGGCGCCCTTCGTGGGTGGTCCGACGAGAACCCGGCCCACCATCCACTCTTCGTGATGGTCGAACCCAAGGACCCGTTCGACGCCGACACGGTCGAGACCTATTTCCAGGAGCTCGAGGCCGCGATCGAGGACGCGTGGCCCCGCGAGCGGATCATCACCCCCGACGCGGTGATGGGGGACCACGGCAGCCTGCGCGAGGCCCTCGCGACGGAGGGCTGGCCGACCCTGGGCGAGGGCCGCGGCAAGATCCTGCTATGGCTGTTGGAGATCGGCGACTACCGGGACGCGTACACCCACGGGGGCAGCTCCCTCGACGGTCGCCTGATGTTCGTCAAGTCGGACGTGGACCATCCCTACGGAGCCATCCTGATCCGAGACGATCCCGTGGGCGAAGCCGACGCGATCCGTGCGGGGGTGCTCGACGGATTCCTCGTGCGCACGCGGGCCGACGGCGGCGGCGAGGAGCCGGCCGCCGGGGACCTCTCCCGCTTCGAGGCGGCGCTGGACAGCGGAGCCACCTTCATCAGCACCGACTACGCCGTCCCGGCCGCGGGTATGGACTACGACATCACGCTGCCGGGCGGCACCCCCTCGGTGTGCAACCCCGTGACGGCCCCTTCGGGGTGTACCCCCGAGGCGCTGGAGTCACCGGCATTCATGACGGACGACGGTTGTTGAACGCTCCCTCCTGACCACCCCTCAGCGCTGGGCCATCCAGGCCAGGATCTCCCGCTCGAACGCCTCGAGGAGGATCCGGTTGCCGTCGGTGTCGAGGTGGCAGTGATCGATGAACAGCGTCTCGCCCGGAATGCCGTGCGGCTCGGCATCCTGCACGGCCTTCTCCACGTCCACGAGCCTGAGGCCGTACTCCTGGGCGAGGGCGCGGATGACGGCGTTCTCCAGCCTGGAGGACTGCCGCCGCTCGTGCTGCGCGAGGGCGTCGGCGACGCGCTGGGCGCTCCCCGCCCAGTCCCCCGAGTCGTAACCGAGCTCGATCTCCTGCCAGGTACCGTCCCAGCCGAGGACGAGGGGATTCACCAGGTTCGACGGCACCGTCCCGATAATGGTGTCGGTGCCCTGCTCGCGGAACAGCTCGACGAGGATCTCCAGGTTCGTCTCGAACGCCTCCATCCGCTGCTCGGAGTCGAGGGCAGGACGAGCGCCCCCTACGCTCTCCGAGACCTGCCCCGCGTTCCGCAGGTGCCGCCTCGCCTTGGCCATGAGTGAGACATCTCGCATTCCGCGGTACAGGGCGGAGTGCCCGAGGGAACGCTGGAGTCGAACCGTGCTCAGGGGCACGTGACGTATCTGCTCGATGTCCTCGCGCTCGTTGTGCCCCGAATACAGCAACAGCAGATCGGCGTCGTACTGGACCATCTCGCTGGCCTGCACGGCGAGACGAGCGCTCCCATACGAGTTGGCCCCGCAGTTGATGATCTCGACGCGGGAGCCGTCATCGCGCGCCGCGGTCAGTCGCCGCGCCAGCGCGTCGAGGCAGACCTCGGGGGCGACGGTCTCACACGCGTGCAGGCCGTACACGGACGAGCCGCCCATCATCACGATCCGGATCACGTCTGGGGGCTTCTCGGCCGCGAACGACTGGACGTTGTACGCGAGCAGCTGGTCGAGATCGGTGCAGAGCTGGCCGGGCTCGTCGAGGCCCTGGAGGCCGTAGTCCGCGTAGGTGGACCCCGGGACGTCCGCGCACAGCTGGAACACCGGCACGAACTGCACGAATCCGGCCGTGGGGCTATGGGGGATCGAGGGGCGCCAGGCCTCCTTCAGTCGACAGGCCGCCTCGAGCATCCCGAGGGCGAGGACGGTGCACACCACCGCGTACACGATTCGCCTGCGGTAGGGGATCGAAGGGGGTGTGGGTTGCTGGACGTCGACCGACACTCTCGGGTTCCTCGGGGAACAGAGTCTAGCACCCCCTCCCCTTCCGGCACGTGGTAGATCCCCACCCCATGACTTCATCCCACGACCACGATCTCGCGACGGAGTTCGACAGCTGGGCGCGCGACGGCGTCGATCGCGCCATGGAGCGCGGCCACGGGCGGTTCACCGAGGAGGCCCTGGCCCGCTGGGACCTGCGCGCGGAGCACCGGGTGCTCGACGTGGGCTGTGGCAACGGCTGGGCCGTGCGGCGGATGATCGAGCTCGGCGCCGGGGACGGCGTGGGCGTGGACATCTCCGAGGAGATGGTCGCCCTGGCCGTGCCGCCCGGGCGCTACCTGAGCGCGACGGCGGACGTCCTCCCCCTGCCCACGGAGTCGTTCTCCCACGTGCTGTCGGTCGAGGCGCTGTACTACACCGCGGATCCCGCGGCGGCGCTGCGGGAGTGGGCCCGGGTCGCGCGGCCCGGGGCCCGGCTGATGGTCCTGATGGACCTGTACCGCGAGAACCCGTGCTGGAGAATCTGGTCGGCGCTCTTCCCCTTCCCCGTCCAGATCAAGGGCAAGCGCGACTGGGCCTCGTTGCTGGACGAGTGCGGCTGGGCGATCACGGGGACGGACCGCATCCTGGATCCGCGGGGGTCCCTCCCGGAGGACCGGTTCGAGCCGAACGACTGGGCACCGAGCTACGGCGACTACGTGGCACAGAAGCGGGCGGGGACCCTGTGCCTCGAGGCACGGCTCGGACCGCGCGGATAGCCTCGCCCGGCGAAGGCGACGGTTTGCTCCCGCGCCCCCACGCGCTAAGCTGCGCGTCACCCCGACGCACGGGGAACGGGAGCAAGCCCCATGACGATCCGTACCGCGTCCTCGATCCTCCTGCTGCTGATCACCCTGCTGCTGGCGACCGCTGCGTCCGCCGACTGGCAGATCGGCGAGACCTACCACGGCTTCGAGCTGGTCCAGCAGCGGACCATCCCCGAGATCGACGCGCAGGCCCTGCGCTTCGAGCACACCGGCAGCGGCGCGCAGCTGGTCAAGTACGTCACCGACGACGACAACAAGAGCTTCTGCTTCACCTTCAAGACCCCGCCCAACGGGGACTACGGGGTGCCCCACATCCTGGAGCACTCGGTGCTGGACGGCTCGCGCAAGTTCCCGGTCAAGAGCCCGTTCCAGGTGCTCGCGCGGGGCTCGCTCAACACCTTCCTCAACGCGATGACGGCGTCGGACTTCACCATGTACCCGGTGGCCAGCACCAACACGCAGGACTTCTTCAACCTGGTGGACGTGTACCTCGACGCGGTGCTGCACCCGGCGATCTACGACGATCCGCGCATCTTCCTGCAGGAGGGCTGGCGGTACGAGCTCGCCGACGCGGACGCGCCGCTGGAGCTCAACGGCATCGTCTACAACGAGATGAAGGGCGCGTTCTCGTCACCCACGCGCGTGCTGGACTACGAGGTCAGCCGGGCCCTGTTCCCCGACTCGCCCTACGGCCTGTCCTCCGGTGGGCTGCCCACCGCGATCCCGGAGCTCACCCGCGCGCAGCTGCTGGAGTTCCACCGCACGCACTATCACCCCGGCAACGGCTACATCACGCTGTGGGGCAACGGCGACACCCTCGCTGAGCTGCAGTTCATCCACGAGCAGTACCTGGCGGCGTACACGCGCCCCGACGCCGACGTGCCGTTCTCAGACCAGCCGCTGTTCGACGCGCCGCGCGCGGTGCACGCCCCCTACCCCATCGGCGAGAGCGAGGACGTCGAGGACAAGACGTACCTGGCCCTGGCGTGGCTGGCCTCGGGCGCGGCCGAGCCCGCGGAGTCGCTGGCCCTGGGTGTGCTGTCCGACGTGCTGGTCAACCGTCCGGGCTCCCCCCTCCGCCAGGCGCTCGAGGACGCAGGCATCGGCAAGGACGTGTCCGCGTACTACGACGACTCCAAGCAGGGCGTGTTCCAGATCACCGTCGAGGGGGCCAACCCCGGCGACGAGGCGCGGTTCGTCGAGCTGGTGGAGGCCACGCTGGCCCAGCTGCGGGCCGAGGGGCTGGACAAGCGGCTGATCGAGGGGGTGATCAACACCACGGAGTTCCGGCTCCGCGAGGCCGACTACGGCTCGTTCCCCAAGGGGCTGGTCTACACCTACTTCGGCACGCGCGCCTGGCTGTTCGCCGACGATCCCTTCCTCGGCGTGGCGTACGAGGCGCCCCTGGCCGAGGTCCGCGGGGCCCTCGAGGGCCCGGTGCTGGAGGACCTGATCCAGCAGCACCTGATCGACAACCCCCACCGCGTGACCGCCGTGGTGGCCCCGGAGCAGGGGCTGGAGGGGCGGCAGACCGCCGCGCTGGAGGCCCAGCTGGCCGAGACCCGCGACAAGATGAAGCGCAAGGAGATCAAGCGCATCGTCGCCCAGACCGCCGACCTCAAGGCCTGGCAGGCCACGCCCGACACCCCCGAGCAGCTCGCCACGATCCCGATGCTGTCCCTGGACGACCTCGAGCCCGGGACCACCGGGCTGCCGGTGACCGCCCACGACCTCGACGGGGTGCGCGTGCTGCACTTCGAGGCGCCCACCAACGGCATCACGTACCTGGGCCTGGCATTCGACGCTTCGGTGATCGCTCCCGAGCTCGTGCCGTACCTGAGCCTGATGACGGACGTGCTCAAGGAGCTGGACACCGAGAACTACGGCTACGGGGATCTCGACACCGAGCTGACCATCCACACCGGGGGGATCGGCACCGGGCTGGCCACGTACCCGCGCATGGACGACGAGGCGGTGTTCCAGCCCAAGGTGGTGATGTCGGGCAAGGCGCTGACCCCCAAGGTCGACCGGCTGCTGGGGCTGATGACCGAGCTCGCGCTGCGCACCCGCTACGACGACACCGATCGCCTCGCCGAGGTCCTGGCCAAGGTGGAGTCCGGGTACGAGGGCATGGCCCGCAGCTCCGGGCACACCCTGGCCATCGGCCGGATGTCGTCCTACCTCGATCCGTCCAGCGCCTACAACCAGGCTGCCGGAGGGCTGAGTTTCATCCACTTCCTCGCCGGCCAGACCGACGGCTACGACGAGGGCGCCGCGCAGCTCCAGGCCGACCTCGCCGCCGTGGCCCAGCAGGTGTTCCGGCGCGACGGGCTGATCGTCGGCGTGACCGGCTCCCAGGACGACCTCGCCGCGGTCATGGAGCAGCTGCCGGCGCTGCTGGAGGTCCTCGATCCCGAGCCGCTGGAGGCGATCGTGTTCCCCTTCGAGGTGGACGCCCGGAACGAGGGGCTGACCGCCGCGTCCAAGGTCCAGTACGTGATCCGCGGTGGCGACATCGGCGCCGCGGGGTTCCCCTACTCCGGCCGGATGGACGTGCTCGACCAGGTGCTCGGGCGCGACTACCTGACCCAGCAGATCCGCGTCCAGGGCGGCGCCTACGGTGCGTGGGCGTCCTTCGGGCGCAACGGCGTCGCCTACTTCGGCTCCTACCGCGATCCCAAGCTGACCGAGACCCTGGACGTGTACGCGGGCGCCGTGGACTACGTCTCGGCGTTCGAGGCCAGCGAAGACGAGATGACCCGGTACCTCATCGGCGTGATCGCCGACCGCGATCAGCCCACCTCGCCATCGAATCTCGGGCGCCGGGCGTTCTCGTACCACCTGCGGGGCATCACCACCGAGATGCGCCAGCTCGAGCGCGACGAGATCCTCGCGACCACCACCGCCGACATCCGCGCCATGGCCCCCATGGTCCAGGCTCTGCTCGATCAGGACGTGCTGTGCGTCTACGGCAACGAGGAGTTGCTGCAGGAGAACGCGGCGCTCTTCGGTGGTCTGATCCCCGTGCTGGATTGACCCCCTGCTGGGTCTGTTCTCTCCCACCGTTGCTGGGAAAACACTTCGCTGCCGCCTGCAATTGTCTGGACTTCCCCCGCGTTCTACTTGATATGCTCACTTCATAGAGGGGAGGGCCTGTCATGCCTGTCCGCATCCTGTTCGCATTTGTCTTGTGCTTCTTCATCCTGCCCGGCTGTCCGGGGAACGACGACGACGACTCCACCGTGGGCGACGACGACGACGCCACCGTGGGCGACGACGACGACGCGACGCCGGGGGACGACGACGACGCGACGCCGGGGGACGACGACGACGCGACCCCTGGGGACGACGACGACGCGACGCCGGGGGACGACGACGACAGCGGCGCCGGTGACGACGACGACGACAGCGGCGCCGGCGACGACGACGACGACGACGACACCACCGCGGGAGACGACGACGACGACGACTCCACCGCTGGGGACGACGACGACACCGTCGGCGACGACGACGACAGCGCCAACCCGGCCGCCGTGAGCGTCCCCGGCGACCACGCCGACATCCAGAGCGCCATCGACCTGTCCGTCGATGGGGCGGTGATCGAGGTGGGCGCGGGCACCTACTTCGAGAACCTGGACTTCGGCGGCAAGGCCCTGCACATCCGCGGGGTCGATGGCATGGCGTCCACGGTGATCGATGGTGGCGGGAACGGCCCCGTGGTCCGGTTCGCCAGCGGCGAGGGCCCCGACTCGGTCCTCGAGGGGTTCACCCTGACCAACGGCAGCGGCCAGCTCCAGATCGACGAGGACGGCGGTCACACGCCGTGCGGCGGCGGGGTGTACCTCAGGGCCGCCTCCCCGACCCTCGTCGGGCTGACGATCACGGGCAACCACGCCTGGGACGGCGGTGGCCTGTTCCTCACCGACGGCGCCGCGCCCTCGCTGAGCAACGTCACCGTGGAGGACAACGTGGCCGACGACGACGGCGGGGGCCTGTACCTGTGGGGCGCCGCGCCGGTGCTGAACCATGTGCGCATCGCTGGCAACGAGGCCCGGGGTGAGGACGGCGGCGGCATGGTCGCCAAGGAGAACTCGGCGCCGGTGCTGGCCAACGTGGTGTTCGCGAGCAACGTGGCGCCCGACGACGGCGGCGGGCTGCGGGTGAAGAACTCGGACACGGACCTGCTGCACGTGGCGTTCGTGGGCAACCACGCCGGCGACGGCGGCGCCCTGGCCGTGAAGGGCTGCACCGCCACGATGACCGGCGTGATCATGGCCTACAACGTGGCGTCGAGCCAGGGTGGCGCCGTGTACGAGAAGGGCGGCGGCACGGCCGACCTCGGCTACTGCAACGCCTGGGCCAACGCTCCGAACAACTACGACGGCGCGGGCGGGATGGTCGACCCCACCGGGACCAACGGCAACGTGTCCGTGAACCCCGGCTTCCTCGACACCAGCGCGGTGGACGCCGCCGACTGGGACCTTCACCTCACCGCCTACTCCCCGATGGTCGACGCGGGCGATCCCGCCGTGCTCGATCCGGACGGCTCCCAGGGCGACATGGGCGCCTTCGGCGGCCCCGATGCGGACGGCTGGGATCTGGATCGGGACGGCTACCCGCTGTGGTGGCTGCCCGGTCCCTTCGACGCGGCCACGTCCCCGGGCATGGACTGCGACGACACCGACGCCAGCCTGTACGCGGGCAACGGGTGCTGACGCGGAGCGCCCGCCCGTTCCGCTGGCCGCTGCTGTTCGCCCTGCTCGCCATCGGTTGCTCCGGCGACGTCCCTTCGGGGCCGGTGGGCCCGGATCCCTCCGGCGACGACGACGCCACGGCGGACGACGACGACGCGATCCCCTCGGACGACGACGACGACACCGGCTCGGCCGGCGTGGACGCCGACGGCGACGGCTGGCCCGAGGGTGAGGACTGCAACGACGCCGTCGCGGCGATGAACCACGACGACGCCGACGGCGACGGCCACGACACCTGCGGCGAGCCCACCGGCGAGCCGGACTGCAACGACGCCAACCCGTACATCTACCCGGGCGCCGAGCAGATCTGCGACGGCGCGCTGGACAACGACTGCGACAGCCTGCTCGACACCAACGAGCTCGACGGCGACCTCGACGAGTACAGCGAGTGCGAGGGGGACTGCGACGACGACGATCCCGACGTGCATCCCAGCGCCGTGGAGCTCTGTGACGGCATCGACAACGACTGCAGCGGCGCGGTCCCCATCTGGGACATGGACCAGGACGGCGACGGCTCGTCCCCCTGCGACGGCGACTGCGCCGACTTCGACACCAGCCTCAACCCCGACGACCTGGACGGGGACGGCTGGACCACCTGCGACGGGGACTGCGCCGACTCCGATCCCGAGGTGTACCCCACCGTGACCGAGGTCTGCGATGGCCTGGACCAGGACTGCGACGGGGTAGCGGACAACGGCACGGATTGTTACGACGACGACGGGGACGGGTACACCGAGAACGACGGGGACTGCGACGACCAGCGGCCGATGGTCCATCCGGGCGCCGAGGAGCGCTGCAACGGCCGCGACGACGACTGCGACGGCGTGGGCCTGATCGACGAGGTGGACGTGGACGGCGACGGGTTCATGCTGTGCGCCCCCGACTGCGACGACAACGACCCCGATACCTACGAAGGCGCCCCCGAGCTCTGCGACGGCATCGACAACAACTGCGACTGGATCGTGCCCGACGAGGAGATCGACGACGACGGCGACGGGATCGCCGAGTGCGAGGGGGACTGCGCGGACGGCGACGCGGCGCTCAACCTCGACGACCTCGACGGCGACACCTGGACCACCTGCGACGGCGACTGCGCCGACCTCGACAGCTCCATCCACCCCGGCCTGACCGAGGCGTGCGACGGCGTGGACCGCGACTGCAACGGCCTCGTCGACGACCAGACCGACTGCTACGACGACGACGGCGATGGATTCACCGAGAACGACGGCGACTGCGACGACACGCGGGCCCTGGTCTACCCGGGCGCCGCCGAGATCTGTAACGGCCTCGACGACGACTGCGATGGCGCGCCCGCCGTGGAGGAGTCCACCGACGCGGACGGCGACGGCTGGATGGAGTGCCTGGACTGCGACGACTCGGCCGCCGACATCCACCCGGGCGCCATGGAGCTGTGCGACCTGCTGGACAACGACTGCGACGGCCTGCTGTCGGCCGAGGAGCGGGACCGGGACGGCGACGGCTACAACGAGTGCGTGGACGGCGACTGCGACGACGACGATCCCTCCATCCACCCCGGCGCGGCCGAGCTGTGCGACCTGCTGGACAACGACTGCGACGGCCTGCTGCTGACCGAGGAGATGACCGACACCGACGGCGACGGCCACGTGGAGTGCAGCGACTGCGACGACACGGATCCCACCATCAGCCCCGACGCCACCGACGTGTGCGGCGACGGCCTGGACAACGACTGCGACGGCCTGGTGGACGTGGACTGCGTCACCTGCGACCACACCGTACCCACGGACCACGCGACCGTCCAGACGGCCATCTACAACGCGGTGTCCGGCGACGTGGTCTGCGTGGAACCGGGCACGTACGTCGAGAACATCAACTACGGCGGGCGCGCGCTCCACGTGCTGGGGATCGGCGGGCGCGACAACACGGTGCTCGACGGCGGCGGAGCCGGCGCGGTGGCCGTGTTCGACACCGGCGAGACACCGGACGCGGTACTGCAGGGATTCACGCTCACCAACGGCTTCGACAACAACGGCGGGGGGGTCCGCGCCGTCGGCGCCTCCCCCACCCTCACCGATCTGGTGATCACCGGGAACCACGCCACCGTCGACGGCGGCGGCGTCTACCTGTCCAGCTCGTCTTCCGCCCTCGAGGACCTGGTGGTCACCTTCAACTACGCCAACGACGACGGCGGCGCCGTCTGCGTGGACGGTGGCGCGACGCCCACGCTCACCGACGTGATCCTCAGCAACAACGTCACCGATCTGCACGCCGGGGGGATCGGCGTCTACGGCAACGCGCACCCCACGGTCACCCGCGCCACCATCGCGGACAACGACGTGTACGACGACGGCGGCGGCATCGAGGTCAACGGCGCGTCCATCACGCTGACCGACGTGGTGATCAGCGGCAACTCCGCGGGCGACGATGGCGGCGCCATCTACCCGTACGACGCGGACATCTGGCTGACCCGCGTGCAGATGCTGGACAACTGGACCGACGAGCAGGGCGGCACCGTGTACCAGCGCAGCGGCGGCCTGGCCTACTTCACCGACGTGCTCGTCGACGGCAACCAGTCACCCACCGACTGCGGCGGCCTGTACCTCGACGGGAGCTTCACCTCGCTCCAGCGTGTCACCATCTCCAACAACTCGGGGGGATCGGGCCCGGGCGGCGCGCGGTTGCAGAGCGACACCATGATCCTCGACGACGTCACCTTCGCCGGGAACACGGGCAACGAGGGCGGCGGCGCATACCTCAACTCGTCGAACGCGACCCTGTACAACGTCGTGTTCGCCAACAACCTGGCCAACTCCGGCGGCGGGCTCTTCATCGAGAACTGCGATCCGGTCCTGGAGAACGCGATCTTCGTGGGCAACGAGACCTCGGCCAACGGCGGCGGGCTCTACATGGAGGACGCCCACCCGAGCCTCTACAGCGCCGTGATCGCGGGCAACCAGGCCGACCGCGGCGGCGGGATGCTGATCCGGGACTCCGGGCCCACCCTCGTGGGCGTGATCGTCGAGGGCAACACCGCCAACACCGGCGGCGGCCTCTACGACTGGGGCAACAACACCCACGCCATGACCTACTGCGACGTGTACGGCAACGCCCCGGACGACTACCACGGCATGGCGCCCCGCACCGGCTACGACGGCAACCTGGACGTGGATCCCCTGTTCATGGACCAGACCGCGGCAGATCCCCTCCAGTGGAACCTCCACCTCTCCCCCTATTCACCCCTGGTGGACGCCGGCTACCCCGGCGCCCAGGATCCCGACGGTTCGCGATCGGACATGGGCGCGTACGGCGGTTCAGGCGCCGACTCGTGGGATCTGGACGGGGACGGCTACCCCGAGTGGTGGCTGCCGGGGCCCTACGACGCCCTCACCTCACCGGGCATGGACTGCCACGACGGGGACGCGACGCTGTACCCGGGATCGGGCTGCTAGGGAGCTACGGCGAGTTCAACTGCCCCTGGGTGTTGTTCCCCCAGCACATCAGCGAGCCGTCGGTGAGCAGGCCACAGGTGTGGCCGTTGCCCGCCGAGATGTGGGCGAAGTCCTCGGCGGGCGCGGCGGCCTGGCCGTCGTCGTTCTTGCCCCAGCACACCGCGTCGGAGGCGGTGGTCACCCCACAGGCGTGGAACGTGCCCCCCTGGATGAAGTCGAAGGTCGCGGCCGGGGGGCTCGCCTCCCCGTAGCTGTTGTTGCCCCAGCACTCGGGTGAGCCGTCGTTGTGCACGGCGCAGCCGAAGTAGATGCCGGCGGTGACCTGGGCGACCGTGCCGTTGGGTGCCTGGAGCTGGTCGTAGACGTCGTCGCCCCAGCAGCGGATCTCGCCGCCGGTGGTCAGCCCGCAGTTGAAGTGGTGGCCGGCCTCGATCGTGGCGAAGGACGCGGGGGGTGCGTTCAGCTCGCCGTTGTCGTTGCCGCCCCAGCAGGCGACCTGGCCGCTGGTGCGCAACCCGCAGGTGTGGAGCCAGCCCGCGGCCAGGGCGGTGAAGTCGTTCCCTGGCGGAGGGGTCGCCTGGCCCTCGTCGTTCATCCCCCAGCAGGCCACGCTGCCGTCGGTCCGCACGGCGCAGCAGTGGATCTTGCCGCAGCTGACCGACGTGTACGTGCCGGTCAGCGGACAGTCGATCTGCCCATCCGAGTCGCGCCCCCAGCACGCCAGGGAGCCGTCGGCGGCGACGGCGCAGGAGTGGTCCCGGCCCGCGTCCACGGCCACGAAGCAGCCCTCGTCGGGGGTACCGCTGCAGTCGTTGTCCAGGCCGTCGCAGAGCTCGGGGGCGCCCGGGAACACGGCGGCGTCGTGATCGTCGCAGTCCGCGGGGGGCGAGTGGCCGTCGCCGTCCTCGTCCACGGGCCCGGCGCTGTCGTCGTCGTCCCCCGAGCCCGAGTCGTCGTCGTCGCCCGTGCCGGAGTCGTCGTCGTCGGTCGGCGTCGCGTCGTCGTCGTCGTCCGCGGTCGTGTCGTCGTCGTCCGCGGTCGCGTCGTCGTCGTCCGCGGTCGCGTCGTCGTCGTCCCCGGTTGCGTCGTCGTCGTCGGCCTCACCGTCGCAGGCGAGCCCCCCGAACACCAGCGCGAGGCTGGCGAAGATCCACAGGTGTCTGTTCATGATGTCCTCCCCCCCGATTGTACTCCGGTCACGGATCAGCGGATGAGTCCTTTGCCCCCGAGGGCCTCCCACAGCTGCTGCTCGCGCGCCTCCATCCGGCCACGGTCCTCGTCCTCGCCGTGGGTGTGCCCCAGCAGGTGCAGCACGCCGTGGATCAACAGGAAGCGGATCTCCTCGCGGGGTTCTAGCTCGTGGTCCTGCGATTGCCGCTGCACGGCGTCGAGGTTGATCACCACGTCCCCGAGCAAGGCCTCCCCGAGCTCCCCCTCCTGGGGGAACGAGAGCACGTCGGTCGGCCGGTCCTGCTGTCGCCAGGTGAGGTTGAGCTCCCGCATGGGCTCGTCGCGGACCAGGTGGACGGAGAGCTCGGCGCCGGGCGGGAGGTCCCCGGCGAGGGCGGCCAGCAGGGCCTCGGCCTCCGCCTGGACGTCGGAGACCGCCTCGGCGGCGTCGGCGTCCGCGGACACCAGCGCGCGCGCGCTCATTCCTTCTTGTCCACGCGCGAGCTGTCCAGGGACTCCTCGGTGACCTCCTCGGGGGCCGCGGTGGCCCCGTCCTTGATGTTGGTCACGCTGGGGCCGTTGGGGGACGTCCCTGGCTCGCTGCTGCGCAGCTTCTTCTCGGCCTCGGCCCGCGCCTCCTTGTCCAGGGGGTGGGGCAGGTCGGGGTTGGAGGTCATGGGGGGCAGCTCCAGGGTGAGCTTGCCACCGGCGGACACGGGCGCCGATTTCCTGGACTCCCTGGGCGCCTTGTGGCCCGACTTGAACACCGGCTTGGCGTCCGGGTACTCGACGCGGTGGTGGTGGATGCCCACCAGCACGCCGGTGAAGGTCTCGGCGACGATGGACAGGTCCTTGAGCGTCAGGGGGCACTGGTCGAGCTGCCCGTCGATCACCACGCTGTTGATCACCTGCTGGACCCGCGCGGAGATGTTGTGGCGCGTGGGCTCGCGCAGGGAGCGGGTGGCGGCCTCCACGCCGTCGGCCAGCATCAGGATGCCCGCCTCCCGCGTCTGGGGCTTGGGCCCGGGGTAGCGGAAGTCCTCCTCGTTCACGTCGGACTTGGCTGCGTCCTCGGAGTCCGCGGCCTTGCTGTAGAAGAACCGCATCAGCGACGTCCCGTGGTGCTGCGGGATCATGTCGAGGATGGTCTCGGGGAGGCGGTGCTGGAGGCCCAGCTCCATGCCCTCCTTGACGTGGTTGCCGATGATCAGGACGCTCATGGCCGGCTGGAGCCGGTCGTGGATGTTGTCCGCGTCGGGCTGGTTCTCGACGAAGTAGTGCGGCTTGGTGGTCTTGCCGATGTCGTGGAAGTAGGCGCCCACCCGGGTGAGCAGGGCGTTGGCGGAGATGGCCTCGGCGGCCGCCTCGCCCAGCGAGCCCACGAGCACCGAGTGGTGGTAGGTGCCCGGGGCCTTGATGATCATCTCCCTCATCAGCGGGTGATCGAGGCTGGCCAGCTCCAGCAGCTTGATGTCGGTGAGGAAGCCCACCGCCTCGAACACCGGGATCAGGCCCAGGGCGATGATGCCCACCCCCACGCCCGCCAGCACGGCGAACAGCACGTCGAACAGCGGCTTGATCTCGGACTCGTCCAGCACCTCGGGGCCCCACAGGCTCAGCTGGAGCACCAGCAGCAGCAGCACGAACGCCACGTTGACCAGCGAGGTCACCAGCCCCGCGCGGAAGACCTTGCCGCGCTCCTTGGCGTGGGCCAGGGCGCCGGCGCCGACCACGGAGCCGAGGAAGAAGTAGATCGCCAGGAACAGATCGCCGCCCAGCACGTAGGCGCACGCCAGCGACACCACCGCGGCGAAGATCACCGCGGTCTCGGAGTTCATCAGGATCCGCACCATCACCGCGGTCGCGGCCACCGGGATGGCGTAGTAGTAGCAGGTCTCGTCGATGGCGGGGAACGCGTCGGCGAGGGCGGACGCGAGCATCTCACCGATGCGGCACAGGGCCACGGCGAGGACCGCGAGCACGGCCATGGCGGCGAGCTCGTGCAGCGACGTGGCGAACTTGCTGATGAAACGCGCCGCGAACACGTAGGTGGCCAGCAGCAGCATGAAGAACATCGCGGTGAGGGAGACGAGGTTCAGCCACAGGATCTGCCCCCCGCGGTGCATCTCCATCTCCACCAGCGCGTCGATGTGGTCCTGGGTCACCTTCTCGCCCTTGCGGACGATGACCTGGTTCTCCTTGAACTCCGTGTACACGACCCGCACGGCCAGCTTGGCCTGCTCGCGCCGCACCCGGGTCTCCGAGGCGTTGAACGTGAGGTTGGGGCGGATCATGGATCCGGCGACGCTCACGGCACACGACAGCACGTAGGGGGGCTGATCGGCGAACTGCTGCCGTGCCAGCTCGCTGACCTGCTGGCGCGCCTCCTGGAGGTTGATCATCGAGGAGAAGTCGTACAGGACCTCCTCCTCGCGATCGGCGCCGCGCTCGCGGATCAGGGAGATGCCGGTGCCGGACTGGGCGGGCAGGGAGCCCTCGTCGTCGATGATCATCCGCGACATGGTGCGCTCGACCAGGGTCAGCACCATGTTGCGCAACAGGCCGTCGAAGCGGCGGTCGATCAGCGTGGACCGATCCGTGTCGGTCAGGGTGATCCCCAGGTCGGCCTCGAACGCGTCGAGCTGCTTCTCCAGCTCCACGGGATCGACGGGCTTGGGCTCGACCGCCACCGGCTCCGCGGCCTCGCCCTCCTCCCCGGCCGCCTCGTCCGCGGCGTCGGCCGCGCCCACGTCCGCGGGCTCGGGCTGGAAGTACTCGTGCATCCCCCCGAAGGCCTGGTCGATGCGCCTCAGCAGCTCCTCCACGACGATCTCGTCGTGCTCGAACACCGGGGAGGTGTCGGTCTCGGCGCGGCGCTGGGCCTCGGCGGTGAGGTGGTAGTTGGGGACCTTGAAGTCGGTCCAGGCCTCGACGTCCCGCTCGGCGATGGCCCCCAGATCCATGCTGACGGTGGGGGAGCTCTGGTAGTCGGCCATCAAGAAGGCGAGCGAGGCCGACAGCACCAGCCCCAGGCTGGGGCGCTGCCACCCCGCCTGACGGAGCCGGGTCAGCGATCCCGTCACGGCCCGCTGGAGAGCGCCCCCCCGGCTGTTCTTGTTTCGCTTGCGGCTGGTGGCCATCAGTCGCGGCGCCTCCCACGCCCGTCCCGATCATAGGCGCGGATGATCTCCTGTACCAGGTTGTGACGGACCACGTCCTTCTCGGTGAAGTGGGCGAAGTCGATCCCGTCGATGCCCTGGAGCAGCCGCGACGCCTCCACCAGGCCGCTGCGCGTGTCCGTTGGCAGGTCGATCTGGGTGATGTCGCCCGTGATCACCGCCTGGCTGCCGATGCCCAGCCGGGTGAGGAACATCTTCATCTGCTCGCCGGTGGTGTTCTGCGCCTCGTCGAGGATCACGAACGAGTCGTTGAGGGTGCGGCCGCGCATGAACGCCAGGGGGGCCACCTCGATGGCGCCGCGTTCCAGCAGCCGGCGCGCCTTGTTCATGTCCATCATGTCGTTGAGGGCGTCGTTGAGGGGGCGCAGGTAGGGGTTGACCTTCTCCTGCAGATCGCCGGGCAGGAAGCCGAGCTTCTCCCCGGCCTCCACGGCCGGGCGCGTGAGCACGATCCGGATGACGTCGGACCGCAGGTAGGCGGCCACCGCCATGGCCATGGCGAGGTAGGTCTTGCCGGTCCCCGCCGGTCCGATGCCGAACACCACGTCGCGGCGGCGGATCGCCTCCACGTAGCGCTTCTGCGCCGCGGAGCGCGGCGTGATCGGGCGCCGCCGTCCGCTGACGAGGATGACGTCTCCCAGGAAGTCGGACAGCGGCCGCGCGGGCTCCTCGCGGCACAGGCGCACCGCGTGGGCGACCTCCCCCGGCGCGAGCTCGCGCTGGCCATTGTTCGACAGCAGCTCCTCGAGCTGCTCGAGGACCCTGACGGCGAGGCTGGCGTCCCCGGCCAGGCCGGTCACGTGCACCGCGTTGCCCCGCTGGGTCACGTTGACCCGGGCTTCTCGCCCCAGCACGCGCAGGTTGCCGCCGTGCTCGCCGCAGATCTCGCGGGCGAGATCCACGTCGCGGATGGTGTGTCGCAGGGTCTCTTTGTGACTCATGATCTGGGGTCCGAGGATACCACGTTCGTCACTGGGTCTTTCGATCCACGAGGATCACCAGCGCGTGGATCATGCCCCCCTGGTCGTCCTGGACCAGTCCCAGGCCGTACTGGTCGAACTCGTCGCGGTGGATCTCGGGCAACGAGCCGATCTGGCCCACCTCCTCGACGATGGCGAGGTCCACCAGCACCCGCAGGACGTCGCGCATGTGGAAGTGGACCTCGTCGGTCAGGGTGCGCACCTCGTCCTCGGTCAGGTGATCGCGGCCGCTACGCGCGACCTCGTCGCACCAGCGCTGGGCGATCTCGTCCAGGGCGCGCTTGGGCTTGAGCGGGCGCTCCCTGGACGCCTCGACCACCTCCCTGGCCCGTGGGCCGATCTCCTCGTCGTCGTGGGGAGGCAGCCAGCGAACCAGATCGGCGGTGACGTACCACGTCAGCGGTTCGCTGCGGGCCACACCGACGCCCGCGTGGGTGACGCGGGGATCGAGCACGTTGGCCCGGTGACCCGGGCTGGCCATGAACAGGGTCACCGCCTCGGCCAGGGTGGACGCCCGGGACACGTTCTCGAGGGCGACGCTGAACGGGATGCCCGCGGTCGCGATCCGGACGTCCGGCGCGGCGGGTGACGCGTGCCCGAACGAGCGGCCCTCGCGCATGGCCTCGCTGTGGGACCTCGCGACGAGGGCCAGGGGCGCCAGCGGCACCAGCTCGGGCAGGTCGTAGCGGCGGCGCTCCCCGTTGATCATGTCCAGGACGAGGGCCTCGGGATCGTCCGGATCGGGGATGTCCCCGGGTGCCCGCGCCGCATGGATCGCCACCAGGGTCTCCCGGCCCCCGTGCCGGGCGCGGACCTCCAGCCGATGGATACCGGGGTCGCGGGCGCCCGCGAGGGTCATCACGTACACGGAGTCGTCCAGCTCCGATATCTCCACGACCTCCACCGAGCCGTCGGGTCCGATGCGCTCGACCCGCGGGTGCCTCAGCCCCGGCCGGAGCCAGAGCCGGAGCTCCCGGTTTCCCTCGCAAGCCCAGGATCCTGGCGCCTCGATCTCCGCCTCCCGCCGGGAGAGCAGGACGACCGCGCTGCCGGCGCCCTGGTCGTCCTGGGCGATGCCCAGGCCGAGGCGGTCGAAGCGGGAGAGGGTCCCGACGTCGCGCACCGCAGACATCACCGTCGGCGCGGACAGGGTGCCGTCGAAGGAGACCTGGGTGAGGGCGAACACGGCGTCGGACACCCCCTCCTCCCACAGCCGGTTGCGCGCCTCGGTGAACCCCCTCCCCTGCTCGCGGGGCCCGCCGCGGAGCAGCGCCCCGGACGCCAGCGCCGTGGCGACCCGGTCCAGGCGCTCGTCCGCCTCGGCGCCCGCGCCGAGCTCGGCCGCGATCTCCTCGATCAGCTGGGTCCGCACGACCAGGTCTTCCAGCGCCCCGGCCGCGGCGGTCGTCGCGCAGCACAGGGACGCCACGAGCAACGGGAGCGCGACGGCGCGCGCGGTGAGGGTCGAGCACATGGGGGATGGGTTCAGCGTTTGGTTCGCTGCTTGACGCGCTGGGTCGCCGTGTTGGCCACCACAGACGGTACGTTCTTGTTGCCGGAGAGGGCCTTGAGATCCTTGATGTGCAGGCTCCCCAGCAGGCCCATGGACACCCCCGCGGGGGTCTTGGGGTTGTTGACCAGCGCCAGCTTCACCGGGTACTTGCGCAGCCACTCGCGGTTCTGCCCGATCAGGCGGAGCACCTCCTCGCTGATGGCGCGGTTGGAGGATGCCTTGACCACCTCGGGATCCGTGAGCCGGCCGCTCTTGACCACGGCGGCGCAGACCATCTTGTTGGTGTCCTTGATGAGGAGCTCGCGGACCTCCTTGTTGCCCAGGTAGGACAGCTTGATCTTCTGGCCGACGGTCATCTTGCCGAGCCGATTGCCCAGGGACTGCCGCAGATCGTCGTCCGCGTCCTCGTGGTCCATGAGCATGTCCATGTCCCAGTCGTCGTCCACACCTCGCTCGAGGGCGAACGAGAACTGGGCATCGGCCATGGGGGTGAGCAGATCGGTCCCGCCGTCCGAGTTGACGTCGTCGGCCTCGAGCTGATCCCGCTCCATCATCCGGGCCTCGCGCTCGGCCCGTTCGCGCTCCTCCTCCTCGTCCGTCACGGGGCCGCCATCGTCGAAGTACTCGGGCCGCACTTCGATGCCCAGGTCCTGCAGGAGCAGGAAGAACGGATCGTCCGCCCCCAGGATCGGCGGCGGTACCGCGCCCGCCTCTGCGTGGGCATAGTCCTCGAGGAACTCCCCTCCGCCCTCGGGCACCGGCGGCGGCGGGCCCACGTCGTCCGGTCCGTAGCCCTCCTCGGGGGGGTACGGCGGCGGCGCCTCGTCCTCGGGCGGGGCCTCCATCAGCTCCTCGGCCTCGAGCACGATGCCGTTCATCCGGTGCCAGCCCTGCATCTTCTCCAGCACGGACGCGGGGCACTCGGGGTTGGCCTTCAGGTGGAGGTAGATCTCGGGGGTGACCAGGGACCGCTCCTGGTTGCCGGCGATGATCTCGACGATGTTCGCCGACGCCGTCTCCGCCAGGTAGCAGATGGTCGTGTCGTTGGTCTGGCGGCGCAGCACCACCGTCTCGAGGATCTCCTCCTCGGTGCGGTGGAACGCGAGGAACTCCAGCAGACGCGGGTGCGTCTCGATGTCGATGTTCTTGACCAGCAGCGACGCCGGCAGCCCCAGCAGGGACACCTTGGCGGTCTTCGCCACCTTCTCGTCCGCGTCCCCCATGAGCACGTAAAGCACGCTCATGAGCACCTTGGGCGGCAGCGGAAGGGTCCCCGCCGCGCCCATCATCCGCACCGCCACCGGCGATGTCGGATCGATGTGCCGTATCGTGTCGGCCGGGATGTGGAAGTCGCGCGCGATTTCCTGGGTGCTGGGCACGGGAGCCTCCTCGCGAAGGATCATAGCTTATCGAGGGGAGTCGGGACGGAGCAAAACGGGGGGCGGAACGTGTGGCGCGGGTCGATCCTAGTCGTCCTCTTCCTTGGGCTTGAACGGCGAGGCGTCGATGACCTTCTGCTGGAGGTGGGTCGGGACCTCCTCGTTGTGGGAGAAGGCCATGGTGTAGCTGCCCTTGCCGCCGGTGACGGACTGCAGGACCTTGGCGTACTCGAGGACCTCGGCGTGGGGGATGTGAGCCTTGATGACCGAGTTGCGGCCCCGGGGCTCCATGCTCAGGACGCGGCCGCGGCGGCCGTTGACGTCACCCATGATGTCGCCGACGTTGTCGTCGGGGACGATGATCTCCATCTCGACGATGGGCTCGATCAGGGTGGGGCTGCACTCCATGAAGCCCTTCTTGAAGCCCTTGGAGCCGGCCATCTTGAAGGCGATCTCTGAGCTGTCCACCGCGTGGAAGGAGCCGTCGTCGAGCACCACCTTGACGTCCACCACCGGGTATCCGGCGACCGGCCCGCGCTGCATGGCCTCGACCACGCCCTTCTCGACGGCGGGGATGTACGTGGAGGGGATGACCCCGCCCTTGATCTCGTTGTCGAAGGTGAACCCCTCGCCTCGCGGCTGGGGGGAGATGCGCTGCCAGGTGTCGCCGAACTGGCCGCGACCACCCGTCTGCTTCTTGTGGCGGCCCTGGACGCGGGTGCTGCCGCGGATGGTCTCCTTGTAGGCCACGGGGGGCAGCGAGAGTTCCACGTCCAGCTTGAACCGCCGGCTGAGCCGCTGCACGGACGTGTCGATGTGGGACTGGCCCATGCCGGACATGATGATCTGGCTGGTCATCTCGTGCACGCTGGTGGTCAGGGCCGGGTCCTCCTCCATCAGCTTCAGCAGGCCGGCCTTGACCTTGTCCTCGTCCCCCTTGGACTTGGGCGCCACCACGTAGGCGATCATCGGCTGGGGCATGGCCGGCACCTTGAAGCGCGGCTGGCCCTTGGACGCCACGAGGGTGTCGAGGGTGCGGGTGTTGTCCATCTTGGCCACGGCCACGATGTCGCCGAGGACGGCGTGAGTGATCGGCACGGTCTTGCTGCCCACCAGGTGGTTGAGCTGGCCGATTCGCTCCTTGGTCTCCTGGCTCGCGTTGTAGGCGGGGCTGCCGCCGTCCACGGCGCCGCGGCAGACACGCATGACGGTCATCTTGCCGGAGCCGCCCACGAAGGTCTTGCAGACCAGCGAGGCGAAGTCGCCGTCCGGATCCGGGTCGATCTCGCTCTCCTCGCCGCCGTCGATGGCGATACGGGTCGCCGACTGCAGCGGGCTCGGGAACAGATCCAGCGCGTCCAGCAGGGGCGAGACGCCGAAGTTCTGGGCGGCGGCGCTGTAGAAGACCGGCACGAAGCTGCCGTTGTGGATGCCTTCCACCAGGCCCATCCGCAGCTCCTCGGCGCTGAGCTCGCCCTCTTCGAGGTACTTCTCGAGGAGCTCCTCGTCGGCCTCGGCCGCGGCCTCGATCATGGCCTCGCGGGCCTCCTCCACCTCGTCGGCGACCTCGGCGGGGATGTCGCCGCTGGTGACCTTGCCCGAGCCGTCGGTGGCGAACGTCAGCATGGTGTTGCCGACGAGATCCACGACGCCGCGGAAGGCCGCCTCCTTGCCCACGGGGAGCTGCAGCGGCACGGCGCGGGTGCCCATGATCTCGGTGACGTCGTCCACCACCTGGGCTGCGTCGGCGCGCTCGCGGTCCATCTTGTTGATGAGGATGCCCACGGGGACATTGAGCTCCTTGGCGAAGCCCCAGGTCTTCTCGGTGTTGACCTCGACGCCGTCCACGGCGCTGATCACCGAGATTGCGGCGTCCGCGCCCAGCAGGGCGGAGCGGGCCTCGAGGATGAAGTTGCCGTCACCGGGCGTATCGGAGAAGTGGATCTTCTTGCCGCCCCACTCCACCGTCCCGAAGGCGGCGAAGATGGAGCCGCCACGATTCTGCTCCTCCTCCTCGAAGTCGAGCAGGGAGGTCTTGTCGTCCACGGAGCCCAGCCGGGTGTTGGCCCCGGTGAGGAACAGGATGGCCTCGCCCAGCGACGTCTTCCCACAGCCGCCGTGGCCGATGAACGCGATGGACCTGATCTCTGCTGGCTGGTAGTTCTTCATCCGGGCTCCCATACCGCTGCGAGGTTCGAACGCAGCGCGTCGTGCTTGTTCCTGTGCCGGTTGAATTCCGATGGGCTGGTCGCCGGCGCGGGCAGAATTGTTTACCCCACCGCCCCGGTCACGTCAATTGAGCGTTACGCGCACGGGATCATTCTTGGTCGCCGGATCCGCCGGGTGTCGAGTCGTCCGGTCGGTTCCGATCGTGCAGCAGCCGCAGGCCCAGCAGGGTCAGATCCTCCACCACCTTCTCGATGGAGGTGGACTCGCGGGCGATCAGGCGGGCCAGACCGCCCGTGGCGAGGACCGTCAGCTGCGGCTCGTTCATCTCCGCGCAGATTCGCCGGCAGATCCCGTCCACCATGTCCACGTAGCCGAAGTACAGCCCCGACTGGATGGAGTGCACCGTGTTGCGGCCGATGACCTTGCGGGGCCGGGCCGGCTCCACGCGGGGCAGCTTGCTGGTCTTCTTGAACAGGGCCTCGGCCGACACCTGGTAGCCCGGCGCGATGATCCCGCCGAGGTAGGAGCCGTCGGCCCGGATGCAGTCGAAGGTGGTCGCGGTACCGAAGTCCACCACCACGCAGGCGTCCCCGACGATGTGGTGGGCGGCCACGGCGTTGACGATGCGGTCGGCGCCCACCTCCTTGGGGTTGTCGTACAGGATCGGGACGCCGGTGCGGATGCCCGGGCCCACCAGCAGCGCGTCGATGTGGCAGTACTGCTGGCACATGCGCTGCATGGGGTACACCGCGGCCGGCACCACCGACGAGACGATGGCGGACTCCACGTCGGCCAGGGCCACGCCGCGGGTGCCGGTGAGGGTCTGTAGCAGCACGCCGAGCTCGTCGTGGGTGCGGCTGGAGCTGGTCTGGATGCGCCACGAGCCCAGCAGGATCTCGCCGTCGTACACGCCGAAGACGGTGTTCGTGTTTCCGATGTCGATGACTAGCAGCACGGGCTACTCCATTCCCACGTCACCTGCGGTGATCGTCTCGAGCCCGCCATCGTCGAGGCGGACCCGCAGCTCCCCTCCCCCGCCCACGTCCTCGGCGACGCCTTCGATGCGCCGGTTGCCCAGGTCCACGGTCACGCGCCGCCCCACGGTCTCCAGCCGGCGCCGGTACGCCGGCAGGATACCCTGCGGTCCGCTTCGCTGCAGACCGTCGTACCGTTCCGCCAGCTGTTCGAGGATCGCGGCCACGAGGCCCGCGCGGTCCACGTCGTGTCCCAGCGACATCCCCATCGACGTCGCGAGCTCCCGCAGCTCGGGCGGCAGATCGGCGGCCCGGAGGTTGACGTCCACGCCCAGGCCGGCCACCACGGCCAGTTCGCCCCCCCTGGGGTGGGTCACCGCCTCGCAGGCGATCCCGGCGAGCTTGCGGCGCCCGGCGGCCGTGTCCACCACCAGATCGTTGGGCCACTTGAGCCAGGCGTCCACGCCAGCGGCGCGAACCGCGTCCACCGCGGCCACGGCCAGCGCGAGGGTCAGCAGGGGCACCTGGTGCGCGGGCAGGGAGGGCCGCAACAGGACCGACAGGTGGATGTTGGCGCCCGGCGGGGAGTGCCAGGACCGGCCCAGCCGCCCGCGGCCCTCGGTCTGAGCGTCGGCGAGCACCACGGTGCCCTCCGGGGCCCCGTCCAGCGCCAGGGTCCGCGCCACGTCGTTGGTGGAGCCGCAGGTGTCCAGCAGGTGGTGGCGGTCGGGGGGGAAGAGTGTGGACGCGACGCCGTCGAGGAGCGGCAGATCCGGGAAGATCACAGGTCCAGGCCCAGATCCACCCAGCGCGCGCCGTGGATCAACGCGCCGCAGCTGATGGCGTCCACGCCGGTGGCGGCGACCGCGGGCAGCGTCGCCTCGGTGATCCCGCCCGAAGCCTCCAGCACCACGTGGGGAGCCACGGCGCGGACCGCGCGGACGAGCGCTCGCAGCTCGTCGGGGGTGCGATTGTCCAGCAGCAAGCCGTCGGCGCCCGCCTCCACCGCCTCGAGGGCCTGCTCCAGGGACTCCACCTCCACCTCCACCTTGAGCAGCGGGTGGCGGGCGGCCAGGGCGCGCTGAACGGCGAGGGTGATGCCACCGCACGCGGCGATGTGGTTGTCCTTGATCAGCACGCCGTCGTACAGGGCGAAGCGGTGGTTGTGGCCACCACCGGCGCGCACCGCGTACTTCTCGGCCGCGCGCAACCCCGGGGTGGTCTTGCGGGTGTCCAGCAGCTTCGCGTCGCCGTCGATGCACGCCGCGTAGCGGGCCGTCTGGGTCGCCACGCCCGACAGGTGCTGCAGGAAGTTCAACGCGACGCGCTCACCGCGCAGGATCGACGCCAGCGAGCCGCGCACCACCGCGGCGGCGTCGCCGGGGTCGAGGCGCTGCCCGTCTCCAGCGCGGGGCTCGAACTCCAGGCCAGGGTCCACCTGGTGGAAGACCTCCGCGGCCACGGGCAGGCCGGCGAGCACCATGGACTCGCGCGCGGCGATGGTGCCCTCCCCGTCCGCGGCGTCGGGCAGGACCGCGGCGGTGGTCACGTCGCCGGTGATCCCGAGGTCCTCGCGCAGGGCCGCGCGTACCATCTCGGCGGGATCGAAGCCCAGGTGCAGTGCGGTCATCGGGTCACTCGCCGATCATCGCGATGGTCTCGAGGAGCGCCGCGCGCTTGCCGAGGAACTCCTCGCGCTTGGCCTTCTCCTTCTCCACCACGTGGGGCGGCGCCTTGCTCAGGAAGTTGGGGTTGGCCAGCTTGCCCTCGACCCGCGCCAACTCCTTCTGGGCGGTCGCCACGTCCTTGCGCAGCCGGGCCCGCTCGGCGTCGAGGTCGATGAGGTCCCCCAGGGGGAGGAACAGATCCACGTGGGCGACGATGGCGTGGGCGACCCCGGTGGGCTCCGGGGCCTCGCTGGAGGTCCGGAGCTCGGAGATGCGCGCCAGGGAACGTATGGCCGCCGCGTTGTCCTCGAGCCACGCCAGCATGTCCGCGTGGGCGCTCACGGCGGTGAGGTCCATCTTCTGCCCCGGGGGCATGTGCAGCTCGGAGCGCACGTTGCGGACCTTGGTGATCACCTCGCGCACGAAGCCGAGCTCCTGGTCGGCCTCCTCGTCGGCGGGGAACTCGTCGGGCCCGGGGAACGGCGCGACCATGATGCGGCCGTCGGATCCCGGGATACGCGACCAGATCTCCTCGGTGGCGAAGGGGATGGAGGGGTGCAGCAGCCGGCACACCGCCCCCAGCACCGTGAGCAGGGTCTGGCGCGTGGCCGCCGCCGCCTCGGCGTCGTCGCCGTAGATCACCGGCTTGATCCACTCCAAATACCAGGCACAGAACTCGTCCCAGACGAAGTGGTACAGGCCCATGGCGCCGTCGTTGAAGCGGTACTCCTCGAAGGATCTGCGCACGTCGGCGGACACCTGGCGGCAGCGGTGCAGGATCCAGCGATCGGCGAGGCTCGCGGCCGGAGGGATGGGCTTGCCGGGCTCGGCCATCTGCTCGTCGCCGGCGTTCATCAGACAGAAGCGCGAGGCGTTCCACAGCTTGTTGATGAAGTTGCGGAAGCCCTCGATGCGCTGGTCGCTGACGCGCACGTTGCGGCCCTGGGCCGTGTAGGCGAGCAGGGTGTAGCGCAGGGCGTCGGTGCCGAAGCGGTCCATGACCAGCAGGGGATCGATGAAGTTGCCCTTGGTCTTGGACATCTTCTCGCCGTTCTCGTCCACCACCAGCGAGTGCAGGTACACCTCCGTGAAGGGGACCTCGCCGCGGAAGTACAGGCCGCTCATCATCATCCGCGCGACCCAGAAGAACAGGATGTCCGCGGCGGTGACGAGCACCGACGTGGGGTAGTAGGTCTTCAGGGCGTCGGTCTCGTCGGGCCAGCCCAGCGTCGAGAAGGGCCACAGGGCCGAGCTGAACCAGGTGTCGAGCACGTCGGGGTCCTGCTGCAGGTCCCCGGAGCCGCACTTGCTGCAGGTGGCCGGGTCCTCCCGCTGGACCAGCAGCTCGCCGCAGGCGCCGCAGGTCCACGCGGGGATCCGGTGACCCCACCAGATCTGGCGGCTGATGCACCAGTCGCGGATGCCGTGCATCCAGCGGAAGTAGTCGGCGCGGCGCGAATACGGCACCAGCTGCGTCTCGCCGTTCTCGACGGCCTCGATGGCACGCTGGGGCATGGCCGTCTTGCGGCGCTCGCCCGGGGGGGCGGGATCGTCGGGGTCCTCCATCTGCACGAACCACTGCTCGCTGAGGTACGGCTCCACCACCGTGTGGCAGCGGTAGCAGTGGCCGATGGCCATGTCGTGGTTCTCGTCCGTGGGCCCCAGCAGGCCCAGCTCGTCCATCGCCTCCACCACGGCGGTGCGGGCCTCGTAGCGGTCCATGCCGGCGAAGCGGCCGCCGTTGTCGTTGATCTTGCCGTCCGGCGTCAGCACGTTGACCCGCGGCAGGTTGTGGCGCATGCCGACCATGAAGTCGTTGAAGTCGTGCGCGGGCGTGATCTTGACGATGCCGGTGCCCTTCTCGGGATCGGCGTGCTCGTCCTCGACGATGGGGATCTCGCGGTCCACCAGCGGCAGCATCACCTTGCGGCCGATGAGGTGCCGGTAGCGCCCGTCGGGGTCCTTGCTGGTCGGCGGGATGGCCACGGCGGTGTCGCCGAGCATCGTCTCGGGCCTCGTCGTGGCCACCACCACGTGCCCGTCGCCGTCGGCGAGGGGGTAGCGGAACTCCCAGAAGTTGCCCTTGTGGTCCTCGGCCTCCACCTCCAGGTCGCTCAGGGCGGTCAGGCAGCGGGGGCACCAGTTGATGAGCCACTCACCCCGGTAGATGAGGCCCTCGTCGTACAGGCGGACGAACACCTCGCGCACGGCGCGCGAGAGGCCCTCGTCCATGGTGAACCGCTCC
>CAYRNR010000076.1:0-41547 GCA_964425605.1 uncultured Rickettsiales bacterium | reverse complement strand
CCTACATCGCCTGCTGCGAGCTGCCGGTGGTGCTGGTCAACATCGTGCGCTCCGGCCCGGGCCTCGGCGGCATCTTGCCGGCCCAGTCCGACTACTTCCAGGCCACCAAGGGCGGCGGCCACGGCGACTATCGACTCCTGGTGCTGGCGCCGGCGTCGTGCCAGGAGGCGGTGGACCTGGTCATCGAGGCGTTCGACCTCGCCGACAAGTACCGCAACCCGGTGATGATCCTCGGCGACGGCATGATCGGTCAGATGATGGAGCCGGTGGACTTCGGCGATCTCGAGGTCCCCGGCCCCGAGCACACCGAGCCCCACAAGCCGTGGGCGCTCACCGGCACCGACTCGCGCAATCGCACCAACCGCAACATCGTCAACTCGCTGTATCTCGACCCCGACGAGTGCAACGAGATCAACCTGATGCTCAAGCGCAAGTACGACCAGATGTCCGCCGAGCAGCAGCGGTGGGAGGACTTCTACACCGACGAGGAGGTGGACGTGCTGGTGGTGGCCTACGGCACCATGTCGCGCATCTGCCGCACCTGCATCGACCAGCTTCGCGCCGAGGGGCACAAGCTGTCGCTGATCCGTCCCATCTCCGTGTACCCGTTCCCCTACGACGCGGTCCGCGCGGCCGGCGACAGGGCCAAGAAGGTCATCTCGGTGGAGATGAGCATGGGCCAGATGGTCGAGGACGTGCGGCTGGCCATGGAGGGCACCAAGCCGGTGTCCTTCTTCGGCACCGCGGGCGGGCTGGTGCCCACCAACGAGCAGGTTCGCGAGGCGTTCCTGAACCTGATCGAGGATTGAGAGGATGCCGATGGAGACCATCTTCCAACGCCCCGACGGCCTGGTGGACGTCCCGACCCACTACTGCCCCGGGTGTACCCACGGCACCATCCACCGCCTGGTGGGCGAGTCCCTCGAGGAGCTCGACCTGGTGGGAAAGGCCGTGGGCGTGGCGCCGGTGGGCTGCTCGGTGCTGGCCTACAACTACTTCAACTGCGACATGTTCGAGGCCTCCCACGGGCGGGCCCCGGCCGTGGCCACGGGCGCCAAGCGGTGCCGGGACGACCTGATCGTCTTCACCTACCAGGGCGACGGCGATCTGGCGAGCATCGGCATGGCCGAGATCGTCCACGCGGCCAACCGCGGCGAGAAGTTCACCGTGATCTTCGTCAACAACGCCATCTACGGCATGACCGGCGGCCAGATGGCCCCCACCACCATGCCGGGGCAGCGGACCACGACCACCCCCATGGGGCGCGACGTGGACGACCAGGGGCATCCCATCCGCGTGGCCGAGCTCATCGCCGGGCTGGGCACGCCGGCGTTCGTCGCCCGCGAGGCGGTGCACACGCCGGCCCACATCATCAAGGCCAAGGCCGCCATCCGCCGGGCGTTCGAGTACCAGGCAGCGGGCACCTGTTTCACCTTCGTCGAGGTGCTGTCCACCTGCCCGACCAACTGGGGGCTGTCCCCGCTCGAGTCGAACAAGTGGGTGGAGAGCACGATGGTTCCGTACTACCCCCTGGGCATCAAGAAGGAGCCCGAGGACGGTCCCGGACCGGGGAGGGGCATCGATGCAGACTGACGTCGTACTGGCAGGGTTCGGTGGCCAGGGAATGCTGCTGATCGGCAAGCTGCTCTCCCTGGCGGCCATGGAAGAGGGCAAGGAGGTGTGCTGGCTGCCCTCCTACGGTCCCGAGATGCGCGGTGGCACGGCCAACGTCACCGTCACCGTGGCGGACGGGCCCATCGGCTCGCCAGTGGTGAACTCGCCCAAGGCGGCCGCGGTGATGAACCAGCCGTCGCTGGAGAAGTTCGGCCCGGCGCTGCTGCCCGGCGGCAAGCTGATCGTCAACAGCTCGCTGGTGAAGATCCGATTCGAGCGCGACGACATCGACGTGATGTACCTGCCGGCCAACGAGCTGGCCAACAGCATCGGCGCGACGCGCTCCCCCAACGTGGTGGTGCTCGGCGCCTACACCGCGCTCAGCGGCGTGGTGGATGCGGAGTCGGTGCGGCACCAGCTCGAGTACCAGTTCGGGCGCAAGCCCAAGGTGCTGGACATCAACCTCAAGGCGTTCCAGCTGGGCTTCGACGCGGCTACCGAGTACATGGCGGAGAAGAAGGGCTGACCATGGAGCAGGCGCAGGTCGATTCCATCCTGGATCAGTACGGCTGCGAGGAGTCCTCGCTGCTGGCGATCATGCAGGACATCCAGGCCGAGGAGAACTGGCTGCCGCGGCCCGCGCTCGAGCGCGTCGCCGAGCGCGTCGGCGTGTCGCTGGCGCGGCTGTACCGGCTGGCGACCTTCTTCGAGGCGTTCCACCTCGAGCCGCGGGGCAAGCACATCTGGACGGTGTGCATGGGCACCGCGTGTCACGTTCGCGGCGCTCCGCTGCTGTCGGAGAAGCTCGAGCGCGACCTGGACGTGGACGGTCGCGGCAACACCGCGGACATGGAGCACACGGTCGAGGGCGTCAACTGCGTCGGCGCGTGCGCCCTGGGGCCGCTGATCATCGTGGACGGGAAGTACCACGGCAACATGACGTCCTCGAAGGTCGACCGGGTCTACAAGACCTACGAGCTCGAGCCGAAGACCGGAGGTGAGGCCTGATGTCCCGCATCGCCACACCTGCCGAGCTCGAAGCGAAGCGCGAGGGCATCCTCGCGGGCCGCGACCCGAACCGCGAGGCCATCGCCATCTGCGCGGGCACGGGCTGCATCGCCTACGGCGCCAACGAGCTGTTCGACGCATTCCGCACCGCCTGCGACGAGGCTGGCCACGACGCGGACATCCGCATGACCGGCTGCCACGGCTTCTGCGAGCGCGGGCCGCTGGTGGTCATCTACCCCGAGAAGATCTTCTACCAGCGGGTCAAGCCCAAGGACGTCGCCGAGATCGTCGACAAGACGCTCAAGGGCGGCGAGGTGATCGAGCGGCTGTGCTACGTGGACCCGGTGTCCAAGGAGCGGTTCGTCCACGAAGAGGACGTGCCCTTCTACAAGTACCAGGAGCGCTTGATCCTCGGCTCCAACGGCCTGATCGACCCCACCAGCATCGACGACTACCTGGCCATCGGCGGGTACGCCGGCCTGGCCAAGGGTATCGAGATGGGCCCCGAGGCCGTGCTCAAGGAAGTCATGGACGCGCGGCTGCGCGGCCGTGGCGGCGGCGGCTTCGAGGCGGGGTGGAAGTGGAAGTTCTGCCGCGAGGCGGCGGGCGACACCAAGTACATCCTGTGCAACGCCGACGAGGGTGACCCCGGGGCGTTCATGGACCGCTCGATCCTGGAGGGCAATCCTCACAGGGTGATCGAGGGCATGGTCATCGGCGCGCTGGCCATCGGCGGCACCGACGGCTTCATCTACGTGCGCAACGAGTACCCGCTGGCCGTCCAGCGGCTGACCATCGCCCTGGACCAGGCCCGCGAGGCGGGTCTGCTGGGCAAGGACATCCTGGGCAGCGGTCTGGACTTCGACATCCAGATCAACCGCGGCGGCGGGGCGTTCGTGTGCGGCGAGTCCACGGCGCTGATGCTGTCCATCGAGGGCAAGGTCGGCGAGCCTCGTGCCAAGCACATCCACACGGCCGAGGCGGGGTTGTGGGACAAGCCCACCAACCTCAACAACGTCGAGACGTGGGCCAACGTGCCGGGGATCATCACCCAGGGCGCGGACTGGTTCTGCTCGATGGGCACCGAGAACAGCAAGGGGACCAAGATCTTCTCGCTGGTGGGCAAGGTGAACAACACCGGCCTGGTCGAGGTGCCGATGGGCATCACGCTGCGCGACATCGTCGAGAAGATCGGCGGGGGCGTGCCCAGCGGGACGTTCAAGGCGGTGCAGACGGGCGGTCCGTCCGGCGGCTGCCTGCCGGAGTCGGAGCTGGACCTGACGGTGGACTTCGACGCGCTGACCGAGAAGGGCTCCATGATGGGGTCCGGCGGGATGATCGTCATGGACGAGTCCACCTGCATGGTGGACTTCGCCAAGTACTTCACCAACTTCCTGCGGTTCGAGAGCTGCGGCAAGTGCGTGACGTGCCGCGACGGCCTCAAGCGCATGTGGCAGATCCTCGAGCGGATCTGCTCCGGCGAGGGCAAGGAGTCGGACCTGGACCTCATCGAGGAGCTGGGCGAGACCATCCACGACGCGTCCCTGTGCGCCCTCGGCGGCACCGCCGCCAACCCGGTGCTGAGCACCCTGCGCTACTTCCGCGACGAGTACATGGCCCACATCGAGGGCAAGACCTGTCCGGCCAAGGTGTGCAAGGAGCTGATCACCTTCGACATCGACAACGACAAGTGCACCGGCTGCACCCTGTGCGCGAAGCGCTGCCCCACCGGCGCCATCACCGGCGAGAAGAAGGGGCCGCACTACATCGAGCAGGACAAGTGCATCAAGTGCCGCGTCTGCTTCGAGGCCTGTCCCACCAAGTGGGCCGCGGTCGAGATTTCCTAGGAGGCTGTCATGGCGAAATTCACGGTCAACAGCCCGAAGTTCGGCGGCCACGTCATCGAGGCCGACAACGACTCCAGCCTGCTGCAGGCCCTGCAGGAGGCCGGCTACGAGGTCCCCCACCTGTGCTACCACGAGGCACTGTCCGAGTACGGCGCGTGCCGGCTGTGCCTGGTGGAGGTCAAGAAGGGCAAGCGCCAGAAGCTGACCACGGCGTGCAACTACCCGGTCCGCGACGGCATCGAGGTCTTCTTGAACACCGACAAGGTGGTGCGCAACCGCAAGATGGTGCTCGAGCTGCTGCTGTCGCTGTGCCCCAACTCCGAGGAGCTGCAGGCCCTGGCCGCCGAGCACGGCGTCACCGAGGTCCGCTTCGACAAGGACGAGGACAACGACTGCATCCTGTGCGGGCTGTGCGAGCGGGTCTGCCGCGAGATCGTCGGCGTCAGCGCAATCACGTTCTGCCAGCGCGGTGACCGCAAGGCCGTCGAGCCCCCCTTCGGCGACGCCGACGCGTGTATCGCGTGCGGCGCGTGCGCCTACATCTGCCCCGTCGACTGCATCAAGATCGAGGTGCGCGACGGCAAGAAGTTCATCGTGCGCTGGGGTCGCGAGCTCGAACTGCAGAACGACGACCTGGCCGGTGCGCCGTACGCGCCCAAGTTCATGCTCGAGCACTTCGCCAAGCTCACCAACCTGCCCGCCGGGTTCTACGAGAACAAGGCGCCGTGGACCTTCGAGCGCAAGCGCAAGTGAACTCGATCCGCACCCTCCTCCCGCTGCTGGTCCTCCTTGTCCTCGGTCCGTCCTGTCCCTCCTCCGAGCCCCCCAACTACGACTACGACAACGACGGGTACTCCGACGACGTGGACTGCGACTCGATGGATCCCCAGACGCACCCTGGCGCGACCGAGATGTGCGGCGACGAGAAGGACAACGACTGCGACGGATTCATCGACGAGGCCGACGACGACTGTCCCGACGCGGACGATGACGACGACGCGACTCCGGGCGACGACGACGACGCGACCCCCGGTGACGACGACGACGCGACTCCGGGCGACGACGACGACGCGACCCCAGGCGACGATGACGACGCGACGCCAGGTGACGACGACGACACCACACCGGACCCCGACGGCGACGGCGACGGATACACGGTCGGCCAGGGGGACTGCGACGACGCCAACGCGGACGTCAACCCGGGGGAGCCCGAGATCTGCGACGAGGTGGACAACGACTGCGACGGGACCGTCAACGACTGGGACGGCGGCATCGACACCTACGAGACCGGCGACGACTCCGACGCGGTCTATTTCGGCGACCTGACCGGCTCCGGGCTGGGTATCGTCCCCTTCGCCAGCTGGCCCGGTGACGTGGATCGCTTCGAGTTCGACGTGACCGACGCCATCGACGCCGGGCCCGAGGAGTTCGAGATCATCGCCGAGGTGCAGGATCCCTTCGCCAGCATCGACCTGCGCATCCAGATCGTAAGCGTCGACAGCGTCAACGGCCTGAACGTGACCCTCGTGGACGCGAACAACTACGGCCCCGCGGGCATGGAGACGGCCATCTTCGAGGGCGCCTACGGCGTGGAGGACAGCGGTCGCTACATGGTCGTGGTCGAGGCGGTGGCCGGCTACGACTGTAGCATCGGCTACTGGCTCAACGTGACGATCACCGGGTAGTGGAATAGACAGGCCCGGCTACCGTACCCTCGGTCATGGCACCTCCCGAACGCTTCCCCCTGGATCGCATGGACCGCCTCAACCTCGGCCTGACCGTGGGCGTGAGCGCGATCCTGCTGCTGGTCGTGTTCGGCTCGGCGAGCGGTACCCTGGGCATCGCAGCGGCTGCCCTGGCCGAAGCTGGCGACACCCCTGGAGCGCTCGCCGCCGCACTCGTCGCCGGGACCATCCCCCTGATCGTCGCGGCGTTCATCGTCGCGATCGTCGCGTCCGTGTGGTTGCTCTTCCGCCCGTCGTGGTTCGAGCTCTCCGGGGCAGGACTGCGGATTCGTTGGCCGCTGCGACAGACCTTCATCCCCCTGTCGCGGATCGAGCGCGTGGAGCGGATCTCCGCACAGGAGCGGACCAACCGTTACGGCTTTGGCGCGCGCGTGGGGGCGGGCGGGATGTGGGGCGGCTTCGGGTACCGCACGTCGAACCAGGGGCTGATGCACATGTACATCTCGCGCCTGGACTACGCGGTGATGCTGCGAGTGCGAGGCGACAAGCTGTGGATGATCACGCCGCGGGATCCGGAGCGGTTCGTGGCGTCGCTGCGCCGGCTGCGGTCGCAGGCGGGCGATGTAGGCGCCTCCGAGGATGTCGTGGTACCGTCGGGCGGTGAATTTACTACACCCCGGTAGTCGCGCTGGCACAGCCCCCCATGCGTTCGGCGCCCTGTTGATCCTCTTGCCGATCCTGTTCCTCGGTTGTACCCACGCCCGCGGGGATCGCCGGAACGCCGCGACCCCCGGTGCCCCGGCGGACGGCGTCGTCGAGGCCCTGGTCAAGGCCGAGGTCGTCACGCTCCCCTGTTCGTGGCCGGCCGGCGCCACCTTCGACTACGAGTTCACCCGTCGTCGCACGGACACCCGAAAGCCAGAGATCGCCGGATTGTCGACCATCACCACGCTGTCGGTCGAGGTGCTCCAGGGCGGGAACCCGGCGCACCTCGTGTGGCGGCCCGGGGAGACCCGCGTCGAGGGACCCGAAGGGCACCCAGGGCTGATGGCGCCGACGAGCAGCGACGAACTCTACGGGCCCCCGATGTTGCTCGAGTTCACCGACGGGTACGTCACGGGCCTGCTCAACCACCCCGAGGTCCTCGAAGGGATGGAGCCGATCGTCCGGGGCATGACCCACGCGGATCCCCCCGAGATCTACGAGCAGACCATGGCCATGATGAGCCACCCGGAGACCGGTCCCGCCGTGCTGACCCGGGACGCCGTGAAGTTCTTCTCCATGCATTGCGTCGAGATGGAGGTGGGGCAGGTCTTCTCGGCGCCCGTCGAGTGGCCGAATCCGTTTGGCGGTCCCCCGCTCCCCGCGACCAGCTCGGTGGCGCTGGTGGCCCACGACCGCGAGGCGGGTACGGTGACGATCGAGACGCTGGACGTCATGGATACCGACGCCATCCGTGACCTCGTGATGCCGATGCTCGAGCGCTTCGTACCCGGAGCCGACCTCGCCGACGAGGAGCTGAACGAGGTCCTCGCGCAGCTACCCCCCATCGAGAGCACGACCACCGGGGCGATGATCTACTCGGTCGCCGACGGTTTTCCGCTGCAGATATCCGTCCGACAGGACATCGGCGCCGGGGACCACCCGATGCACCGCAGCGACACCTGGATCTGGACGCGGACCGGCCGGCGGTGATCCGGCTGGGCTCTCGCCCGGACCTCGCCCGTACTAGAGGGCGGGCCAGCTATCGGTGGGCTCCCCGATGGCCGGGAGGTACTCCTCGATGATGAACCGCTGCAGGTACTCGTGCGCCAGCAGGATCAGGTCCGGATCGTCCTCGTAGCCGATGGCCGCCCACGCCTCGCGCACGTAGGCCCGCAGGGCTTCGTTGAACGAAGGGTGCACCGCGTCGGCGCGGTCGCCGAACCGCTCGAACAGCTCCTCGGCGCGTTGCAGGTCGCTCTCCAGCGCCTCGGCCGCCTCCCTGGCCTGCGCCCGGCGGAACTCCAGCCACTGTTCCCACTCCTCGATTCGCCGCTGCTCCTCCTCCCAGCCCCGGCGGTGCTCCAGGATCTGCTGACGTGATGCGGCCGTGGCCTCCTCGCCATGGACCGTCGCGTGCTGGTCGAGCACCGCGAGCGCCTCGTCGTACCGGCCGGCGAGGTCGAGCACCATGGCCTTGTTCAGCAGGGCCATGGCCAGGTGAGGATCCCGGGCCAGCACCCGGTCGTACTGCGCGAGGGCGCCGTCGAAGTCGGCCACCCCGCGGTAGGCCACGGCCAGGCCGACGCGCGCTTCGTTGCTGTCCGGCTGACGGGCGAGCACGGTGTGGAAACATTCTGCTGCGGTCGGGTAGTCCGCCGAACGCGCCGCCAGGAAGCCGAGGTTGAGGTTGGCCTGCGGGTGCTCCGGGTCCAGCGCCCGCGCCAGCCGGAACTGCGCGGCCGCCATCTCCTCCTCGCCCAGCTGCAGCCACGCCAGCCCCCGCAGGTTGAGGTCGCCCGCGTCTGGCTCGCCGGCCGCGGGCATGCTCCCTGCCAGCAGGCACATCTCGTACTTCTCGTGCACGTAGTAGGCATGGGCGAGCACGTCGTAGGCCCGACCGCTGTCCGGCCAGCGGCGCATCACCTGCTGGATACGCTCCTCGGCGCCGGCGAGATCGCCAGCTTCGGCCAGCGCCGCGGCCAGCTGCAGGAGCGTGGACGGATCGTCGGAGGCGTGCTCCAGCCGCGCCTCGTAGAGCTCCACGGCGCGGTCCGCACGGCCGGAGGCCGAGTACAGCGCGGCGAGGTTGTGCGCCGCGGGTTCGAAGCCGGGATCCGCGGCCAGAGCCTCGCGGTACCCCTCCTCGGCGCGGTCCACCAGGCCCAGTCGATCCGCGGTCCAGCCCGCGTTGAAGCAGTACCTGGAGCGCGGCTGATCCGCGCCGAGTTCGCAGGCGCGGCAGAACAGGGGCAGGGCCTCCTCCAGAGACGGCGTGTCCCCTCGCCGAAGCAGCTCGACCCCGGCCTGGTGGAGGACCGCCGGATCCGGCGTCTCCTCGGGCGGCGGTGGCGGGTGGTGGACCGCACAACCGCCGTGGGCGGTGAGGCACATCATGAACAGGGCACAGGGGATACGGGCGCTCATCATCCACTCCCTCCGACGACGCGCTGCCGTCGATCAGTCAACGGGGGAGGAAGGTGGATCGTCACGCCGCGGGATACGCAGCGGGTTATGCCGTCGCTGCGCCGGCCGCTGGAGCCGGCGGGATGAAGATGTGGCGCAAGGTCAGCGGCTCGAACACCACGGTCCTGTAAAAGAAGTCGGCCAACACCGCGCGGAAGTTGTCCTGGGGGTGATCCTGCAACACGGCCCGCACGTCGTCCCTCGGGAGCCCGTAGCGGCGCCTCCCATGGCTGTGCTCGGTGAACACCGCGCGGCGGAACGCCTCGGTCAGTGGCGCCAGGTGGGGTAGGGGCCTCACCGAGTGGTTGTACCGAAGGACCTGCTCGAGCAGGGCCCGGTCGTGGTCGCTGTCGAGGCGGCCGTACAGCTCGGCGCGCGCCAGGTCGATGCTGCGGTCGATGTACGACGTCCCCTTCTTGCGTTCGAGCACGATGCCCAGGTCGTGGAGCATCGCCCCTGCGTGGACGAGCTCGTCGTCGAACCCCTCGCCCATGGCGCGAACGTGCAGGCGAGCGAACGCCGCGAGCCGCAGGCAGTGGTTGCGGAAGCCCTCGCCGGGGTAGACGCTGGTCCGCTCGAAGATGTCGTCCGCGAGCCGGCTCAGCTGGGCCATGTGGGGGCTCCTTCTTCGGTAGGGTCTCCCCGACCGCCCCATCGTTACCCGAAAACATCTCGCTGGACATGGCGCTGGCCGAGCGATGATCCTAGCTCGCGAGAGGATCTCGATGTGATGGACTCCTTCCCGGCCCGCACCACCCCCCTGATGCTGCTGCCCGTCCTTCTCCTCGCCATCGGGTGCGCCGAAGATCCCACCGGCGACGACGACGACACCACCGCCCCCTGGCCCGAGGGGATCGAGGTCACCCTCAGCGACGTGATCCCCACCGTGGCGGCGCTGAGGTGGAGTCCGGACGACTCCTCGGTCACCGGGGCGCGGGTGGAGTTCGGCCGGGACGGTCTGGCCGAGTTCTCGGCGAACCTGGACGTGACCGAGGGCGAGCCCTACACCGCGACGCTGCTCGGCATGAAACCGGCCACGGAGTACTCGGCGTGGGTGACGGCCGAGACCGGGGACGGCACGGTGACCACCGAGCCCGCGACGTTCACGACGGGCCCGCTGCCCAGCGGCCTTCCCGGGCTGGCCATCGAGGTCACCGGCGACGACTCGGAGTTCGCGGCGGGCGGCTTCCTGATCACGTCGATGTTCACCGGCACCCCCGCCCCCCTCATCCTCGACGGCGACGGCGACATCGTCTGGTGGTACCTGGAGGACGACGACTCGTTCCAGGTCAACCGCGCGCGGCTGTCCCGGGATGGGCAGTGGATCCTCTACTGGAGCCCCAACATCCATGGTCTCGGCCCGCCCGGCGGCGACCCTGGCGGCAACTCAGGCGGCGGCGCGGAGCAGAAGCTCGTGCGGGTCAGCCTCGACGGCACCGAGGTCCAGCCCCTCGATCTGACCGAGGGGCACCACGACTTCTTCGAGCTCGCCGACGGCACCCTGGCCTACATCGAGTACGACTCGCGCCAGGAGGGGGTCGAGGTGGTCCACGGCGATCGGATCATGGAGATCGACCCGTCGGGGGAGGTCGTCGAGGTGTACTCGGTGTGGGACGACTTCGAGTACGTGGCCGGGGAACCCGACGACGTGGGCCCGCCGGAGGGCTGGACCCACTCCAACGCCCTGCGCCACGTCGAGGCCGACGACAGCTACTACGTCTCCCTGCGCGCCCAGGACGGGATACTCAAGATCGACCGGGCGTCGGGGGAGCTGATCTGGGCGCTGGGAACCCCCATCGGCGACTTCGTCGACCCGGACGGTGGGAGCGACTTCTTCAACGCCCAGCACGGCTTCCAGGTCCTCGACGGGACCCTGCTGGTGTTCAACAACGGCGACGCGGAGGAAACGGTGTCGCGCGTCCTCGAGGTCGCCGTGGACGAGAGCACGTTCGAGGCCGAGGTGATCTGGGAGTACGCGCCCGAGCCGAGCGTCTTCTGTCCGACCCTCGGTGACGTCCACCGCTTCGACTCCGGCAACACCCTGGCGGTGTTCTCCACCGCGGGGCAGGTGGAGGAGGTGACCCCGGACGGCGAGGTGGTCTGGCGCCTCGCCGCCGATCTGGGCGGTGCGCTGGGCTACGGCGTGTGGACCGACACGCTCTACGTGGAGGACTGAGAGACCTTGGCGGAGGCGAGCAACGGCCGGGGGTGGATCCAGCTCGTCGTGGCGCTGGCCTTCGGCCTGCCCTTCGGCATCCTGTTCGAGCCCACCTTCCGCGAACATATCGTCGCCGACGGCATCCAGGGGCTGCTGGTGACGTCCCTGAGCTGCTGGTTCTTCGTCGGTTCGCTGGTGCTGTGGATCGACAGCCACAACCGCGTGCTGATCAACCTGCTGATCCACGCGCTGCTACCCATCAACGCGATCGTGGTGCTGAACCTGTTCGTCTGGGGGGCGTACCTCGACTTCGTCCACCTCGTCCCCGCCGGGGTGACCTGGTTCATCGTGCTGCGCCGCGGCCGCGAGCTCGATCTGAAGCTGGCCCTGTCCATGGCGCCGCTGTTGCTGATCTGGGCCGCTGCCGTGTACTTCCGGGGACTCAACTACACGGCGTTCCCCTTGCCGGCGGCCCTGGCGTTCATCGTGGTGATGCCGGGGTCCACGGCGCTGGCGATCGTCCTGGCGCGGCGGTTCGCGCGCTGAGCGCTCAGTCCACCTGGACCATGGTCAGCCCCTCGACCTGGGGGCACTCCCCCTGCTCGGCGGCGATGTACAGGCAGGTGGGACCCTCCGCGTTCACGCCAGCGGGGCAGTCGCCGCACGCGGCCTCGGTCTGCTCCTCGAGCAGCTCGCACAGGGTGCCGGGCTCGAGCTCCATGAAGACGTCGTAGGGGGCCAGGTCCACGGTCGCGCGGACGTAGGCGTCCTCGATGAGGGTGCCGTCGGCGGAGAACGTGCCGCCGAAGACCACGTCGACGAGGGTGAACGGATCACCGTCGAGATCGAACACCAGGTCGATGGGGCCCCCCTCGAATGCGAAGTCCGACCAGCTCCCCGGCGCGTTGCGGGTGGGCAGCTCCCCCTGGGTCCAGACCACCGGATCGGCGGCGGGATCCGCCGTGTGGGCCGAGCCGATCATGAACTCGACCGTCCCGGCGGCGGGGTCCAGGTCCACGGGGGTGAACACGTTGGCGTCGTCGGCGGTCCACATCATCGCCGCGATGGGGCCGATGTCGGGGGGATCCGTGTACGTGAAACCGCCGTTGGTCAGGTGCAGCAGGTACGTCCGGCCGACCAGATCCTGGGGGTCCAGGGTCGCGTCGTCGTCGTCGCCGGTCGCGTCGTCGTCGTCGTCCGAGGTGGTGGGGCAACCGCAGACGGTGCCGAGGACCAGTGCCGTCGCCAGGGCGAGGAGCCAGCGGAACTTCATGGGATCCCTCCAGTTTCGAGGCAATCCCACTATCGCACGCACAAGATGCGCACATCCAGGGGCAGCTGGAGTACTATGGCCGACCAAATTCGTGATCCCTGTCCTCAGGAGCCCGCCATGACCCTCAAGAACCTTTTGATCCTCCTCCTCTCCCTGCTCGTCCTGCCCGCCCTCGGCGGTTGCCCGGGCGACGACGACGACTCCGCCGGCGACGACGACGACGCGGTCGGCGACGACGACGACGCGGCCGCGGGCGAGGCGCTGACCGTGGTGACCTACAACGTCGGGCTCGCCGTGGGGTTCGTCCCCGGGGCCGAGGACCGCGCCACCAAGGCCCCCGACGCCATCGCGGCCCTCGACGCCGACATCGTGTGCGTGCAGGAGGTCTGGACCGACGAGCACGTGGCCGCCCTCGAGTCCGCCGCGGCGACCGCGTTCCCCCACCAGTTCTTCCCCGAGGCGAGCCAGGTGACCGACGCCGAGCCCGCCTGCACCAGCGACGACCTCGACCCCCTCATCGCGTGCATGCAGGACAGCTGTGATCTTCCCTGCCTCGACGAGCTCATCGACTGCATGTTCGCCAGCTGCGCGCTGAACTTCCTCACCCTGGAGAAGGGCTGCATGGAGTGCGTCCAGGCCAACGTGGGCGGCACGGCCACGGAGATCCAGGACACCTGCACCACCGAGCACACCCACTACGCCTACGGCGGGGCCTTCGGCACCGGCATCCTCAGCGCCTACCCCCTCAGCGGCACCGAGGAGCACCTGTTCGACTCCACGACCAACCGCCGGTCCCTGCTCCACGCCGTGGCCGACACCCCGCAGGGGGACGTGGACGTCTACTGCACGCACCTCACCGCCGTGTTCGACCTGATCCCCTACCCCAAGGAGGAGGGCACCTGGGCCGAGGAGCAGACCGCGCAGATCGAGGACATGGTCGCGTTCATCGAGACCAACGCGGCCACGGGCCAGACCGTCCTGATGGGCGACATGAACTGTGGCCCGGCCGTGGGCTCCAGCGTCGCCGACCAGGAGGCCAACTGGGAGCTCCTCGCCGCGACCGGCATGGCCGTCCCCTACGTGGAGGCCGAGGGGGACTGCACCTTCTGTCCGGACAACCCGCTGATGGGTGCGGACAGCGACGACGACCCGCGGGTCATCGACCACGTGCTCCTCGAGGGCTTCGCAGGCGCCACCACCTCGGCGCGCGTCCTCGACGAGGAGATCACCACCGTGCTGTGCGGCGAGGAGATCGCCGGCGCGTACTCGGATCACTACGGGGTGAGCGTGACGATCGACGCTCCCTAGTCCCTAGCCCCCACCAGCCCCCACGGCCACGCCTGGCGCCGCGCAGTGCAGCTTCAGCAAGAACAGCACCACGCACAGCAGGATCACCACGGCCACCGACAGGCTCCCGACGAGCATCCTCGAGATCACCGACCAGCGGACCCCGGACGGGCCGAGATCCTGGGCGTACCCCGTCGGGATGGGTGCGGGCTGGCGGGTGCTGCCGTAGGTGGAGGCGGGGTTGTAGGCCTCGGTGTAGGGGGAGGGCGCCGGGGGAGACGTCTCCTCGAACTGGGGCCACTGAGCGCCGCTGAGGGTGCGCTCGGCCTGGATCATGGCGTCCCAGGCCAGACGCAGGTTCACGAACTTCGTCAGCTCGTCGGCGGTCTCCATCTCCAGGGAGGCGAGGTCGAAGTGGATGCCCATCCCGGCGGGGCGATCGCCCTCGGGGGGGATCACGCGGACGACCTTGCCCGACGCCCGCACCGCGGTGGACGAACCGGCCAGGGGGAGCTCGAACCACAGGTGGATCGTGGACCCGACGGGCTCGGCCGCGACGGTCTGGATGACAAAACAGCCGCTGGCGCTGAGGTCGGAGACGAAGCCCTCGCGATCGGGCGGTGAGCGGGACCCCCAGAACGCGTTGAGGCCCACCGTGACGCGCGCAGCGCCCCGCCGCTCGGCCTCGATGGCCTCGGCCGAGGCCTTCACCGCCGCGGCCTGCTGGGTCACGTACCGCTCCAGCAGATCGCCGCCGAACACGAAGTCCCCGAACCGGATGCCCACCCCGCTGATGGGGCTCCAGCCGGACTCGGAGCCGGCGGTGAAGCCGCGGACCACCTTGCCCTCGGCGACGATCCGCGTCAGCTGGCCCCGGTCCATCACGGCGAACTCGACCCGGACGGGTGTGTTCCTGGGCACCTCCGCGCTCGTCTCGACGAAGATGCCCTCGTGGGACAGATCCGTGGAGTAGCCGGACAGCTCTCCGCCGCTCCACGAAACGCGCGTGCGCAGGGTCAGCGAGAGCCGATCCACCGTTCGCTGTGTCGACATGCGATCCCCTCGTGGCTGCCGCATCGATGATAGCGCGGCAGGGTCGTGGACATGAAGGGGCGGCCATTTCCCCCGGCCCCACACCCTCCAGTACCATGAACCCATGGGCCTCCGACTCCAGACATGGACCCTGGCGCTGTTGCTGTGGCTCCCGTCCGCGGCTCACGCGGGTGACGTGCGCTGGTTGGTGCCCGACGCCGACCAGGCCGCGCTGATGGAGGCCGTGGGGCAGGCGGTATGGCGTGGCGACTCCTTCGAGGTCGCCGTGTTCGAGTGGCCCCCCGGACAGCTCTCCGAGGACGAGGCCGACCGCGCGGCGGGCATGTGGACGTGCTGGCTGCGCGAGGGGGAGGAGCCGGGGATCGTGGTGGCCCTGGAGGGGATGGCCGAGCGGCTGCTGATCCCCCTGTCGGCGGACGGGCTCAGCGAGGTCGAGGCCATGCGCGCCGCGGTGATGTTGACCATGAGCTTGCAGCGGTCCATCGAGATCGGGGACGCCGGGTGGATGCCGGCGGCCGATCTGGCGGCGCTGCTCGGGGCGTCCGTCGAACCTGCCGAACCTGCAGAGCCTGCGGAGCCGCCGCCGCCCGTGGAGCCGGTGGTCGAGCCGGTGGTCGAGCCGGTGGTCGAGTCCCAGGGCCCCGAGGTCCAGGTAGGTGTGGCGGCCGGCCCCGCCTTGCGCCCGGCGGCCGGCTCGAGCGCCCTGGGCGCCACGGCGCGGCTCAGCGTGGTCCGGGGTCCCTGGCTGGGCCCGGGGCTCGTCGTGGGGATCGAGGCGCTGGGTGGCCTGGAGCCCGAGTCCTACGGCGTCTCGGTGCTCCGCGCGACCGTGGCAGGGCGCTGGCAGCTGACGCCGGAGCGGGGGCAGTGGTGGTTCCCCATCGCGCTGGGCCTGGGCGCGGCGTTCACGTCGGCGCGGATCGCCGATCCGTTCGAGGGAACGGCCGAGGTCGGCGTGCCGCCGGTGCTGCTGGCGGACGCCGGGGTGGCCCGGCACCTCGGGGCGCGCATCTCGTTGTCCCTGACCGTGCAGCTGGCCGTGGACCTGATCCCCGTGCGCGTCCTGGTCCAGGGCGAGGGGACCGAGGCGAGCGCCGATCTCCACCCGTTCGTGCTGCTGCCTCGCCTCGAGCTGGTGTTTCACCCCGGGCCGCGTTGACCTTCCCCAGAATTTCCGTCACGGTTTCCCCCAGAGGGACATCGACCTAGTGAGAGAGAACGAGACCACGACTCGCCCCGAGCCCGGATGGCTCCCGGGGCTGAGGGAGGGACAGCCCGAGGCCCGTGAGGCCTTCGCGGCCGAGGTCCTCCCCCGCGTCGTGGGCTGGTGCCGCAAGATGGCCGGCACCCGGGTCGATGGTGAGGACGCGGCGCACGAGGTGATGCTCGTGGCCCTGGATCGGGCGCACACCCTGGGGGCGAACCCCCGGATCGACGCCTGGCTGTTCGCCATCTGCCGGCGGGTGCTGGCCAACCACCGCCGCCGGGCCTGGGTCAAGCGGTGGACCTCCCCGGCCCGGGGCGTGGAGGAGATGCCGCTGGGCGGGGCGAGCCCGGAGCAGGCGCTGGCGGCGAGGCGGCGCGCCGACCTGGCCCACGCGTGCCTGAAGGGCCTGGCGCCGCGGCACCGGGAGGCGTTGGTCCTGTACGATCTGGAGGAACGGAGCGCCAAGGAGGTCGCCGAGATCCTGGACATCCGACCCGACGCGGTCCGCGCCCTGGTGATGCGGGCCCGCAAGAACCTCAAGAAGGCCGCCAGCAAGGCTGGGTACCGGCCGGGAGAGACACGGTGAACGAGGACGCCCCCGCACGCCGCGACCACGACGAGGAGTTGAGCACCCTGCTGGGGTCCCTGCGCAGCGACCTCGCAGAGGGCGAGGAGCTCTCGGTGGCCCGCGTGGACGCCAGGCTTCGGGCTCCGGCGCGGCCCGTAGCCCGCGGGTGGTCTCTGCCTGCCTGGGTCACCGTGGCTGCGGTGGGCGCGACGGCGGCGGTGATGGTGCTGGCGCTGCGTCCGGCGCCCGTGGCCGCTCCGCCGGTGATGGACGTGGGCGTCGAGGTGATGGCCGGGGCGGGCGGGATCGTGTCGTCCCTGCCCGGAGGGGAGGCGTCGTTCAGCCTGATGCCGGGCGGCGCGCTGCGCCGCGTGACCGACGGCGAGGGCCGGGTACCGGCCTTCGAACTCGATCGCGGCATCGTCACGGTGGACGTCACCCCGGGCACCCTGCCGGGGCTCGTGCTGGACGCGGGCGAGGTACGGGTCTCGGTCCTCGGCACCTCCTACGTCGTCTCCAGGGACGAGGACCTCGTCACCGTGTCGGTGTTGCGCGGCCTCGTGCGCGTCGAGCACGGGGCTCGGGTGGAGCAGCTGGGCGCGGGACAGAGCTTCAGCACCGCCGATCCGCCGCCGCAGGACGTCCCTCTGGAGGTCGCGCTGGCCCCGGAGGAGCTGCCCACGGAGGCTCCCGGTGAGATCCCCACCCCCGGTGACGAGGAGCCGGTCACCGAGGCGGACCTGCTGGCGCTGAGCCCGGCGGAGTCGGAGTTCCTCGACATCCAGGACCTGCTCGCCCGGGGGGCGACCGCAGAGGAGCTGTTGGCCGCGACCTCGGGGTACCTCGAGCGTCACCCGGCCGGGCAGTTCACGGTGGAGGTCGAGGCGTTCCGGGTCGAGGCCACGGCCCAGTCGGGCCGCCACCGGGAGGCCTTCGACCTCGCTGGCGCCTTCTGCGCGGCGCACCCCGACAACCCGCGCCGCAATCAGCTGCTGTGGTTGCAGGCCACCGTGGCGCGCGATCGGCTCCGAGACTGCGGCCTCGCCCTGGATCCGTACCGCGAGCTGGCCGCGCTGCCGGGGGACACCGGGGCCGACGCCACGTACTTCCGCGCGGTGTGCGCCCTGGACCAGCAGCTCGTGGAGGAGGCGGCGGCCGCCTTCCAGGCCTACCTGGATCGGGCGCCCGGAGGCGAGCACGCTGCCCACGCCAGCGAGATGCTGGCCGGTCTCGAGAACACGTCCCCCTGACCCGGGTCAGTACTCCCCGAACGCCGTCCGCGCGATGATCTCGTTCTGGATGGCGGGCCCCAGATCGGTGAAGAAGGCGGAGTATCCGGACACCCGCACCACCAGGTCACGGTAGCGATCGGGGTGAGCCTGGGCGTCGCGCAGGGTGGCGTCGTCCACGACGTTGAACTGGACCTCCATGCCGCCCTGGTCGAAGTAGCCGCGGACCAGCGCGGCGAACCTGTCGCGCCGCTGGGGTGTGTCCAGCATCGACGGCAGCATCTTGACGTTGAGCGAGTACCCGTTGGAGATGAGGCCAGCGTCGAGCCGGGCCACCGAGTTCATCACGCCGGTGGGACCGTTGCGTTCCACCCCGTTGGTGGGGGAGAGGCTGTTGGAGATGGGATCCCCCGAGCGGCGGCCGTCGGGGGTGGCCCCCAGCAGCGTCCCCTCGAGCACGTGCATGCCGTACGAGAAGAAGCCGGGACGGTAGGGGCCGCGGTCACAGCTGCGCGAGGAGACCTCCTCGCAGAAGTGGGAGGCCACGGTCGTCGCGATGGCGTCGGCGGCGGCATCGTCGTTGCCGTACTTGGGCGTTCGGTTGCGCAGGTACTGGCGCATGGGCTCGTGACCGCCGAAGTTGCGTTCCAGGGCGCGCAGGACCTCGGCCATGGTGTACCTGCCGCGGTCGAACACGGCGGCCTGGAGCGCGGCCAGGGAGTCCGCGGTCGTGCCCAGCCCCCGCGCCGAGATGGAGGCGAAGTCGTACCGAGCGCCACCGCAGGTCATGTCCCGGGCGCTGTCCAGGCAGCCGTCCAGGGTCATGGAGACGTAGGGGTTGTGGAATCCCTCGGCGTACACGCGATCCTTGATCCGCACGCCCTCGGCGACGGTGCCGATCATGAACTCCACCTGACGCTGGAACGCCTCCATGAGCTGGTCGAAGGTGGTGAAGGCCCGCGGATCGCCCGTGTCGGGCCCGACACGCCGGCCCATGATGCGCAGGTGGCCCCGCAGCAGGGCCATCTCCAGGGCACCCACCAGCGACAGATCGTTGCCCGAGGTGCAGCCGAAGGTGTTGCCGTCGGGGGTCGGCTCCACGCAGCCGATGACCGCGTAGTCCCGCGCGTCCTCGAGGTCGCAGCCGCTGCGGTGGAGCGCGTCGATGACCTGCTCGTCGTTGAACACGCCTGGCCCGGAGGTGGCGGCGAAGACCTCGGCGGTGCGCCGCAGCCAGTCGTCGGACGAGCGCTCGCTGACGCGGATCGAGAACGTGTTGCCCAGCCCGCGCACCGCGGCCACCGCCTCCAGGAAGACCTCTGACAGCTCGTTGGTGGCCTCGCGTCCGTCGCGGCCCACGCCGCCCACGGTCACCGCCATGGAGTCGGCTCCCAGCTCGGAGCCGGTGGCCTTGCCCACCAGCGGCAGCAGCTGCAGGTTGCTGCTGAGCTTCACCAGCAGCTCCTGGAGAAGCTCCTGCGCCTCTTCACGGGTGATGCGTCCCTGGTCGCGGTCGCGTTCGTACCAGGGCCACAGGATCTGGTCGAGGCGTCCGGTGGCGAAGATGCCGGTCATGCCGTGGGCCAGGACCGCGGCGGCCTCGGTGAACCAGACGGCCTGGACCGCCTCCCTGAAGTCCCGGGGCGGCTCGAACGGGACCCGCTCGCAGCGTCGGGAGATGGCGAGCAGCTCGTCTCGCCGCTCCTGGTCCGCCTCCTGCTGGGCCAACCTCGTGGCCAGGTGGGCGTACCGCCTCGCCCACTCACGCACGGCGTCGCAGCTCACGATCACGCCTCGGCAGAAAGCGACGCCGTCCTCGTCGCCCTCGGCCTCGCAGCGCCAGAGCCGTGCCTCGGCGCGCTCCCGGATGGCCGCGAACCCCCCGGGCAGCACGTTGCGGTTGCCCAGCACCAGGTGCCCCTGCACGTCGAAGACGTTCATCACCAGCGCGGGGTTGTTGATCGTGAGCTCGCGCACCTCGGCGAGGGCATCCATCGGCTTCAAGCCGGCGGGCGACCGCACCATCTCACGGATCCGACCCAGATCCAGTCCGCGCCAGCGCCGCAGCAGACTCGAAGGCGAGAATCGCGGCTCGATGTGCCGGCCCGCCCCGAGCCAGGCTGCGCTGCGCAGGTCCCTCACGGTCCTGCCGCGCCAGTACGGGAGGATGTCGTCGAAGAGCTCCGCGCGGTCGTCGGCGTGGATGCGGTAGGGCTGGAGTTCGCGCCTCAGCAACCCGTCGATCTCGTAGCGCAGGATGGTGTTGCAGTCGCCGCGCTCGATGGCCAGCGCCGTGCCCACGCGCTTGCTGGTCTGCATGCCGACGATGCCCTCGAGGGGGTGGATGTCCACCGTGGCGTGGGCGGCGAGCCGCTCGAATGCGCGGGCTGCGCGGATGGAGGGGTGCTCCGACTCGTGCTCGCGCCACGCGGCGGTGACGTGCCGCGCGCGCTCGACGCAGATCTCGTAGTCGGCGGTGAGGATCACCTCCTGGTACTGACGGGCGCGTGTGGGCATGGGGTTCCAGTATACGTGTCGGCGCATGGTCGGACGCGCGCGAATACTTGACGTAGAATCCCCGTGGCCTTCCCGAGGAGCCCATGGAGCCGTCACGTCCCGGTTCGCTGCTGTCCGCTGCCGTCTCCGCGTACGTGGGAGTGGTGGCGGGCTGGGCCATCGCCTTCGTGCTCGCCCTGCAGGTGGACCCGCGGCTGGCCGCGCTGCCGTGGGTCCTGCTCCTGACCGCGGCGGCCGTCCTCGCCTGTGAGGTCGCCGCCTGGCTGCCCGGGCGCCGGTTCGAGCGCTCGCGCGCGATGGTGCTCGTGCCTCTGCTGCTCGTGGGGGCTGTCCCCCTGCCGCACCTCCTCGGCGATCCGTGGCTGGTGTACGAGCTGGGCGGACCGGCCCACGAGCCAGGAGGCCGCGCCACGGCCACCATCGTCGCCGTGATCGGCGTGGCCGCGGTGGGCGCAGCTGCCGCCGCCGCGTGCCTGCTGCGCGGCGCGCCCCGATGGCTGGTCCAGGCCACACCGCGGACGGTGCTCGTGGCCCTGGTCGTCGCCCACCTGGCCGCCGCCCTCGCCGCGGCCGGTGTGGGCCTCTTGGGGGTGCCCCAGCGGGTGGAGGAGGTGGCCGATCCGGCCCTGCCCGAGGTTCCGGCCGTCGTGGCCGAGGCGACGGGCGCGGACCTCGTCTGGACCACCGTCCGGTCCTACACCACCGGGCGCCGCTACCAGACCGCAGCCCACCGCTTCGAGTCACCGGGCGAGCTGATCCTCACGACGGAACCGGGCACCACGGAGCTGGAGTTCTTCTGCGCGGACGCGAACCAGGATCGCCAGCACCTGGTCCTGGCGCCGCTGGGCCTGGTGCACCGCCGCGACTGTGGCGCGACCGTCCAGGTCGTCATCGGCGACCAGCAGGTGACCGACGAGTCACTGCTGCTCTCCGAGGAGAGACGCCTGAAGGTACCCATCGCGCCCGGCTCGGCGGGCCCCGCGCGCGTTCGCGTGGAACCCCACCTGGGCTGCACCGTGCTCGTCCACCGGGTGGGCCTGGGCACGCCGCCCGAGGTCCCGCGGCGCGTGGTCCTGATCTCCCTGGACACCCACGCGTCCCAGCACATGCGCTTCGGGCCCCTGTCGAAGGCCACCCTGGACACGAGCCCGACCCTGCGCGGCCTCGTGGAGCAGGACGAGCTGGCCGTGGGGTTCACCCACGCGGTGGCCGCGGCGGACTGGACGCTGCCCTCCCACGCCTCGGTCTGGTCTGGCCTCCGGCCCTCCCAGCACCGCCTGTACCTGCGCGAACCCGTCACGAGCTTCGACGAAAGGATCGCCACGCTGCCGCAGCTGCTCCGCGACGGGGCCGGCGTGCGGACGCTGGCGCTGGTCTCCCACCTCCGGCTGGGGCCGGACTACGGCTTCGCGCGGGGCGTGGAGTTCGCGTCGCTGTACGAGCAGCCCCTGGGCCAGCGCGGGCGGCGCGTGGTGGAGGACGCCCTGACCCTGCTGGACGAGCACCGCGACGAGGATCTGCTCCTGTTCGTCCACCTGTTCGACGCCCACACGCCGTACACCAACTTCCCCGAGGGCCACGAGCAGCTGGTGCGCGATGTGGAGCCCCACTACCCCGAGAGGCTGTACACGGGCCGGTTCTACCGGGAGACCGTCAAGGGCAAGGAGGGGATGGATCCGCGGGTCCGGTCGCGGAACCTTCGCCGGCACGGCGAGAAGTTCGCCGAGAAGATGGACGCGGCGCGCGTGGCCTATCAGCTGGGAATCCGTGACGTGGACGACATGCTCGGCGTCTTCCTCGACGGGCTCCGCGAGCGGGGCCTGTACGACAGCACCGATCTGGTGCTGTTCTCGGACCACGGCGAGGAGTTCTTCGGCCACGCGCTGCTGACCCACACCAGCCTGTACCTCGAGAACGTGCGGGTGCCGGTGATCGTCAAGGTGCGCCAGAACTCGCCATACGCCGCGGCCGCGCGCGAGGCGCCGCCCTATGTCCGCGAGACGTTCGAGGCCCACCCGACCGTGTTCCGGGTGGTGCTGGACCTGTTCGGGGTCGCGCCGCCGCCGCTGCAGTCCATCGAAGGTGGGCTGGACCTCGGTGAGCTGTTGATCCTGTCCGAGGGCCGCTCGGCGCTGTCCGAACTCCACGCCGCGCCCTACAGCGAGATGGTGCAGCTGTCCGCCGTGTGCGGGAGGGCCTTCCACGGCATCGTCACCACCTACCCCGAGGATCCCGAGCGGTGGACGCTGAACCGGGAGTACTACGAGCTGTACGCTCCGCCCCGCGACCGCGAGGAGCAGCACAACCTCGCCAGAGGTGGCGAGTTCGTCGCCGACTCCTGCCTGGACGAGGTCCTCGAGGCCGCCCTGGAACAGCGCGAGCTGCCCTACCGATCCCAGGCCACCCGCGGGCTGACCGAGGACGAGATCGAGCGCTTGCGGGCGCTCGGATATCTGGAGTAGGCGCCTCGGTCAGCAGGTGTCGCAGCTCACCTCGACGGGGACGTTGTAGTTCGGCCGGTTCGGGTCGTTGCTGATGATCTTCAGCGGGCCCGTGAGGGGACCTGCCGCCGAGCAGGTGACCGTGATCTCGACGCCCACGGGCTGGCCCGCCGGGGGGATCTGGCCGGTGAAGGGGGTGAACGTGACCTCGGTGAGCGGGCACTGCATGGTGTCGATGATCAGCGGCGCCTCTCCCAGGTTGGCGATGGCGATGGGCAGCATGGACGCCGATCCCACGCACACCGATCCGAACGCCAGGACGTCGGGATCGACGAAGATCTGGGGCTCGGCGCCGGCGCTGTCGTCGTCGCCGGCGTCGTCGTCGTCGCCGACCGAGGAGTCGTCGTCTGCCGCGTCGTCGTCGTCGGTCACGTCGTCGTCGTAGGAGTTGTTGTTGCAGGCGGTCAGACCGAGTCCGAGCAGCAGCAGTACAGCAACGAGCAGGGTGTGGATTCGCACCGCGGACCTCCTGTTTGCGATTCCGGCTTCCCTACATATACCTCGGATTCGGGTTCGAGTAGGAGTCCCATTGTGTGCCCGATCCTCTTACACGGCCCGGCCGAGGTGGGTTACTGTGGCACGGATCGAGCGCGGCGGGTCCGGGGGGACCGCCCCTGCGAGGGAGACGATGAACGACCGATGGATGGCCCTTCTGCTGTGCGTGTCGCTGGTCCTGCTCGGTGGGCTGGCCTGCGATGGGAGTGACGACGACGACAGCGTCGGGGACGACGACGACGACAGCGTCGGGGACGACGACGACTCGAGCCCCTCCGACGACGACGACTCCTCCGCCTCCCCGGACGCGGACGGGGACGGCTGGACCGTGGCGGACGGGGACTGCGACGACGACGATCCCCTGGTGCACCCGGGCGCCCCCGAGGAGTGCAACGGCATCGACGACGACTGCGATCCGGCCACGGACGAGGCCGGTGACGGCGACGGCGACGGCGTCAGCCTCTGCGACGGCGACTGCGACGACGCGGACGCCGCCGTCTTCCCCGGCGCGGCCGATACCTGCTGGGACGGCCTGGACGCGAACTGCGACGGCGACGAGTGGGGCTGCGTGCTGCCGCTGTCGGCGGCCGACTTCGCGTTGAGCGCCCAGGCCCACGACGGCTCCCTGGGGTGGGCCCTCGCCGGGGCCGGGGACATGGACGGCGACGGCAAGGACGATCTGGTGGTCGGCGCACCGGCGGTGGCCGACGACGCGGGGCACGCCTATCTGTTCCGCGGCCCGGTCGCGGGGCCGCGCGAGTCCGTGGTCGCGGACGCGTCGCTGCTCGCCCAGCGCGCGGGCGACGAGGCGGGGCTGGCCGTGGCACCAGGGGGCGACCTGGACGGCGACGGGTACGACGACCTGCTCGTGGGAGCGCCGGGCCAGGACATCGGCGGCGCGGATGCGGGCGCGGTATACGCGCTCCGTGGGCCGCTGCAGGGCGCCGTCGAGCTCGCCGGTAGCGACGCTGTGCTGGTGGGCGAGAGCGATGGGGATCGGGCGGGATACGCGGTGGCCGGGGCGGCGGATCTGGACGACGACGGGTACGACGACATCCTCGTGGGCGCGCCGGGTGAGAGCTCGGGCGGCGTATCGGCGGGGTGCGGCTATCTGGTACGCGGACCCGTGGACGGGGAGACGTCCCTGGCCCAGGTGGCGTCGAAGATGCGCGGAGAGAACCCGGGCGACGAGGCGGGCACGGCGGTGGCCATGGCCGGGGACGTGGACGGCGACGGTCACGACGATCTGCTGATCGGGGCGCCCCATCGCCCTGCTGCCGGCGAGGACAACGGCGCGGCCTACGTGGTCTACGGTCCGGTCCTCGGCGTGATCGAGCTGGCCATCGCGCCGGCGCGGCTCACTGGTGAGGTGTCGGGGGATCAGGCAGGGACCGCAGTGGCGGGCGGCGGTGACGTCAACGGCGACGGGCTGGCCGACGTCCTGGTGGGTGCGCCCTACCAGTCGGGGGGTGGCTCGGAGGCTGGCGCCGTCTATCTCTTCCTGGGGCCGGTCGACGGCTACATGGACCTGGGAGAGGCGGACGCGAAGCTCACGGGCGAGGCCATGTGGGATCGCGCGGGTTCGGCCGTGGCCCTCGGGGGCGACTTCGACGGTGACGGGTACGGCGACGTGCTCGTCGGCGCCCCCAACGAGGACGACGGCGGCGGTCTGGCCGGCGCCGCCTACCTCTTCCGGGGCCCCGTGGAGGGGGACGTGTCCCTGTCCGAGTTCGACGTGAAGCTGATCGGCGTGGACACCACCGGCTACGCGGGCTCCAGCCTGGCCTGGGCCGGGGACCTGGACGGCGACGGGCTGGGGGACCTGGCGGTGGGGGCCTACGCCGTGGACGACGCGGTCAGCGGCCTGGGCGCCGCGTACCTGGTGTACGGCCGCGATGGCAGCGCACCCACCGACGCGGACGGGGACGGCTGGGCCGACGGCGTGGACTGTGCGTCGGAGGACCCGTCCCTGAACCACGACGACGCGGACGGGGACGGCTGGTCCACGTGCGACGGCGACTGCGACGACGCCGAGCCCGGGGTGTACCCTTCGGCCTCCGAGATCCCCTACGACAGCGTGGATCAGGACTGCGACGGCGCGGACCTGGACGACGTGGACGAGGACGGCTACGCGGGCGGTCTGGCGGGCGACGACTGCGACGACGGCGATCCCGCGGTCCACCCCGGCGCGACCGAGGCCTGCAACGGCCTGGACGACGACTGCGACGGGGCGGTGCCGGCGGACGAGGTGGACGCGGACGGCGACGGGTTCCTGGCGTGCGTCGGGGCTCCCGCCGGCGGGGACTGCGACGACGCGGACGCGTGGTACAGCCCCCTCGCGATGGAGCTGTGCGACGGCGCGGACAACGACTGCGACGGCGTGGCCGACGACGACTGTGTCGTGTGCACGGGCTGGGTGCCCGGGGACCACGCCACGGTGCAAGACGGGCTGGACGCGTCCCTCGACGGCGATGTCCTGTGCGTCGAACCGGGGAGCTACGCCGAGAACCTCGACTTCGGTGGCGCGCTGGTCCACCTCGTCGCCGTGGCCGGCACCCGCCTGACCCTGCTCGACGGCGCAGGGGTCGGCTCGGTGGTGGTGTTCGACGACGGCGAGGGGCCCGAGGCCATCGTCCAGGGCTTCACCTTGACCCACGGCAGCGCGACCCAGGGCGGCGGCGTCCGCATCATCTCGGCGTCACCCACCCTGCGGGACCTGGTGGTGGAGGCCAACGTCACCATGGATCCCTACGGCGAGGGCATGGGGGGCGGCATCTACCTCAGCGACTCCCTGGCGATCCTCGAGCGGGTGACCGTGTCCAACAACGAGTCCCTCGGCCCCAACGGCGGCGACGGCGGCGGCGTGTACATGGTCAGCTCGTCGCCCCAGCTCGACGACGTGATCGTCGTGGGCAACATCGCCCACGAGTCCGGATCGGGCGGCCAGGGAGGGGGGCTCTACGTGAGCGGCTCCGCTCCGTCGCTGCGCCACGTGGTGGTCGAGGCCAACGCCGCGGTGATGGGCGGCGGCATCTACGTCAGCAGCGCCTCGCCGCTGCTGACCAACGTCGTGATCGCCGAGAACACCGTGTACGAGGACTCCGGCGGCATCGGCGGTGGCCTGTACGTGGTGGGCTCGGATCCCACGCTGATCAACGCCACGGTGATCGGCAACCAGGCCAGCGGCGGCGCAGGCGGCGACGGAGCTGGCGGCGCGCTGTTCGTGTCCGCCGGCGCCTCGCCCACGTTGATCAACGTCGCGATGACCCACAACGACAGCAGCGGCCAGGCCGGGGGTATCCACTGCGACGGCTGTGGCCTCGCGTTCGAGTACGGGGACCTGTGGGGGAACCTGCCCGACCAGGTCTACCCCGATCCCGCCCCCATCGGGATCGGCGGGAACCAGTCGGTCGACCCCCTCTATCTGGACGCGCTGGCCGTGGCGCTGGCGGACTGGGACCTGCACCTCGGCGCCGCCTCGCCGCTGGTGGACGCCGGGCACGCCACCTTCGCCGATCCCGACGGCGGTCCGTCCGACATCGGCGCCTTCGGCGGCCCCGCGGCCGGCGAGTGGGACCTCGACGGGGACGGCTACCCCTCGTGGTGGCAGCCCGGCGCGTACGATGGGGGCACGTACCCCGATCTCGGGTGGGATTGTGACGACCGGAACCGGGGGGTCTTCCCCGGGAGCGGGTGCTGACGAGGGTCCGCTCGCTCAGCTGTCGTCGTCTCCGTCGCAGTCGCTGTCCACGCCGTCCTCGGCGATCTCCTCCGCGCCCGGATGGATGTCGGCATTCTCGTCGTCGCAGTCGTCTTCGCAGGTGGAGTACCCGTCGTTGTCCCAGTCCGCGGGATCGAGGGTGTCGTCGGTGTCGTCGCAGTCGTCCTCGCACAGGGAGTAGCCGTCGCCGTCGCCGTCCACGAGCTCGTCGGTGGCGTCGTCGCAGTCGTTGTCCACGTCGTCGCACACCTCGGGGTTCCCCGGGAACGCGGTGTCGTCGTCGTCGTCGCAGTCCCCGTCACAGGTGGTGACGCCGTCGGAGTCCGCGTCGTCGAGGTTCATCGTGGCGTCGTCGTCGTCGCAGTCCCCGTCGCAGCTGGTGAGGCCGTCGCCGTCGTCGTCGTCGACGGTCAGGGTCGCGTCGTCGTCGTCGCAGTCGCCGTCGCACGGCGAGGTGCCGTCGCCGTCGACGTCGTCGGGGTGGAGCGTCGCGTCGGTGTCGTCGCAGTCCTCGTCGCACACGGAGAAGCCGTCGCCGTCCTCGTCGAGGGTCTCGTCCGTGTCCGGATCGCAGTCGTTGTCCACGCCGTCGCAGACCTCGTCGGCCCCGGGGTTGGTGCTCGCGTCGGCGTCGTCACAGTCCATGCAGAGCACCCAGCCGTCGGAGTCGCCGTCCGTGGTCTCGTCCTCGGGGATGGTGCCGTCGCAGTCGGTGTCCGCGCCGTCGCAGATCTCCTCGGCGCCGGGGTGGATCGACGCGTCCCGGTCGTCGCAGTCCCCGTCCTCGGTGGTCCAGCCGTCGTGATCCACGTCGTCGGTGTCGTCGCCGAAGCCGTCGTCCTCGTTCGAGCAGCCCAGGGCGGCGAGGGCGACCCAGAGCATGGTCATGATCCACGGTGATCTCATCGTTGTTTCCCTCACGAGCAGTGGAGTCCTGGCCCCAGGTTAACACGGTGGATCCGCCCGTCCGCTGCTATACTTCGGGGCCACCCATGGAACGATCCTGGCCCCTGGTCCTCCTCGCGTCCCTCGCCCTCGCGGCGTGCAACGGCGATCCGGCGAACGACGACGACGACGACACCGTCGAGGAACACCTCGTGGTCCTCACCGAAGCCCTCCCCGACGGGAGGGTGGGGGAGGCCTACGAGGCGGCGCTCGAGGCGGACACGGCCGACGAGGTGACGTGGTCCCTCGATTCGGGCAGCCTGCCGCCGGGTATCGAGCTCGCGGCCGGCGGCGTCCTCACGGGGACGCCCACGGCGTCGGGGGACTTCGACCTCACCGTGCTGGCGGACGACGGCACCCTCTGGGGGGAGGCGCAGCTCCGCCTGCACGTGCCCGCGGTGCTGCTCATCAGCGGATTCGGCCCGTTCTCGGGGTACCCCGTCAACCCCTCCATCGAGGCCCTGCGGCCGCTGGACGGGGAGCTCGCCGGCGGCATGGACATCCACGTGGTGGAGCTGCCCGTGGTCTGGGACGAGTCCTGGGACCTCCTCGAGGCGGCCATCGAGGAGGTGCAGCCGGACATCCTCATCGGCACGGGCGTGGCCGGGACCGACGCGATGCGGTACGAGGTCACCGCGTTCAACGTCGAGTGGGGCAACGACGTGGAGGGGGTGTACGCCTCGGGCGAGGAGGTGGTGGAGGGCGGCCCGTCGTCCCTGGACACCCAGCTGCCCGTGGAGGAGATGGCCGCGGCCGTGACCGACGCCGGCTTCGCCACGACCCTGTCCGACGACGCGGGCACCTACCTGTGCAACCACATCTTCTACCACGTGGTGCACCACGCGCAGTTCGAGGCCACCCGCCCCGTGATCGCCGGCTTCATCCACGTCCCACCCGCCGGGGACGCGGGCTGCTCCTTCGAGATCGACGACGTCACCGAGGCCCACGAGCTGGGGCTGGAGGCGATGGCGCAGTGGCTGCAGGGGGACCGGCGCGCACGGCCGCCGGAGATCCAGACCCACGAGGCGCCCGTCTACTGAGCCGTCACTCGAGTTCAGGCTCCTTGGGCTCCACCAGCTTCACCCGCGCTCCCGCGCTGGAGAACCGGAAGAGGCACGCGTCGAGCTCGTCGTCCAGGTCCGTGTCCAGGTCGGGATCGATGATGTTGGTCATGTCGTCGAGGACGTTCCCCCACTCGGACAGGGCGTCGATCATGTCCTGGAGGGCGACCACGGGGATCCAGGCTTCCGCGTGGACCTCGGTGACGTAGGAGAACTCCAGGTCCGTGTCCACGGTGCCGCGGATCTCGAGGCTCCTCAGCAGCAGCTGGTAGGGCTCGCCGCCGACGAGCAGGGGCATGTAGGCGTACTCCACCTCGGCCAGGAAGCCTCCGTCGGCCTGGACGGTGCCCGGGGCGGAGATGACGTAGCCGAACGTCCCGTCGGCCACGATCTCGCCCTCCTGCGTCGCGAACGGGCGGTCGTGGGCCATACCCAGGAGCATGTACCCGTCGGAGGGCAGCGCGTCCGCGTCGAGCTTGAACTCGTTGAACACCACGACCATGGTCGTCTGGTCGTCCACCAGCGCCAGCTCCAGCAGGTCGGGCGCGCTGTCGCTGTTGCCCACCCGCTCCACGACCAGCTGCTGGCCGATGTCGAAGGCCGGCCCCCGCGGCAGGCCCGTGGAGAACATGGTCTCGGACTCGGGCTCTCCGTCCAGGTCCAGGTCCGCGAGCAGGCGGTAGATCTTGGACGAGGCCAGGGGTTCCTCCGGCGTGCACTCCAGGATGGACGTGTCGTCGCCGGGCGCGCAGCGGATGTCCTCCTCGACGCCCCCCCGGAAGAGGGTCATGTCGAAGTTCATCTGCCCGGGGATTTCCTTGTTGAACAGCACCCTCGGGACCACCGTCTCGGGGACGGCGGCCGAGCCGTCCGGCGGCTGGGTCGTGAGGATGCGGAAGCCGCCGGCCGGTCCTTCCCCCTCCTCCTCGGCGCAGCCGCACGGGATCAGCGTCGAACACAGCAGCAGGATCTGGAGATATCGAGCCACGGCCAGGTTCCCTCGTCCGGACGGCGGCAGTGTACCCGAACCGTGCTCAAAGTCACGTTTCTCTTCGTCCGGCGTTGTTCTAGACTGGCCGCGGCCCCTGCGGGGCTGGAGGGAGCTCGCGATGACGAACACACCCATGGGCTGGTTGGCCCTGATGTCCCTGATGATCACCCTCGGCCTCGGCACCGCCGGTTGTCCGGGTGAGGAGAGCGACGACGACACCGTGGCGGACGACGACGACGCCACTGCGGACGACGACGACGCCACTGCGGACGACGACGACGCCACACCGGGCGACGACGACGACGCCACGCCGGGTGACGACGACGACGCCACGCCGGGTGATGACGACGATGCCACACCTGGCGACGACGACGACGCCACGCCGGGTGATGACGACGATGCCACACCGGGCGACGACGACGACTCGGTGGGCGACGACGACGATGCCACCCCAGGGGACGACGACGACGCCACGGCGGACGACGACGACTCGGTGGGTGACGACGACGACGCCACCCCAGGGGACGACGACGACGCCACGGCGGACGACGACGACACGGTGGGTGACGACGACGACTCGGTGGGTGACGACGACGACTCGTTGGGTGACGACGACGACACCGTGTCACCCTTCGACATGACCGGGCAGGTGGTCTCGGAGGAGAACGCCCCCTATGTGCACCGTCAGTCGCTTCAGGGTATGCACTCCGCCACCGTCTGCCCCGACTGCGAGTTCGTCTTCGACATCGAGTTCAACACGCTCGGCCAGTCGGGGACCTGCGCCGTGTGCTGGGACCTCGCCGACGGCACGTACACCATGGGCGTGGACATGGCCCACGACCTGGGCGGGTACGGGTACGCGGTCCCGGCGATCGTGTACGACTACGGCGGCACCTTCTACTTCTGGTACTACGCCGAGCCGGGGTACGGCGGTCACACCCTGGGGCTGTACTACTACTTCGAGTACTACGGGTACACGTTCACGCAGCAGGGGTACTGGGACTTCGACGTCCCCGACGCCGACGGCGACGGCCACGACGCCCTGACGGACTGCGACGACAACGATCCCGCCATCCATCCGGGCGCCACCGAGCTGTGTAACGGCGGCGTGGACGACGACTGCGACCCCACCACCAACGACGCAGAGGACCTCGACGGCGACGGCTTCGCGGCCGTCTGCGACGGGGACTGCGACGACGCCGATCCGGCGATCAACCCGGGCGCGGTCGAGGTCTGCGACGGCGCGGACACGGACTGCGATGGGTCGGTGCCGGCGAACGAGGCGGACGTGGACGGCGACGGGGCGATGATCTGCGACGGCGACTGCGACGACAGCGATGCCGGTAGATTCCCGGGCAACCCCGAGGTCTGCGACGGCGGGGACAACGACTGCGATCCCAGCACCAACGAGGCCGCCGACGTGGATGCGGACGGCTTCAGCATCTGTGCGGGCGATTGCGACGACTTCGACGCCGGCGTCAACCCGGGCGCCACCGAGGTCTGCGACGGCGTGGACAACAACTGCGACGGCAACATCGACGAGATAGGGTGCAACACCATGACCGGCATGGCGTTGACCATCGAGAACTCCCCCTACATGCGCCGCCAGGAGCTGTCGGGGACCTCCTCGGCCAGCCCCTGCCCCGGGTGCGAGTACACCTTCGACATCACCTACACCACGGTGCTGCAGAACGGCACGAGCCTGTGGGGCCTCGACCTCGACGACGGCCAGTACTCGCTGGGCTACGACGGGGACTACCTGTACGGCGGCAACACGTACGAGCTCATCTTCATGGACTACTACGGCTCCTGGTACCTCTGGTACATGGCCGCGGCCGGCTACAACGGCCACGACATCGGCTTCTCCTGGTACGACTACTACGGCTCCTACACCGTGTCCCAGTACGGATACTGGGACTTCTGAGGCTCAGGACTTACCCTAGAAGCCGCATGCCGCGTATCCGATCCCTGGCCCTGTCGCTCGTCCTGACGTCCGCGGCCCCGTGCGCCGCCGCCGAGCTGGTCCGCGGTCCCTATCTCCAGCAGGTGACCGCCGAGTCCGCCATCGTCGTGTTCGATCTCGACGAGGCGGTGGCAGCCGAGGTGCAGCTGACCGCGGTCAGCGGCGAGTACGAGCACACCTTCTCCTCCGCTGCGGGCCTGCACCACGAGGTGAGCGTCACCGGCCTCGAGGCCGACACGAGCTACCGCTACGGGGTGTGCATCGACGACGTGGAGATGACCGAGGGCCTGCAGTTCACCACCGTCCCGGACGTGGGGTCGGACCTGACGTTCCTGGTCTTCGGGGACACCCGCTCGGGCCACGACGAGCACCAGAGCGTCATCGACGTCATGTCCGAAGAGGACGTCATGTTCGTGGTGCACACCGGGGATCTCGTGGCCTCCGGCGACGATCTGTTGCAGTGGGACACCTTCTTCGCCATCGAGGGGGACCTGCTCTCGCGGCTGGCGATGTACCCGGTACCGGGCAACCACGACGAGGCCGGCGGCGAGGCCGTCGACTACCAGGACGCGTTCGCCCTGCCCGGCAACGAGCTGTACTACTCGTTCGACGTGGGCAACACCCACTTCGTGATGCTCGACCAGTACGTCAGCTCCGTGCTCGCCTGCGTGGTGGACGAGGCGCTGGTGGACAACTGCCTCGACGAGGAGCAGGTGGCCTGGCTGGAGGCGGACCTGGCCGCCGCGTCCACGGACGAGGACATCGACGTCATCTTCGTGATCGCCCACCAGGGCCCCTACTCGTCCAAGGACGGTCGCGCCGGCAGCATGCACCTGCGCGTGCTGATGCCCCTGTTCGCCGAGCACGGGGTGGCCGGTTTCCTGACGGGCCACGACCACTACTACGAGCGCGGTCTGAGCGAGAACGGCATCCCCTACGTCATCACCGGAGGAGGGGGCGCGGGACTGTACGAGATCGGCACGCCGAGCTCCGATCCGCACACCGTGATCCACAACGCCATGGTCAACCACTTCCTCGTGGTGGAGGTGAGCGGGACCGAGGTCCGGCTGTCCGCGAAGACCCCCGATGGCGTGGTCATCGACGAGGTGGAGTACGACGCCGCCGAGCTGGCTCCACCGGCCGGGGACGACGACGACGACGACGACAGCGAGGGCGAGCCGGCGCAGGGGGTCCCGCTCGGCGAGTCGCCCGATTGTGCGTGCCGCGCCGCGCGGACCGGTGGGGCTGGCCCCGCGGCGCTGGCCCTCATCGCCCTGTTCGCCCACGGCGTCCGCCGACGCGTCCGCTGATCCCCTCCGCGGGGTGGACAACCCGACAAACACGATGGAAACTGTAGACATTGTCGGGATCTGTTCATGCGTCGAGTCCTCGCAGTCCTCCTGCTCGCCCCGATGCTCTTGCTGTGGGCGAGCTGCGCCGAGATGGAGGAGCCCGCCGGGGACGACGACACGATCCCCGAGGTCCTCCCGGGCGAGATCGTCCTGGACGTGGCGGCGTCCGAGGTGATTCCCACCGTGCTTCGAGCCACGCTGTCCGTGGAGCCCGGGGAGATCTCGGCGGCCTGGATCGAGTTCGGCCTCGACCACGAGTTCGATCGCGTCGTGGACGCTCATCCCGAGGGGGAAGGGACCTGGAGCGCACGGATCTGGGGCCTCCCCGCGGGCGCCGAGGTCCAGCTCCGGGGAGGGGCGACGGTGGACGGCGAGGACCGGCTCGGTGACGTCGTCTTCGTCGCCCTCGAGGGCGCCCCCACGAACCTCCCCGGGCTCGAACTCACCGCCGGTGACGAGTCCACTGGCCCCGGCGGCTATCTGATCACCTCCCTGATCACCGTCCCGCCCACCGCCCTGATCCTCGACGGCGCAGGACGCCTCGTCTGGTGGTACAGCCCGGACTGCGACAAGTGCGTGATCACACGCGCTCACCTGTCGGCCGACCGCGGCGAGTTGCTGCTGCTGATCACCGACTCCTCGGCCTTCCAGGAGGTGCAGTACGGGGACCAGTGGATCTGGCGCGTGAGCCCGGAAGGTGAGCTCCTCGACGAGGTCGTGGTCCTCGGCGCCCAGCGGGACTTCCTCGAGCTCGACGACGGCACGCTGGCCGTGATCACCATGGACGTGCGGACCATCGGCGTGCAGGAGGTCGTGGGCGACCGCCTCGTCGAGGTGGCCCCCGACGGCAGCGAGCGCGAGGTGTGGAACGCGTGGGACGCCATCCCGTACGACCCCAACGCCGGCGAGGACGGCCACTGCCACGCCAACGCCGTGGACTACGATCCGGTCGAGGACGACTACCTGCTGTCGTGCCACCGTCTCGACACGATCGTCCGCATCGACCGCGCCACGGGCGAGACCGTCTGGACCCTCGGGGGCTCAGGGAGCGACTTCACCGACGCCGAGGGAAGCAACCGGCTGCTTCAGGCCCAGCACCAGTTCCAGCTGCTCGACGGCGGCATCGTCGTGTTCAACAACCGCACACCCTACGTGGGCTACTCCGAGGTCGTCGAGTACACCCTCGACACCGACGCCCTCCTCGCCGAGCCCATCTGGTCGGCCATCGCCGATCCGCCGTTGATGTGCTACGTGCTCGGCGACGTGACCCGCTTCGACGACGGCCGCACCCTGGTCACCTGGAGCACCGCGGGCCAGATCGATCTGTTCCGGCCGGACCTCGAGCTCGACTGGCGCATCCAGATCGGCCTCGGGGCCGCATTCGGCTACACCACTCACCTCTCGTCGCTGTACTGAAGCCCTGGTAACAGCCCGGTAAAAGGCGATCCGGACGTCAGGCCTTAACCTGTTCTCATGGTGGCGCGCGGGGCTTTGTGAAACCCGTCACCCATGGCGGCAACGGGCACACTCCTGGAGGCATGACGATATGAACACCGATAGGACCCTCTTCCTCTTCACGATCCTGACGATTTCACTGGCGTGGATCGCCCTGCCGGCCGCGGCCGACGAGGGCGCCGACGACGACGAGGTCGTGGTCGAGGCCGGCGTCGTGGTGGCCGCGGGCGCCGGCGTCGGCGCGTCCGTCGTCGTGGCCTCCGAGCCGGCCCACGAGCCCTGCGAATGCGAGGGCGTGGCCGCCGATTGCGAGGCCCCCCGCAAGCGCAGCTACCTCGGCGACGCCAACTCCGGCTGGTTCCACGTGGGCGGCGGCGTCGGCGCCATCGCCCCCAGCACCCCCGACACCAGGCTCCCCTCCGGCCGGTTCATCCTCGGCGGCGGCGGCTACACCTTCGGCCTCTATCTCGGCGGCGGCATGGAGCTCAGCGGCACCCAGGTCGTCCCCTTCGAGCTCCAGGGTGTCGCCAGCATCGGCGTCCACATCCCCATCCCCGTCGTCCACCCCATGTTCGGCTTCAAGGCCGGCGCCGGCCTCGCCGCCCTTCCCCGCGGCGTGGATCCCTACTTCGAGATCGACCTCGGCATGCCCCACCTCGACCACAAGCCCATCCCCTCGTTCATGGTCGGCTGCCAGATGGGGGTCATGATCCGCGAGTTCGACGGCAACGTCGGCGTCCGGGTGATGATCGAGCCCGCCGTGCACTACTACCCGCAGATCGGGGTGAAGGCGCGGGAGGTGTTCGTGACGGCGGCGTTGGTGTTGTAGGGGGCGGGGGAGGGGAGAGTCACGCAAAGGCGCAAAGGATGCCAAGCCGCAAAGGGGGAGGAGTGGCTCTGGGGGGCGCGCTGTGCGCGGGCAGCGTCGGAGTGGTTCGAGGCTGGGGGAGCCGCTGAGGAGAGCAGGAGAGCAGGAAGGGAAGAGAAGAAAGGCCCCTCAGGGGAGGAACTCCATCGCGCCGACACGGATAACGATGCCCGGGAGCAAGGTGGCGAATCCCGGCCCCGCCGCGATCCTGAATCCCGCGGAGAACAGGAAGTCACGCCGATCGTGGATGACCAGGGACGCCTGCAGGTCGTACTCGAGCCAGATGGACTGCGAGCCGGACTGGCTCCAGTACGAGGGCGAGTAGCGGAAGTTGATCGTCACACCCTGCGCCAGCAACAATCCCACGCGGTTGCCGCGCCCGTCGGTCACGGCGATGATCTCGCCGAGGCCGACAGGCATGCTGCTCCCGGCCCAGAAGCCGTCGTGGTGCTTGCTGCCGCCACCGACGCCCCAGTAGACGAGCAGCGAGCTGTCCCTGGTGTGCCCGGGTTTCCTGAACGGGACGCTCAGACCGAACACGATCTCCTCCGTGATGCCACCGCCCGAGGGGAAACCCACGGGGCTTATTTGGGTCTGCGACCACACCGCGAACGCCGGTCCGCGCCGGGAGTGCCTGGCCAGGAGATGTCGGGCCACGACGAGGGCAGGGCGCGATCCCGGATCGTGCTCCCAGTGCTCGATGAGGTACTCCAGACACTCCCGTCGGTCGTCAGCGGAGAACCTGGAACGGAGGATCTCCAGCTCCTCGAACGCATTCGACCCTCCGCAACCTTCGTTCGGGGAGCCTGCGGCAGGAGCCGGTCCTGCCAGCAGGGCCGTGTACATGAACATCGGCAGGACGATCCCTCGCGTGAAACCGGGGCATCGGGTTGGATAATGCCACGGAGAGGAGAGGGTCGAGCCCCTCACGGAAGGAACTCCATCCCGCCGACGAGGACGACCAGTCCGGGGGAGACGGCGTTGAACCACGGCGCGACAGCGATCTGAGGGCCCACGGAGAGCAGGAAGTCCCGCCTGTCGTGGAGCACGAAGCCGATCTGCAACGCGTACTCGAGCCAGAAGTGCGGGTTGCTCTCCATGGAGATGTAGGGGGCGTTGAGGCTCACCTGCAGCCCGATCCGCGCACCCACCCTGTTGCCGAGCGGATCGTTTCGGGTCAGGACTCCCCCCAGTCCGGCCAGCACGCCGAATGGAGTCGTGTAGCTGCCGTTGGCCTTTCCGCCACCTTCGAAGCCCCAATGGACGAGCAGCGAGATGTTTCGGCTGTTTCCGGGCTTGCGGATCGGACACCCCAGGCCGAGTACGAAGCCCCCCATCACTGCGCCGGTGTCCTGGCCCAGCGTTCGTAGATCAACTTGCGTGAACACCGCAAACGCTGGGCCACGCCGTGTGTACCTGGACAGGAGCCGGCGCGCCTCGGCGAGGGTGACCCGCGCCTGGGGATCGTCGGCCCAGCGGCCGATGAGGGACTCCAGGCACTCGCGTCTGTCTTCTGACGAGAACCTCGCGCGAAGGAGTTCGAGCTCCTCGGCGGCCGACTTGCCGCCGCACCTGTCGTGCGCTGTGGCGGCAGAGAAGCCGGGCGATGCGAGCATCACAATGAGGAACAAGAGCTGGAACGTGGGATCTCGCGAATACACCATCTCGTGCTTCACTCCGCCAGTACCGTGATGTCCCAGTCGTCGCCTGCGCCGGTGGCGTAGCGTAGCGAGTCACGGACGGACTGAGCGTCCCCGACGCTGTAGGCGAGGTGAACCGTGTCGAACGCATCCAACGCGATGCCGCAGTTGATGCCGGCGGTTTGTTGGGGATCCACCACGGCGACGGTCCATTCTCCCTCGTGCGGTCTGGCGAGCCTGAACTCGGCACTCGTGCTGTGGGCCACGCGGGGGAGCCCCTGCCGGGTGGTCGTGATAGGCGGGTATCCGACGGACCACGCCGGGATCTCGACGATGGACCAGGGTCCATCGGCATCGTCACCCACGAACATCGGACCGCCGAAAGGCTGTGCGAAGAGGACGTGGCCCACATCGTCGTCGTCGAGGACGAAGGAGAGGTGGCCGTTCGTGTAGTCCAGGTCTGCGATGAACTCCGTGTTCCAGGTCCCGTCTTGCGAGCGTGTCGCCTCCAGTCCCTGGCGAGCGGACCCGTCGATCAGAGCGATGTGCACCCGGTCGGAGGAGTCGATCCGGAGTTCGACGGCCCTGACCATTCCATCGAGGAAGGTGACCTGTTCACTCGACCACACACCCTGAGCCCGGGTGGCCACACAGGCTTCGCCCCCACAGGGGTAGGCCAGGTAGATCACCCCCCCCGAGTCGATGCCCATGGAGACGTCGCCGACTGCAGTCCCAATCGGCTCCTCGCTCGCGATGCCGAGATCCGCCAGGCGAACCAACTCCCAGCTGCCCGACACCCGAGTGGCATGGGCGGGTGACGCCCCGTCGTGGAACGCCACGTGCAGGGCGCCGACCGCGTCGAATCCCATCTCGCTGAAGCCACCCCACTGCGTATCCGCTGCGAGGAGGGACGTGCTCCAGGTTCCCCCTTCGTTCGTCAGGTGGAAGAAGTGCCCGACGGGGTCTCCGGTCCCGGCCGACCCGTAGTAGACCGAGTGATGAGTGACGTGGACGGCTCCGTCGGGTGCGATGGCGATGGACGGAAGGACGCCGGGGCCCCCAGTGTCGAGCTCTGGCTCGTCCTCCTCGGTCACGTCGTCGTCGTCATCCTCGAGTTCTGGCGGCTCGAGCAGGCTCCCGATGTAGTCGTCGTCGTCTTCGTTCTCCGGCCAGAAATCCAGCAAGCAGCCGGGATGCAACACCAGGGTGCACGAGGAGATCGCCAGGAAGACAGGCTGGCGCGGATCGGTGAAGAGCCCCCACATGGTGAAAGGGGTACCATCCCGTCGGTGGCAGCCGTGAGGGCAGAAATCGGCCCCTGTCCGCGGTTCGCGTCTCCACCGACCTTGCACGCGGGCGTGGTCGATCAGTATCCTCCTGGCTCCATCTCGACAGGAGGTGTCCTCGATGGACATCCAGGACAAGATCGCGCAACTGCGCGAACTGAAAGAAAAATCGCTGGCTGGTGGCGGCCCGGAGAGGGTCGCGAAGCAGCGTTCACTGGGCAAGGGCACGGCGCGGGGCCGCATCGATCGGCTGCTGGACCCGGGCACGTTCAGGGAGCTGGACGCGCTGGCAGTGCACCGCAGCCACGACTTCGGCATGGAGGACAACCGCATCCCGGGTGACGGCGTGATCACGGGGTACGGGGAGGTCAACGGCCGGACCGTGTACGTGTTCAGCCAGGACTTCACCTGCTATGGCGGGGCGCTGGGCGAGGTGTTCGCCGAGAAGATCTGCAAGGTGATGGACCTGGCGCTGCGCAACGGCTCGCCGGTGGTGGGGATCAACGACTCGGGCGGGGCCCGGATCCAGGAGGGCGTGGTCAGCCTGGGCGGGTACGCGGAGATCTTCTTCCGCAACACCGTGGCGTCGGGGGTGATCCCGCAGCTGTCGGCGATCATGGGGCCGTGCGCGGGCGGAGCGGTGTACTCGCCGGCGATCACGGACTTCATCCTGATGGTGAAGAAGACCAGCCACATGTTCATCACCGGCCCCAAGGTGATCGAGACGGTCACGGGCGAGCAGGTGACGTTCGAGGACCTGGGCGGCGCCATGTCCCACGCCACGCGCAGCGGGGTGGCGGGGCTGGCCGCGGACGACGAGGCCCACTGCATCGAGCAGATCCGCACGCTGCTGGGCTACCTGCCGTCGAACAACATGGAGGACCCGCCCCTCGTCCCGACCGCCGATCCGCCGGACCGGATGGACGAGGAGCTGGTGGACCTGGTGCCGGTGGACCCCAACAAGCCCTACGACATGCGGGACGTGATCCAGCACGTGGTGGACGACGGGGAGTTCTTCGAGATCCATCGCCACTTCGGCCGCAACATCGTCGTGGGGTTCGCCCGGCTGGGCGGCCAGACGGTGGGCATCGTGGGCAACAACCCGGCGCACCTGGCCGGCTGCCTGGACATCGACGCGTCGTGGAAGGGCGGCCGCTTCGTGCGCACCTGCGACTCGTTCAACATCCCGTTGATCACGTTCGTGGACGTGCCGGGGTTCCTGCCGGGGCTGGAGCAGGAGTACGGGGGGATCATCCTCAACGGCGCCAAGCTGCTGTACGCGTTCTGCGAGGCCACCGTGCCCAAGCTCACGGTGATCACCCGCAAGGGCTACGGCGGCGCGTACGACGTGATGAACTCCAAGCACATCCGCGCGGACTTCAACTACGCGTGGCCCCAGGCCGAGATCGCCGTGATGGGCGCCAGCGGTGCCGTCAACATCCTGTACCGCAAGGAGCTCTCCAAGGCAGAGGATCCGGAGAAGCGCCGCGAGGAGCTCATCGAGGAGTACCGCGACACCTTCGCCTCGCCCTACCTGGCGGCGGCGCGCGGCTACGTGGACGACGTCATCGAGCCCCAGCAGACCCGCCCAACCCTGATCAACGCCCTGAAGGCCTGCGCCAACAAGCGGGAACCGCGGCCCGCCAAGAAGCACGGCAACATCCCGCTGTAGAGGGTCGTCATGGGCGCTGTTGGCATCATGGACACCATCCTGCGGGATGCGCACCAGTCCCTGCTGGCCACGCGAATGCGGCTGGAGGACATGGTCCCGGTCCTCGAGAAGATGGACCAGGTGGGCTACTGGTCGGTGGAGATGTGGGGCGGGGCCACCTTCGACTCCTGCATCCGCTACCTGGGTGAGAACCCGTGGGAGCGGCTGCGGGTGATCCGCGACGCCATGCCCAACACGCGGCTGCAGATGCTGCTGCGGGGCCAGAACGTCGTGGGGTACCGCCACTACGCGGACGACGTGGTGGACGCCTTCGTGCAGCACGCCGCGGACGAGGGCATCGACGTGTTCCGCGTCTTCGACGCCCTCAACGACACGGCCAACCTGCGCCGGTCCATCGAGGCGGTGAAGAGGGCGGGCAAGCTCGCCGAGGGGGCGATGAGCTACACCACGTCCCCGGTGCACACCATCGACAGCTTCGTGGCGCTGGGCAAGACCCTGCGCGAGATGGGCTGCGACGTGCTGTGCATCAAGGACATGGCCGGTTTGCTGTCCCCGCGGGACGCCTACGACCTGGTCAGCGGGCTGGTGCACGACGTGGGCCTGCCGGTCCACCTGCACTGCCACAGCACGTCCGGGATGGCCGAGGCCACGTACTTCGAGGCGGCGCGGGCCGGCGTGTCGGTCATCGACGGCGCCATCTCCGCGCTGGCCGGCGGCACCAGCCAGCCCCCCACCGAGACCCTGGTGGCGATGCTGCGGGGGACCCCCTACGAGACCCCCATCGACCTGACCCTGCTGGACGAGATCGCCGGTCACTTCCGCGAGGCCCGCAAGCGGTACGGCCGCTTCGAGTCGGACTTCACCGGCGTGGACACCCGGGTGCTGACCTACCAGATCCCCGGCGGCATGATCTCCAACCTGGCCAACCAGCTGCGCGAGCAGGACGCCCTCGACCGCATGGACGAGGTCCTCGACGAGGTGCC
>CAYRNR010000075.1:0-41710 GCA_964425605.1 uncultured Rickettsiales bacterium | reverse complement strand
TGATGACGGGCAGCTCCAGACCACGGCGAGAGGTCGCGGGGCACGATGGAGGAAGACGGGATCGTGATCCGACACCGGCCCCTGTGCTACCCCATACCGAGCACTGATCTGGCGCGGGGCTCCCTCACGGCAGCCGTATTGATATCGAGCCGATATTGCACCCATGCCCCATACGGCGGGCCGTATGGGGACTGGTAGTCCCTCGTTTCCCGAAGAGTCGGTGGCCAGCCTCAGAATGATGGAGTGCTCTCTCTTTCACGTTCCATGAACAACGAGGCGAGCCTCACCGCGGGTCGGTCGCTCCGACGTTGGGCCCGCCATGTATCCCCATGTCGGAACGGCTGCCATCCGTGTCCAGACACCCGGGATCACCGGCGTCGAGCAGGGGAGATCCCCCGGCTGGCTCGTACTCCTCCGTGTCCACGAACAGCGGGTCCTGCGAGATGTTGCCGTCGATGCCGTCGAACTCCACGGGTGTGCAGTCGAAGCCTTCGGGGCTTCCGCCGGTGCAGACCTGCTGGCCGTTGTTGTCCCAGATGTCGTTGTAGGCCAGGACGACCCCGTCGGAGTTCATCCACACGCCGGTCTGCTTGGCTACCCACTCGTCCACGTTGCCGCAGCCGGTGACCACGTTGTTGACGAACGACCCGCTCGCGGCCGAGTCCCAGGCTGCCATGCCGGTGTTGCCCGCCTGGTAGACCACGTTGTTGGCCACTCTCGACGGACTCTCCGGCGTCACGACGATGGATGGTGACATCCACATCGAACGCAATCCTTCCCTGGAGAGCTTGGCCGGCCTCGCCGGAATCACGGCGATCGAGTACTGGCTCTCCATCGTGGAGAATGACAGCCTCGAGGATCTCACCGGGCTGGAGAACGTCACCAGCATTCGTTCGGAGGTGTGCATCCGACAAAACGAGGCCCTGCGAAACATCGACGCTCTCGCTGGCCTGACCACGTTGGGTAGCGACGTCCACATCGACAGGAACAGTTCTCTGACCAACATCGATGGCCTGTCCAACCTGGAATCCGTTGGCTACGAGGTGCACATCCGTCACAACGACGCCCTGCTCGATATCGACGGGTTGAACAGCCTGGTCAGCGTTGGAACCGACGTCTACGTCATCTACAACTCTTCGCTCACGAGCATCGACGGGCTGTCGGGGAGCACGGGTTCTTGCTTGGCACCGTTGTCCTCGGGCCAGCTTTCGCGGGTGTATTGCCACCGGACGGCGCTGAACCGGGTTCGCAGTTCATCTTCGATTTCGGATTCAAGGCAGGGGGGAGTGTGGTGGGGCGGAAGGCGACGGTGCTCGTGGGGCCCAGGGTCACTCTCGATGTTGGATTGCAGCCCAGATCAGATGGCTCCGGTACGTTTGCCACCCCCTACGGGACCTTTGGCGCAACCGTCGGTATCGTGCCGCACCGCAGCACGGAGGGAACTCGGTTGATCGTCATGATCGAGCCGGCGTACGTCTTGTACTCCAGAGACGTTCCCAATCTTGCTCTCGCGGTGACGTTGGGAGCGCTTTTATGAATGCACCGTCTTGGCGCGGGCGACGCCGAGGTATCCTCGAATCGGAGGGAGGACGCGATGTCCAGGGTAGTCCACTTCACGGTGATACTCGGCGCGCTGGTCGGGATGGGGAGCGGCTGTCTCGGAACGGCAGATAACTGCAAGGGAGAACTCCGCATCACGGACGTGGAGAGCATTGCGGCCGTCATGGGTTGCGAACAGATCGACGGAAATCTGAAGATCTACGGTATCGATCGGCTCACCGATATCGTGCTTCCGGAGCTCACGACCGTGGGGGGCAGCCTGGACATCCATCACAATGACTCGGTGGAGACCATCAGCCTGCCAGCCCTCACGGCTGTTGACCACTGCCTCGAAATCCAGTTCAACGAGTCCCTTTCCAGCGTTGACTTGCCAGCTCTCACGTCGGTGGGAGGCTGCATGGAGATTCACTACAACGCCGCCATGACGAGCCTCGTTGGCCTGTCCAGTCTGGAAACCGTAGGTGGAGACGTGGAGATTGGCAACAACGCCAACATGACCAGCCTCGGTCTACGAGGTCTCTCGTCCGTCGACGGTTTTGTGTACATCCACGAGAACGGCTCGTTGGCCGATGTGGAAGGCCTTGGCGGTCTGGTGTCCGTTGGTGAGACCCTGATCATCGGCGACAACAACGCTCTGATCAGCATCGACCTACCCGCCCTCGCTGCCGCGGGTGAGTCGTTGGAGATCGAAGACAACGACGCCTTGACGAGTATCGATCTGCCTGCCCTGACGGCTGTGGACGACCTGACCATCTCCTCCAACCATGCCCTGGAGGGCCTGGCTACGCCCTCGTTGCAGACGGCCGGTCAGCTCGATGTCTCGTACAACCCCAAGGTGACGAGTATCGAATCCCCCGCCCTCACTGCCGTGGGCTACTGCAACATCAGGGACAACGCTGACCTGACTCACCTGCACCTACCCGCGCTCACAACCGTGGAGCATTACGTGAACGTCAGGAACGACCACTCGCTGTCCAGCCTCTACTTGCCATCTCTCGAGTCCATAGGCGGGGATCTGCGTGTTTGGGAGAACTCCGGCCTGGCGAGTCTGGATATGCCGGCTCTCACGTCTGTGGGAGGCTACGTGGAGTTGACCGACAACCCGACGCTCGGCGATCTCACGGGATTGCCTGCCCTCGCATCGATCGGCGGGTACTATCGTTTCCAGGGTTGCGCTGCAGCGACCCACATCTACATGCCGAGCCTCACGTCGGTGGGAGACTTCCTGAACATCTCGGACAATGGCGCGTTGTTGAGTTACGAACTACCCGAACTCACGACCATCGGCGGCTGCCTTGGCATCTTCAACAACGACGCACTGACCCATCACGACGGATTCGCAGGCCTCACGGCCGTGGGATGCCTCTGCGTTTGGGACAATGCTGCTCTGACGAGCCTCTCCGACCTATCCGTGCTTTCGACCGTGGGTGGAATCCTGCAGGTCTTCGACAACGCAGCTCTGACGGACCTGGGCATGCCGTATCTCACGTCCGTCGAGGGAGACCTGTACATCTACGACAACCACTGCTTGAGCCAGACCGACGCCGAGTCGTTCGCTGTAGATCTCGTCGTCGATGGACTGATCGATGTGTACGACAATGGCGTCGACTACCCCTGTGACTGATCGCCACGCGGAGAAAAATCAGTGGTGTTCGAGCAGCGAAAGAGAACAGCCATGGGCGCCCTCGCCGGACGACTGGTCAACGCGTTGGTGCTCGTCCTTCTTTTCGTGCCGGGGACATACGCCCGTTGCGGTGAGCCAGCGGAGCTGCAGATCACGCTCCCGCCACCATCGGGCTCCATCGCTCGCGCCTACGACAGCGTTCGCGAAGATGTTCTGCTCTCCACCCACCTCGATTCACGGATGATTCCCGAACTCGAGGCCAGCGGGAGGAAGGACGATGACAGCTACTTCGGATTCCCACCGGAGGAGAAAGGGCTCTTCTGGACTTCTGGTGCGAGGGAGTACGCGCTCGAAGCGATCGACGCTCGAATTGCCCAGCTATCGGACCAAGCGGTGCAGCGATGACGAGCACCGTCCATTGGGCCGTGGTTTGCCTCCTGGCGGGACACCTGGCGCTGGTTTGCGGGTGTGCGCGGGACGAAGTTCAGGACGATGATGTCGTGGCAGACGATGACGCAACGGACGATAACGACGTCCAGTTCGATTGCGACGACGCCGAACCCTGCGATGGACAGCACATCGTCGAGACCGAGAGCGACCTGGAGGGGATCGCCCGTTGCAGGAGCATTTCCGGCCAGCTGAACCTCAGTGAGCTCGCCTGGCTCGCGCGTATCGACCTGCCCTGCCTCGAATCCGTGGACGGAGACCTGCGTATCGAGGGCAATCCGCTCCTCGAAGATCTCGACGGACTGAGCGCATTGACCGTGGTGGGCGGCAGCCTGCGACTTGGAAACAACGACGACCTGCGGGACGTCGATGGTCTCGATAATCTCACTTCCGTGGGGGGATTCATCAGCATCGCCGAGAACAACGCGCTTGCCGGTGTCGGCGGCCTGGCCAGTCTCTCCGTCGTCGGCGACTCGGTGCATGTCGCCAGGAACGACGCTCTGAGCGGCCTGGACGGCCTGGCAGGTATCGTTTCCCTGGGCAACAACCTGACGGTCGAGTACAACCCATCGCTGGTGAGCATCGACTTGCCCAGCGTCGAAATCGTGCCTCATGACGTGAGTATCCTCCGCAATGGATCCCTGAACGCCATTCGGTTGCCCGACGTCTCCAGCGTGGGAAACCACCTGGTCATTTCGGGTGCGAATCTGCGTGATGAATCCGACCTGTCGAGTCTGGCCAGCGTCGGTGGGGACCTGAGTCTGCTCCATACGGACACGGTCCTGAGTCGAATCGACGTGGCTGGTCTCTCCGTTGTCCAGGGATCGTTGACCATCAGCTACAACGGTTCCATGCAACAACTTCCCGCCATGCCGAGCCTCGGGACCGTGGGAGGCGATCTGACGGTCGATTGCAACGAATCCCTGGATCAAGGAGAGGCGGAGACGTTCGCATCTTCGATCGATGTGGGCGGCGCGGTCGTCGTGGAGAGCAATGGCTCCGAATACGACTGTGGCGATGACGACGACGATGACGACAGCTATTGACCTACAACACGGTTGGAGCGAGTTCGAGGGGAGGGGGAAGCCCGATGTCCAGTGTCAGGGTACTGTGGACAGTTGCGGTGCTGCTCGTGCTGAGCCTGGCTTGCCCAGGCCCCTCGTCGGCGAACGACGGGGAACAGCGATTCGAACACCTTGGCCCGGGAGTGGCCGTGATCCTCTCTCAGTCGGCGTTTCAGGGGGTCGCGCTGGGGCTCACGATCGCCGATTGTGCGCGCCGCGACGATGACCTCAGGGATGCACGAAACGCGATGAGCGCGATCGCGCTGGCCACGTACCCCCTGACGGTGTTCGGCTACTCGATGGCGCACTGGGACGGAACACGCCGCCGTCAGGAGCTGGGCGCTGGCCTCGGGTTCGTACATAGTGGGGCGGTCGGCCTTGCCACGGGGATTCTTGGCCTCGTGGCCACGGACTCGGGGGGCGGTGGGGCAGTCCACGACACGGACGTTTACTACACCCGGAGTTTCGACGACTCCCTGGTGGTGGAGGACCTGCCCATCGCGATGGCGAATCTTCTCACGGGCGTCGTCTGTATGGGGATCGGTCTCCCTCTGCTACTCGGGTCGTTCCATGTGCCGGAGGACCTCCCCGCAATTGCGGTCGCACCGTGGGGTGGTCCTCATGGTGCTGGAGTTCAGATCTTGGTGCGCCGTTGAACGATCAACACACATTCACTGCAAACCTCCCCTCATACGAGGGGCCATTCCACCAGCAGCCAGGGGGCAGGGCACTCGGGAAGATCGACGCAAGACGGCCGCCATGGGTACGATCAGGGACGAGGAGAGTCATGGCACCACGAATCGACCGCATCATGGACCTGTGTGCCGGCGTCGTGGTGTGCCTGTCGCTGTTCGCGGTCGGCTGCAGCAAGGACAAGGCCTGCATGACCGAGTGGTTCTCGGACCTGAGAGTGTGCGATCACGCCTACTACACCTGTCTGATCGAACGGCACCCCGATCCTGCGGGTTCGGGGGTGTGCCGCGATGAGAACATCGCCTGCACGGACGATGCATGGGACAACATGGCGCTATGTGCAGAACCCGATGGCTGCCTCGATCACTTTGTTTACTGTTGGGAGTACACCAAGAACGCCTATAGAAGCTATGACGAACCTGTATGTTCTTACGATCTGGATGCGTGTGCGAGCTGGTACGACTACTCCTGTGAGGAGGAGTGCTTCGACAGGGCCGCTGCGATGCACTGGGACGAGGGATGGCACGGGGAACGCGACTTCTCGGACTGGATGTACGGGTGCTGGATGGACTGTCTGTGAACATGATGTCCGTTCTGTTCGCCGTCGCCTTCGTCCTGACGTGCGTCGAGGTCGTCGTGCTGTTCGTGCTGCTGCGCAGAGCTCGTGAACACGAGCTGTCGCTGACCGTGCTGTGGCCGGCCGTGATCGTCCTAAACGTCGGGATCGGCCGTGGCCGTGATCGGGGGGCCGTTGTTCGCGGCAGGGTTGATGATGGTTCATCGACCTGGATCGAGCTCTGGCTGCTCGCCCCGCAGCTCTCCATTGACCACCCCCTATCCGGTCTTCCTGACCGGGCTGGCCCGCCGCTTGCCTTGTGTGGCCGGCCGCCCCTTGGTGCCTGTCGGCGCGAAGAAGCCCACCTACCGTCCGCGCGATCCCCGGAATACGCCGCTGTATCGCCTGCTCGTCGACCATCTCGAGACGTTCCTTGCGGTGTACGAGGACCGCTACGAGCACCGCTTCGGTCCCCTCGGCACCCACGTCGAGCGGCAGATCCAGGCGTACAGGGAGTGTGGCCTGTTCAGCGCGGGTTGCGCCCGCGTTCGCTGCCCCGACTGCGCTACGACGGCAGGAACGATCCCCTGGTCCACATCCGTCCGAAACGCCCTCACTGGCGCACGGGCCGGGCTCGATCTCTTTCGAGCCACTCGAGTTCCTGGCCCGGCTGGTCCAGCACATCCCGCCGCCCGGGTTCAAGCGGATGGCCGCCCCGGCCCGGAGGCAGTACGGCGCCTACTCTGCGGTCCACCCCGAACTCAAGCCAAAGGGGCCGCCATCGGCCGCGCACCTCCCTGGCTCCCAGGGCGAGTGGAGCGGCCGGCGACCCGGTTCGACGTCGTCCCGCCCGCGGACTTCGACGCAGTCGATCCGCCAGGCGATGACGACGCCTACTTCGTCGACCGATATCCGCTCCCGGCCGGGTCGGACCGCCGCCCGGTGACGACGGGCTCCCCGGCTGGGCGCCCCCGTCTCGAACTCACCTGAGGCGCCTCACCGTAGGCGGCTCCGCGCCGTCAACCCGACCGCTGCGCCCTCCACCCCCACGGCGGCGCTGCCCAGCGATTCCGCACCGTTTTCAGGCGGTTGGGCGGTTCGTCGCTGGACGCGTGCTCGACAAATGCCGGTAAACACGCGCCGTGGGCTCGCGTACACCTCACCTGGTGCTGCCATGGCACCTTCGTTCCGCCCTCGCCGAGTTGGTGGAGGCCACCGCAACCGCGATTGCCACCTCGGCGAGGGCCGAACGGAGGTTCAACGAGCTTGGTGGCGTCTGAATCCCCCTGCTATCCTCGGGTGACAGGAGGGTTCGGCGATGGATGGGGCTCGCGGTGGCGGAGGATTTTCCTACCGCCCTACCGCCCCGCCACGGCCCCGCCCCCAGTGGAAAGGACCAGGTCATGGAGCTTCCTCTGGACCGTGAGCGGCTCAAGTCCTGGAACCAGCGCGAACGCAGCGACGATGTTTCCCAGGCTCGCAGCGAAGGTCCTGGTGCCGGTTTGATCCTGGCCATCCAGCTCAGCGCACTCAGTATCAGGCTGAACCGAGTGGCGACGCCGGGCTCGCGTGAACACGACCTGGACGTAAAATCCAGGCTCTACGCAGCACCACTCCGAGCGCTCACCAGCCCATGAATCCGGACCTGGACCACGTTCTCGAATCTGCCATCGCTGCCTTGGATGGAGCCGGTGTCCGGTGGGCTTTGGTCGGGGGTCTGGCCGTGAGTGCGTGGGCCTCTCCGAGAGCGACGAGGGACGTCGATCTGTACGCCGACCTGCAGGAGGTAGCCCCATCCCGCCTCCAGGAGAAACTCGAGTCGCACGGTTTCGTCGTTCCCGCGATGGAGGAGGAGCTTCGAACCTACGGCGTTTTCCGCTGCCGGTCGGGGGAGGCGGGGGTGTTCCTGGACGTATTCAGCTCCACGGGCCCCCTTGGCCGCGCGATCTTGGACCGCAGGGTGGAGGTCGATGATGGGGAGCGAAAGCTGTGGCTGATCTCGCCCGAGGACCTCGCCATCCTGAAGGCGTTCTCCGAGCGTGAGCGCGACTTCGAGGATCTGGTCCAGATCTTGAGAGTCCAGGAGGACACCCTCGACATGGACTACATCGAACAGTGGACTCGACTGCTCGACGCCGGCATCGAGTCGGACGAGGTGACGGAACGCATGGACCGAGCGGTTGCCCTGGCCCGGTCCGGAGGCTGAGAGGTCACTTCCCGATGGCGAATTCGGTGGGCCTTCTTGCGCGCGGTTGCTCCACGTCCGGGCTCGTCATCTCGAGCCCATATTGCACCCATGATCCCTACGGCGGGCTGTACGGAGACTGGTAGACTGGGATTCCCCTGGCCCGAAAAGGCGTGAAGGTGTGAGCGTCCCTTTCTCTCGGCACCTTCGTGCTACCCGAGGAGGGACCATGACCGGCACGCCTGTCCGTTCCCTGTCCTCTACACCGCTGCTGTTGCTGCTGCTGCTCGGCTGCCCCACGGACCGGGCGGACGACGACACGGACGCGCCCCAGGACGACGACTCGGCCGAGGGAGATGACGACACTACCGGTGACGACGACACCGCAACAGACGACGACGATTCGACCGGGCCGCTGGACGGCCCGTGGGGCGAGATGTCCCTGGCCGACGCCTACACCACCTGGGAGGGCATGCAATCCGGCGACAACCTCGGCCAGCGTACGGCGGGCGCGTTCGACCACGACGGCGACGGCCACGGCGACGTGCTGCTGGCCGCGTCCGGGTCCGATGCCAACGGCGCGGACAGCGGCGCCGCGTACCTGGTGCTGGGGCCGCCGTCACCTGGGTCGTTCCCGGTCGAGGACGTGGGTGTGCGGATGGCGGGCGAGATGGCCGGCTCCCAGCTGGGCCAGGCCGTGGACGCCAGCGGCGACGTGGACGGCGACGGCCTGGACGACCTCCTGATCGGGGCCCACGACGCTGACCACGTCGGCGTGTCCTCGGGGGCGGTCTACCTGGTGCTGGGTGATGTCGCGCCCCAACCACGCATGATGGCCGACGCGGACGCGATCCTGATAGGCGCGGCGGTGGGCGACAAGGCCGGCTACAGCGCGGTGATCGCGGGCGACACGGACGGCGACGGGTATGACGACATCCTGGTGGGCGCAAGGGAGGCGGACCTGGGTGGGCAGGACTCGGGCGCGGCGTACCTCGTGCGGGGGCCGGTGGCCGGTACGCTGTCCCTGGCCGACGCGGACGTGATCCTGGCGGGCGAGGACGCGGGTGACTGGGTGGGTCGCAGCGTGGGTTTCGGCGGCGACCTGGACGCGGATGGGCTCGCCGACCTGCTGATCGGCGCGTCCTACAACTCCGAGGGCGCGGACCTGGCCGGGGCCACGTACGTGGTCTACGGGCCGGTACTCGGCGGGCCCTTGATCGACCTGGCCGACGCGGATGCCAAGGTGATGGGCACCCAGGCGGGAGAGATATCGGGCCGGACCACCAACGGCGGCGCAGATGTGGACGGCGACGGGTACTCGGACGTGTTGATCGGCGCGCCCCTGTGGGACTCGAACCAGGGGATGCGGGACGGCCGCGCCTACCTGGTGCGAGGGCCCTGGAGCGGTTGGAGCACCGTGGAGGAGGCACACGCGAGCTTCGCCGGCGCCGTGCCCGAGGAGAAGAACGCCGCCTGGGTGGCCATGGCCGGGGACGTGAACGGCGACGGGTATGGAGACCTGCTGATGGGCGCGCCGTCCGAGTCCACGGTCGCGGACGAGGCCGGGGCCGCCCGGCTGTGGTACGGCCCGTTGAGCGGCGAGCTCAGCTGCGCCGACGCCCACGCCAGCTTCCTCGGCCTGGCCCAGGGGGAGGAGGCGGGGCGCGGGGTGTCCGCCGCTGGCGACCTCGACGGCGACGGCTACGACGACCTGCTGATCGGGGCGAGCGACGCCGCGACTGGGGTCCACAACTCGGGCGCGGCCTACCTTGTGCTGGGGGGGCCGACGCCGCCCGGTCGATGACCCGCCTCGAGCGCCTCTACGAGACAGGCGCAAGACCGTGATCTGCACATCACCTACGAGTCCACGTCGCGTGTGAGGCCGCGCCAATACGGTCAGGCGAGACGCCGCAGATACGCGTCCATCTCCGCTCTCTTCTTCTCGTCGAGAACCGCCGGCGCGTGGCTCGCCAGGAGCTCGTCCAGCCGTTTGCCCAGGCGCGCCAGCAGGTCCGATTGTCCCTGACCGACCTTGTCGCGATCGAGCAGGGGCGAGATGAACAGCGCCTTGCGGAAGTTGCGGGCGCTGTCTGGGTGGCCCAGGTAGAGGGCGTTGGGGCTGCGGCTGACCTCGTCGATGACCCCGGCGGAGAGGGCCTCGGCCGACAGGTCGACCGGCGCGAGCAGGTGGCGGGCTTCCCGCACCATCTCCATGGTCAACACCAGCGACCGGGCGTCGTACAGCTCGCCGAACGACATGTAGCCCATGTCGTGTACCAGGCAGCTGCCGCACTGTAGCGCCAGGAGGATGCCCCGATAGGCCTCCCAGGCAGCCTGGGCGTCGATCTGCTTGGCGTCGGTGCTGCCGGCCGTTCCCCAGGTGGGCAGGTCGTAGTACTGGCCCATGTCCGCGTACATGGCCACGGTGCGGAACCACTCGGTCGCGCCATAACAGACCATGGCCGAGCGCATGTCCGCCGACGAGGTGTTGGACCCGTATACGAACCGCACGTCGGGGTTCTTGAGTACGGCGATGACCAGCCCGGCCAGGGACTCGGCACCACCCTGGACCACGCCGCCCTCGGGGCGGATGGGGGCGCCGGTGCCGCAGTTGGCGCCGGCCGCAAAGACGAAGGGGATGCGGTGCTCGACACAGTACAGCAGCTTGTTCACGGCGTTGCGGTCGAAGGTCAGCGGAGACAGCGGCTCCAGGTAGGCCAGGAACAGCGGGTGGCTGGCGAGTTGCTCGTGGCCGCCAGCGACGATGCTGGCCAGCCGGTGGGTGTGCCGGATGTCCTCCACGGTGATGGCGGTGACCACCATGGGGCGCGTGGTGTGGCCGACCATCTCGGCGAACACCGCGGGATAGAGCTGGCGCGCCGAGAGCTCCCGCGGCAGGGCCATGGACATGATGAAGTCGAAGCCGAGGGCGTCGGCGACCCGGACGTTGTCCCGGACGTCGTCGAGCCGCGAGTTGCGGATCTCGCCGGTCCGCCGGTCCACCTGGTACAGGGCGTCCGAGCCCGGGCCGAAGTAGGTGCGCCCGGCCTGAAGGTCCAGGGCAGGCTCTCCGTTGCGGTCGAACATCGTGAACTGCCTGGGTGCGCGTTCCAGGGCGGCCTCGACGAGGGCGCGGGGCAGGAGTACCCGGCCGCTGTCGTCCTTGGTGGCCCCGGCGGCCAGCAGGAGCTCCTCGGCCTCGGGGTGATCCAGGGCGATGCCGGTCCGTTCCAGGACCGCGAGGGTGGCCTCGTGGAGGGTCTCGGCCTGCTTTCTGTCGAGGAAGAGGGTTCGTGGCATGTTCGGCGTCCTTCCCGGAGCGAGGACTATCTCACGAAACCGGCCATGGATCGTCAACACCCGATCCGCTCGTCGGTGAGGCGCCGCGTGATTCGCCCCGCGTGATTCGCCTGGCACTTCGCCCGGGCACTTCGCCCGGGAGGTTCGAATCACCCTTCGTGGGTAACGGTGGTTGTTACGGACAAGGGGCATGAGTTCGGGGGATTGCGCGCCTCATGCGCGCAACGAGAACTCCAGGAGCTGTGATGCTGAAGACCCTCGCCGCGGTCACGCCGCGATCCGTCAAGGACCTTGCCAACCAGTACCTGCCTGGGATCTACCAGGGAATCGTCACCGCCGGAATGCAGGCCGGGGACATGAGAGCCGTGTCCCCGGTCGTCTCGTCGTCCCACACGGACCTGCCGGACGGTGAGGTGGAGATGCCGTCCGAGTATCGGCAGCGGCACGCGCACGAGGTGGTGTCCTTTCTGAACGACCACCTGGAGAGGCTCGGTCTACATCGAGCCGTCACCGCGAACACCCTCGAGTCGTTTCGCGCTTCGATGGACACGAACCCCGCCAGGGGAATACGCGGCGGAACCGGCTACAACTCCCTGTTGTGGCTGTTTGCCGTTACCTCGGCTCTGGCACCGGAGATCGTCGTCGAAAGCGGCGTGTACGTCGGTTCCTCCCTGTGGACGTTGCGCCGCTCGGCTCCCGACGCTCGGCTCGTGGCTTTTGACGTCAACCTCCGCAAGCTGACGTTCAGCGACGACAGCATCGAGTTCGTGGAGGCGGACTGGGCCGGGACCAAGCTGGATGCGTCCAGCCCCGGTGACCTGTGCTACTTCGATGACCACGTGGACAACGCGCTGCGGATCGTCCAGGCGGCGCAGCGCGGATTCAAGCACCTGGTCTTCGACGACTGTGCCTCCCTGGCGAACCTCGTTCACTACCGCTACCCCGGGGTGCCCAGCGCCAGGATGCTCGTCGATGGCGCACTGGCGGACGGTCAGACCTTCCGCTGGATGTGGCAGGGGGAAGCCCTGGAGTACACGTACCGCGAGGAGGATGTCCGGGAGGCCCGGGCGTTGGTCGAGGAGGTCGTCGCGTTCCCGGGGCTCAAGGAACTCACCGCCCATGGGGACACCCACGATTTCTACTACGTCCGCTTGCGTTGAACGGAATCGTAGGCTGGCGGGACCGGCATAACCCCGGTGGAGGCACTTCCCCGGGCACTTCCCGGGAGATGTGGATGCTCCGGCGCCGGTGGCGTGTCGTTGGTCCAGTTGCACTTCGCCTGGCACTTCGCCTGCACTTCGCCTGGGCGGGCCGTACACGGACTGGTAGGGACCGCCTACGGCCCGATCACCGTCTGATAGCTGCCCTGGTAGTAGCGGAGCGTGCCGCCGGCCAGCCGGCCGACCCACAAGCTCTCCATCGGCTCGGGGGTCGCCTCCTTCCAGATGTTCCAGTCCCCCACCAGCAGTCCGTCCCAGTAGAACCGCACGACTCCGTCGTCCGGCTGGCCGGTGCGTGAACGGGAGATCAGGTACTCGATGCGCATGGAGTGGTCACCGCCGAGGTAGTCCCCCTCGACCGTGGCGCCCACGTGGTCGGTGTCACAGAGATCACCCTCGGTCAGCGTCTCGTCGCAGGTGTAGTTGGGGTTGCCCTCCTCGTCGTACGTGCCGTCGTAGACCTTGTACGACGGGTACAGGGCGTTGCCCCCACCCACCACCGGGTCGACCCGGAACCAGATCTCGCGGTTGTAGATCCGCAACAGCAGCGTGTCGTAGGGCCAGGGGAACAGGTCGGGGTGCGAGCCCTTGTCGTAGGTCAGGTAGCGGTCACCGTAGGCGCCGTTGAGCCCGGTCATGTCGGCCTGGATGATCCAGTCGCGGTCGTAGGCAAGGCTGACCGGGATGTTGGCGATCGTGTTGCCCTGCAGGTTGCTGTCGATCCCGTCGATGTCCGGCACGTTCGGCAGCGCGATCTCCGCGTCCCAGAGGATGCCCCTGGGCAGCGCGCCCACGGGGACGGCCTCGTCGCCGCCCCAGGCGATTCCCCCGCCCTCCATCATCGCGCCGTCGTTGCTTTGCCGTATCCACCAGTCCCCCTCCTCGAAGCGATAGACCGCCAGGTCGGTGCGCCCGTCGCCGTCGTAGTCCCCGGGCACCGGGATCGCGCCCGGCGGATCCAGGTGCACGGCGCCGCCCTCCATCATCGCGCCGTCGCTGCTCTGCCGCACGTACCAGTCACCGCCCGCCGGGTGGTACACGGCCAGGTCGGTGAGGCCGTCGCCGTCGTAGTCTCCGGGAACCGGCATCGCCTCGGCCCAGCCGAACTGCAGGGACTCCTCGCCGTCGAGCATCTGCCCGGTCGAGCTCAGCTGCACGTGCCAGTAGGCGTCCGGCAGGTTGTACGTCGCCAGATCGGTGATCCCGTCGCCGTCGTAGTCGCCCGGTACGGGCTGCGAATGGACAGGCCCGAACACCGTCGGCTCGCCGTCGAACCCCCCGTCCGAGGAGCGGCGGATGTACCAGGCCGCCTCCGGAGGGTGGTACACGACCAGGTCGGTGCGCCCGTCGCCGTCGTAGTCCCCGGAGACCGGCGCCGATCCGAGCCATCCCCACCCGATGGCACCCCCTTCCATGGTCTGCCCGTCGGCGCTCTGCCGCACGTACCAATGCCCCAGGCGCTGGTGGTGAACAGCCACGTCCACCGTCCCGTCGCCGTCGTACTCACCGGGTATCGGCACCGCCTCGGACCACCCGAACTCCACAGCGTGCTCGTTGCCATCGCTGCTGTTGCGGATCGACCACATCCCGCTGTCGGGTAGGTACACGGCGATGTCCGTCGCTCCGTCCCCGTCGAAGTCGAACGCCGACGCGTGCTGCAGCCCCCAGGCAGGTCCAGGGTCGACCGTGTCGTCGTCGTCGTCGTTCGTCGTGTCGTCGTCGTCTTCGGTGACGTCGTCGTCCCCCGGCCCTCCCTCCGGGCCATCCCCGCACCCCGCCCCTCCGAACACCAGGGCGCTCCCCAGCACCCAGACCGCTCCAACCCATCCGCTCGCCGGCATCGGTCCACCCTCCTTCCCCTGCACCCGTATCCTACACGCAGGGGGGGGCACGGGGCCGGCCGGGTACGCGATCCCTCAGACCTGCCTGACGGGGCGTCCCTCGATGTACCCGCGGTACCCCTCGGGCCGGAGCTGGAAGCGCGGGCCGTCGTCGTCCGCCCATTCGAAGCCGTAGGTCTCGGGCTTGTACGAGGCCATGACGTCCCACAGGGTCGAGATGGCCTGCTCGAAGTCCTTGTCGTCGAACGGCGGCCCCTGGAAGACCATCATCTTGCACGCAGGGAGATCGACGACCTCGAAACCGTCCTGGACGGGCTCGTCGAAGACGGCCGGGACCTCGACGCCCTGGACGTACTCCGAGGTGCCGTCAGACCGGAGGCTGTCGGGCAGCCACAGGCCCATCGGCTCCTGGAGGGCCTGCTTCACCGTGGTGAGCTCGTCCCAGACGTCGCTCCCCACCTCCTCGCAATACTCGAAGTAGTGGGTCGCCTTCACGCCGCGCTTGACGATCAGCTTGCGTTCCGGCCGGTCGAGCACCTGCACGAACACGGTCTCGGGGTTGTTCTTGTCGGTCATCGCACCTTCTCCTCGCTGCCTCCTGCGGTACCAGTCCTCGAGCTGCGGGGGCATGAACAGCTCCACGGGGTTTCCTGACTTGCGGTAGCGAGTGGGGGTGGTGCCGAACTGCCGGCCAAAGGCCCGGGTGAATCCCTCGTGCGAGTCGAAGACGAACTCGAACGCCACGTCCACGACCGGACGTGAGGACCGCCTCAGCGCGTCGGCGGCCGCGGAGAGGCGCCGGGCGCGGACGTACTCGAAGGGCGCCTTGCCGGTCATCTCCTTGAACAGCCGTGCCGCGTGCCACGGCGAGTATCGGGCCGCCCGGGCCAGGGTGGCCATCGTGATCGGCTCGGTCAGGTGGGCCTCGATGTGGTCCTGCATCCGACGCACGGCCTGGATCTTGTCCCAGCGGGTCAGCACCGTTCCTCCACTTCACGCTCCAGGTGTAGCCGAAGCGCCGAGCGACCTCTTGACCGTGCGTGCGGTTCTCTCGGATGCGATCGGATTTCCACGTCCTTCATCGGACGCGGTCAGTATGTGCGATGTCCATCTTGCCTGTCGTAGCTGAACGCGCTGCCGTCCAGCCCGGCCGGCGAGGCGCCGTCCACCCCGTCGAGCACACGATCGATGGCCGAATGCCGGTTCAGCTGCCATGGTGGCCTGGGAAACGCGCTGCTATCCTCGGGTCGGCGGGGTCTGGATGGAGTACGCGGCGGCGTGGGATCTTCGAACACCTGCTGCCCTTGGAGGCAAACGAGATGGCGAACTGGCGGCTCCTGGCTCTGCTTCTGTGTGCGCCTGTTTTTGCATGCGGGAATCCGGACGACGGCTTCCCGGCCGGTGATGACGACTCGGCTCCGGCAGACGACGATGATTCGGGGGGGGGGCGACGACGACGACGACGACGACGACTCCGCGCAGAACCTCCCTGTCCAGGTCTCGGTCGGTGACAACGCGTTCAACCCGTTCAGTGCATGGGTCACGGTCGCCTCCGATCTCGAGGTGTCGGCCGTCGTGGAATACGGTGAGGGCGGAAGCTTCGACCTGGCCACCCCCGAGGAGACCGTTGCCGCCGGGGTCGACGCGGAGATCCTGGTCCTCGGACTCCGGGCCGATCGGGAGTACCAGCTCCGGGTCGTCGCCAGCGATGGTGTGGACAGCTGGACCAGCGAATCGCTCACCCATGTGACCGCCCCGCTGGACGAGGGGTGGCCGCAGTGCCCCGTGGAGTTCCATGTGGCCGAGGCGGAGTTCGGGTCCGAGGAGGCCCTGTGCCTTCCAGGCCGCAAGGGTGATGCGGACTACATGTACTTCTGCATCGATCGATGGGGAGAGACGGTGTACGCCCTGCGGCACCCCGAGGGGAGGCAGCTACCGATGCTGCGGGCCATGAGCACGGGAGATTGGGCCACGGTGCCCATGGACGGTTCGGAACTGCTGTTGTTCGACCACAAGGGAGAGCTGTTCCAGCAGTGGCCTCCGTTCTTCTTCGATGATCTGACCCGCTTCGAACACAGGTGGATCGACTTCCACGACGTCGTGGAGCTGGTGGAGGGGCCCTGGGCGGGCGCGCTGGCGCTGGCCTCCATCTGTGAGGACACCGTGCAAGGTGCGGTATTGCCAGGCGGCGGCATCATCGTCTTCGACGTACAGAGCGAGCAGGTCCTCTGGGACTGGTGCCCCCACGGAGAGTTCGGCGACGAGCAGCCCATCGATCCCCTGCTGTCCTATGACTACGACGCCCTCGACGTGACCACGGGGTGGATGCACGTCAACGCCCTGGTTCACGGGCTCGATCCCGACGAGTCGCAGTTCTTCTGGTTGAGCGTGCGATCCCAGGACTGGGTGATCAAGGTCGACGTGGACACCGACGCCGTCGTCTGGCGCCTGGGGTACGGGGGAGAGTTCGAGCTGGTGGAGGATCTGGACGACGGCAACTCACCGGAGTTGCCAGCCGCGGATTGGTTCTATCACCAGCACTCCCCCGAACGAATCGAGGTGGACGGTTCGCGGACACGTTTCCTGATCTTCGACAACGGCAACCTGAGGGCCGACGAGAACGGCGGCATCCTCGCCGGGGAGCCCTACAGCCGCGTCGTCGAATACGAGATCGACGAGCAGACTCTGCGTGCGTCGGTGAGGTTCGACCACGGGGATCACATCTACGGATCCCCCGGTCACTTCTACGGGGACTCGAACGGTGATGCCAACATGTTGCCGTCCGGCGACGCGGTCGTATTCTCGGTGGGCGGGATGGGGGAGGTGAACTTCGTCGCCGAGGTCAGCTATCCCGAGGCCGAGGAGCGCTGGCGATACCAGTGCGAGGCCGCCGTGGAGGAACGAGCAGCCTTGTACCGTTCGGAGTACTACCCCTCTCTCTACGATTTCACGTGGGGACTCAGGCCGCCCCCTCCTCCTGGGCTGACATCATCCGGAACATCAGGTCATGCCAGCCCCGGGAGGATCCCTCGGCCACGTCGGCCTGGCGGGTGATGGCCAGGCGGGCGTCGAGCCGGGCCTCGGGGGTGTCGCCCTGCTCCCCGATCCGGGGCACCGCCTCGCCGCGCTTCTCGGCCGGGACCTTGCCGCGCAGGATCGCGCACATGTGGCAGACGCCGTCCTTGTGGATCAGCGCGCACAGGTCACCGAAGATCCCGGTCATCGCCTTGCGGCCGAGGCTCAGCTTCTGGCGGAAGACGGAGTCGCTCAACCCCATCATCTTGGCGGACTCGCGGTTGGTGAAGCCGGCCACCTCCCGCAGCATCAGCGCCGCGTGCTGGTCGGGGGGGAGGACGCGGCCGATGCACGAGAAGCAGAACGCGATGTGCTCGCGCACGGAGTAGACGAAGTCGGGCGTCGCGGCGATGGCGGCGATGGCCTCCATGGCGTCGGGGGAGCCCTCGGCGGCGTCGCCGGCGCGCACGTGCGCCAGCACGGTCCACCGCTTGCGCGCCCGCAGGTGGTCGAGGCAGGTGCGCGAGGCGATGGAGTACACCCAGTTCTTGAACGACGCCTCGCCGCGGAAGCGGGGCAAGCCGCGGTGGGCCTTGACCAGGGTGTCCTGGAGCAGCTCGTCCGCGTCGTCGGGCTGCGCCACCATCCGCAGGATGTGCGAGCGCAGGGGGCGCATCAGGGGGCGGGTCAACTCCTGGAAGGCCCGCTCGTCGCCGGCGCGGGCGGCTTCGATCAGCTCGGCGGATTCCATGGGCACCCCCTCTCACGTTCGGGTGGACGATAGTACGTGTCGATGCGGTCGAGCAAGCCGTCGCGCAGCACCAGGTGATCGCAGATCCGGACGGGCCCAGCGGACGTCTGGACCTCCCACAGGACGACCGCCTGGCCGCCGTCGGTGAACCGGGCGACCACCCGCGCCCGGCCGCGGGCGCCGGGCAGCGGGGCCGCGTCGGGGCGGCCTACCACTGGTACCAGTCGGTGGAGCGGTACACGCCCACCGTGGGCGGCTCCTCGAAGACCGCGGCGAAGCCGGCCTGGAAGTCGGGGTCGAGGTAGACCATCTCCATCATGTCGGCGGAGGTCCACACGTCGATGGCCAGGAACTCCTGCGGATCGTCCAGCCCGAGGTGGACCACGTGGGCCACGTCACCCGCGGCCTCGGCCACCTCCTGGGCGCCCTCGGCCAGGGCGTCGTGCATCGCCTGGGCCTCGTCGAGGTCCGGCGTGAACAGCCGGCCGCGGACGATCACGAAGTAGTAGGGGTCGTGCGCGTCGCCCGACTCCAGCGTGCCCCAGCTCGCCCAGTCCGGGCGCGTCACGAAGGTCTCCAGCGTCGCGGACTCGGCGAACAGCGAGGCGAAGCCGGCCTGGAAGTCGGGATCGCCGTACATCGTCCCCATCCCCTCCAGGTCGGTCCAGCGATCCAGCGCCAGGAACTCGTTCTCCTGGGTCCCCAGCATGTCCGTGCCCAGCAGGACGTCGTGGGCGAAGTCGCCCAGGGACTCGGCGATGTCCTGCCCGCCGGCTCCCAGCGTGTCAGCCAGCGTCTGGGCCTCCGCCAGATCCTCGGTGAACAAGGTCCCGCGGACCAGCGCCGCGTAGACCTCGTCGCCGGCGACGTCGTCGTCGTCGCCCACGGCATCGTCGTCGTCGCCCGCCGCGTCGTCGTCGTCGCCCAGGCTGTCGTCGTCGTCGCCCAGGCTGTCGTCGTCGTCGCCCAGGCTGTCGTCGTCGTCCGCGGGGGCCTCCTCCACCGCGCAGCCGCCGACCGCGAGGCCGCCCACCAGCAGCAGACCGGCCGCGCCGCCGGCCAACCACCCCCACACGCCGGTCTGCCCGTTGTTCCCCTGGCCATCGAATCGATCGAACTGGATACCGAACATGTCATCGCTCCTCTCGTGGACCTTGATTGGTCCTGTCTGTAATGACGAAGGAGCGAGAAAAAGCTGCTAACTCACGGAATTCATTGGTATTTTTGTTTGACCTCGTGGGCGGCCCACACCGTTCGTGCGCCACCGCCCGCGGGCGTGTGTATGATGGGCGGCGGGTGAGCACGATGAGCACATTGGCACTGTGGCAGAAGCCCGAGTTGAGGCGGGACGAGGACGAGAATAGGGAGCGCAAGGCGACCTGGCTGGAGCTGTTCTACGACCTCGTGTTCGTGGTGATCATCGCCCAGCTCTCCCACGGGCTGGCCGGGGACGTGAGCTGGCGCGGTGTGATCAACTTCGCGCTGCCGTTCGTGCCCGCGTGGTGGCTGTGGATCGGCGGCACGATCTACGCGGAGCGGTTCGAGACCGAGGACATCGGCCACCGGCTGATCACCTTCCTTCAGATGATGCCCGTCGCCGCGATGGCCGTGTTCCTGCACCACGGGCTGGAGCACAACTCGGCCGGCTTCGCGATCGCGTACGCGTGCGGCCGCATGCTGATCATCGGGATGTGGGTGCGGGGTGGGTTGCACAACCCGGTGGCGCGGCCCGTGACGGACCTGTTCGCCGTCGGATTCAGCATCTCGGTGGTGCTGTTCCTGGGCTCGCTGCTGCTGCCCCCGCCCCAGCGGTTCATGCTGTGGACCGTCGCGCTGGTGATCGACCTGCTGGTGCCGCTGACCACCATCCCCCACCAGAAGCGCCTGCCGAAGTTCTCCACCTCGCGGCTGCCCGAGCGGTTCGGCCTGTTCACGATCATCGTGCTCGGCGAGACCATCGTGGGGGTGGTGTCCGGCCTGGCCGAGAATCCCCACGTGACCTGGGAGATCGGGCTGGTCGGGCTCCTGGGCATGACCCTGGCGTTCGGGCTGTGGTGGCTGTACTTCGACGGCGTCTCCCACCAGCCCCCCCGGGCCAGCATCGTGTGGAGCCTGGCGCGCAACTACCTGCACCTGCCGCTGGTGCTCGGGATCACGGCCACCGGGGCCGCGGTGCTGGGTGTGGTGGGCCACGCGGATCACGGGATGCCCGATCCGGTGCGGTGGCTGCTGTGCGGCGCGGTGGCCATCGTGTTCGTCTGCATGGGGCTGCTGCACGGTGTCGTGCAGGCGGGGCAGGGCGGAGACCGCGCCCGGCGGATCGCGATGGTGGGCTCGTTCGTGGCCGCGGCCGTGGCGCTGGCGCTCGCGGCCATCGACGCCATCCACGGCGCCATCGCCCTGACCAGCTGCGTGCTCGCCGTGGTCGTGGCGCGGGTGGTGGTGGACGTGTGGTCGAGGAGGAAGCCGGGCAGGGAAGAGAAGACCTAGATCGAGACCCCCTGATCCCTGCGTCTCTCGTCCAACCGCCCCGTCCGCGTCGAGCTGCGCGCCGTCCTGGCGCGGTTCGCCCAGCGCTCTCGCAAGACCAGATACGCCGGCATGGCGACCAGGCAGATCAGCACGTTCACGGCGAGGCCCAGCAGCGCCAGACTGCCCAGCGAGTTCAGCCCGGGGTGGTGGGCCAGCAGCAGTGCGCCGAAGCCCAGGCCGCTGGTGAGCGTCGAGGCGGCGATGGCGCGGCCTGTCTGGCGCAGGATGATCCCCAGCCGCTGCCCGCTCTCCCGGCCCATGACGATGTGCACGGCGCCGTCGACGCCCACGCCGAAGAAGACGGGGATCATCACCATGTTGAGGTAGTTCAGCTCCATCCCCACGGCGTCCAGCAGGCCCAGCGCGACCGCCAGCGTGGCCACCGCCGGGACGATGCACAGCAGCGCCGTGCGCAGGTCGCCGAGCATCGACCACAGGGCCACGAACACCAGCAGCAGGGCGAAGCCGAGCACGACGGGGGCCTCGTCGAGGACCATCGTCAACAGGTCGGCCCACACCATGGCCTCCCCGGCCGCGGCGATGCTGCCGCCGCCGGGCGTCTCGATGGCCCGCAGCTGGGCCGCGAACCGGATGTCCTTGGCCCCTTCGAGCATGTTGAAGTTCGGGAAGACCAGCACCACGCCGTCGTCGACGCTGCCGTACTGTCCCACCAGCTGCCGCACCACCGCGGGGGGCAGGTCGTCGCGGGTGAAGGGAGCGGCGGCGGTCATCGCCCGCACGTCCTCGAGCCGCTCGGCGGCGGCGGGCTCCAGCCACCCGGGATCCACCCTGCGCACGATGCGGCCCAGGCTCGCCAGGACCTGCTGCTTCTCGTGCTGCTGCGAAGGGACCAGATCCCCCATGGAGGTGACCGATCCCACCAGCGACCGGGTCCCCAGGGCCTGCCTCTGATCCCGCAGGGCCTGGACCACGAAGCGCTCCTCGTCCACGCTGTCGACCATCACCGCCACCGGGTTCTGGATGTGACCGACGATGCGGTTGACCTCGTGGTCCAGCAGGATGGACTCCAGGTCGGCGTTGCTGAGGGCGGCGAAGTCGGAGTTGAACCCGGCCTTGCGAATCGCCGGCAGCGTCAGCGCCACCACCAACGTGCACGCCGCGGCCACGTGGACGGGTTTGCGGCGCAGCCAGGCGATCACCGGTGCTGACCTCTCGCTGGCGGGCGGGGCAGGCTTCCACCCCAGGCGGGTGGCGATGGCCAGCAGCGCCGGCAGCAGCACCGTGAACGCCACCACCACCGCGAGCATCCCCACCGCCGCCAGGATCCCCAGCTCACGGCTGACCACGAACCGGGACAGCCCCAGGCCGGCGAAGCCGACGCAGGTGGTCAACGCGGCCACGACCACCGCGCGGCCGGTGTGGGTGTAGGTCTGGCGGATGGCGTCCGCTGGACCGTGGCCGCGGGACACCTCCAGCTCGTAGCGCGCCAGCAGGTGGATACCGTGGTCGATGCCGAGACCGAGCAGGATCACCGCCACGAAGCCGGTGAGCAGGTTGAGCACCCCGAAGGCCACCCCGGCGAAGCCGAAGGTCCAGCAGACCCCCGTGGCCACGGGCGCCATCAGCAGGCCGATGGCGGTGACGCGCCGGAAGTGCACGCCCAGGTACAGGGTCATCAGCAGCGTGGCCGCGATCATGGCCTTGTTCAGGTCGTCCTCGATCACCGCCTGCTGGTCCACCCGGGTGACGAACCCACCCGCGTAGCTCAGCTCCATCCCGGACCCGTAGGAGGCCAGGTCCACGTCGGCCATCGCCGCCTGGACCTCCGCCACCACCCGGCGGCAGGCCGCGAGGTCGGAGACGTGCGCCCTGGGCTTGACCAGCAGGGCGACCAGGCCCTCCTCCGGATCGAGGTAGTACTCCTCGCCGAGCTGGGACTGGACCCAGGAGTTGCTGCGCTTGCCCGCGTACTTCTCCTGGATGTCCGCGAAGTCCACGGGGGGCGGGGCGGCGTCCTCGAAGTCGAGGTACATGGGGTTGGCTCGCCGCTTCTCGAACCTGTAGCGGTCTTCGATCCGGTCGTGGACGGACTGCAGGTCCTCCAGATCGAGGTAGTACAGCGCGCGCTCCCGGAAGAACCCCACCGGCCGCCGGTACTCGACGTAGGCCACCGACTCCAGCGCCTCGAGGCGGGGCGCCGCGTCGTCGGCGAAGCGCCGCAGCGTCTCGGCGTCCTCCCCCCTCCCCACCACCGCGATGTAGCCGATGCCGCCGAAGCGGTCCTGCAGCACCCGGATGTCGTGCATGCTCTGGAAGTCCGATGGGACGAGGTCGGTCAGGTCGGCGCCGAGGCGCAGGTCCCGCGCCGCGAACAGCGCGACCCCCACGCTGAGGAGCACCACCACCACCACGGCGATCGGACGGCGGTGCGCGGAAACCGCCAGATTTCCGAGCTGGTTCTCCAGCCAGTCAGCTACCCGCCCCTTGTTCGACTTGCGCGTGCCCTGCATCGAATCCTCCCCTCGTTGCGCCTCCCATGGAGCAATAGCCGTGCCACGCCCGGTGTGAATCCGCGCGCAGCACCGACGTCTGCGCCCGCGCCGCCGTCGGTCGGTTCCGTGTGCGGGGCGAGCGGCCGGGGGGGGGTGGAAACAACAGTGGACAGGGTGGAAGGTCGAGTCGATCTGCATCGACCCCGCCTCGCCCGCGCCTCCGTGCTCCGAGAGGGTAGAATCAGCCATCTCGATCGCCGCGGCCCCGTTATCCCGCTGCGACCGGAGGGAGGTTCTCGTGATCCCCATTTGGAAGCCGGCTGCGCTGCTGCTCACCGGAGCGCTCTTCGTCGCCTCGTCCGCCCGCGCGGACATCGTGTTCCCTGCCCCAACGGATTGCCCGCCGGGCTCGGTGGGCGCCACCCACCACGGGGGCCCGCACTGTGCGGCGGACCTCTGCGCGGACGAGCCCGGGCGCTGCGCGGCGTCCGGGGGGAATTGCCAGGAGCATGGGCTGTGCACGGAGCAGCGCCAGGGGGCCTCCAGAGGAGGGCCGTTCACGTACGCGGCGGTCGTGGGGGTGTGCGATCCCGGGGGGAACTGCGCGCAGGGCAAGTGCGAGAAGCTGAAGGTGTGCGTACCTGCAGCGGGCGAGGGCGAGCCGGCGGGCGGGGCCGGGGCGCCGGCCGAGGACGAGGCTCCGGCGAAGCCCGCTGACGAGGCTCCGGCCAAGCCCGCTGACGAGTCGGCCGGGGAACCCTCGGGGGAGGGGGACAGCCCGGGCTGTCACCTCGGCGGGGGAACCCGTGGCGTGGCGGGCGCGCTGTGGCTGGCCCTGGTCGCCGTGGCCGGCGTGGCCGCGCGGCGCCGGTAGGGGATGGCGGGAGGTTCGCGGGTCAGCAGTTGCTGTGCGCGTACTCGATCTCGATGTCGTCGCCCGAGTGGGGCAGGTGGCCGGGATCGAAGACCACCGCGTTGACGTAGGGATCGAACGACCAGCCCGTGTTCTGCTCCACGCCGTTGATGAACACGCGGATGCTGGTGTCGATGGGCACGTGGGACAGCACGAAGGTGTCCTGGCCGCCCACGCCGCCGAGCAGGGCGATGTCCTCCATGGCGCCGCTCCAGTCCGGCGCGCAGATGGACTCGGAGACACCGCCGGTCAGACCGATCGCTTGCTCGTACCGTGGCGCGAGGTAGGCGGTGGCGCACCCGGCGGCCTGTCCGGTGAAGCCGCTGATGTAGGCCATCGAGGGGTCGGCCTTGAGGGAGGTGATGAAGTCCACGTAGTCGAGCACCGTGCCCGCCGACTGGTCGTCCTCGTCGCTGACGACCACGAGATGGAGCACCGCGTCGTCGCGCAGGAAGCCCGCGTTGGGGTAGATCCCGGCGTCGGCCATCTCCAGCCCCTCCCAGCCGTATTGAAGGCCACGCTCCGAGCCGCTGCCCACGGTGCCGACCGCCGTGGCCTGCGCGAAGGCGTCGAGGGGGTCCGGATTCGACGAGTCGATGATCGGGTAGGGCCCCTGCAGCGCGGGGTTGTCGGTGGTCACCACGCCGACCTGGTAGTCGATGCCGTCGGCGACCATGGCGTCGAGCAGGTACTCGAACTCCTGGGCCAGGTGGAGCTGCTCGTCGTACATGGAGCACGAGTTGTCCACCACGAACATCACGTCCATCTCCGAGTGGGTCGTCTGGACGAAGTGGTCGGTGGCCATGTCGTACGCGTCGTAGTCGATGTCGATGACCGCGTCGTAGTCGGGCACGTCCGCAGGCTCGAAGACCACGGCGTTGGCGACGGGATCGTACTGCCACCCGCTCGTCACGGGCGCGCCGTCCACCGAGACCTCCACCGAGGCGGCGATGGCCTGGTGGGACAGCGCGAAGGTGTCCTGGAGGGCCACCGCCGTGGCCTGGTCCGCGATGTCCTCCATGGCTGCGCTCCAGTCCATGGCGCAGACGGACTCGGACACGCCGCCGGTCAACGCGATGGCCTGCTCGTAGCGTGGGCCGGCCTGGGCCGAGCCGCACCCGGTCATCTGCCCGGTGAAGCCGTTGACGTAGACGAGGTCGGGGTCGTTCTTCAGGGACTCGTACTGGCCCACGTAGGACGTCACCGTGTCCATGGACTGGTCCTCCTCGTCGGAGACGAACACCAGGTGTAGCGACGCGTCGTCGCGCAGGAAGTCCTGGTTGGGGTACACGCCGGCGTCGGCCATCTCCAGCGCCTCCCAGCCGTACTGCAGGCCCCGCTCGCTGCCGCTGCCGGTGGTACCCACCGAGGAGTTGGCGGAGAACGTGCCCAGCGGATCGGGGAGCGACGCGTCGACCACCGGCGTGGCGCCCTGGAGGGACGCGTTGTCCGTGGTCGCGACGCCCACGTGGTAGTCGATGCCCGCGGCGACCATGGCGTCGAGCATGAACTCGAACTGCACGGCCAGCTGCAGCTGGAAGTCCGCCATGGAGCAGGAGTTGTCGACCACGAACAGCACGTCGGCCTGCGACGTGCCCTCCTGGACGTGGGTGTCGGTGTAGTGGGTGCCCAGCTCGTCGGGGGTGGCGGGATCGCAGTCGTTGTCGACGAAGTCGCACTCGATCTCCGTGGCGCCGGGGTTGGCCGACGCGTCGCCGTCGTCGCAGTCGTCGCACACGGTGTAGCCGTCCCCGTCCGCGTCGGGCTCGTCCTCGGTGGTGGCGTCGCAGTCGTCGTCGAGGCCGTTGCACACGATCTCGGCGACGCCCGGGTTCACGTCGGGCTCGAGGTCGTCGCAGTCCTCGCACAGGGAGAAGCCGTCCCCGTCGTGGTCGGGTGCGTCCTCGGTGGACGGATCGCAGTCGTCGTTCACGCCGTTGCAGGTGAGCTCGGCCGCCCCCGGATGGACGGTGGGATCCGTGTCGTCGCAGTCGGAGCACAGATCGTAGCCGTCGCCGTCGTCGTCCGGGGTGTCCTCCGTGGCCGGATCGCAGTCGTTGTCCAGGCCGTCGCACTCCCATTCGGGCATGCCCGGGTTCACCTCGGGGACATCGTCGTCACAGTCGTCGCACAGCGAATAGCCGTCGTGATCGGCGTCGGGCTCGTCCTCGGTGTACGGGTCGCAGTCGTCGTCGATGCCGTTGCAGGGGGTCTCGTCCTGGCCGGGGAAGACCTCTGCATTCGCGTCGTCACAATCCCCCTCGCAGGTGGTCACCCCGTCGCCGTCGGCGTCGAAGTCCTCGTCCACCAGCTGATCGCAGTCGTCGTCGATGCCGTTGCAGATCTCCTCGGCGTCCAGGTGGACCTCGGGGTCGAGGTCGTCGCAGTCGCCCGCGCACACCATGTAGCCGTCCGCGTCCAGGTCCACCTCCTCCGCGCCGGCCTCGCCGTCGCAGTCGGTGTCGATGCCGTCGCACCCCTCGTCCGCGCCGGGGTACACGTCCGGATCGGCGTCGTCGCAGTCCCCGTCGCAGACCAGGACGCCGTCACTGTCCACGTCCACTTCGTCCGGGGCGGGCGCGCCGTCGCAGTCGTTGTCCACGCCGTTGCAGCCCTCGTCCGCGCCGGGGTGGACCGTCGGGTCCTCGTCGTCGCAGTCCCCGGGCAGCGCGTCCTCCGAGCAGGGGTCCTGCTCGCAGTAGCCGTCGCCGTCGTAGTCGTGGTGGGTGTGCTCCACCTCCTCGTTGGGGCGGACCGTGCCGGGCAGGCAACCGGCGATGCCCGTGAGCAGCGCCAGGACCAGGATCGGAAGGAGCCAGCGTGGGGTCAGCGACATGGGGTTCTCCTCGTGCAGAGTGTCACGCTTACCAGGATGCCGCGGGGAGCCGGGGTGTACTTGCACACGGCTTACACATGGCAGCGGAGTACAGCGATTCGGCCGCGGATCAGAACGAGGCGGAGAGACCCACGTACGCCCCCTGCGGGCTCACCGCCACGCTGAGGCGGGCGTCCTCGAGGGTGGAGCGCTCGATCCGCTCCCCCTGGATCAGGAACGGCACCCCCGCGCCCACCAGCGCCCCGCCGACGGCCAGCATGGCGAACCCCGCGGTCATGCCCTTGCGGTGGGCCTCGTACTCGTCCACGAGGAGGTCGTACATGCCCGCGTCCGTGTCCATCTCGTCGAGCAGGTCCAGCCCGGCGGAGTGGTTGGTGAAGCCGATGGCCGCGCCCGACAGGGCCACGGCCGTGCCCATCCCCATGAGCAAGCCGCCGGTGGTCCTCGCCCGCCGCGCCTGGGCCAGCCGCTTGCCCAGCACCAGCGAGACCTTGGTCCAGCGCCGGTCCAGATCGTTGTACCGCCACGCGAGCTCGGGCAACGGGGCCTGCAACACCAGGACCTCCGAGTGGCCCCGGCGGTGGGCGGCCACCACCAGCAATCCGAAGGCCATCTCCCCCTCGGGGGTCTGAGGGGACTCCATCAGGCCCGCGCGCGCCCGCCGTGGTCCTACCAGGGCGATGGCCGCCGCCTCGGCGGTCTCCAGCAAGAGGGTGGCCACGGCCGAGTCCTCGCCCGCTACCTGCAACAGGTGCTGGGTGCCGATGAGGGTGACGGTGGTGAGCTCGTCGGACACCTCGATGCCGTCCAGCCACACGCGGGCGGGCCGGTCGGAGGCCCGCAGCTCCAGCGTGGTCCGGGGGGACTGGAGCGCCGCCCCGACCGCAGCGAAGAACACCTGCTGGGGCGCGGGCGGGAAGTCGTCGTCCCACGCGAGGTCCGGGAATCGCTCCACGGCGCGCAGGAACGCCGCCTTGGCCGACGCCTCGTCCCCGGCGTAGAAGCGGCAGATCCCCAGCAGGAACGGCACCCGCGCCACCTGGGCCGCCTCCAGGGGATCGCTCGCCGCGCACAGCCGGCTCTCCAGGTTGGACAGCCGCGCTGATGCGTCTCCGTACTCGAGGCCCAGCATCAGCCCCTCGACCTCCTCGAGCCCCTCGGCGAGATCCCCGGCGGACAGGGGCTGCGCCGAACACTGCTGCAGGGTGGCCGGCGCGGTGATCCCCCAGGGCCCGAATCCGTAGTCCAGCGCCTCGTCGACGAGGGCGCGCTGGGCCTCGAAAGGATCGCCGAATGCGTCGCGGAGCTGGGTGAGCTGGGCGGTGGGATCTCCCTGGGCCGAGGCGTCCACCACCAGGCGCGGCGCTGGAGCCTCGGCGGCGGCGACGCCAGCCGAGACGAGGGTGATGGCGAGGGCCACACGTGTTCCCAGCGTTGCGATGCACGCCAACCACCACGTGTGTCTCATCGTACCCCCGGCGCCTGAAGATCCATCGTAACCCACCGGCGCCAGGGGCGTCCGGGCGCAGCCTTGAGTCGGGGCACACCGATCCCCCATACTCGGGGCCGTGCCCTCCATCCGCTCCACCACCGGCGAGACCGTCTCGTTCACGTCGCGGCTCCGAGTGGGCCGCGCCGAGGGCAACGACCTGCGCATCGACCTGGACACCGTCAGCGGCGATCACGCCGTGCTGGAGGTGCGCGGCGGAGAGCTGCAGGTGCGTGACCTGGGTTCGACCAACGGCACCCGGGTCCGGGGTCGCAGGATCCTGGGCTGGACGCGGCTGCGGCCGGGGGAGCCGGTGCGCTTCGGGCCCGACTCGGAGTGGGAGGTCCGCGCCGTCGAACAGCGCGACGGCCCGGTGTCCACGCTGGCGCAGCTGCAGGTGGTGGCCAGCCGCCTGTCCTATCCCGTCGGGGAGGACCGCTTCGTGATCGGGTCCTCGGCGGTCGCGGACCTGTGTATCGAAGGGCTGGCCGAGGTGGAGGCCGTCATCGTGCTCGAGGACGGCGTCCGCTCGCTGATCCCCATGGCGACGGATGCTCCGCCGTTCGAACTGGAGGGCGGGATCCAGTTCACCCTGGGGGGGAGCCAGCTGCGTTTTATCGACGACAGCGGCGGACACCTGACCTCCACCGTGCCCGAGCGGACCCGGAGCCGCAGCTACGACCTGTCCCTGCGGCTGATCCACGATCGCCCCGGCGACGGCACCATCGAGATCACCTGCAGCGGCGGGCTCGTCTCCTTCGCAGGGGTCCCCAACCGCTTCGTGCTGCTGCTGGTCCTGGCCCGGGTGGCGCTGGGGCTCGACAAGGGCCTCGGGGCGGGATGGGTGGACGACGAGCGGTTGCGCGTGGCCCTGTGGGGCCGGGCCGGCGCGACGGCCCGCTACAACTCCGCCCTGGGCAAGGTCATCTACGACACGCGCCGCATGATCGCCGCGAAGGGCGTCGATCCGTTCTTCATCGAGAAATCCAAGGGTCGTACGCGGCTCCGCCTGGAGCCGGACCGCGTCGTGCTGCAGGGCGAGTGAGGCGCTGATGACGCCGCGCGACCTCGGCCGCTACCGCACCGATCGGCTGCTGGGCAGCGGCGCGTTCGGCCAGGTCTACCGGGCCGAGCTGCACGGGGCGATGGGCTTCACCAAGTCCGTGGCCATCAAGGTGCTGGCCTCGGATCGGCCCGGGTACGACCCGCGCCGGCTCGGCACCTTCGTCAACGAGGCGCTGCTGGGCGAGAACCTCCATCACCCCAACATCGTGGCCATCCACGAGTTCGGCCAGGACGGCGATGTCTACTACCTGGTCATGGAGTACATCGACGGCCTGAGCCTGCGCGAGGTGCTGTCGCTGTGCGCGGGAAGAGGGGTGCTGCTCCCCCAGGACGCGGTGTGCGAGATCGGCGTCCAGGTCTGCGCCGGGCTGGACCACGCCCACCGCGCGACCACGCGCGACGGCCGCCCCATGCAGCTGATCCACCGCGACCTCAAGCCGGCCAACCTGCTGCTGGACCGCACCGGCACCATCCGCATCGGCGACTTCGGCGTGGCGCGCGCCGCGATCAACCCCTACTTCACCACCCGCGCGGGGGAGGTGAAGGGTACTCCGCGGTACATGGCCCCGGAGCAGGTCGCCGGGGAGGCCGGGCTCACCCCCGCGCTGGACGTCTACAGCCTGGGCCTGGTCCTGTGCGAGGCCGCCACCGGCGAGCCGGTGTTCGCCTCCGACGCCCTCGAGCCGCTCCTCCACAAGGTCCTGACCGCCGACACGGCCGCCGCGCGGAGCCTCCTCGCGCGGACGGCCCCCGCGCTCCACCCCGTGGTGGAGCGAGCCCTCGCCGGCGCGGTCGCGGACCGATACCCCACGGCCGCGGCCATGGGTGAGGCGTTGCGGGAGGTGTGGCTGGAGCTGGGTGGACAGCCGCGCCTGCCGACGGTGGCCGAGGCCACGCTCCCCCTTCGCCCGGGGCGGCGCTCCGGCTCGGTGGCCGCGGTGAAGACCGCCGAGGTGCCGGTCGTGCGCGAGCCGGACCCGGACGCGCCCCCCTGGCAGAGGTTCTGCGAGGCGTTCGCCGATCAGCTCGGCGAGCGTGAGATCGTCGAGGGGCCGCCACGGAGTCGATCCACGACGTCGCGCTTCCTCCTCCTGGGCCTCCTGGGCTTGCTCCTGATCTCGGTCGTGGGCGTGGGGATCACGAAACTCGTGACGAGCCCGACGGACGCGGCAGAGACGAGCGCCGACGTTGCGCCGCGCGAGGCCCCGGCCGAGGCCGCGCCCACACCCGCGGCGATCGAGGCGCAGGCCACGGCCGCCACGCAGCCCGCCGGGGAGGAATCAGCGCAGGGGGACCGGCGCGAGGAGGTGGCCGCGCAGGCCCGCACCCCGGCGGAGCCGTTGCCAGCGGAGCCCGCGACCCCGCCGCCGCCGCCTGGGCCGGGGTGGTTCAAGATCAACAGCCGCCCCTGGAGCGACGTCTGGGTGGACGGGGAGCCGATGGGTCAGACCGGGGCGCCGGTCTTCGAGGTGGCCGCCGGCCCCCACACCGTACGCCTGGTGCGTCCCAACGGGGGCGCCTCGCACACCCTGGACGTGGACGTCCCGGCGAGCGCGACGGTGGATCTGGGGTGCTGGGACTTCGAGCGGCTGGCGCCCTGCGAGCGCTGATCGACCGGGGCGCCGCGGCGGGTATCCACTACAGCAACGGCGGTGTCGACTGACCGTGATCGTCGTTGCCCCAGCACTCCATGGAGCCGTCCGTCCGGATCCCGCAGGAATGCTCACCACCGGCGTCCACGTGGACGAAGCTGCCCGGAGGGGGCGAGGCCTGGCCCTGGGAGTCCGATCCCCAGCACCGAACGGAGGCGTCCGAGAGTATCCCGCACGCGTGCAGCTCGCCCATGGCCACCTGGGTGAAGTCGCCGGCAGGGGGGGTGAACGTCTTGGTCACGTCACCCCAGCAGACTGCAGCCCCCTCGGTGGTGAGCCCGCAGGCGCGATAGCTGCCCGCACCCACGGTCTCGTAGTGGCCAGCCGGTGGCTCGTCCTCGCCCACGTCGTCGGATCCCCAGCATCGGGCGAGGTGCTGGGTGTCCACGGCGCAGGTCAGCAGGTAGCCCGCGCCGATGTCCAGGAACGTCCCTGCGGGAGGATCGGACTGGCCGGCCAGGTTCGAGCCCCAGCATCGCACCTCGCCGGAGTCGAGTATCCCACAGCTGTGACCTCCCATCTGGCCGACGTCCACCAGCGAGAAGTGGCCCGCCGGTGGCTCGGTCTCGCCGGCGTTGTCGTGCCCCCAGCAGGCCGCGTCCCCCTCGGTGTCCACCGCGCAGGCGTGGTAGGCGCCCACGCTGACCTGCGACCAGCTGCCCGGAGGTGGGGCCGTGAGGTCGTACGAGTCGTCGCCCCAGCACGACATCCCGCCGTCGCGGGCCACGCCGCAGGTCGCGTCGCTGCCCGTGCTGACCTGGACCCAACCGGGCCCCGTGGTCGTGTCGTCGTCGCCGGTGTCGTCGTCACCCGCGTCGTCGTCACCCGCGTCGTCGTCGCCCGCGTCGTCGTCGTCGCCTGCCGGGCAATCCGGGTCTTCGCCATCCACCTTGCCGTCGCAGTCGTTGTCCCGGCCGTCGTCGCACAGCTCCTGCGCGCCAGGATGGATGTCGGCGTTCACCGGATCGCAGTCCGCCTCGTCCACCGTGCCATCGCCGTCGAAGTCGTACAACGAGGGCGCGCGACAGCCCAGCAGCGTCAGGGCGACCAGCAGCGGGAATCCCATGCGCATGGAGGCGATTCTCCCACTTTGCGGCCCCCCCGGGAATCCCGGCGTGCCTGCTCACTCCGTCCCCACCCTGCTATCCTGCTGCGCGAACCACTGGGGGTCTTCCATGCGACCAGGTCCGCTCGCCCTCCTGGCGTGCCTCGCGCCCGTCTTCATCCTCGGTTGCTCGTCCAGCGGCCTCTTCTACCACGGCATCGAGGGGTACACGTCGCCGCTGCCGTTCGAGCTTCGCCAGCCCGCCGCGTTCGAGCCCGTGGAGGCGGTGATGGTCCGGTGGGACGCCGATCAGGAGCTGGGGAGAGGGATTCCCACCGAGGTCATCGCGGAGCTGACCGCCGACCTGGACGTGGTCACGCTGGTGGACGGCGGGGAGCACGAACAGGAGGCGCGCGCCGCGTACGAGGCCGGCGGCGTGGACCCTGGCCGATGCACGTTCCTCCACGCTCCCGAGGAGACGGACGTGTCCGAGCTGCGCGAGTACGGACCGTGGTTCGCGTTCGACGACGACGGGATGCTCCGGGTCGTGGACTACACGTTCGACTTCGCCGCCTCCGAGGGGGTGGACGGCGCGGCCGAGTCGCGTATCCCGGTGGCGTACGCCAACCAGGAAGGGATCGGTGTGATCACGATCCCGCTGGCGACGCAGGGGCGCAACCACATCTCCGACGGGATGGGCCTGACGGCCGCGGGGGAGGCGCTCCTGCCGGCCAACCCCGGGATGTCGGGAGAGGACGTCGCGGTGGTGTTCCGCGAATACATCGGCGTCGAGAACACCGACGTCGTCCCGGACTCCCTGGGCGTCGACCACATCACCCAGGCGGTCCGCTTCGTCCGCCCCGACGAGGTCGTGGTCGTGCGCGTGCCCGTGGGCGATCCCCGGTACGAGGACTTCGAAGCCATGGTGGCGCACTTCGCGTCCCGCACCAGCAGCTACGGCGCCCCCTACGTCGTCCATCGCCTGGACGCTCAGCACGAGGCGCCCTACCTCGACGCGCTGATCGCCGGGCGCAAGGTCCTGGTGCCGACGATCGGGGAGATCGCGCAGGCGCGGGATCCGCAGCGGTGGGGTGCCCTGGACGTGGTGACGCTGGACGAGATGAACACCGGCGCCATCGAGGCCTGGCAGGCCGCCATGCCCGCGTACGAGGTCATCCCCTTCGACGGACCCTGGACCGGGGACGGCGCGATGTTCGCCCGGACTGTGGGGATACCGGACCGCGGCATGCTGGCCATACGGCACACGCCCATCCGCGCGGGCGAGGCGGGGGCGGACGGCATCCCCATCGAGGCGGAGCTGCTCACGCACAGCGGGCAGCCGCTCGTCCCGGACGCGCTGAGCGTCCGCTGGCGCACCGCGAGCGACGAGTGGGAGCGTGTCCCCATGGAGGCCGGGACCGAGGCGGGCGAGTACGTCGGCACGATCCCGGCACAGGATGCGGGCACTGTGGTGGAGTACTACATCCACGCCGCGGACGAGTCAGGCCGCGCCGAGACCCACCCCTTGATCGGCGCGGACGACGCGCACGTGTTCCTGGTCGAGTAGGGGGCGAGCGGATCGGCGTCCTCGCTCAGGAACACTCCTGAGCCACCACCAGGCTGTAGCTCTGGGGTCCCTCCGGTACGTCGAAGCCCCGCACGCGCAGCACGTACCAGCCCTCCACCGGCTCGTCGATCACCACCTGCTCGAGGTTGTTGAGGTGGTCCTCGCAGCCGAGGGTCGCGTCCCCCTCCCAGTAGGTCTGCTGGGCGCAGCGGTGGGCCGGGACGACGTCGGCGGGTTCGATGGGCTCGATGCCGTCCCAGACGTCGTCCGCGTCGATGGGGAGCGGATCGAGGATCCAGGGTGAGTGGGCCGTGCCGTCGGGGGCGACCAGGACCAGATCGAGGTCGTTGACCAGGACGGACTCGGTGTCCTCGAGGTAGGCGCTGCCCGCGGCGTCGTCCCAGGCCAGGGTGACCACGAGGCCGTCCCCACCGGCGGCGGCCAGGACCGGGACGGCGTAGAGGTGCTCCTCGCCCTCGGAGATGGGCTGCTCGGTCCACTTGGCCGCGTCGTCCGAGTGGGCATCCACCAGGCCCAGTAGTCGCTGGGCGTCGAGCAGCCCGTAGCCCGTGGCGAAGTCCGGGCCCTCGAAGTAGGTGATCGGCGCGCCCGTGTCCGGATTGGGCGGCTCGCGCAGCAGGCCGTGCTCCTCGACCAGGTCGGTGGCGGTGTGGACCAGCAGCGTCTTGAAGGTCGACGGCAGGGGAGGGGCGGTATCCAGGTCGACGCCGTGTTCGTCCACGAGGCGCTCCATGACCATGGCCACGGCGCCGGCGGCCACGGGAGAGGCGAGTGAGGTGCCGGTGGAGCGACCATACCCGCCCCCAACCTCGGGCATGACGATGCGGTAGTCGTACGAGGTCGGCCAGACGCGCAGGTTCGAGATCGAGCCGTTCCAGGACCCCGACGAGGAGAGATCGACCTCGTGGACGTGCCACTGGTTGTCCTGGACGTCGTCCGGATACCCCGGATAGAGGTGGCCGTTCCAGTCCCCGTCGCCGGTGTTGTCCCAGCTCGCGACCCAGAACCAGGGCCACTCGTGCCGGCCGGGGTCCACGGCCATGTCCAGCCGCAGCGAGATCTGGAGGCGATCGTACAGATCGCTGGAGACCGCGCCGCCGAGGGTCTGCTCCAGGTCGAGGGTCAGGCACTCGTCGTCGCCGCCCGCCGATCCCACGGCCGTGACCGAGAGATAGCCGTCGTAGACCACAGGTCCGAGCAGCGCCGCTCCCAGCTCCCAGCCCTCGGTGTCGCCGGGCGTGTCGAACCCCCACACCCGATCGTCCACTCCGGAGCCCTCTGCAGCGACCAGCCGGATCTCGTCGACCTCCATCCACACGCCCTCGGGCGGCCGGTACTGCTTGAACCCGGTCGCCACCAGATCGGGTTTGAGGCGGCCGTCGACGGTGGGTCCGGCCGAGGCGCCCGTGGAGTAGGTGTCGTCGTTGGCGTTGGAGCCGCCCACGCAGATGGGGTTCTTACCGCCCGCGAGGATGCTGTAGTAGCCGAGCATGGGGGCGCCGTTGTTGGCGTTGGTGCCGCTGTTCGCGGCCGCGAAGAGGGTCACCCGCGGCGGCCGCTGGACCTCGGCGTCCGCAGCGCCTGCGCGGATGACGCCGTCGAACCGGGACATGGAGAAGTTGTAGTCGCCGTCGGACTGGATGTAGGAGTGGTTGGACAGGTGGGCGTCGCCGTCGATGAACGCCTCCTCCCACGGCGCGTAGTTCATCCACACGCTGACCACTCGCTCGACCTGTGGGGCGTGCCCGCGCCACAGGTAGGGGGTCGCCACGGTGGTCTCGATCTGCGCTCCGTCGCTGCTGACGCCGTTGCCCATGGCGATGCCCGCGACCTGGGTGCCGTGGGCGTCCCCCTCGTAGGGCGGATCGCCCTCGACGCGCGTGCCCAGGGACTGTCCGTCCTCGTCCAGCGTGTGCAGGTCGGGGTGGTCCGCGTCCACCCCCGTGTCCACCACGGCCAGGGTGACGCCGCGTCCCACGGGGCCGCTGTAGCTGGGGGCCGCTGCGGAGAGATCGGCCTGCTGGACCTGCTCGGTGTGCACGGCCTGGCGGGCCACGTGGGTGACCGGGGCCAGCGCCGCCCCTCGCAGCTCCACGGCGAGCACGGCCGGCTCGGCAGCCAGGGCGCGGGCGCCGGCCGCGGTGGTGGTGACCTCGCGGACGGTGACGGATGCGCCCGCCAGTTCGTGGATCACGGCCACCACCGGCGCCCCGGCGTCGTGTTCGTCGAGGCGAGCGCCGATCTTGTCCGACGCTTCCAGCGGCGTCGCCGCGGTGATGCGAGGGTCTCCACACACGGACGCTCGGCCCGAGCGATCCTCGAGATCCACCAGCTGGAACCCGCCGCCCAGGGGCTGGACACGCCGTACCCCCTGGGCCGCCAGCTCGGCTTCGATCTCGGCGGTGGCGGTGGACGCGTGCCGGATCACGGCGAGTCGCACGCCTGCAAGAGGCTCCGGCCCACACAGGTCGCGCTGGTCCGGGCGCACCAGCCGCGAGCGCAGCCTCAAGGGGGTATCCACCCGCGCCTGTCGCGTGCTCCGCGCTGTCGCCGGCTCGTCGATGTGGTGGGTCACCCACCCCTGCTCACAAGTCAGCGCGGGCAGCTCGTCGGGCTCACACGCGAGCCCGTCGGCGTGGTAGGTGAAGTCACAGACGCAGGCCGCCTCCCCGTCCTCCTCCTCGCACACGCCGTGGCCCGAGCAGTCCACGCCCTCGCACGGCGGTCCCGTGTCCTCGCACTCCACGCCTTCGCACGGGTCCGGCGGTCCCTGCTCGTCCTCCGACGGGCAGGCGAGCCCGGACAGGACGAGCCCCACCGCGAGCCAACCGGCCGATCCACCCCGCAACTTCCCTGCGATCACGGGCGCCTCCTCGTGCCCCGAGGATACCAGCGGTTCCTGTCGCGCCGGGGCCGCTCGATGTGCCGGATCCCAGGAGCGGGCCTCAGCCGCCTATCCCTGCGGGAAGCAGTAGGATCCCGAACCCGAGGTGATCGAGCCCTCGCACCCATAGGGCTGCCCTGGACCCGCGTCATGACACTGGTTGTAGTGCGTGCAGGGCTTGAGGCAGTATCGCTCGCCGGGATTCCAGTACAGCATCTGTACGCACTCGCCGACGCCGCCCTCGTCGCAAGGGGAGCCCGGCGTGCAGCCGCGACCCGTACAGTAGCCGTTCACGAAGTTCTCCCAGCCCTCTCCGCCGGGGGCGATCCCGATCAGGCATTCGGGGGTGCCGTTGACGATCCCTCCACATTCGCTCACGTCCGCGCAGGCGTCGCCGGTGTCGCCGGGAACCCCCGGATCGGTGTCGTCGTCGCCGGCGTCGTCGTCGTCGTCGTTGACGTCATCGTCCTGAACATCGTCGTCCTGGACGTCGTCGTCCTGGGCATCGTCGTCCTGGGCATCGTCGTCCTGGGCGTCGTCGTCCCCGGACACGTCGTCATCGTCGTCGTCCCCGCTGGGACAGCTGGCAAAGCAGAACAGGCCGCATAGCAGCGCGATCAGGTAACTCGTTCGCATGGAGGTGCTCCTCTCCCGGTGAGAGGATATCGCTGTCCCGGTGGTGGTGCCACCCGATTCACGACCCCTGTGACATCGCCCGTGGTCCCATGGGACGCACGGCGCCTCTCGGCCCCGGATCGACTGACGTCCCCCGCTCCTCTCCTTGGCACACCCCTTGCTCTTGGTAGTGGGTCAACTCGAACGAACGATTCAGGAGGAGAGAATCATGGCGCGCATCCCGACCTTCACCGCCCTCGCCGTCTTCAGCCTGGCCGCGGTCTCCACGATGACCCTGGCCGCCTCGACGGCGTCCGCGCAGACCTACTACCTCGTCGAGGACGACGGCCGCGGCCGGGCCGAGCAGGTGGAGACCGGCTACTACCACATGTGTGCGCTGACGCACTGCGGCGGGATCGAGTGTGGGGGCGGCAACTGGTGGGGCGAGGGCGCTGCCCCAGACGACCGCGACTTCATCGACGTGGCCGCGGGCGTCATGCACAGCTGCGGCCTGCACGAGGACGGCACGGCCGAGTGCTGGGGGGACAACGGCTACGGCCAGCTCGAGGTCCCCGAGGACGTGGTCTTCACCTCCATCGACGGCGGTTGGTACCACACCTGCGGTATCACCGACGACCAGCGCGCGGTCTGCTGGGGCGACGACACCTACGGCCAGCTCGTGCCGGACGTCGCGTACCAGAGCGAGCGATTCCTGACGGTGTCCGCAGGCGGCGCGTTCACCTGCGCCACCGCCGAGTACGAGGGGTGGGGCCAGCGGGTCCTGTGCTGGGGCATGGACGACCACGGTCAGCTGGAATCCCCGGCGGATCCGGACGGCTCGTATGCCTACTTCTTCGAGTATGAGCTGGTCACGGCCGGATACGGCCACGGCTGTGCCCTGGATGGCTTCTACGGGATACCGAATTGCTGGGGATACGACAACCGCGGTCAGGTCTCGACCGACAACGCCGAGATCGGCGGCAACCTCTACCACAACCCCTATCACGGGGAACTCGACGGGATCGTCGTGCAGTACGGCCTGATGATGGACGACATCTCCGCCGGCACGATCCACACCTGCGGGATTCGGTCCGACGGATATCTGCTGTGCTGGGGGGACAACTCGTTCCGCCAGTCGAGTCCCCCGCCGGGCGAGTTCACCCAGGTCAGCGCCGGTAACCACACCTCCTGCGCCATCGACACCGACGGCTACGTCGAGTGCTGGGGAGACGGCATGTACGAGTCCCTCACGCTGCCCGACCTGTCCTACGCCTGCGCTGACAACGTCACGGAGACGGGCTGGAACTACGGCTGGTGGTGGTACTAGCTGCGACGGGCTCGCACCACGGCCAGGAGCATCAGGAGCGCCAGGGCAGAGCCACCCCCTGCCGAGGATCCACTCCGGCACTCACAGCTCGAAGGATCCGAGGGGTCCGCTCCAGGAGCGGAGTCGTCGTCCCCGGCTGAGCCGGTCGTGTCGTCGTCGTCCCCGGCTGAGCCGGTCGTGTCGTCGTCGTCCCCGACCGAATCGTCGTCGTCGTCGCCGGCGCTGTCGTCGTCGTCATCGCCAGCGCTGTCGTCGTCGTCTCCGCAAGCCCCATCCTCGTCCACGTCGCCGTCGCAGTCGTTGTCCTCGCCGTCGCACAGCTCCACGGCGCCGGGGTAGGTGTCCGCGTTCTCCTCGTCGCAGTCGCCGTCGCAGGCGCTGTGGCCGTCGCCGTCCTGGTCCGGGTCCGCGTCCTCGTCCACGTCGCCGTCGCAGTCGTTGTCGAGGCCGTCGCAGGGATCCGCCACGGCGGGATTCACCGCTGGATCGGCGTCGTCGCAGTCGCCGTTGCAGGTGGTCCAGCCGTCGCCGTCGGCGTCGAAGTCCTCGTCGATCTGGCCGTCGCAGTCGTCGTCCACGAAGTCGCAGTCCTCGGGCGCCCCGGGGTAGACCGTGGCGTCGTTGTCGTCGCATTCGCCGCCGCAGGTGGTCCAGCCGTCGCCGTCGGCGTCGAAGTCCTCGTCGATCTGGCCGTCGCAGTCGCTGTCCAGGCCGTCGCAGATCTCCGGGGCGCCGGGGTAGATGGTGGGATCGGCGTCGTCACAGTCCCCGTCGCACACGGCGATGCCGTCTCCGTCCGCGTCCTCCTCGTCCGCGTGGAGGAAGCCGTCACAGTCGTTGTCGACGAGGTCGCAGGCCACCTCGGCGTTCCCGGGGAACGCCGTGTCCAGCGTGTCGTCGCAGTCCCCATCGCACTCGTCGAATCCGTCGGCGTCGTCGTCCACCTCGTCGGGGTGGAGCATCCCGTCGCAGTCGTTGTCCAGGTAGTCGCAAGGCACCTCGACGGCGCCGGGGTAGATGCCGGGATCGTTGTCGCCGCACTCGCCGTCGCAGACCGTGTACCCGTCCTGATCCCCGTCGGTCTCGTCCGGGTGCAGCGCGCCGTCGCAGTCGTTGTCGATGAAGTCGCACGCCACCTCGGTGGCGCCGGGGTGGACGGCTCCGTCGGCGTCGTCGCAGTCGCCGTCGCACACCATCCATCCGTCGGCGTCGTCGTCCACCTCGTCGGCGGGGACCACGCCGTTGCAGTTGTTGTCCAGGCCGTCGCAGAGCTCCGCAGCGGTGGGGAAGGTGGCGGGATCGGTCTCGTCGCAGTCCCCCTGGCAGTCGGTCCATCCGTCGCCGTCGTCGTCGGAGCACAGGCCGTCGCCGACGATCTGGACGATGGAGTCGGCGGGATCGCCATCCCAGGTGGCCACGAACGCCTCCCCCGTGATGGGATCGAACTCCAGCCCCCACGGTCCGGTGTCCATGTCCGACGCGAACAGCGCGTCCACCGGATCGGCGGTCCCCAGGGTGGGCAAGCCGCTGGCCTGGTCGATGGGCCATCCCGTGGCGGGGTCGATCTCGAGGATGCGCAGCTCGCCGTAGTCCCAGTCCGCGTGCATCAGGTGCCCGGCCAGGGGGCCGTGCGGGATGTAGTGGATGGCCCCCGGCCCCGCCTGGTGCAGCGACACCAGCACCTCGGCCGTGCCCGGCTCGTACAGGCCGCCGCCCAGCGGGGTCAGCGGGAGGTTGTACAGCTCGAGGTTGTCCCAGGAGCTGACCTGGAGCTGCCCGAAGCCGGTGGCCGGGTCCTCCACGTGGGGCGAGAACGCCAGGCCCGAGACCGACGTGGCCACCCCCACCACGTCCAGGGGGTAGCTCGTCTCGGCGCCGCCCACGCCGCCTGGCCGCTGAGCGAGGGTGTTGCCCGAGTAGTACGTGTAGAACAGCGTCCCTCCCGGACCCACCTCCAGGCCCGCGTCGATGCCCCCGCTGATGGCCGGGTCGCCCGCGAACACCAGCGTCACGTCCGCCGCAGGACCCAGGTCCGTCACCTGCTGGGTGTTGGGGTCGCGCGTCACGGGCACGGCGTACACCGCGCTGTCCGAGGTCTCCGAGTCCCCCACCACGTACAGCGTCGCGCCGTCGTCGGAGAACATCAGCGCGCCCAGGTTTCCCGGGATTCCCAGATCCGCACCTGCCCAGGTCGCACCCTGCTGGAAGAGCAGGGGTTCCTCGAAGGTGATGGCCGTCGCCTCGAGGGAGATCAGCAGCAGCGGGACGAGGGAGATCGTCGCCCAGGTTCTCGGTTTGGACTCCATGTTTCCTCCAGGCGCAGGCTCGCGCGGGTCGTCCGGAGATCATACATGGGGCTGGAGGGGACCGAGAATCGGCGTGGTATCGTTGCGGCGGCTCGATTTCCGCACTGCACCCAGGGGGTACGATGAAGTTCCTGACGCAGATCCTGGCCCTGGCCGCGCTGTTGTCCGTGCTCGGTTGCCCGGACGAGACGCCCGACGACGACTCCGCAGACGACGACGACACCACCGGCTCGGCCGGGGACGACGACGACGCCACGGGCGATGACGACGACTCGGCCCCGGGGGACGACGACGACACCGGACCGGTCGATGCCGATGGGGATGGCTGGGACTCCGGCGAGGACTGCGACGACTCCGATCCGCTCGTGAACCCGGGGGAGGCCGAGGTCACCTGCGACGACCTGGACAACGACTGCGATCCCGCCACCGAGGACGACCCGGACGTGGACGGCGACGGGCACGGCCTGTGCTCCGACTGCGACGACGGCGACGCGGCCGTTCATCCGGACGCCGCCGAGGTCACCTGTGATGGCGTGGACAACGACTGCGATCCCGCCACCGGGGACGATCCCGACGTCGATGGCGACGGGCACGGCCTGTGCTCCGACTGCGACGACGGCGACGCGGCCGTTCATCCGGACGCCGCCGAGGTCACCTGTGATGGCGTGGACAACGACTGCGATCCCGCCACCGGGGACGATCCCGACGTCGATGGCGACGGGCACGGCCTGTGCTCCGACTGCGACGAC
>CAYRNR010000074.1:0-41719 GCA_964425605.1 uncultured Rickettsiales bacterium | reverse complement strand
CCTCACCCGATCCGCGCTGGATATCCCTGACGAGGGAAAATCAACGGGCTGCTAGAGGAAGACCATGGTGAATACCCTCCACACGGGCCGTTTCGCTTCAGTCCCCATGAATCTCGGCGTCAGGTCGCTTGTGCGCATTCCCCTGGGTTTCGCCGTCATCGTCGGCACACTGATCGCCGGGATCAGTACCGCCGCGCTGATCGCCAATGCTCTAGACATCGAGTCCAGGACCGTGCTCCAGGTGTCATCGCTCGCCTCCCTGTTCGGCGGAATCTTCCTCGCCTCGCGGGTGCTCCAGTGGCTAGCTCCTCCCAGCGCGAGCCACATCCTCGATGTCACCGTCGACCGGGTCCGATTCTCCATCCCGGCGGACGAGAACCAGCTGAGGTTCGAAGAACTCTCCAACGAGTGGCGCAGCTGCAAACACGGGCTGCGGGGCATGACCCTGACCCATACGTCGGGCCGGCAACTCCGCGTCCCTGCCACCTGGGAGATCTTCCGAGGACCGACTTTCCGGCCCGTGGTGGGTAGCGGCGTCACCGCGCTCGATGGTGCCTACCGGCTGGACGTGGACGGATCGATGCTGGTGATGACGTTCACACGGCCGGGACGCTGAGTAGCGCGCTTCCGGGCAGGTGTTTTCGGGCGAGTGCCGGGCAGGTCTGGTTTCGTCAGCTACCCGGAAACACTGTCTCCAGGAACAGCGGCAACCGCTCCGCCCACGCCGGCTCCGAATGCGTGGCCCACGGCTCCCACCAGTGAAAGAGGTCCACGTCGTACTGATAGCCGAGCCCTTGGAGCGTATCGGCCATCTGCAGCGTCACACAGTAATTGTCGGCGTCGTTCGAGTCCTCGTGGATGCCGTCGCCATCGAGGTCCTGGCACTCGCCGTGGACCCCTCCTCCCGAGTCGAGATAGAGGACCATCCCCTGATGACCGGCGTTCGCCCATCGCTCGATCATGGTCTCGCCGAGGTCGTCGTAGGCTCCCCAGCCGAGGGTGGAGGACATCCCGCCGACGGCGCCGAAGACGCCGGGGCGCTGCAGGGCGATGTCGTAGCTGACGAGTCCGCCGAGGGAGGAGCCGAGGATGCCGGTGTGATCGGGGCCGTGTCGTGTGGAATATCGTGAGTCGACAAAAGGCATGACCTGGTCGACGAGCAGGGCCGCGTACGCGTCGGAGTCGCCGCCCATCGGGCCGTGGCCGATGTCGTCTAGGACGTGGGTGTACTCGTCCATACGGGCGCCGGTGCTGTCGAGGCCGACGACGAGGGTGGGCTGGACAGAGCCGATGGAGATCAAGGTGTCGAGGTTCTCGTCGACCTCCCACTCCCCGAAGGCGGCATCGGGATCGAAGAGGTTCTGGCCGTCGTGCATGTAGAGGACGGGGTAGCTCGTGTCGTCGTCGTACCCGGCGGGCAGATAGAGGCGGATGGTTCGTGAGTTGCCGAGCTCGATGGCCTCGAACTGGAGATAGCGCTCGAGGTGACTCTCGCCGGCACCGCCCGCGATGAGACTGTACTCGCCGTAGGTGTCGTACCCGTAGCGGCGTGACCAGGGATCGGCGGCCCAGTCGTCACCCTGGGCCTCGTGGTGGACGAACTTGTACTTCCAGCGCGGGATGGGTTCGGAGACCTCGATGGTGATCCAGTAGAAGGGGATGTCGCCGGCGCGGTCCATGGGCTCGGGAGCCCAGCCGGAGTGATCGCCGTCCAGGGAGAGGCCCCCGGGGGGGTGGGTGTCCAGCAGGGCGCAGAACGTGGCCGTGCCCTCGTGGACGATGGGGAAGCCGCCGCTGTAGTGGATCTGGATCAGGAAATCCTCGGCGAGGGTGCGCTGCGCTGTGGTACCGCCTGCGTTGTTCAGGGCGTCGAGGAGGTCGAGGAAGACCTCGTGGTCACCGCTGTCGTCGTCATCCCCGGTGGCGTCGTCGTCGTCACCGGTCGTGTCGTCGTCGTCGCCGATGGTGTCGTCATCGTCGGCCGCGGTGTCGTCGTCATCGTCCGCGCCGGATCGACCACAGCCGAGGCCGAGCAGGATCGCAGGCAGTGAGAGGATCAGGAGGCGTCGAAGAGGGGAGGGGAGCACAGGCCAGGGCCCCCGGTCACTTGCTCTTGTCGGGGTACTCAGGCGGCAACGGCAGCGGCGCAGCCAGCCGCTCGTTCACGTTGGCGATGGCCGCGTCGAGCTGGGTGTCGACGCCGCGCAGGATGTCGGCGGGGGCGTTCCAGACGACGATGTCCGGCTCCACGCCCCATCCCTCGATCAACCAGGCCTGATCCAGGCCGTAGAGCCCGAAACCGGGCGGCGTGGTGAGGCCGCCATCCACGAGATCCTGGTGGGGCTCGATGCCGATGGAGCCGCCCCAGGTCCGGGTGCCCATGACCGTGGCCAGGCCCTTGCGCTTGACAGCCTCGGCGAAGAACTCGGCGTTGGAGCCGGAGTCGGCGTTGATCAGCACCACGATGGGCCCGCTGAACGTGCGCTCGTGGTTGCGACCGGCCACGCCCTCGCGCGGCTGGGTCATGGACCACACGCGCCGCTCGATGCGGTCGATGATCATGTCGGCGACGAACCCGCCGCCGTTGTAGCGCACGTCGATGACGAGGCCCCGTTTGTGGACCTGGGGGTACCACGCCTTGGCGAACTCGGAGAGGCCGGCCTGGCCCATGTTGGGGATGTGGATGTAGCCGATCTCCCCGCTGCTTGCCGCCTCCACGTGGGCCCGGCGGGTCTCGACGAACTCGCGGTACATCAGCGAGTACTCGCTTCGCAGCGGCTGGACCTGGCAGGTGGCGGCGCCGTCGGCGGTGGGGCCTCGGTTCGTCGTCACGGTCACCATGCGCCCGACCTTGTCCTGCAAGAAGGCGTACACGTTGTCGCTGCTGGCGACCTCCCGGCCGTCGATGGCGATCAGGTAGTCGTTGTCGCGGATGTCACAGCCGAGCTGCGTGAGCGGGCTGGTCTCGGCGGGATCCCAAGGGGTGCCCGGATAGATGTGGGCGATGCGGTGGAACGGGGAGTCCTCGGGGGTGTCGAACCGCGCCCCGAGCAGCCCGGTGGAGACCCGCTCACCGCCGTCGGGGTGGTCCCCGCCCCAGATGTAGGCGTGGCCGATGTTCAGCTCGCCGATCATCTCGCCGATGAGATAGTTGAGATCGCCGCGGTTGCCGCAAGAGGGCACGAAGCGGTTGTACTTCGCCCAGGTGGTGCCCCAGTCCACGCCGTGCATGCCCTCGTCGTAGAACCAGTCGCGCTGCACGCGCCAGGCCTCGTCGAAGATCTGCTGGAACTCGGCGCGGCGGTCCACGCGGATGCGGACGCGGGACAGGTCCACGGCCTCGCTGTCCTTCAGCTCGGCGCCGGTGTCCACCACGTGGAAGGCCTTGCCCTTGCGGTAGACCATCTTCTCGCCATCGGCGGAGAGGTGGTAGTTGCCGATGCCGGTGCCCAGCTCCTCGGCCTCCTCCTCCTCGAGGTCGTAGACGTACAGGTCGTAGCCCTTGCGCGTCTCGTCGGTGACGGTGGTGTACTTGCTGAACACGTCCTCGGGCATGGCCAGGTAGAGGAACCCGTCCGCGGTGGCCTCGAGCCGGTAGTAGCGGCCCGCGTCGATGCCGGGCACGACCACGGTGCGCCGGTCCAGGCCCGCCACGTCGATGACGGTGGCCGGTTCGTCCTTGCTCTTCTTGTCCTTCTTCTTGCCGTCGTCCTCCTCCTCCTGGATGCCCGGGTCCGTGGGGTCTTCGGGGGCGAACGGGGAGGGCTCGCCGGCCTTCAACACCACTGCGTACGCGCGGGTGATGTCCAGGTAGACGTGGTTCTGATCCACCAGGCCCATCACCGGGGCGAAGGAGCGGTTGGAGAGGAAGTACAGGTAGCGGCCCTCGGGGTCGAACGACGGGCTCCAGTCCTGGGTGGTCTCCGGGGTGACGCGCACGCGCTCGCCGCTGTCCAGGGAGTACAGGAACACCGACTCGTTCATGTTCGTCTCCATCTTGGAGTACGCCACCCAGCGGCTGTCCGGCGACCAGACGTAATCCTGGATACCCCAGCGCTCCCACGCGTCGTCGAACGAACTCTGGTCGAGCACGATCCGCTCGCTCGTCAACACGTCGAGCAGGTTCAGGCGCATGAACTTGTCCGCGAACAGCAGGAAGCGGCTGTCTGGAGACCACACGAGGTGCATGCGGAAGCCCATCCCCTCGGTGGTCAGCTGGCGCCACGTCCCCGTGCCCGCGGCCGGCATCAGGTAGACCTCCTCCTCACCGCTGCGGTCGGACAAGAAGGCGATCCACTTGCCGTCCGGCGAACCGACCGCCTGCTTCTCGCGTGACGCCGAACTCTCGAGCAGGACGCGGGCCTGCCCCTCGTCCTCGACGGGCAGATCCACCAGCTCACCGCGCGAGTCGATGACGAGGCGCTTGCCCGTGGGAGAGAGACGGAACGCGTGCACGTGTTCGTCGACTCCCTCGTAGCTGGGGCGCATCTGTACGTCGTCGCTGGGGATCGTCAGGCTCACCTGGGACACCGCGCCGGTGGCGAGCTCCAGCAGGTGGAGGGACTCGGCGTACTGGAACACGATCCACCCGGGCCCCGCCGAGGGGTACTTCACGTCGTAGTCGGCGTAGTCGGTCAGGGGACGGACCTCGCCGGTCTGCGTGGCGTACTCGAACAGGTTGAGCGTGCCGTGGTGGCGGTCGGAGGTGAAGTAGATCCGGTCGCCCTCCCACATGGGGAAGTTGTCCGTGCCGGTCCAGTCGGTGATCCGGTAGAACTCGCTGGTCGCCAGGTTGGCCAGCCAGACGTCCTGGGCCTTGCCGCCCTGGTATCGCTTCCAGGTGCGGTCCTCGCGCGTCTGGCGGTTGAACGCGAGCCACGCGCCGTCCGGAGACAGCGTCGCGAGCCCGGCGCGATCCACGGGCAGCGCCGTTGGCATGCCCCCGTCCAGGGACACCACGTAGCTGCGCTCTGCGCGCGATGGGAACTCCCGCGCCGACCGGAACAGGACCTGCGTGCCATCCGGTGTCCAGCCGAGCACCTTGTCCCGGGCCGGGTGGTAGGTCAGGCGCGTGGGCTCGCCGCCATGGACGCTCATCACGTACACGTCCCGTCCGCCGTCGTACTCGGCGGTGAACGCCAGGGTCTGGCCGTCGGGGCTGAACTTCGCGTACCGCTCGATGCCGGGGTGGCTCGTGACGCGCCGCGCCTCACCGCCGCTGATCGGGACCAGCCACAGGTCGTCCTCGAAGGTGAAGACGATCTGGCTCGCCGACACGTCGGCGTACCGCATGAGGTGGCTCTCCTGGGCTTGGGCCGACCAGGACGTGGCGAGGACCAGGGCGAGAAGGAGAAGAGTGGAGCGGCTCACGGTGCTCTCCCGATTGAGGGTGGGATTCGGATGCCGGTGGATTCTATAAGAAACGTGCGCGCGGTTGCCAACCTGCTTCATACCCGTGGAGATGCTTGCTACGCTGACCCGATGGAGGTCTCCCCGATGAACACGAGGATTGCCCTGCTGGTCGCGCTGGGCCTGGTGCTGGGAACCTGGGGTTGCCTGGGCGAAGCCGACGACGACGACAGCGGCGACGACGACACCACCGTCCAGGACGACGACGACGACGATTCGGGGACGGACGACGACGACTCCGCCGCGGTCGACGCCGACGGCGACGGGTACACCGTCGAGGACGACTGCGACGACACCAACGCCGCCGTCCACCCTGGCGCCGAGGAGATCTGCGACGACATCGCCGACAACGACTGCGACGGCATCGAAGACGAGACCGACGTCGATCAGGACGGAGACGGCTACACCGAGTGCGGCGGCGACTGCAACGAGTACAACGCCGCGGTGTTCCCCGAAGCCGAACAGACCTGCTTCGACGACATCCTGGACAACGACTGCGACGGCGTGATCGACGCCAACGAGACCGACGGCGACTCCGACGGGTACACCGACTGCGAGGGGGACTGCGACGACGCCGAGGCCACCGTGTACCCGGGCCTCTACGATCCCGTGGACGGCCTGGACAACGACTGCGACGGCGACACCGACGAGGACACGTTCGACTGCGACACGGCGCCGACCAGCCCGGTCTCGGAGCGAGTGGTCCCCGGCGCACGCGGGTATCACGGGCTCGCCTTCGACGAGTTCGGCTACATCTACGGCAGCGACGGCAGCTCCCTGCTCAAGGCGGACTACTACGGCTCATTCAGTCCCTTCGTCCCTGGCTTCGGTAGCGGACAGCAGATGGTCTTCCTGCCGGACGGCGACCTCGCCGCCATCGGTAGCAGCGGCTCCGTCGTGCGGATCAATCCCGCGGGTATTCCCTCCACGATCACATCGGCGAACGGTGCATACGGCCTGATCCTGGGCCCCGACGAGATGCTGTACATGTCCGGCGGCAACTGGGTACGGCGGATCGACCCGGTCGCCGGTACGTCGGAGACCATCTGTACGATCCCCGTGGCCGGCGAGGCCCACACGGTGGCGTTCAGTGGGGATGGGACCGAGCTGTACATCGGGACGGTCGCCAACGGCGAGTTCTTCGTCGTGGAGCTGGACGCGAACTACGACGCGACAGGACCGCCGGAGCTGTACGCGTACGTCGGCAACGGCGTCTGGGGCGGCTGGCACGACGGGATCGCCGTCGACGCGTGCGGCGGCATCTTCGTGATGGACTACTACTCCTCGGCGATGTACCGCATCCCCCCGGGCGGCGGACAGGCCGAGCTCTACATCCAGTGGAACAGCAACATGTACGGCCATGGGGCCGTCTGGGGCTCGGGGGTCGGCGGCTGGCTCGCCGAGGCCATCTACGCTCCTCTGCCGTACAACAACAACAACGTCAACGAGATCGTCGTGGGGATTCCCCCCGCCCACTGGGGCGGCACCGTCTACAACGGGCCCTGATCCCCCTGGAGCGCTCAGCATGTTCCGATTCCTGTTCCTCTCCGTATGGATCCTCCTCTTCGCGGTCTCGTGCAACGGCGACGACGACGACGACTCGGTCGCGGGTGACGACGACGCCACCGCGGACGACGACGACGACGACGCGACCCCGGACGACGACGACGCCACGGCGGACGACGACGACGACGCCACACCGCCCGCCTTCCGGGGCCCGTGCGCCCTGGAGACGAAGGTGGGGGCTTTCCTGATACAGCACGAGCCGGAGTACACGGTGATCTCGGGCGAGGTGCGCGACGGGATCGTGCCCAGCACCGTGCTCGAGAACGTGCTGGAGGAGGACGACTGCCGCCTGCTCCGGCGCAACAACCCGTTCTGCGATCCCCCCTGCCAGCCCGACGAGACCTGTGACTTCGACGGGGACTGTATCCCGTGCCCGGTCAACCTCGACGTGGGCACGGTGACCATCACCGGGCTGAACAAGGAGGTGATCATGGAGCCGCCGGGTGGCGGCCTGCCCGCGATGTACTACGACACGCAGATGCCCCACCCGGGCTTCGATCCGGGCGCCGACATCCGGCTGTCGGCCAGCGGCAACGAGATCGACGGCTTCGAACTCTTCGGGGAGGGGTTCGCGCCGCTGGAGATCGTGGAGGAGCCGTGGGTCGTGGTCCCGGGCGAACCGATGGTGGTCAACTGGGCCGCTGCGACGGGTGAACAGGTCCGCATCCTGCTGCGCTTCAACATCGACCAGCACGGCACGACGCCGGTGGAGGTCTGGTGCGACGTGGAGGACACGGGATCGTTCTCCACCCCGTCGAGCGTCATGGACGCGCTGATCGGATACGGGGTCACCGGATTCCCCAGCGGCAACATCTACCGCCGTTCCGTGGACTCCGTGGACGTGGAGACGGGGTGCGTGGAGCTGGAGGTGTCCTCGCACCTGACCGGCGATCTGCAGGTGGAGGGGCACATTCCGTGTGACAGCCCGGACGACTGCCCGAAGGGCATGGAGTGCGACTACCTGTCGGGAACCTGCATCTGATCCCGAGAGCCCACCGGCCCGTCAGCCCCCGAACACCGTCACCGCGATACCCACGACGGCGAGCCCTGCGCTGAACAGCACCATCGTCCCCATCAACCCGATGAAGACGGCCCGCGGCGTGCGCTCGAAGTCGGCGATGGCGTCCGCGTCCAGCACCCGCGCCGCGCTCGTGCGCCACTCGTCGGCGCGCTGGGCCGCGTCGGCCGCCCAGGCGATGAGGAGCCCGTGGGAGGCGAGGAGCGGGCTCCCGCAGCTGCCGCACAGCAGGGTCGCGGCGCGCAGCGGGATCTTCACGGACGCCTGGCACCGGGGGCACGGCGCTGGGGTGCCGGCCCTCTCGCCTGCCCTGGCCAGGACGCCGCGGATGGTCCGGCTCCGCCGCCAGCGGGTCACCCCGATGATCGCCGCGACGAGGCCGAAGAGGCCACCCACCCCGAGCACCGCGGCGACCGCTCCACCCAGGGCCATGGCCGTGCCAGGTTCGATGCCGATGGGCGCAGCAAGACCCCGGGCGAGGAAGATCGGCCCCGTGATCAGGCCCACGAGCACGAACACGAAGACGGCGCCGAGGACCATGGAACCCGCGGGCGACGACACGCGGGCGTCGGCGACGGCCGCGGCATAGGCCTCGCGCCCCTCGTCCTCCACGCGGGCTGCGTCCCGGGGGAGCGCTTCGAGGTCGGCGACCAGGGCGGCGGGCAGCTGGGCCGCCGCCCCGCAGAACAGACATCGCGTGGCCGTGGTCCCGACCTCGACGGGCAGGCTCGCCCCGCACCCGCGGCATCCCACGGTGCCGAGCTCGGCCACCTGCGCCCGCCGTCGCGCCGCCGCGACCTCGTCCCCGGCCCGGAGGGCCACGCTGGCCTCCTCCAGGGCCCCGACGATGGCGCCCATGGCGTCCAGCATCTCGCCGACCCGTTCGGTGGGCACCTCGCTCCTCCAGCGCTGGACGAACAGGACCGACCTGCCGTCCTCCAGCACGCCGGGCAGGAGCCAGCCGCGCGGCACCCGGGCGCGGGGCCGCAGCGAGAGGTCCGCCCGATCGAACTCCCAGGCAAAGGCCTGCAGGGCCTCGCGTCCGGCGTCCGAGAGCGCCTCGGGCCGGCTGGCACGGTACAGGTCGGTGAACGCGTGGGTCTTTCTCCGGGACAGGCCGCGGGTGCGCTTGAGCAGCGAGCCGATCTCGCCGCCGACGCGCGCGGCCATGGCCAGGTGCAGGCCGCTGATGACCGAGGATCCGCGGCCAGCGCCGATGCGCATGTTGACGTAGGTGGCCACGAACGGGCGGCCCTTCCACGAGCCGCCGTACCACTGTCCGATGGGCATCCTGGGGCGGTTGAGGCGGGTCAGCTCGAACGCGCGGGCCAGGCGGTCGGCGCGCCGGATGATCCCCTTCCACTTGAGGGTCGCGACCGCAAAGGCCAGGCCGAGGACGAGCGCCATCCCCACCATGCTCGCGGCCGCTGCCAACAGAAGAGCCCGTGCTTCGTCCACTGTCCGCTCTCTCCTCCCGATTCACCCGATTCGATATCTCAACATCGTTGCTTCCACAGCGCCACATCCGGTGGCAAGTCCCCGAGGCTTCGCGATATGCTGCGAATGCGACGGACCGGTCATGGAGGCCGGACCGAACACCGGGAGCACGACGATGACCGACAAGAAAAAAGGCGTGAAGAAGCCTCCCCCGAGCGAACCCAAGCCGCCGGCCGGCTAGCTCTCCACCTGCGCTGGCGGGGCCGCCCCCGGGGCCCCGCCCTTCAACTCCTGGAGCTCGCCGAGGGTCTCGAGCAGGTGCTCGTTGGCGGGATCCAGCTCCGTAGCCTTGTCGAGGAGGTTCTGCGCCTCCCGCAGCAGCGTCCCGTTCGAGCGCCCCTCGCTCGCCCTGTGGCGCGCCGCGAGGATCCGCCCTCTGGCCATGTAGTGCAGGGCGTCCATCGACTCCGGGTTGTGCCGTAGCGCGGTCTCCAGGCTTTCCTGCGCCCGCTCGAGGGAGTCCGTGGGATCTCCGCCGGAGTCGCGTGTGTGGCGGCCGCGGAGGTGGTGGCACCAGCCCAGCTCGGCGTGCGCGAAGCTCCAGGTCGGGGCGAGGCGGATCGCCTCCTCGAACCGCCGCTGGGCGAGATCGAGGGACTCGACCGGATCCGATCCGCGATCCAGCAACATGGACGCGCGCACCGAGTACGCGTTACCCAGGCTGGCGCTGATGTAGGCCTCGTTGGGATCGAGGATGACCGCAGCCTCGAGGCTGGAGATCCCGCCGTCCAGGCTGGGGAAGGGGTCCTCCTCCAGGGTGTCCAGGTACTGACCGCGGTCGATGAAGACGTTGGCCAGGTCGCTGTGGAACGTGGCCTCGCCCGGGTCGCGCTCGATGGCCTGCTGGAAGTACCCCTCGGCCTCGGCCCACGATGGCAGCGGATCCTCGCCGTGCTCCCACTCGTACCACCCGCGCCACCGATAGGCGTCGCCGATCTTCACGTAGGGGATCGCGTCGCCGGGATCCATGCGGATGGCCAGCTCGAGGCTCTCGATGGCCGTGGCCTGCAGGGGACGCGGGTCCCGCCCGCGCTCCGCCTCGTGATCCGAGGCCGCGAGCATCACCATGCCGTGCAGGACATAGGGGTAGTTGCTGGCATCCTGGGTGCCGCTGGTCATGCGCGCCGCGCGCGCGGCGAGGACTGCGGCCGCGGCGAGCCGGCGGAGGGGATCGCCGCCGTGGTCCTCCTCGTGGCGGGCGAGGCTCAGCTGGGCGTGGGCCAGCCGCGTCACCACGTTCCACTGCCGCGGGTCCACGGCCAGGGCGTCGGTCGCCGCCGCCTCGAGCTGCTCGAGGACGGGGGTGAGGTCCTCCCCGACCCAGTACATCTCCATCAGGGTCGCGCTCCACGCCTTGCACAGGGAGGCGTAGATCGCGGGATCGCTCGCCCCGATCCTGGACGCCGCCGTGTACGCCTCCCGGGCCCGCTCGAACCGGTAGAGCGCCCCGACGCGGTCCCCGGCCGTGCTCAGGTCTGTCCCCCAGGCGTGGTGTATGTCGCCCTCCAGGACGCGCGCTTCGTAGAACCACTCGTCGGATCGCTCCGCTGCGAGGTCAGCGTGGGCCAGCCCCTCCTCGTAGCGCTCCTCCACCATGGCGATCAGGCCGAGCACGTAGTCGGGGACTGCCAGCTCGGAGCCGTCGCTGGCCGCGAGGTACTCCAGGGTCGGATCGTGGTACGTCTCGCGGATCACCGACCGCCGGGCCGCTCGCTCGTCGGCGTCGGCGATGGCCTGGACCGCGGACAGCTCCTGGCTGTACAGCCGCGTCATCGCCAGGCCGAGGCCGAAGGCGACGTCCGGGTCGCGGTAGCCGCCGTCCCAGGCGGCCTCCAACTCGTCGCGCGCGGAGTGCATGTCCCCGAGCGCCAGGTACCCGCGGCCCAGCGCGTAGTGGCCGGGACCCTGGGCGATGGGATCGTCCATGCGCGCCTCGATGGTGATCATGTGCTGGCGCACGGCCTCCACGTCGGCGGTGATGTCGTGCAGCGGCACCAGGTGCGCCGCGCGCATCGTCCACTCCACGTAGCGCGTGTCCTCGCCGAACTGCTGGGCCAGGCGGGCCTGCTGTACGGCGCGCACTCGGGTCCCAGCCGCGATCCCGAGGGCGATCAACACGAGCACGAGCGCTGCGGCGGACACGGCGACGAGGGTCTTGTGCTTGCGGGCCTTCTTGTACAGCCGGTTCAACCCGCTGATCGGCCTCGCTTCGATGGGATCGCCGTCGAGGTAGCGCTGCAGCTCCTCGCCCAGGGCGCGGGCCGAGCCGTAGCGCAGCTGGGGTGCCTTCTCCAGGCACTTCATGGCGATGGTGTCCAGGTCGGCCGGGACGCCGGGGTCGATCTTGCGCGGCGGGGGCGGCTCCTCGTCGATGACCTTGACCAGGTGGACCAGGGGGTTGTCCACCTTGAAGGGCGTGCGGCCCACGAGGAGGTAGTACAGGGTCGCGCCGAGGCTGTACACGTCGGTGCGCCGGTCGACCCGGTCGGTCTCCCCCATGGCCTGCTCGGGCGAGATGTAGGCCGGGGTGCCCAGCAGCGCCCCCGACGCAGTGGCGCCCGGATCCCGCTCGTCGCGCACCAGCCCGAAGTCCATCACGTAGGGCTTGAGCTGGCCGTCCTCCGTGCGCTCCACCATGACGTTGCCGGGCTTGAGGTCCCGGTGGATCATGCCCTCGCGATGGGCAGCGTGGACCGCGGCGCAGACCATGCGCAGCAGCTTGACGCGCTGGTCCAGACCCAGCTCGGGGGCCATGTCACCCAGCTCCTCCCCCTTGATGTACTGCATCGAGATGTAGGGCCGGCCCTCCACCTCGCCGGCCTCGAACACGTTGCAGATGTTCTCGTGGGCCAGGCGCGCCTGGGCGCGCGCCTCCCGGAAGAAGCGCTCGACCTGATCGGGCTGCGCCCCCTTGAGGAACTTCAGGGCCACGGGCCGCTCGAGGGTGGTGTCGTACGCCTTGTAGACCGCGCCCATGCCGCCGGCGCCGAGGAACCGCATGATGGTGTAGCGGCCGAACTCGGTGCCCTTGTGCAACGAGTGCGTGAGGGACACGGACGCGAGGTCGCCGGTGCTGCCCAGCCCCTGCAGCATGCCCGGGGCCAGGGTGGGAGTGTCGTCCGGATCGCCATCCAGCGCCGCGCCCAGCTCCGGCCAGTTGTCCGAGTCGTCCCACATCTCGGTGGGGGTGTCCTGGGTGACCGGCCGCGGGGAGCCCGCGCCCGCGCCGTCGTTGCGCTGCGGCGGCAAGGTGGGGGCCGACGCGAGTTCGGCCTCGAGCTGGGACACGTCCTCGGGGGTGAGGATGCCGCTGTCGAGGAGCGCGTCGAGGGGGGCCTGGTCCGGCAGCTCCGCCGCGGCCTCCTCGGCCAGCAGGCCGCGTCCCACCGCGATCTGGACGATGGCCCTCTGTCGCACCCTGTCCATCGAGCTGCTCCCGTCCCGCCCGATCCGCCGACCGGGCTGCGTCCGACGGCGACCCTACCACGACACGCGGGAAGCTGCGCAGGCCGCGGGGAAGTCCAGATTTTGCATGGGATTGGCTCCCCGCGTCACGTTCACGGCTATATTCCAGCCATTGGAATCTCTCGGGAGCCCGCAGTGGGCCCCGAAACAGCGACGGAGAGGAGCAGCCCTTGAGCAGATCAATCCTATCCCTGGTCCTGGCCTTGTGGACGCCCCTGTGGCTCCTGGGCTGTCCGACGGGCGACGACGACGACGACGATGTCAGCGGCGACGACGACTCGGCGGCCGGCGACGACGACGACACCGTCGCTCCGGCCCAGTACGGCCCGGACAACAGCTGGTGGCACGCCATGGAGAGCGACGTCCCGGCCGATCTGGCGGGGACCGGGTGGAGCAACGGCGACGTCGCCAACAACTTCACCCTCGTGGACCAGTTCGGCGACGAGGTGGAGCTCTACCAGTTCTACGGCCAGGTCATCGTCCTGGACGTCTTCGCCTACTGGTGACCCACGTGCGGCCAGCTGGCCCCGGAGGGGCAGGCACTGTACGCGGACTACAAGGACCAGGGGCTCGTCGTGATCGGAGCGATGCAAGAGGGGCCTGGCAGCGGGAGCACACCCACTCAGGCCGATCTGGAGTCCTGGAACAGCCAGTACGGCATCGAGCATCCCATGCTCGCCGATCCAGAGGGGACGCAGATGGGCTACTACGTCTCCGGCTTTCCCACCTACGCGATCATCGATCGCGACATGGTCATCCAGAACGCCGATCTCTGGCCCTTCGACGCCAACTACGTCATCGGCCTGCTGTAGGGGCGCACGCCCCTCACTGCGGCTCCCCGCTCACCGGCACCAGTCCCGCCGCATCGATCCGATCGGCGATCGCCTGGGCCAGCAAGCCATATCCGTGGCGGTCCATGTGCACCGAATCGACGAAGTGGGCCTCGAGCTCGTGACGCGGGATGCGCTTGCGCGGATCCAGGTGGTGCACTTCCGAGGTCGCGGTCGCGGTCGCCGCGAGCGCGGCGAACACCCGGTGGTAGCCGTGGGGATCCGCCCCCCCGTGGAGGTCGGCCTGGACGATCTCGGAGACGAGGAGCAGCGGCACGTCCTCGACCTTGCACAGCGCCACGAGCTCCTCCGCCATGGCCCCCTCCGGACCGGCCGTGTCGGATGGGGGCATGCGGAGCCCGCCCACCATCGCCCTCCCGAGACGAAACAGGCGGAGCTGGTCGGACACCGTGTACGCGGACACCAACCACGGCGGCGACCACCGCAGATCCGCGGCCACGGCGAGCTGCTCCGGGGTCCGGAGCGCGGGATATCGACGAACCTTCGCCTTCAGCGCGGCCATCCACTCGACCGTGCCCGCGCGCTCTCCGTTGTTGCCGAAGTAGAGGACCACGAGATCCGGTTCCATGGGCAGCAGGACCTCCTGGGCGAGGACGTACAGACCGTCCAACGTGATCCCGGGGATCCCTGCGTTGAGGACCTCGACCTTCGCGGCTCCTGTCCGACGCAAGATACGCTCCAGCTGGGTCGGATACCCGTCCTCGTCCGGATGGCGGGTGCCCACTCCATAGGTCGACGAGCTGCCCAGACAGAGGATGCGGAACGTGCCCGCTGGCTTGGCGGGGGGGTGCCTTCGGCCCTCCGGATTCTCCCACGGGCGCGGTAGCTCGCCGGCTTCCTGTCCCCAGCTCGCGCGCAGGTGCTTCAGCACCGTTCGCTCGGAGGACCCGAGGTTGCCCTGCGCCCTGAGCCCGTAGTCGGACAGGAAATCGGCCCGTAATCCGACCTCTCCCAGCGCGACGACCATCCCCACGGCGAGCGCGCTCGCGGACCACCGCCGCCACGCCGCCGGAGGCCGGCCTGTCGCGTCGTCCATCCGGCAGCTTGCGGCCAGCCATGGGACGAGGACCGTCACGGCCCAGGTCCACGGGTGCGCCATCGGCGCGAAGTACCAGACCAGGGGGAAGAGGCACAGCTGCCCCGCAGCGAGCCCCATCAGGACGGCGTCCTCGCTCGATCCCCTGAGCCAGGACCTACCCAGGATGCCCAGCGGCGCGAGCAGCGCCACCACCGCGGCCGTATGGGAGAAGCCCGCGAACCAGGAGAACTCGAACCACGCCGCTGCGAGACCGTACAGCGCCATCGTCGCCACCGCGAGGGCACCCAGCTTCCCGGCGCTCCGTCCGAGTCGCCGCGTGCGTCGAGCCGGCAGCACCCTCGCGGCCGGGAGCTTGATGGCGAGCAGCGCGAGGGCCACGGCCAGGGGGATGTGTCGGGACGCCCCCAGACCCTGCGTGACCACCGCGGCCGCCGCGATCTGGAGCGGGATCCAGCCGATGAAGAGGGGGCCGCTGGCCGGGAACCACGCCGGAGCGCGGCGGACCATGGCGAGGAACAGGAGATCCAGCGCGAGACACAGCAGCAACGACGCGACCAGGGCGAACCGCGCGAATCCGACACCCTCCAGCGATCCGAACTCCAGCCAAGGCCAGACGCGAAAATCCGCTGCGAATCGGCGACCAGGCTGACCTTCGGCGTCGAATCCATGCAGCTCGACGCCGTCGATGACCGGAATCCGCGTCTCCAGGGCACCCATGATCCTGAATTCAGGTCGACCTCGAACCGAGTACGGCAGCGAGATCTCGTCGTCGTCGCACGCGACCGTCAGCGCGTCCTCGGTCACGAGGATGTCGATGTGCGCACGGGTCTTGCCCCGGCAGATCCCACTCAGCCGGGGCTCCCACAGTTGGATCTCGGGCACGGAGCCCTCGCGAACGAAGACGCCGTTGTTCTGGGGTTGGGCGGAGTCCAGGGCGAGGCCCTCGATGACGCGCCCGTCCCGGGCGAGGTCGATCCACAACGCGAGGCCGCGGTCGGGACTCCCGCACCGGATCGAGGCCCGGTAGGGAACGCCGAGCTGGGAGAGGAGGCCCGGCCTGGCCTGGACGGTGCCGATCTGGGCCCACATCGCGGTGGCCTCGGATTGTCTGACGACGCGCGTCTCGTCCACGGTCTCGACGTATCGCGGTGTGGCCGTGAAGCCGCGCTTGCCCAGGAGGGCCGAGGGGGTCGCGTTGCGGATCGCGGGTCCCACGGGTCCCTCGTGGCCCAGCGGCCTCGACAGGCCGACGGCCGCGCCGCCGACGAGGAGGTACGCCACCGCCAGCGCGACCCAGGCGGGGACGAGCAGGCGCCTCGCGCCCGAGGCCGTCCCCTTCATTCGCCCTCGACCACCACGTGCACGTGGTTCTTCTTGCCGAAGCGGAGCTCCACGCGGCCGTCCCGGATGTCGCCCGCGGAGATCACCTGGTCGAACGCGGAGATCCGCTCGCCGTTACAGTACCCCCCACCCTGAGACAGGGTTCGGCGCGCGGCTCCACGGGACTTGGCGAGGCCGGCGTCGGCGAAGAGGACGAAGGCCGGGATGCCCGTCTCGAGGTCGGCCCGCGGGACCGCGTGGGTGGGGACCCCCTCGGCGCGAGACGCGCCGCCGAAGGTGGCCTCGGTCGCCCGGACGGCCTCGTCGGCCGCGGCGCGCCCGTGGACCACGGCGGTGACCTCGCGCGCGAGGACCTGCTTGGCGTCGCGGCACTCGGCTCCCCTGAGGGCGCCCAGCCGGTTCACCTCGTCCATCGGCAAGAAGGTGAACAGGGCCAGGAAGCGACCGACGTCGTCGTCGTGGACGTTGATCCAGTACTGGTAGAACTCGTAGGGGGAGACCTTGTCGGGGTTCAGCCACAGGGCGCCCTTGGCGGTCTTGCCCATCTTCTCGCCCGACGCGGTGGTGATCAGGGGCGCGGTCAAGCCGTACAGCTCGGCGCCGTCCATGCGTCGGCCGAGCTCGATCCCCGCGACGATGTTGCCCCACTGATCGGCGCCGCCCATCTGCAGCCGGCACCCGTAGCGCCGATGGAGGACCACGAAGTCGTACGCCTGGAGGAGCTGGTAGTTGAACTCCAGGAAGCTCAGCCCCTTCTCCAGGCGCTGCTGCACCGACTCGGCCGTCAGCATCCGGTTGACGCTGAAGTGACGACCCACGTCGCGCAGGAACTCCACGTAGTTGAGGTCCAGCAACCACTCGGCGTTGTCGGCCAGCTGCGCGCCGTCGTCGCCGAAGGTGAGGAAACGGCCCACGTCGGACTTGATGCCCTCCTTGAAGCGGTCGATGGCCTCGGGCTGCAGCATCTGGCGCATCTCGGTCTTGCCGGAGGGATCGCCGATACGGGTGGTACCGCCGCCCACCAGGGCGATGGGGCGGTGCCCCTCGCGCTGGAGGTGGGCCAGCATCATCAGGCTGACCATGCTGCCGATGTGCAGGGAACCCGCGGTGAGGTCGTAGCCCACGTAGGCCGTCACCGGCCCCGCCGCGAAGGCCGCGCGCAAGCCGGCCTCGTCCGTGCACTGGTAGATGTATCCGCGTTCCTTGAACAGATCGAAGGGATTGGCCATGGCCGTCCTCCAGGATGGTCGCCGTCCGGCGCGCGGAGGCTAGCACATTCTGCCTGCATGTCTCACCACCCACGCCTACTGCGCGCGCGCATGTGGTACCTTCTGCAGCCGGAGGACGCCCTTGCTGGCAAGACTGCGCCACCTGGCCGACGAGGCCCAGCTCAGGAGCCGCCGGCTCCGCCGACGGACCGTGGGCGGTCTGGCGCGCATGCGCGAGGAAGGCGTCTGGCTGACCCTGCCGGACGGGTACAGGATCTACGCGCACGTGCACAGCCCGGCCGGGAGCGGCCCCCTCCCCGGCGTCCTGCTGATCCCCGGCCTCGCGGGCGCGGGGACGAGCTTCGACCGCCTCAGCGCGCTCATCTCCGCGGACGAGGTGGCGGCGCTGGGGTGCGTCTGCGTGCACTTCGATCCCCCCGGCCTCGGGCGCTCCTGGGGCGAGTACGACTACGGCGGCCCCTCGTGCCGCGCGGCCACCCTGGCCACCCTGGAGTTCCTGGCGCGGATCCCCCGCGTACGCGGCACCCTCGGCGTGGTGGCCATCTCCCTCGGGGTGGCCTCGGGGGTCCACGTGGTCGCGGAGCACGGGCGGCGGCTCGGAGTGGACTGGCTGCTGGACTGGGAGGGGCCCTGCGACCGGCAGGTCATCACCAGCTTCGGCACGATCATGAAACCCGCCATGGGCCACGGCCTGGACGACGACGGGTACTGGATGCCCCGCGAGGCGGTCCGGCACGTGGGGCGGCTGGGGTGCCGCTACCTGCGCGAGCAGGCGTGCGCGGACCACGCCCAGGGGGAGTACACGACCCACGCCATCGACATGGTCAACGCCGCGGTGGAGGGGGAGGTCCCCGAGGTGTGGCTGAACGGCCAGCGCATCCGTCGCCCGGTGGGGCCGAGCTCGGTGGCCGCGGTCCACTGGCGCGAGGGCTGCCGCAACGAGACCAGCAAGACCCTGCTCGGGGTCATCGAAGGGCTGGTCGGTAGCGATTGATACGTGGCCCGCGGGAATGTTAAACCTGACCCTCGTGTCTTGGGCGCGTCTTCGACGCCGCCCGGAGCGGATGAGCCCGCAGACCGCTGCGGGGTAGGAGGACCGATGTTCGAGATGAAGCGGATCCTGTGTCCCACCGACCTGTCGGAGAATTCGCGCAAGGCGGTGGCATTCACCCTGAGCCTGGCGAGCAAGTACGGCGCGAAGGCGTTCTTCCTCTACGTGACCGACCGGCCCGCTCGCGACGTCTACGACGAGCACGCGTCTGCAGCGCTCGAGATGGAAGCCATCGAGGACGACGAGCGGATGATCCGTGAGGACGTGCGCCGGGCCATGGAGACCATGACCGGCGACGGCGTCCCCGAGGTGCCCAGCGACGATCTGGCGTACCGGGTGGCGTCGGGCAACATCTCCAACCAGATCCTACGCGCCGCCGAGGAGTCCCAGGCCGACCTCATCGTCATGGGCAGCCACGGCCGCGTCACCATCAAGGACTTCGTGCTGGGCAGCGAGGCCGAGCGCGTCGTCAAGAAGGCCACCTGCGCGGTGCTGGTGGTCAAGCCGGAGGGCTTCCCCTACCTCCGGGATTGAGCGACACCCGTGAACACGAGCCAGCCCATCGCCCTGCAGACCGTGGGGTTGACCAAGCGCTATGACGACAAGGACGTGGTCCAGGATCTCTCCCTGGAGATCCACAAGGGGGACATCTACGGATTCCTCGGGCCCAACGGCGCCGGGAAGACCACCTCGATCCGGATGATCCTCGGCCTGATCCGGCGCGACGCAGGCTCGGTGCGGATCTTCGGCAGCGACAAGCCCACCGAGTACCGGGCCCAGCTTTCGGGCATCGTCGAGAGTCCTGCGCTGTACCCCTACCTCACTGGCCGCGACAACTTGCGTGTGCTCGGCGCCTACTCCGGGGGCGTCGCCGCCAAGGACATCGACGAGGCGCTGGAGACGGTGCGGATGACCAAGCGGGCCGACGAGCTGGTCAAGACCTATTCGCTGGGCATGAAGCAGCGGCTGGGTATCGCCCAGTCGCTGATGACGCGGCCCAAGGTCATGGTCCTGGACGAGCCCACCAACGGCCTGGACCCGGCGGGGATGCGCGAGGTGCGCGAGCTCGTGCGCGAGCTCAACCAGCGCTACGAGCTCACCGTGTTCGTCAGCTCCCACCTCCTCGGCGAGGTGAGCCAGCTGTGCAATCGCGTGGGCATCATCCAGAACGGCAAGCTCGTGGCCCAGGGGCCCGTGGCCGAGCTCCTGAAGCCCGACGGCGCCCTGGAGGTCCGGCTCGAGGTGGACGACACCGACGCGGTGGGCAAGGTCATCCGCGACCTCGACTGGGTCCAATCGGCCGGGCAGTCGCCCACGGGCGAGATGCTGCTGCGGCTGTCCGAGGACCGGCCGGCCGAGCTCAACCGCCTGCTGGTGGAGGCCGGGGTGAGCGTCAAGGCGCTCATCCCGCAGCGCATGACGCTGGAGGACTTCTTCATCCAGGTGACCGCGAGCACCGGGGAGCAGATCCAGTGACCTGGTTGCAGCAGACCTTCGGGATGATCCGCGCGGAGTGGACCAAGCTGTGGAGGCGAGGGTTCGCGGTCGCCGGTCTGGTCGTGGCCGCCATCCACGGCGTGATGGTCTTCCTGGGCATGTTCGGCATCCACGCCGTGCAGCGCTGGGGCGCGACCACCACCGCCAACTCCATGCCCGCCGACCTGTTCGATGGGATCCAGGCCGGCGAGTGGGCGCTGTTCTTCCTGTACCTGCCGGTGATGGGCGTGGTGATCCTGGCGGTGGTCGGGGAGCTGTTCGCCGGCGAGTACACGCAACGCACCTACTCGCTGCTCCTGATCCGGCCCGTGCCGCGGTGGCGCATCTACCTGGCCAAGATGAGCGCGTCGATCCTGTGGGTGCTGTTCGTGCTCGCCGTGGCGATGATCATCGCCTCGTTGCTGGGCCTCGCGGCGTTCGGCACGTCGCGGACGATGATGACCGCCGGCGCCGATCTGCCGGTCGGGCTGGGCGTCGAGCAGTCGTTCGGGCTGCGCCTGGGCGAGCTGATGTTCCAGTTCCTGGCCGTGGCCGTGAGCCTGCTGCCGGTGCTGGCGGCCACCGCTTTCCTCGCGGTGGTGACGCGATCCACCGCCCTGACGGTGACCTACACCATCATCCTGCTGATCATCGACGGCGGCATCTGGTTGACCTTCCCCTGGGTGACCCAGGCCCTCGAGTACGAGATCTTCGCGCAGATCAAGCCCTACACCCTCATGGCCTGCCGCAACTTCTGGGTGCCGTTCTTCTTCGGCTCCGGGGAGCTGACCATGGGCGAGTTCCTGTCGGAGAACCTCAAGTCGCTGGGCATGCTCGCCGCGTACACCACGGCGTTCATCGCGGCGGCAGTGGCCGTGTTCACCCGACAGGACGTGGAGTAGTCGTTCGGAGAGCTCAGGGCTGGGCTGCGAGCAGCATGTCCAGGATCAGGGCAATCGCGATCCCCCCGACCACGACTCCAAAGCTGACGTAGGCCCATATCGGGTGGGCTGCTCCGGCGTTCCCCTCGGCCTGGCTGTGCTTCCCCATGGGTCGAACTTACCGCGATTCGTCCGGCGACGGAATCTAGAACAGCGGACCGATCCCCACATTGACCACGAGCATGCCGGCTCCGACGTAGCCGCCGGCGACCTCGACGGTGAGGCGGAAGCGGCGGGGGTTGCCGGGTTCGATCATGACTCCGAATGCGCCGAGGCCTCCAGGCTTCACGCCATCGTCGCCGGTGCCGAACGCGAAGAGGCCGGAGACATAGGGCCGGACCACGGTGGGGGTGAAGGCCATCCGCAGGCCCACGTGTCCGAGGGGGAGCATGTTGACGCCCGTGTCGGTGCTGCGCAGGCCGAGGTGGAAGCCTCCGTCCACGTGCAGGCCCTTGTAGACCTTGCCCACGAAGGCGAGGCTGGGTCCGGCCCAGACGCCCGTGCCGCCCTTGAATGCGATGACCGGGCCGCCGCCGATGGCGATGCCCAGGCTGCGGGTCGCGGGCGGGGTGGTGGTGGCGCCGCCGTCGCCGGGGCCGGTGTCCGTAGCGTCGCCGTCGTCGCCATCGTCCGCTCCGTCTCCCTCTCCATCACCCTCACCGTCTCCCTCGCCGTCACCCTCGCCGCCGTCACCCTCGCCGCCGCCGCCCTCGCCTCCATCGGTTTCGGTGTCGTCCGCGGCGACCGCGACGGGACGATCGTAGTAGCCGCGGGCGGGATCGAAGCGGTAGACGTTGGCGCCCTCCTCCATGGCCACGACGTAGACCAGGTCCGCGCCGACGCCCGGGATCGCGGTGAGGGCCTGGGTGGCGATCACCTTGGCGCGATCGTCCGAGTCACCGGCGAGGATGGCCCAGGAGTACCCGCTGCCGCTGACGAGGCAGGCGTCTCCGCTTGCCTTGACCTTGAACGCCACGGAGTAGAAGACCTCCAGCCGCGTGCGGTACTGCAGGAGATGGTAGCCGGGCTGCAGCTCGGCGACCGTGCCGGGGGCCACCGGCAGGGGGCCGCCGTCGAGCCAGATCTCCGTGGTGCCCTCCCGGGCGCCGAGGAAGCGGAAGCTCGCCGCCTGGGCCAGCTGCTGCTCCTCACGGGCGTCGAGGTAGGCCGCCTGGATCTGCGGCGGGAAGTTGGGATCGTGGCGGCGGGTGGGATCGATGCTCAGCGCCTTGCGGAAGTGGTCCTTCGCCTCTCCGGTGCGCCCGTCGAAGTGGGCGATGGCGCCGTGGGTGTAGAACAGCCGCCACAGCAGGTCCGAGTCGATCAACTCACCGGAGCACGACAGCGCTGCGGTGGCGTCGTCGAGGAGGTCGTCGGCCGAGTCCCACTCCATGGCCCCCTCGGAGGCCTGGGCCTTGGCCAGCAGCTCGCGCAGCTCGTCGCCGGTGATGGCCGCGCCGCGGCACGGGATCACCTCGGCGTCGCCCATCATCCACAGCGGCACCGCAGCCGGGAAGGGCACCTCGTTGACGTGCACCAGGCGATCCACGCCGGTGGTCACGCCGTAGGCGACCTCCACCTCCTTGAGCGCCTGCGAGGCCAGATCGCTGGACGGAGACCCTGGACCGTAGATCACCAGGGGGTCGGCCCACGCCGCCGAGGCGTGGACGAGCAGCAACAGCATCAGGGTCGGGCGCAGCAGCCTCATCGTTCGTCTCCTGTGACGCATGGCACGAGGATACCCCAAGCCGGCCCCAAGGTTGAATAGCCGGGGCAGAAGGGGCCCTGTTCAGAGATCGTACGCGGGCGATACTATAATGGTTCGATCGCTCGCGCCGGCACGGCGTGGGCGGCGGGTTCGAATCTCGATGGAGGAACCGCGGATGCGCTCCCTGGGAACTGCCACTTGTGCTGCACTGACCTCCCTTTGGATGCTCTGGGCCCCGGCCGCGGGGGCCCAGACCTATGACGTCCTGCTCGTGGACGACGACGGCAACGGTCCGGGCTATGCCGCGGACCTCCAGGACTACTGGACCGACGCCCTCGACACCATCGGCGCCGTGTGGACGCTGGTGGACATCAGCGACGGCGACGACCAGCCCGACGCGGCGACCATGGAGATGCACGACGTGGTCGTGTGGTTCACCGGCGAGAACTTCTCCGGGGACATCGGCCCCAACGGCAGCGGCCAGGACGAGATGGCGGACTACCTCGACGCTGGCGGCCGGTTGCTGCTGTCGAGCCAGGACTACGTCTATTCCCAGGGCGGCGTCCCCGACCTGTTCACCGACACCTACCTGGGGGCGGATCCCACGCGGTTCGTGTCCGACGACACCATCATGGACGAGGCGCTCTACGGTCACCCCGTGGACTACGTCTCCCGCCCCTATCCGGAGCCCACCTACGACTACGGCGCCGTGGGCATGGTCGCGTACCCGGACTCCATGGCCCCGGACACCGACGCCGTCGGCACCTTCGCGGTCTCCGGTGCGGTCTGGCAGTTCGGCGTGGTGCGCACGCTCTCGCCCACCTACCGCACCATGTTCTGGGCGTCGCCCTTCACGCCGCTGTTCGCGGATCCGGTGGAGGCGGCGAACATCCTGTCCTCTTCCCTGGCCTTCTTCTTCTGCGACGACACCGACGTGGACGGCGACGGCTGGTCCGAGTGCCAGCGCGACTGCGACGACTCCGACGCCAGCATCCACCCCGGCGCGGTGGAGGTGTGCAACGACGGCGTGGATTCGGACTGCGACGGGCAGATCTACGAGGAGCTCGACGACGACGGGGACGGCGTCACCCCCTGCGATGGCGACTGTGACGACGGCGATCCCGACAACTACCCCGGCAACGTCGAGGTCTGCGACTTCGCCGACAACGACTGCAACGCGGTCGCCGACGACACGGGCGACGGTGACGGCGACGGGTTCCACACCTGCGTGGACTGCGACGACACCAACTCCACCATCAACCCCCTCGCCGTGGAGATCTGCAACGGGGGCGTGGACGACGACTGCAACTGGTACACCGACGAGAACTGGGACATGGACGCCGACGGCTACTCCATCTGCGACGGCGACTGCAACGACTTCACCGTGGCCGTCAACCCCGGCGCCACCGAGACCTGCGACGGCTACCTCGACAACGACTGCAACGGCGTGCTCGATCCCCAGGAGCTGGACAACGACGGCGACGGCTGGACGGACTGCGACGGCGACTGCCAGGACAACAACGTCAACATCAACCCCGGCATGCCCGAGGTCTGCAACGGGTACGACGAGAACTGCGACGGCGTCATCGACGACCTCTCGGACGCGGACGGCGACGGCTACACCGCCTGCGACGACTGCGACGACAGCAACCCGCTGTCCTACCCGGGTGCCATCGAGCAGTGTGACGGCGAGGACAACGACTGCGACGGCCTCGTCCTCCCCGACGAGCTGGACAACGACGGCGACGGCTACGCCGAGTGCGAGGGGGACTGCAACGACAACAACCCCAACATCAACCCCCTGGCCGACGAGCAGTGCAACGGCGCGGACGACGACTGCGACGGCGACGTGGACGAACTCCCCGACGCCGACGGGGACGGCTACACCCTGTGCGACGACTGCGACGACGACAACGCCGCCGTCAACCCCGGCGCCTCCGAGGTCTGCGACGGCCACCCCGACAACGACTGCAACGGCTCGCTGGACAACGACGAGATCGACAACGACGGCGACGGCTGGACCGAGTGCGACAACGACTGCATGGACTTCAACCCCAACGTGAACCCCGACGCCCTCGAGCTCTGCGACGGGTTCGACACCGACTGCAACGGCACGGTCGACGACGTGGTCGACGGCGACGGCGACGGCTTCCTGTGCGACGACTGCGACAACACCAACCCCGACATCTACCCGGGCGCGAAGCCCATCTGCAACGGGTTCACCGACGACAACTGTGACGGCATCCTCGAATCCGACGAGCTGGACAACGACGGCGACGGCTGGACCGAGTGCGACGGCGACTGCAACGACATCCACGCCACCGTCAACCCCGGCGCCGTCGAGGCCTGCGACGGCTTCGACACCGACTGCGATCCCTCCACCGACGAGACCCTCGACGGCGACGGCGACGGCCTCAACGCGTGCGACGGCGACTGCGACGACACCAACCCCGACGTCCACCCCGGCGCCAACGAGGTCTGCAACGCCGGCGTCGACGACGACTGCGACCCCGCCACCGAGGAGCTGGTCGACGACGACCTCGACGGCTTCGCCGAGTGCGACGGCGACTGCGACGACCTCCGCTCCGACGTCCTGCCCGGCGGCACCGAGGTCTGCGACGGCGTCGACAACGACTGCGACGACATCCTCCCCGAGGACGAGGCCGACGAGGACCTCGACGGCTACATGGTCTGCGAGGACGACTGCGACGACACCAACGCCCTGACCTACCCCGAGGCCCCCGAGCAGTGCGACGGCGAGGACAACGACTGCGACGAGGCCATCGACGAGCAGGTCGACGACGACCTCGACGGTGACGGCCAGAGCCCCTGCGGCGGCGACTGCAACGACGACGACCTCACCGTCTACACCGGCGCCCCCGAGCTCTGTGACGGCGTCGACAACGACTGCGACGAGCTCGTGCCCGACGACGAGCTCGACGACGACGCCGACGGCTACCGCGTCTGCGACGGCGACTGCGACGACACCGATCCCGCCCTCAACCTCGACGACCTCGACTCCGACGGCGTCTCCACCTGCGACGGCGACTGCGACGACGACGAGAACGACGTCCACCCCGGCGCCGACGAGATCTGCGACGGCGAGGACAACGACTGCGACGACGTCATCGACGAGGACATCGACAACGACGGCGACGGCTTCGACGGCTGCGGCACCTGCGACGATCCCCTCGCCGACTGCGACGACTGGAACGCCGACGTCAACCCCGGCACCGACGAGATCTGCGACGACGGCATCGACAACGACTGCGACTGCCTCTTCGACGACGAAGATCCCGACTGCGAAGACGTCGGCGACGACGACGACGACGACATCACCGGCGACGACGACGACGACGACACCGGCATCGGCGACGACGACATGGGGCTGGGCCACGACTGCGAGTGCCGCGTGGACCCGGGGCGGGGGATGGGGAGTGCCCTCGTGGCGTTGATGCTGGGGCTGGGGCTGGTGGTGCGAAGGAGGGGTTGAAGGAGGGGTTGAAGGAGGGGTTGAAGGAGGGGTTGAAGGAGGGGCTTGGTCTACGGATCGGAGCTCCTTGGGGGCGGTGCGGCCGTTGACGCCCGCGCGGAGCTTGGAATGCCCCGCGGGCGGCCACCTTCACCCAACTCCAGCCCCCAAAGTGGGGACATACGTGAGCGGGTCACACTCGAAGCCCCGATCCGCTCCCATCCCACCGGAGCCGGTTACGTGTGTCCCCGTCTCGCCCCCAAGGAGCCCCGAACCACCCACCAGATCCCGCGATTGCCACCTTTGAGTGAAAGAAGGAAACTACTGCGTCGGTGACGCCTCCGGCGGCATGTCGATCCCATCCGGCGGCAGCTCGTCGCTCGCAGGCGGCGCCTCGAAGGCCTGCGTGACGGTCGCAGCGTTGACGATGCCGAGATATCGCCGCTCGTACTCCCGATAGTCCTGGTTCCGCGCGTCGTGCAGCGTCTTCTGGCTGGCCTTGAGGGGCTTGCCGCCGAGGACGGAGTTGACCATGCCGATCTCGGGCTCGCGGTAGGCCACGGCCTTGCGCAGGATGTCGGCGAGCATCTCGCCGGCGCAGGTGCCGTCGAAGGGGAGGGCGGCGGTCCGGGCGGCGGCGAGGGCGTCGTTCCATTCGGCATCGAAGGTCTCGAGATCGGCGCGGACCTGCTGGACCTTGTAGCCGCCGGCGTAGACGTGATCGAACAGATCACCGGCGGTCTTGGCGCGGTTGAAGGCATCGGTCGTGGCCTCGAGGGCGGCGTCCCAGGAGCCGGGCTCGATCTCGTCCACGGCGAGGGTCTGGCCCTCGAGGGACAGGACGCTGCAGCCTGCGTCGGCGGAGGTGGGCGCGCCCAGCGCGATGCAGGTGACGATCAATGCGAACCAGCGGATTCCCATGGGACTCTCCCTTCGAACGACCGCGGGCCTGCCCTGCGGACGCTGTCCTGGTACGATGCCACCGTGCAGCTCCCGACGACCCTCCCCATGCATCCGGTGGACCTTCTGTTCGGGGCGACTATTCCTCAAGTGCAATGTTACATGGTGTGCGGTCCCGCACGGAACCTCGAACTTCGGGAGGTGCGGGAGCTGGTGGCGCGAGTGCTGCCGTTGACGGCGCCGCGGTTCGGGTACGAGATGCGGCGCTCCATGGGCAGGATTCGGACGCTGCGGAGGGCTACGGAGCTCGCCGATCCGGTGGAGGTGTGTGACCTCGCCGGGTGGTCGGCGATCGTCGAGGGACCGCTGGAGGCGGTGGTCGGGGACCGCCACTGGCGGCTGGGGGCGGTGGCCCAGGGCGACGTGGTGGTGCTGACCCTGCTTTTCGACCACTCCCTGTGCCACGGGAGTACGGCGCGTGCGCTGCTGTTCAGGCTGTACGACGCGCTGTACGGGCTGGAGGACGGGGAGAGCCCCGCGGTCCTTAGCCCCGACCAGATGGAGACCTTCGGCCAGCTCCAGGCGTCGATGGCGGCGCGGTTCGGACGGGATCAGTCCTGGGCGGTCCACCGCACCCTCGAGCTGGACGCCGCGGGGGTGCGCGCGCTCGCCCGGAGCCTCGAACTGCCGTTCACCGAGGCGTCGATGCTGTGGCTGGCGCGGAGCATCCACGACGTGGCACCGCGGCCGCGGACCATGGAGATCATCTCGTTCCGGATGGAGGACGGCTGGGAACCGTCCCTGGACCCCGCCTTCGGGAACGAGGGGCTGCGGGCGCAACTGTGGGAGATGTTGCCCGACGGGTTCTACACGGCCAAGGATCCCTCCCTGGGGCTCGGCGGGAGGGACCTCGACGAGTTCGTGGATTTCTACGAGCGGTTCCCGTTCAAGGGTGCGCTGACCTGGTTCATGCGGCGCGCCATCGAGCGGGGGAAGCGGGAGCACCACCGGCGGGACTGCGAGAAGCTGGTGCTCAACAACCTGGGCGCCACGCGCTACCCGTTCCACCGCACCATGTTCTTCGATCCGTTCAACGCCGGCGATCGCTTCGGCCTGGCCTTCGTCGACGGCTGGGGGGACCGCGTCACGCTGCAGTTCGCGCCGCCGCGGCAGTACCTCGAGACCTTCGACTGGGGGGCGTTCGAGGAGAGGCTGCAGCGCAACGTCGGCGATATGAAGCAGAACCCGCGCGTGTGCACGCGCGGTCAGACGTGATCTAGGGATTCCAGCCGACCACCACCTCGGGCAGCGTCACGTTGGGGATGGTGACGCTCTCGCTGCCGCCGACGCGCTGCAGCTCCACGTTGGTGAACTCGAGGCGCGCGCGCGTCTGGGTGATGGGCTCCTGGGGGGCCTTGTCCAGGTACAGGGTGAGGGAGCCGGACTGGACCGAGTAGTAGTCGTCCACCGTGGGGGCGCCGGGGGTGGACGTGCAGAGGTCCGTGCCGAGGTCCTCGCCGGCGCGGACGGTGAGCGCGGCGCCGACGAACGGGTACTCGTACTGCTCGTCGTGGGGGTAGTCTAGCTCGTTGAGGTCGAGGTTTGCCTCGAGGCTGAGATCCACGGTGCCGTGGCCGCTGACGGCCCACACGGTCACCTGGGAGCAGCCGTCGGCGGCCCAGCCGGTGATGTTGTTCAGCTGGCCCTGCACCTCGTCGCCGGGCAGGGTGTCGTCGTCGTCACCCACGGCGGAGTCGTCGTCGTCCGAGTGCTGGCCGCCGCCGCTGGTGGAGATGTTGTCGCCGCAGCCGAACAGCAGCATCACGATGGGAAACAGCAGCTGGGTGTTCTTCAGCATGTCGTCCTCCAGGAACGCCCCATACTACTCGACCGCGGCCCATCTGTTGAGGGTGAGTCGATGCCCGGGCGGCCGGATAGCTTAAGCGAGTTCAAGTCACCGCTCCGAACACGGGTACTTCTGGCGACCACAGTTTGGTGTATGTCCGCGAAATCATTGAAAAAAAATAGCAGCTCAGACTTGCGCGCGCACGGGAGTTGTTCCTATCCACACTCTGATCTATCCTGTGCCGCCTATTGGCGGAGTATGCGACCTGGACCCGGAGCCTGGCTCCAGCATGGAAGGAACTCGTGAACCCATGAGCATCCGAATCACGAGACGGCATATCGACGGCCTCCTGGCCGAGAAGATCCGCGAGATCAGCGGCGAGAACATCACCGCGTGTATGCAATGCGGGACCTGCGGGGGCGTCTGCCCCATGTACGAAGATGCCCCCGTTCCGCCCCGCGTGATGGTGGCCCTGGCCCAATTGGGCATCGCCGACCACATCGAAGCCAAGAAGGCGCACACCTACTGCGCGTCGTGCCATGCCTGCGAGACGCGCTGCCCGCGGGGCCTCGACATCCCCAAGGTGATGGAGGCCCTTCGCCTGCTGACCCTGCGCAAGAACATCAACCTGATCGAGATGGACGACATCGACGAGGACGACCTGCGCGAGATGCCGCAGATGGCCCTCGTGGCTGCGTTCCGCAAGCTGACCGCCTAGAGGTTGACCATGACAATCGTCTACTACCCCGGTTGCACGCTGAAGCACAAAGCCAAGAACCTCGAGGACGCGGCCCTCGCCGCAGTGTCCGCTCTGGGCATCGAGATGGAGGAGCTCACGCGGTGGAACTGCTGCGGCGCGGTCTACTCCCTCGCGGACGACGACCTGGTCCACCAGATCGCCCCCGTGCGTGACCTGATCCGGGCCCGCGAGATGGGCGCCGACAAGGTCGTGACCCTGTGCTCCATGTGCTACAACACCCTCGCCCGCGCCAACCGGCTGATGCGCGAGGACGACGAGAAGCGCCACACCATCAACACCTTCATGGACGAGGAGCCGGACTACGCCGGTGAGGTCGAGGTGGTGCACTTCCTGACCCTGATCCGCGACGAGATCGGCTGGGATGGCCTGGCCGACGCGGTCAAGGTCGGCCTCGGTGGTCTCAAGGTCGCCCCGTACTACGGCTGCACCCTGACGCGCCCCTACGAGGTCTCCATCGACGACCAGCCCGAGCGCCCCAGCATCATGCGCGACTTCCTCGCCGCCCTCGGCGCCGAGGTGGTGAGCTACGAGGACGCCCAGACCTGCTGCGGCTCCTACCAGATGCTGACCCACGCCGAGGCCGCGCTGTCGAGCACGGCCCAGGTGCTGAACTCGGCCCGCGGCGCCGGCGCCGAGGTGCTGGCCCTGAGCTGCCCCCTGTGCGAGTACAACGTGGGCGTGCGCCAGCGGGACCTGCTCGCTGCCGACCCGGACTGGGCCGAGGTGCCGACGATCTATTTCACCCAGCTGCTGGCGATCGCGCTGGGCCTCGGAGCCGAGGTCTGCCGCACGGAGCTCAACGTGCTCTCCGCCCGCGAGCTGCTGACCGAGAAGAATTTCCTGGCCACGACCGCCGCTCCCTGAGCGAGGCCGAGCCGGGCGCAAGAAACACGGAATCTATTGCCCTGAGAGGACGAGATGGCCGAGACACAGCAACAGGTAAAGCCGGAAGTCCAGGAAATCCCCATCTACATCATGGGGAAGAAGTACATGGTGCCCGAAGAGCTGACCATCATGAAGGCGATGGAGCACGTCGGGTATCAGTTCGTGCGCGGCTGCGGCTGTCGTATGGGCGTCTGTGGCGCCTGCGGTACCGTTTTCCGCAAGCCTGGCGACTACAAGATCCAGGTGGGCCTCGCCTGCCAGACCGTGGTCGAGCCCAACATGTACCTCACACAGCTGCCCTTCTTCCCGGCCAACCGGGCGGACTGGAAGCTCGAGGACATGGCGGACAAGACGGAGCAGCAGCTGGCCGAAGAGGTCTGGGCTGCCTATCCGGAGCTCTTCCGCTGCGTGGCGTGCAACGCCTGCACGAAGGCCTGCCCCGCCGAGGTGCAGACCATGGACTACATCGCGCTGATCAAGCGCGGGGATCTCGAGGGAGCTTCCGAGCATTCCTTCGAGTGCATCCAGTGCGGCCTGTGCACCAGCCGGTGCATGGGTGAGCTGCCCCAGTACCACATCGCCCAGATGGTCCGCCGTCTGGTGGGTGCCAAGATCATGCCGCGCGCCAAGCACAACCGCGATCAGGTCCAGATGATCGCGGAGAGCAAGTACCGCGAGCTGATGGACGAGCTCGAGACCGCGGCCAAGGAGAAGTGGGTCGAGCTGTACAAGGAGCGCCAGTGGGAGCCCGGTTCCGAGGGCGAGGACTGGCGTCCCGACAGCAAGAAGGGCCTGCTGGACTACTAGTCCGGTAGCTGGAACCGCACAGGATTTTAGGAAGGTTAGAAGATGCCTTACCCACAGTATCTCAAGGATCTGTACAAGAAGTGCGAGGCCAACAGGGCCCACCACGTGGAACTGAAGAAGAAGGACGACGATCTGCCGTTCCTGACCCTGGAAGAGCGCCAGGTCTACCTGGACAACTTCCACCCCGACTACAAGACCGGCCCCGACATCAAGCGAGAGATCAAGATCGGCCCCTCCAAGGGCTACTCCATCTCACCCGAGATCGTCGACCTGCTCGAGGCCCGCGCCCTGGTCGAGCCCGAGCGCATCGACATGTCCGAGCCGGACTACGACGTGGACGTGCTGGTCATCGGCGCCGGTGGCGCCGGATCGGCCGCGGCCATCTACGCCCACAACGCCGGCGCCAAGGTCATGATCGCCACCAAGCTGCGGCACGGTGACGCGAACACGATGATGGCCGAGGGCGGAATCCAGGCCTGTGACAAGCCCGAGAAGGACTCGCCCTTCTATCACTTCCTCGACGTGATGGGCGGCGGCCACTTCGTCAACAAGCCCTCGCTGGTCCGTCGCCTGGTCGAGGACGGCCCCGACGCCATCAAGTGGCTCAACGACCTGGGCGTGCTGTTCGACAAGTTCGAGGACGGCCGGTTCAAGAGCGTTCACGGCGGCGGCACCAGCCGCAAGCGGATGCACTCGGCTTCGGACATGTCCGGCGCCGAGATCATGCGCGTCGTGCGCGACGAGGTCCGCAACCTCGGCGTGCCCGTGGTCGAGTTCACCTCCGCGGTGGAGCTGATCAAGAACGAGGACGGTCAGTGCGCGGGCGCCGTGCTCTACAACATGGAGACCCACGAGTTCGAGATCTGCAAGGCCAAGGCCGTGGTCATGGCTACCGGCGGCTCCGGCCGTCTGCACATGCAGAACTTCATGACGACCAACCACTACGGCGCCACCGGCGACGGGTTGGTCATGAGCTACCGCGCGGGCGTGCCCCTGACGTTCCTGCACACGGTGCAGTACCACCCCACGGGCGTGGCGTACCCCGAGCAGGCCGAGGGCATCCTCGTCACCGAGAAGTTCCGCGGCGCCGGCGCCAACGTGCTCAACGTGGAAGGCGAGCGCTTCGTCAACGAGCGCGAGCCCCGCGACATCGAGTCGTCGGCGTTCATCCGCGAGGCCGTCGAACAGGGCCGCGGCGTCCCGACGCCCAAGGGCACCTGGGGCATCTGGCTCGATTCGCCGATGCTCGAGATGCTCCACGGCGAGGGTTACGTCGAGAAGAACTTCTGCGGCGCCTACATGCTGCTCAAGCGCTTCGGCATCGACATCGCCCGCGAGCCCATGCTGGTCTACCCGACCCTGCACTACCAGAACGGTGGCGTGGACTTCGAGGCCGACGGCTCCACCTGCGTCCCCGGCCTCTACATGGCCGGTGAGGTCGCCGGCGGCATCCACGGCGAGAACCGCCTGATGGGCAACTCCCTGCTCGACATCAACGTCTTCGGCCGCATCTCCGGCGCCTCCGCCGCCAAGTTCGCCGCCGAGACCGCCACGGGCTCTCCGTTGACCCTCGACCACGTGCGTGCCCACCACGCCGAGCTCGAGGCCTCGGACATCCAGACCGATCGCCGCTCCCCCGTCCTGTTGCCGGCCTACACCCCCGACAACATCAAGGACCGCCAGCTCGCGACCGTCTACATGGGCAACGTCCGGTAGCCACCTTCCCCCCCACCTCCACGTCCACCTACACGTCCACTCCCACATCCACCTCCATTTTCCCGTCCCCCCTTTGACGGATCCCTCCGTCTATCGACACAGATGTCCCTGCGTGTGCACTTTCCGTCCCGCGCGCGGATCTATATGATGTGGACGCGCTGACAAGGAGGCTCCTGTATGTATGCCAACGCGAGAAGCTGTTTCGCCTTCACCGCGGCCCTGGCCCTGGCCCTGCTGCTCCCCGCTGCTGCGGCTGCCCAGGGGATTCAGGTCAACATGATGCCCGTGTCCGGGCTGGCCGCCGACGGTCAGCCGCGGGCCGTGAACTTCGTGGTCGTGCTGCCCACCGGCATGCTCGCCACGGACGCCGCGGTCACGTGGTCCTTCACCGACAAGGGCACGTTCGGGGACTGCACGAGCTTCAGCCCCGGCATGCTCACCTGCACGTACACCCCCCCGGCCGGCGGCCCCGCCGGCCAGGCCGAGCTGATGATGGACGTCGCAGCGGGAGGGCAGAAGGCGTCGAACCACTTCTCCCTGTCGTTCGGCGCTGGCGCGGTTGCAGCGCAGCCCGTCGCGCCCGTCGTGGCTCCGCCCGTGGTCGCCCCGGTCGTGACCGCGCCGGTGACCGCGGCCCCGCCCGTGACCACGGCGCCTCCGGTCGTGACGCAGCCGGTCGTGACGCAGCCGGTCGTGACGCAGCCGGTCGTGACGCAGCCCCCGGTCGTGACGCAGCCGGTCGTGACGCAGCCCCCGGTCGTGACCCAGCCCGCCGTGACGCAGCCCCCGACCTGGCAGCCGCCGACCCAGCCGGTCCAGCCGACCCAGCCCGTCGTGACCCAGCCTGTGGTGACGCAGCCTGTCGTGACCCAGCCGGCGCAGCCGGTGCAGCCGGTAGCCCCCCTGACCACGCCTCAGTACACGGGCGCGGGCACGGCCACGACGACGGCCCCCACGGGCACCGCCAAGTTCCCGTACACGGACCAGCCCTATCGCCTGGCCAAGGTGTACCTGCGCTACCCGGTGATCGGCTACAAGTACAGCCAGGTCGCCGATCCCTGCACGGGCGACCGCAACTGCACGTTCCCGGACCTCGAGATCGCCGGTCCCGAGGGCACCGGCCCCGTTGCCGCGCCGGCCTCCATCGGCGTCGGCGGCGAGATCTTCCCCATCGAGTTCCTCGGCGCGGCCGTGGCCTTCGAGCGCTTCGGCTACTCCACCGAGCACAAGGTCGTCCGCGAGGACGGCTCCGAGGGTAGCTTCGGAGACGGCGTCCACCGCATCCAGGCCGGCGCCCGCGTCCGGCTCCCCCTGCTCGCCACGCGCGCCCAGGGCCCCCTCGACATCATCATCGACCTGGGCTACCAGGGGCAGGACTTCCTGTACTTCGAGACCGCCCACTCCTCCAGTCAGTGGACCTACAACAACATCTGGGGCCACGGCTTCCGCTTCGGCGGCGGGCTGCGCTTCCAGGCGATCTCCGCGCTGAACATCCACGGTGACTACCACGGCACGGTCACCGGCGGCGGCATCATCGGCCACGAGGCCGAGGTCGGCGCACAGGTCCAGCTGTACAAGAACATCTTCGCCGACGTGTCGTTCCTGCTGGTCAGCCGCAGCATCCGCGCCGAGGCCGAGGTCACCGACGAGAGCCTCAGCGCCGAGCCCATCGTGGACGCCGCCGAGATCTCCGACCTGGGCATGGGCGCCGGCATCTCCATCGGCGTGGCCTTCTAGCCAGCGCGCCCGACCCGATCCCCTACCTCCTGTACAGCTTCCGCCACGGCTCTGCCGACGTCCGTACGGCGTCGTCCAGGGCGGCACGGACTGCCGTCGCGACGAGCTCGGCGCAGTGGAGCTTCTCAGGGGGGAGCTCACCCAGCGCGCGGGAGATGCCGTCGGCTGACGCGGCTCGTCTTGCCGCAGCGAGGGGCTGATCGGCGACGAGATCCGCGGCCGCGGAGGCGCAGGCCTGGGTGTGGGCGCAACCCTGGGCGACGAAGCAGGACTGGAGGACGTCGCCGCTGTGCACGCGCACCTGGATCTCCACGTGGTCGTGGCCGCAGGACGAGGCCGCTCGCCCGCGTCCGTCCGGATCGGGGAGCTCTCCGCGTCGCTGCGGGCGGATGAGGTGCTCGACCAGGTCGTCGCCCAGCGCGGCGCGGAGGCGGTCGATGGCGGTTTCGTCGGTCATGTCGCTACGCTCCGTGGGTGCGAGGCGTTACAGTAGTGCGCGCTGGAGACAAAGTGAACCGTAGAAGCGTCCTGCTGCAGCTGCTGATCGGGTGCCTGCTCCCCGCCGCCGTGGCGAATGCCCTCGACGAAGGCTTCGCCGTCGAGCCGGTCCTGACCGACCTCGAGGTCCCGGTCTTCTTCGACTTCGCCCCCGACGGTCGGCTGTTCTTCAACGAGTACACCACGGGCGACGTGCGCGTGGTCTTGCCGACCATGGAACTCGTGGACGAACCCGTGGTGACGTTCGAGGACGTCGAGGTCTTCTTCGAGCGTGGCTTCCTCGGCCTGGAACTGGACCCGGAGTTCGCGGACAACCACCACCTCTACGTCTACTACTCGTCCACCGACGGCAGCCACAAGCTCGTGCGTATCACCGAGGCCGACGGCGTCGCCACCGAGATCGTCGTCCTGCGAGACGATTTGCCCCTGGAAGGGGAGGGGAACCACAACGGCGGCCCCATCGTCTTCGGTCCGGACCAGGCCCTGTACCTCTCCATCGGCGAGCAGGGGCAGTCCGAGAGCTCCCAGGACCTGCAGGTCGAGCTCGGCAAGATCCTGCGCATGGACCGTGACGGTGCCCCTGCCGCGGACAACCCCTTCGACGGGGCCGTGTGGGCCCTGGGCCTTCGCAACACCTTCGGACTGGCCTTCAACCCCCTCGACGGACAGCTCTACGGCAGCGAGAACGGGCCCACGGTGGACGACGAGATCAACCTGTTGCAGGTCGGCGCCAACTACGGCTGGCCCCTGTACACCGGCGCGCCGGGCGAGGTGGGATTCGCGGACTCCCTGACCACCTGGACCCCCAACATCTGCCCGACCGGCCTGGCCGTCTATTGCGGCGCGAACTACCCCGCCGAGTACCTCGGCGACCTCTTCATGGGCAACTGCATGCGCGGGGGTGTGCGGCGCCTCGAGCTGAGCACCGACGGCGAGCGGATCGTCGACCAGGACGACGAGTGGTGGTCCCAGCCCCCGGACGGGCTCACCGACGAGCAGCGCTACTACGGCGTCCTCGACGTGGTCAACGGCCCCGACGGCAACCTGTGGTTCTCCACCGCCGAGGGCATCTACCGCGTCGTGTACGACGGCGCCCCGGCCGGTCCGGCCGACCTGGACTGCGACCTGTTCGACGGCGAGTTCCCGGGCAACCCCGGCGACGACGACGACTCCGCGGACGTGGAGTACAAGAAGTGCACGTGCACGGTCGGCCAGCGGGTGGACGTCCAGGGCATCTCTGCGCTCCTCGGCCTCGCCGTGGTCGCGACGCTCCGCCGGACCGGGATCAAAAAGACCCGTTGACTTGGCCGCGGTTCTTGCACATTCTCGCGCCGTCAACCCACGAGAGGTTCCAGATGCGGACGACCGACCCTACTTTGATTTCTACCGGCGCGAATGTGGCGCGCAGAGGTGGTGGATGATCTGACCAGACGAAATTGCTGGTTCGACCCCGCCACCTGGAACAGTAGGCGGGGTTTTTCGGTTCTAGGGGTCCCGATCAGGCGGGTCCCGATCAGGCGGATCTGAGGACAGGAAGATGAGACGCGACGGAGGATGGAAAGAGATCCTCACACTGGCGCTGCCAGTGGTGATCTCCAAGCTCAGCTTCACGGCCATGGGGCTGGTGGACACCGCCATGGTGGGCCGCCTCGGCACCATCGAGCAGGGCGCCGTCGGCATCGCCACGACCTACATGTTCACCGTCTACGTCTTCGGGCTCGGCCTGCTGGGCGTGGTGAACACCTACGTCTCCCAGTACCACGGCGCTGGCCGCGAGCGCGCCTGCGGGCTCGTGCTCGGCCAGGGGGTCCGGCTGGCCATCATCGCCGGCTCGGTCACCCTCGCCATCGTGCTGGCGTCCGCGCCCCTGTTCCGTCTGGCAGGCCTCAGCGACGTGGTCTCCGACCTCGGGTACCGCTACTTGTTCTGGCGCAGCCTGGGCGTCGCGGGCGTGTTCGGCTACTGGGCCTACAACGGCTTCCTCGAGGGGATCGGACAGACCCGGGCGCCCATGATCATCGCGTTGCTCGCCAACGTGGTGAACATGGTCCTCGACGTCGTGCTGATCTTCGGCCTCGGGCCCATCCCCGCGCTGGGCGTCGACGGCGCCGGCATCGCCACCGCCGCGAGCAACCTGTTCATGCTCGGCTGCTTCTTGTGGCTCGTGCACCGGCGTTCCAGCCCCTACCGCCGCTTCGCCGTCGAGCGGGTGCGCGAGCGCATCGTGTGGCCGCTGGTTCGCGGAATGGTCCGCGTCGGGCTGCCCATGGGGCTGCAGTTCTTCTTCGAGGTGGGCGCGTACCTGGTCATGTCCATCATGGTCGGCTGGATCGGTGACATCGAGCTCTCGGCCAATCAGGTCGCCGTGCGCCTCATGAGCATCAGCTTCATGACCGCCTGGGGCATCTCCGTCGCCGCCACCACCCTCGTGGGTCGCCACCAGGGTGAGGGCCGCTCCGACCTGGCCGCCCGCGACGGCTGGCGCACGCTGATCATCGTGGGGGTGTTCTCGCTCTTCTGCGCCGCCCTGTTCGCCGGGCTGCCTGGACCCCTCGCTCGTCTCTTCGCCCCCTACGAGGAGGTCGCGGTCCTGGTGATCCCGCTGCTCTACGTGGCCGCGGTCTATCAGATCCTCGACGGGTTCAACATGGTGGCCTACGGCGCCCTGCGCGGCGCTGGCGACACCCGCTGGCCCATGTGGGCCGTCGTCTGCACCAGCTGGTGCATCGGCATCCCCGTGGTGTACCTGCTCGCCTTCCGCCTCGAGTACGGCATCCTCGGCGCCTGGCTCGGCATGCTGATCATGGTCACGCTGCAGGCCACGCTGCTCGTCGTCCGCTTCGCCCGCGGACGCTGGCGCACCATGACCGTGGTGGACGAGGACGATTTGCCGGACCTCGACCTGGTGGTCGTGCCGGGGGGCGAGGCTGAGCGCCAGACCGCCTGAGCTCAGATTTCACCACGGAGGCACGGGGACACGGAGAAGAGGGAGGGAGAAGAGGAGATCTGAGTAAAGCAGGAAGGGGAGAGAGGCTCCTCGTTCCCACGGTCCCCGTGGGAACGTCTTCCCGGGGCGCTCTGCGCCCCCTCCCCGTTCACGCGCCGGACCTTCGCGTCACGAACGCCGGCAGCGACGCCACGATACCCACGTCAGCATCAGAATCGGGACGATCTCCGGGCTGGTCCCCCCCTGGACGTCACACGAGCAACCACCCCCGGACATGCAGTCCTCGGACGGCTCCCATCCAGGCCCGTCCACGCCCGGCTGAAGGGTCCGTGTCCAGACCAGGTCCCTCGCGTCAGACAGGTTCCCGTAGCTGACCTCGAGGGTTGCGCTCCGCTCACCGTGGGCTTCGGAAGGCCGCACGCAGTCGTCGGACAGCAGGGCGTAGTCGGCTCCCGGCAGCGTGTAGTCTCCCGTGATTCCGGGCTCGACTCCCAGGATGCCGTCGCGGACACGCCACTGGACGGGGACGCCGTGGACGGGGCGTCCGAGGGCGTCGCGGAAGAGGGCCCGGGCGCCGAACGGTTCGCGTAGCGAGACGGCCGTCAGATCGCCTCCCATGGATGGAGCGAATGCGGTCACCAGCTCCACGGAGGCCAGGACCTCCTCGCCGACTCCGATCAAGGTCGCGACATCCCACGCGTGCTCGCCCACGCGCAGCTCCAGGACAGCCTCCGCTCCTCGGGAGAGCCTCAGGCGCACGAAGCCCTTGTCCATCGGATCGGTGATTTCCGACGAACCCTGGACAGATCGGACCGCCGCGCCGCCATCGGCCTCGTTCCAGGCGACGGCCCGCTCGCCGGTGGAGTCCCAGAGGTGGGCGAGCAGGACCACCTCCGCGTCCGCGAGGATCTGGATCGGCTCCCCCTCGGCAAGGAGCAGGTCTCCGGGGAATGCCTCGCCCGCCGCCGGCGCGAGGGCCTCGAGCGCGTAGAGGTCCACCCACGGATGTGGTTTCGCCTGGAGATCCTCCGCGGCCAGCAGCTCGAAGACGACCCGGTCGGCGACGGGCGGGCAGCCTCCGTCGGGGACCGCGCAGGGGAGGGGGTCCATGTTCCAGGTCAGTTCCCCGATCCCCTCCCCGAGGACGCACAGAGAGGAAGTGGCCTGCTGGATGCTACCCGGGCCATCCGCGCTGTGGTCGAAGCAGTCCAGCAGCAGCGCCATACCGTCCACGGCGCTGTCGTCGTCGTCACCCGTTTCTTCTGGACAGGTACCCATGTAACTCGGCGTAGGGCACACCGTAGAGCCCTCGAGCAACGGCGTGTCGTCGTTGAGCCCGCTGCTGCCGCCGACGACGAGGCCGCTGTCCTGGAACGACCACTGCCCCTCTTCCGACGTGAAGAAGGGCGCAGGGCAGCCGCCGACCCACACGGCGACGGATACCGGCAGGATCTGGAGAATCGTGCGTCTCATCGACGTGCAACGCGTCCGTGTTCGAGGGCCCCTGACACCGAGTCTACCACTGGCCGCGCGCTCTCCTCGGATATACTCGCGCCGGGAGGTCTCCCCTTGCGCGTCACTCACACCTCGGTCCTGGTGCTGCTGCTCCTCCTCGGTTGCCCCGGCGAGGAGACGACGGACGACGACACGGCCTCCGGCGACGACGACGTCACCGGGGACGACGACGACGCCACCGGGGACGACGACGACGCCACCTCGGACGACGACGATCTCTCGGACGACGACAGCAGCGGCGACGACGACGACAGCGCTGATCCCCTGGATGCGGACGGCGACGGATACCGCGTGGACGTGGACTGCGATGACAACGATCCGACGGTCCACCCGGGGGCATGGGAGGACCCGGACGATGGATTCGACGGCAACTGCGACGGCATCGACGCGAACAGCCTCGCGGCAGCGCCCGTCACCTACATCGGAGAGGCCCAGGGCAACTACGCCGGGCGCGCGGTCGCGTCGGCCGGGGACGTGGATGGGGACGGCCTGGGCGATCTGCTCGTGGGTGCCCCGCACAACGACGATGGCGGCAACTTCGCGGGCAAGGCGTACCTGTTGCTGGGGGCGTCCCTGCCAGCGAGCGGGAGCTACTCCATCGGCGACGCGGACGCTTCGTTCGTGGGGGAGTCCTCCAACGACCTGGCGGGCTGGACGGTGGCGTCGGCCGGAGATATCGACGGCGACGGGCTGGACGACCTGCTCATCGGAGCCTACGGGAACTCCCAGGGTGCCCAGAACGCGGGCAAGACCTACGTCTTCCGTGGCGCCACGGTCGGCAACGGTGGTGAGTTCCCCCTCTCGGACGCCGACGCGTCCCTGATCGGATTCGGCGAGAACACGTGCAGCGCCAGCGCCCTCGCGCCGGCCGGTGACGTGGACGGGGACGGCTTGGGCGACGTGCTCGTCGGGGCCCCCAACGACTCCCACAACGGGGACCAGGCCGGGAAGACCTACCTCGTCCTCGGCGCATCCATGCTCGGCGGGGGTGCCCAGTCGTTGGCCTACGCCCAGGCCTCCTTCGTCGGCGAGTCCCAGTACGACAACAGCGGCTGGGCGGTGGCCTCGGCGGGTGACGTGGATGGCGACGGGCTCGACGATCTGCTCGTCGGGGCACCCGAGGCCGGCGCAAATGGGATGAGCTCCGGGGCCGCCTACCTCGTGCTGGGGTCGACGGCGAGCGCGGGGGGCGCCCACACCCTGGCGAACGTCCACGCGCGCCTCGCCGGGGAGAGCTCCCAGGATCGCGCCGGCTACTCCGTGGCCTCCGCGGGTGACGTGGACGGGGACGGCCTGGCCGACGTGCTCGTCGGTGCGTATCGCGCGGGTGGCGGCGCCAACGCCTACGAGGCCGGCCGCAGCTACCTCGTCCTGGGCACGAGCCTCGCCACCGGCGGCGAGTTCGACCTCGTCGACGCCGACGGCCGCTTCATCGGCGAGCGCCTCGGCGACATGTCCGGCAGCGCAGTCGCCAGCGCCGGAGATGTCGATGGCGACGGCCTGAGCGATCTCCTCGTCGCCGCTGCGTGGCACGACGACGAGACCGGCAAGGTCTACCTGCTCCTCGGAGCCTCCACCTGGTACGGCGCCCACTACGAACTCGAGACCGCCGACGTCGCCTTCGTCGGCGAAGCCGGCGGAGACTACGCCGGGAGAGGCCTCTCCCCGGCGGGGGACCTCGACGGCGACGGCCGCGACGACCTCGTCATCGGCGCCTCCAACGCTCCCGACACCTACGGCGAACTCACCGCCGGTCGTGTCTACATCCTGCCCAGCCCCTTCTGAACCTCCCACCTCCACCTCCACCCCCACCTCCACTTCCACTTCCACGCGCGTTCCATTATCCTGCGCCTTCCTGGAGGGTCCCCCTGTGACGTCCATCGTCCAGGCCATCATCCGGCTGCGCTGGCCGCTCCTGATCGCGCTGACGATCGCGACGGCGGTCTGCGCCGTGGTGGTGTTCCAGGGCCTGCGGTTCGACTTCAGCCCACGCGCGCTGTTCCTGACCCACGACGAGGAGATCGACTACATCGAGGAGTTCCGCG
>CAYRNR010000073.1:0-42512 GCA_964425605.1 uncultured Rickettsiales bacterium | reverse complement strand
ATGCCCCTGAAAAACCGGTCCCTCAAGTGGGGGCATGCGCGTGAAAAATCACATCTGGGGTGCTCGTTTGGGGGCCCCTGACTGGCATTGCGTTATTCGTCGTGATGTGGAGGGAATGGGCGTCTCCGTCGTTTTGGAGTTTCTGGTTGTTCGTCCTCGTTGGCGTGGCAGGTGGCGCGTTGGCGCGGTGGAAGGGGCAGGGCGATATTCTGGTCCTCCTGCAGTGGGGCTCCGCAGCCACAGTCGTTTTCTTTGGCCTGATGGGGCTGTTCAAGAAGCGGATCGCCCGGCGGTTTCTTGAGGAAAGGGGGTAGGTGTCAGGCACTGTCACTTGTCATTTTGCTGGGAACCTCGACAGGAATCTTCCATGGGTCGCTTGCCACGAATCGACTATCCCGGGGCTTGGCACCACGTCGTGAACCGCGGCGCCAGTCGACAAGCCGTCTTCCTCGACGACGACGACTGCCTCCTGTTTCTTTCTCTCCTCGAGGATGTCGTCCATCGGTATCGCATCGAGGTCCACGGCTACGCATTGATGCCCAACCACTTCCACTTGCTCGTGCGCTCGCTCGAGGGCCTGCTGTCCTTGGGAATGGCCTACCTCGGCAGTCTCTTCACCAGGCGTTCCAACCGGCGGCATGGCCGGGACGGAGCGCTCTTTCGTGCGAGGTTTCGCAATCGAATGGTCGAGAACGACGACTACCTGGTAGCCACGCTAGCGTACCTGCACCTGAACCCGGTAGAAGCCCGGCTCGTGCATCGTCCGGACGAGGACTGTTGGACGAGCCACCGCGCGTACATGGGATTGGATGCTCGCCCTTCATGGTTGCGGTGCGACGAGATGCTCGCCCTGTTCGGCGACGAGCATGTGCTCGATGGAACCTTGAGGGAGCTCTGGCAAGGGGGGCAAGCCTGGCCGCCCGACCTGCCGTTGGACACCGAACACCTGTGGAACCTTCTCGGAACGCAAGAAGCCGTCGGTCGTCTCGAATCACGGGCGGCGAAAACCTGCATCCTACCCACCCGCGGCCCATCCGATATCCTCGCGGCCGTGACCGCGCTCACAGACGTCTCCATGGACGACCTCATGAGATCCCACCACGGACGCGGCGCGAACCCGGCCCGCCGGCTTGCCGTGTGGGCGCTCGCTCGCGCCTCCACGTTGTCCAACGCCGAGATCGCGCATTTGATGGGAATGACGACCAACCAAGCAAACCTCGTCCTCAGTCGAATTCGAACGAGGCGCCAATCGGCGCAGTTCAACCGCTGGAAGGATGCCTGGTGTATGGAGGAAGCCGAAGTGACAAGTGACAGTGTCTGACACCTGAACCTGAACGCTGACACCTGAACCGGATCATCGGCGAGAGGTCGAGGGGGCGAGGATGAGAGGCGGGAGTAGGTGTCAGGCACTGTCACTTGCCCTTTTTCAATGACCGTGGTCGCGTGATTCCTTGGTCCGACGAACGATGCTCCGCCGGGGGGGAGATTGAAACGACTCGTACTCCTTTGCTGGTTTGCCATGGTTGCCCCGGGTTGTGTGGTGATGGCGCCGGGGCACATGAGCGCTGGCCCGGTCCATCCGGAGCGGCTGGAGGGGGGACAGGCGGAGCTGCACGGCCAGTTCATCGCCGGTGGTTCGCGGCTGCAGCCCATGGACATCCAGTACGGGACGATCGGGGGTGTGGTGCGAGGCAGTTTCGGCCTGGGACGCTCGGCCGAGCTGGAGACGGGCCTCCAGGCTGCCTGGGCGGGCCCCGCCTTGTTGACGACCAGACTTCGCTTGCGGGGCACGGCGAGGAACGTGACGCTCGGAGCTGGCGTGCACGGGGGAACGCTCATCGACGTGAACACGGGCAAGGGGTTCCCCATGTCCTTCGGCTGGATCGGCCCCGACCTGTTGGTCGCCCCCTCCACAGCCACCGGCTTCGGCTTCTTCTCCCTGGCCAACCAGCTGGGGCTGTCCATCCCCTGGTCCACCCGGGACACCGAGCCGAGGATGTACACCGCGGTTTCGTACTCCATCGAACCGGGTTTCGGTTTCGAGATCGGTCCGGGTGGGTACATCACCGTCACTCCCATCGCCGGATTCGTCGTCGATGTGGAGGAGCGGACCATGGTGTACGGCGGGATCGAGTTCGGAGTCCTGGTTCGACCGGCTGCGGAATGAGACGGGGAAGGTTCGCCCTCGAACGCCGACCGAATCACGAACCCACCTCCCTTTCGATCCCCAGCCGGAGCAACACCGCCGCCCGTCCGGGACCGTCGTCGGGCCGTTGCGACAGTTTCCGGACGCTCTCTCTCGTCACATCCAGGGCATCCGTGAGGTCGCGGGTGTGGAATCCCGCCTCCTTTCCCAGCGAGACCACCAGCGCCCTGGCGCGGGTCACCTCTGCGGTCCGACGGGAGAGCGCGGGAGGGGCGTTGACCGCGAACGCGGCGGCGGCGGTCAGGGCGTCCGATCCGATGCCGCGGAGTTGCGCGACCCGTGAGGGGGCGACGCCACCCGGTGGGAGTCCGGCCGCTGTCCAGGCGTCAGCGAGCCGGTACCTCGGCAGGACGTGGGGGATGCGAGTGTGACAGACGGCGCGCGCACCCACGATGTCGGCGAACGCGCTACCCGACCAGAGGGCGGGGTGCTCGTCGAGCCCGTGCTTGGCCGGTTGTTCGATGGTGTATTCGACGAGCCGTATCAGGTGCGCGCGGCTGGAGACGGGCTTGATGTAGGGCGGCTCGAAGCCCGTGCGGGAGATGGAACGCAGGCCCAGCTGCAACGCGCGTAGCAGCTTGCCCGCGGTCCTTCGGTCGCAAACCACCACAACGTGGAGGTGGTCGTCCACGATACCGAAGGTGATCAGGTAGGGCCCCGCCCTTCGAACGACGAGAGCGACTGCGGCCCTCCGTTCGCGCTCGCTTGGGAACAGGGGATGCCGACCCTCGGAGGAGAGGCCCAAATGCCAGATCTGCACGTGTGGAATCCTGGTCTCCGGGGGGCTCAAGGAACCTAGTCACGACTTGTCGGAGGGCAAGCCGGCGGGAGGCCAACTTCCGTTCGAGATAGCGTTCATGTCCTGCGCAAGTTGACGTGTATGCCAACTTCCGTCCGAGATGCCGCTGATGTCCGCCGGAAGTTGACGTGTATGCCAACTTCCGTCCGAGATGCCGCTGATGTCCGCCGGAAGTTGACGTGTATGCCAACTTCCGTTCGAGGTGCCGCTCATCTCCGCCGGAAGTTGACGCGAGAGCCAGTAGCGTCTCGTCTTGAGATGGACATTCCTGCCCGAACACTCCGGCAGACTCCTTCTCCTTCTCCTTCTCCTTGCTCGTGTTCGTCGTCGCGGTGTGGCTCACGTGATTTGGGAGGTCCCGGTAGACTGGGGATACCAAATCGGGGCTGACCATGATGGACCGAACCCGGCTCAAGAAACTCGACCACCGCTACCACCGCATCGCCAAGCGGCTCAAGCGCGCGGACCTGCAACAGGACGACTCGACCCTGTTCGACCCGGACGGGATCTTCGCGGCGGTGGTGGACGAGTGGTCGAGCCAGTACTTCCTGGGCTACTACAGCAAAGACGGCATGACCGCGGCGCTGAAGGAGTATGGGTTCTTCGACGCGCTGGCCCACCGCGGACTGCAAGACCCGGTGCTGCACTTCGACCTCAGCGATCCCTACCTGCACCGGCTGTCGGTGCACTGCGATGGTGTGGTCGAGCCCGAGACCAAGCTGGTGGACCTGCGCGCGCGGCTGGTGCACCGGCCGCTGAACGAGGCGCTGGCCGAGCACCTGGGCGACGCGCCCTTCGACTTCCTGTTCGTCGAGTGGCTGCTGTTGCAGCACCCGCGGCGGCGATTCACCCGACAGCGCCCGCCGCTGCCGGGCCAGACGTACCCTGGGCTCGGCATCGGTTTCGAGGTGTTCCAGCTGCTGCTGATCATGGCGGAACGGCTGAGGCTCGGCGGCATCCTCAACGTACCGCTGCACTACCACAACGCCGCGCTGTACCACGTGCGGTCCACGTTCCTCGACCCAGTGGCCGAGGGGAGGTTCCGGGCGCTGCGGCGGGACCTGGGCGATCGACTCCTCGCCGAGGCCACCTGGGCGGTCCACGACGGCTGCGTGACCCGGGACGGCGAGCCCTTCGAGTACAGCGGCAGCGAGCAGCTGTGTGCGGTCCGTCGCCGGGTGCGCAGCTTCTTCCGCCAGCCGAGCTTCCGACGCCGGCGCGAGCAGGCCATGGCCTCGAGCCGGTTCAGGGTGGACGACGAGTGCGTCGCCCAGGTGATGCGCCGCCGGCTGGATCCATAGACCCGCGCGCACGGGCGCATGTGATAGAAGATCCGGCGTCCCCACGAACCGCCGAGGAGAGATCATGACGAACACCCCTGTCTACGCCCTGCTGCTGGTCCTGCTGCCCCTGGCCGGTCTGGGCTGCCCCGAGAAGCCCACGACCGATCCCGACTCCGATGGCGGCGATCCCGCCGGGGTGGACGCGGCGCCCGTGGTGGTGACCAACCCGCTGGTGCTGTTCGACCTGGCCGAGGTGGAGGGAGAGTTCGAGGCGGCTGTCCTGGAGATCGACGGCGTGGAGGCCGCGACCTACCCCGCGGGCACCACCGACTCGGACGTGCGGCCCATGCTCGAGGCGGTCCAGCAGGGCAAGCGCGGCGACATCCAGGTGCCCGAGGTGCAGGGCGACCTGATGGTCGAGGTGTACTCCCTGTGGCACGAGGGCCCGGGCGACCTGGACGGCAACGGCCACGCGGACAAGGTGCTGCAGCGCTGGGCCGTGGTGCCGCGGCTGGGCGAGGTGACCACCTCGGCGTGGCTCGTGGCGGTGATGGCGGACGCCGAGGGCAACATCGGCCCCGACCAGATCAAGGAGGGCGTGCTCGTGGACGCCGCCCTGGCCGAGGGCAACGAGTGTCCGCTGGTGGTCTCGGCGGTGGCCGAGGATGGCTCGGTGACCTACGACAAGCGCATCGCCGGCGGCGTCGAGCGGCTCGTGGCCACGCCCCGCAAGGTCTCCGACACGGAGAAGCTCGCCTCTGACCCCGAGCGCGACGTGGCCCTGGTGAACTCGGCGATGCAGGTCTACGACACGGGCGTGCTCGCGCCGGAGACGGCCTACGTCAAGGCGTTCATCGTCAGCGCCTACCTCCCCGAGGTCGGGGCGGTGGAGTCCACCCGCGACCTGATGTTCCCCGAGGTGCTCGCGCCGCTGTACGGACACCTCAAGCTCGTCGCGAGCAAGCTGCGCAATCCCGACGTGGTCTCCGCGTACGAGGCGGCCGACGGCCAGCTGCCCGTCAAGGTGGCCATCCTGGTCCACGAGGGCGACCTGCGGCTCTCGCTGTCCGCCGACGAGCTGCGCCAGCGCGTCCAGGGCCTGCAGGAGCTCGGCGAGCAGTTCGAGGCCCTGGAGGGCACGCTGGAGATGGACGGCGAGAAGGTGCGTCGCCGCGACTTCGAGGCCAAGCTGGGGCAGGTCTCGGACCCCGCCGAGCGCGCCGCGGTGACCAAGACCTACCAGGACGCCTTCCGACCCATGGTGGCCAAGGGCGGCCGCTACGAGCAGTTCATCGGCGAGATGAACGAGATCGCCCGGGCCCACGGCCACGCCAACTACGCCGACATGCGGATGGTGGAGAAGTTCGGGCTGGACCTCGAGGGCTTCATGGCCTGGGCCGACCAGACCTGGGCCGCCACCGACGCGGACGCCCAGGCGTTCGTGCAGTCCCTGGAGCAGTTCGCCGGCGCCGAGTCGTTGACCTACTGGCAGGTGGGCCAGCTCACCGACGCGTGGGTGCTCGACCAGGTGGGCATGGAGGAGCTGCCGACGTTGTCCGAGGAGGACGCCCAGGCGGTGATGAAGCAGTACTACGCCGACTGTGGCCTCGACATGGGCGCCGACCCCTACGACCGCATCACCATGGACTGGTACCAGGACGACCTGAAGTGGAACCGCGCCGGCACCGCGGCCACGGCCACGCCGCGCTTCGCCTACTTCACGTCCAACCTCAAGCCGGGCGCGCCCATCCCCATCGACGAGTGGGAGACGCCCATGCACGAGACCGCGCACACGCTGCACTACCAAACTTCCGGCGCTGCGGCGCCCGGGCTCTCGTCGTACCAGAACAACATGCCGTCCTACGTGGCCGAGGGCGTGGCCATGACCTTCGAGGACGGCTCCCTGTGCCACCCGACGCTGATGCGCCACTACTTCGAGGGCAAGCCCGGCTTCACCGACAAGCTGTTCGACGTCTACCCCCAGGTGAAGGCCCAGGCCATCGCCTGGCAGACCCGCCGTCTGCTGAACATGGGCCTGTACGAGATCAACCTGTACGTGGACCGCGACGCCGAGGGCAACGAGATCCCCTGGGAGGATCGCGTGGGCGCGTGGGACGAGATGGTCCGCCAGCGCCTGTTCGTCGAGCCGCCGGAGGACGCGCTGGCCCAGATCATGTGCCGCAGCCATCCGTTCAACGACCAGTCCCAGCTGGGGTACTCCAGCTACTCGTTGGGCCACGCCCTGGTCATCCAGATCCGCAAGGCCACCGTGGTCAACGGCGAGGTCGCGGAGCTGAAGCCCTTCGGTGAGGCCATGATCCAGGTGATGGCCCAGGGCGCGCTGGCCAGCCGCAACTCGGTGCAGGCCATCGTGGACGATCTCGCAGCGGATACGACCGCGCAGGGGGACCAGGGATGAAGCTCAACAAGATCGATCACCTGTGCATCGCGGTGAAGGACCTCGCCGAGGCGAGGAAGCGGTGGGAGCCCCTGCTGGGCAAGACCGAACCCGACGACGAGTACGTGGACGAGCCCGAGAAGATCCACGTGGCGCGCTACATGGTCGGCGAGGTGGGCTTCGAGCTGATGGAGTCCACGTCCCCCGACGGCGAGGTCGCCAAGTTCGTCGAGCGCAACGGCGAGGGCTTCATGCTCATCAGCTTCAACGTGGACTCCACGGCCGAGGCCGTCCAGGAGCTGCGGACGAAGGACTACCCGATCATCGGTGGCCTGCGGAACTTCCGGGACTGCCAGTTCGCGTTCGTGCACCCCAAGGGGCTCAACGGCGTGCTCACCGAGGTCATCGACTACAAGTGGGACGACAACGATGAGGACTGAACGAAGGGTCGCCCTCGCGGCGCTGCTGGTCCTGCTTGTCGCACCGATCGGGGCGTCCGCCGACGACCAGCCGGCCGCCCCCCTGTTCGGCGTGTTCGAGCGGGCCAAGGCCGCGGTCGTGACGGTGCGCGCCCAGGACATCGAGGCCCTGGGCGTGGCCGTGGTGGACGGTACGCTGGTGCTCACGGCCGAGCACGTGGTGACCAACACGGCCTGGGTCGAGGTCCAGGCGGGCAAGCAGGTCCGGCAGGCGCAGGTCCTGTACTGGGACGAGTCCGTGGCCGTGCTGGGCCTCGAGTCGCCGCTGGAGTACGTGGCGCCGCTGGACGTGTCCACCCTCGAGACCCGCGTGGGCCAGCAGGTCTGGACCCTGACCCGGGCCGCCGAGCGCGGCCTGGGGCGCTGGGCCCTGCACGAGTCGCGCGTGGCCGCGGTGGGGGAGCGCAAGTTCGAGGTCGACATCCAGTGCTCGGCGGGCTCGCTGGGTGCGCCGGTGCTGGATCGCCAGGGCCGGCTCGCCGGCGTGATCACCGAGCCCGAGCGCGGCGAGGTGGTGGCCCGGCGGCCCGAGGTGCTCGCCGACGTGTTGCAGGCGTCGGCTGGCCAGGAGACCGGCCCCCCCGAGGGCGTCGGCGTCGCCTTTGACGTGGCCGCGCAGTGGCACCTGCCGTTGCCGGAGTCCAGCGACGGGGAGCGGGAGTTCGGCATCGGCTTCGAGGGCGCCATCCTCGGCGGCCGCCACCTGATGGTCCCGTGGAGCTTCCGCCTGGCAGGCACGTCAGGCTTCTGGAAGCCAGCCTCGGGGGAGGTGAACCGCAGCCGCTTCGAGTTCCTGGTCGGCCTGGGCGGTGACTTCGAGCTGACGATGTCGCGCAAGCCCTACGTGCCGCTGGTGTTCCAGGTCTACGGTCTGGCCGGGCTCGGGATGTTCTTCGAGCGCGAGTACGCCCACACCGTCCAGCTCGTGGACCCCGAGTGTGATCCTGCGGTCCAGGCGTGCTCCGCCCTGGTGACCCGCGAGGAGCTCCTCGGGCGCGAGCTGCCGTTCGTGTTCGGCGGCGGCGTCCGCGTCCACATCCCCGGGATGGTGTTCGGGTTCGAGGTGAACACCACGCCCAGCGCGCCGCGCGACGACCTGCGGTTCATGTTCACCATGGGCCTCGGGGGGCGCCAGATCCGCGTCAAGGACTGATCACGGTTCGACCGGTATCGCGGTGAGGATCTCCCCGCCGGACAGCTCGCAGTGCTTGCGGTGGGTCACGAACGGGTTCTCGTCGATGAACCGCGGGTAATAGTGGATCACGTAGCTGTCCTCGATGGCGCACACAGTCCGCCGGTCGGCGGCGGGGCACGCCTCGGAGACCAGGGTGCCGCGCCAGGCCGAGCAGATCTCCCGCGTGGGCTCCCGGCCCTGGTCGCGGAGCAGCTCCCGGCTGTACTCCCAGCACAGCCCCTCCCGCTCGACGATGTCGCAGCTCATGGCGATCAGCGCGCGGTCGGCGAGCACCTCGGGTGGAGCCTCACCGTCCACCTCGAAGTCCTCGACCGTGGCGCGGCGGATGGCCTGGAACACCCAGGCGCCGCCCTCGACGCCGTAGAACAGCCGCGCGTGCCCGGCGATGGTGTCGTGCTCCCCCCGCAGCTTCAGCTCCACGTCCACGTGGGCGGTCTGCGCGCAGCCCTCGGCGGCCGCCACCTCGAAGCCCTGGATCTGCTCCTCGGCGACGGTCCAGTACAGCCCGTCGAGTTCGGGCCCCTGGTAGCAGATCATCAGCCCGATCAGGTGGCCGCGCACCGTGTCTTCGTCCGGCAACGGGAACGGCGGCTCCCCGCAGTCGTCGGGCTCCGCTGACGCGGCGGAGTCGTCGTCCGCCTCACCGCCGCTGTCGTCGTCCGCCGCGGGTTCGGCCGGGGTCGGCTGGCCGAGGACCCGGTGCGCGCCGGGGGGACGCGCGGGCGCCGACACGTCGTGACCCTCGCTCGCTGCGCCGCAGCATCCCGCGAGCGTCAGACCGAGGGCGGTGACGACGATCCACGACAGGGCGACAGGGTTGGACATGGACGACGCGCTCCCCTCCGGTCTCTGAGCGTCTGCGCTCATCCTCATACGATGCGACCCGTCAGCGCAAGGGGCAGTCTGCCGGGGCCGGTTCCAGCGTGGCGCATTCCCTTGCCCCCCCGATGGGCGCCGCCTACGATCTGCGGGCTGGCTGGATGGAGGTGTCGCGTGATCTGTGCACGTTGGATCGGGATGTTGCTGGGGCTGCTGGTGGTGCTTCCGGCCTCCGCGGACGTGACCGCCGTCGAGGTCCTGCCCGACCGCGTCGCCGTGGACGACGTGTCCGTGGTGCTGGGCGAGGACGACCGCGGCGTGTGGTTCCTCACCGGCGAGGTGGCGCGGCGGTCGGGGATGCCCGTGCAGGGGATGATCCTGCAGCGATTGGGCTCCGACGGGGGCCTGCACTCCGTGCCCACCGGTTCCGAGCTGATCGGCGCCGATCTGTCGTCCCAGGGCGAGCTGGCGCTGGTGACCCTGGACGGGACGGTCCTCGTGGGTCACGACGCGCCCTTCGACACCCTGGAGCTGGGGGATCTGCACGTCACCCAGGCGCGCTGGGATCCCCTGGGCGATCGCCTGGCGGTGACGGCCTGGTCCGACGGGATCCGGCCCTGGGACGCGAGCCGCGCGGCCACGGTGGACGAACTGCTGCGCGCCATCGACAACGACATCTACCTCGTGGACGCCGACGGGGACGTGCAGCGCGTCAGCTACGGATCCAAGCAGGACTACAATCCCGTGTGGTCCCCGGACGGCCAGCAGCTGCTGTTCGTGTCCCTGCGCACCGGCTACGCCAGCCTGTTCCTCACCGACACCGCGGTCGGCGCTGCGCGCCAGCTGACCAACCTGGGCGCCGAGCGCGGTGCCCCCGCCGTGCCCGTGCCCCTGTCCGACCGCTGCTGGTGGATCGGCGAACACCTCCTGTACGAGACCGCCACCACGACCCGCGGCAGCGAGGTGTGGTGGATGCGCGTGGGCGGCTCCGCGTCGAGGATCGTCGATGGCGCTGCGCTGGGCGCGGTCGGCGCGACGGGCCTGCTGCGGACGTCCGAGGGCTGGCAGACCCTCGACCTCTCGCCGGTCACCGAAGGGAGGCTGCCATGACGCGCCTCCTCCTGATCGCGACGTCGATGCTGCTGTGCGCGGGGCCTGCGGCCGCCCAGTCCGTCTACGAATCCGTGGACCCCGGCCCGTTCCACAAGCCCATCGACATGCCCGGCCTGGACACCGTGGTCATCCCCTTCGATCTGGACCCCGCCAGCGGGACCATGGAGGACTACACGGGCTGGTACGGCACCGAGTTCGAGGAGTGGCACGCCCTGGACGGCAACGCCGCGACCCTGTTCGTGGTGACCCTGGAGACCCCTGTGCTCGCCTCGGCCGACGGCGCGGTGGTGGATCTCAACGACGGCGTGCCCGTGGGTGATCCCAACGCGGCCAACTACGTGTGGATCGAGCACGACGACGGCTACGAGAGCACCTACTGGGACCTCTCCCCCGGCATCGCCGACTACGTCCAGCTGGACGATGAGGTGTCCTGGGGCGACACCCTGGCCCTGTCCAACGGGGTGGAGGACGAGGTGGGGCCCCACCTGACCTTCGGCACCTTCCTCGACGGGGTGGCCGGCTGTCCGATGTACGAGGGCCACTGGAAGCAGGGCCTGGACTTCTTCAAGGGGGTCTATCAGTACGTGGGCCGCCCGGTGTACTCGGAGATGGACATCGGGTCGGAGGTGGTCGGGCACCAGGAGGCCGACCAGGCGTACTGCGGCACCGCCTACAACCGCGACGGATTCCTGCGCTACTGGCACCCCACGGACTGGGGCAGCGTGGTCCAGGCCATGGATCGGCTCGACGGGCTGGAGCACTCGGCCGACTACGACGAGACCGGGTCCTGGTCCGCCGTCGAGGGCGGCTCCGTGGCCGAACACGTGGTGGGCCTGGCCACCCGCGGCAGCGACGCCGCCGCCGCGCAGGCCACCTTCATCCCCCAGCTGGGGACCACCACCGAGTACGAGGTCTTCGCCACGTGGGGCGTGGCGGCCAACGCCCAGGACGTGGTGTACACCATCGGTCACGAGGGCGGCGTCGACACCGCTACCCTGACCCAGAACGGTGGCGGCCTGGGGACCTACGACGAGCCCCGGGTCATCACCGGCGCGGACTACGCCGACCACGGCGACACGGATCTCACGGGCAGCTTCTACCTGTTCAACTACTCGTGCGCGGGCTCGCCGGAGATGGCCGGCCCCGAGGTGACCTACCGCATCGAGCTGTCCGGCAGCGGGACCCTGTCGGCCTCGGTGACCCACGGCGAGGACGTGGACGTGGACGTGGCCCTGTTCAGCGAGCTGGACGAGGACGCCTGCCTGGCCTGGCACGACACCGCCATCGACACCGCCGTGGCCGCGGGCACCTACTACCTGCTCGTGGACACCCCCGGGGAGGACTCCACCGCGGCCGGTGGCTTCGATCTGCAGGTGACCACCACGGCCACGCCGGCGGGTGACAGCGCTGGACCCGAGGCGGATCCGGACCAGTGGCACTCCCTGGGGACCTACTCGTTCGTCGCGGGCAAGGGATCGAGCACCATCACCGTGTCGGTACCCGACGATCTCACCGGCGTGACCGAGAACCCACCCCGCGTCGTCGCCGACGCCGTGTTGCTGCTCAACACCGACCGGCTGCCCTTCACCTGGTCCGAAGGCGGCGGCGGCAGCGAGATCGCCGACAGCATCCTCGTGCTCAAGGAGCACGCGCTGCTGGGCATCCACAGCGAGGCCAGCTGGCCGGTGCAGACCGAGCCGTTCGAGGACTCCGAGGTGCTGTTCCGGGCCAAGCGTGGCCAGCGGTTCATGTCGGAGATCAACTACGACGGGTGGTACGAGATCACCATGCCCGGCATGGCCGGCGAGCGCGGCTACCTGCACGAGGAGTGCTGCTTCGTACATCACCGGCTGATCCCCACGGACATCGACGACTGGTACCCCGGCGACGACGACGACGACAGCGATCCGGACGACGACGACACCGGCGGCGGTGACGACGACGGCTGCGAGTGCACGGTCACGACCACCTCGCCGACCGCTGTCTCGGCGCTGTTCATCCTGACCCTGGCCACGCTCGGCCTGCTGCGCCGCCGCAGCTGAGCTACACTCGCCGCGGGAGGCTTCCATGCGCTTCGAACTGCTCCTGTCCATCGTGCTCGGGCTGGTCCTCGCCGGCTGCCCCGACGGCGACGACGACGATCAGGGACCCGGTGATGATGACGCCGGCGACGACGACGACTTTGGTGATGACGACGACCAGCAGGCCGATCCCGAGACCGACTGCTTCGACGGCCAGGACAACGACGCCGACGGCCTCATCGACTGCGCCGACTCGGACTGCGCGGCGGAGTTCGAGTGCACCTGGCCGGGTCAGATGCAGCACCAGGCGAGGTTCCAGTTCTTCTCGGAGTCCGTGCTGCTCGACGACTGCGAGACCCGGTTCGAGAGCTTGATGGTCAAGACCACCCAGGGCGACGTCTGCCCCACGTGCGACCGGACCTATGAAGGCCAGTACCAGTACTCGGTCAACTCCTGCGCCGACCTGCTCGAGGCCGGCGGCGTGGACCTCCCCGACGAGGGACGATACGGGCTGATCTTCATCTCCGAGTACGAGCGCGAGATCTACACCCGCAACACCGAGGGCCAGTGGGAGTCGGTGGGGAGCGCCGCCCTGGACGACGGCGTGGGCCACTACATCCTGGCGCGCGAAGACGACGCCGACGGCTGGGGCATCCTCGTCACCGAGCTGACCTTCACGGATCTCTAGAGCGGACGGGTTACCAGTCGTTCATCGGCCCGCCCGGGTTCAGGCGATCGCCGGGCATCGTTCGCGGCATCCGCTCCGGGTCCTCGACCTTGCCGTCGGGGGTGTACCAGGTGTACTCGCAGCCCGGCGCCATCTGACGTCTCCAGATCTCCTCGTACCCCAGCCGCTGCACCACCTCGTCGCGCTGGCGCGGCGTGTCGGGGAAGCGGCCCATCCAGTCCGCGTCCGCCTGGCGGCAGATGAAGCTGCCCATGCCGTCGCCCGCGTTGTCGTTGACCGGGTAGTTGGAATCCCAGACCGGGACGAGCCGCACGTTGTCCAGGCCGAGCAGCCAGATCTCCAGCCACCCCGGATCCACGCCCGCGGGCCGGAACAGACAGCGATCCACATGGATTGTGCACTCCCGGCGCTCCATGTGGGGGCACGAGGCGTCGATGAGCTCCAGGATCGTGTCGGCGTCCATCCAGTGGTCCACGCGGTAGTGGTTGAGGGGGTCGTCCGTGTAGAGGTTGGTCGGTGCCCACCGCGCGAACAGGTGGCCCGCCGTGTGGTGGGGGAGCCACTGGCCCACGTACAGCGTGAGCCAGACCACCCCCAGCAGTGGCGCGGCGATCCGGGGGAGCCGCCGCAGGCCCCCGGCGCCGAGCACGGCCAGCGCGACGCAGTAGGTCGGAAAGTTGGGCATGCCCGCGTGCATGGTCAACGACAGCACGAAGGGCAGCACGGCCCAAACCGCGAGCAGGGCCACGACCCGCCAACGCTCCCTGGGTAGCTTCGTCGCGAGGACTCCGATTCCGACCAGCGCGGCCACGCCGGTGATCACCCCCACGTCCGCGCGCACCGCGGCGAACAGGATCGCCGGTGATCCCAAGAAGGCGTAGGTGTCCCTCGACACCATCTTGTTGTCCACGTAGTGGTTCAGCTCCTGCACCAGCGGGATCAGCGCCAGCGCCCAGCACACCAGCACGGCCGAGCAGCGCAGGGCGAACCGCCGCCGTTGCTCGCACGAGATCACGCCGCTGACCAGCAGCGGCGCCAGGGTCGCCGCCCAGATCATCCCCGACGGCCGGATGGCGATGCCGGCCATGCCCGCCACGGCCACCATCACGACGGTCGACCGCCGTTCCAGGGCCGGATCGCGGACCAGCCCCCACAGCACCACCATGAACAGCGCCAGCTCCGGCACGTGGATCCAGCCGAACCGCCCCACCACGATCAACGACTCGCTGTTGGGTGGGATCAGCAGCAGCGCCAGCGCGCCCCCGGCCGGCCCCCACAGCTGCCGCGCCACAAGCGCCACCATGGTCAGCAACAGGCCCACCCACATCACGTGGAAGGCCTGCAGCACCCACGCCTCCCTGCCCACCCCATGCATGACCGCGGCCAGCACCACGTTGTACCAGCCCGAGGTCTGGGTGAACGCGTGCTCGGCCAGCTCGCCGACATTGCTCGCCGATCGCATCAGCTCGAACACCACGGGCAGCGCCCCGTGGCTGTGGTTGGGGTCCTGGGGCGGGCGCCCGTCGAGCAGTACGAAGCGCACGTGGGCGACGACCACCGCGAGGACCAGCCCCGCGGCGATGCCGTCCCAGATCCGGGCTTTCGAAGCGTCCAATGGCCTCCCAGGGTTGGCGGAGAGATTCTAGCGGGTTGCCGACGTTTCGCGCGTGCGTCCGCGCCCGCAGAGGACTAATTGCACGGACCGTGGTTGTCACCGAGGTAGGTGGTGCCGCCCACCGTGAGCGAGTCCGCGAATGCCTCGACCTCGGCCGGATCGAGGCAGGCGTTGGACTGGATGGTCAGATCGCCGTACACGTCGGTGAGGTTGGACAGGCTTTCGAGGCTCGTCAGCGCTGGGTTGTCGTGGATCTGCAGGTCACTGCGGACCTGGCTGAGGTTCGCCAGGCCGTCGATGTTCGCGAGCGCCGGGTTGTCGTGGATGGACATCCAGTCGTAGACGATCCATAGCTCGGACAGCCCGCCGATCCGTGTCAGCGCCGTGTTGAACCAGATGCCCAGCTCGGCATCCACGCTGTGGATCCGCTCGAGGCCGTCGATGCTGGTCAGGCTGGGATTGTCGTAGATGCGCAGATCCCAGCCGATGTTCGCGACGAGGTTGAGGCCGTCGATGTTCGTCAGGGCCGCGTTGTCATGAATCTCCAGGGACAGCCCGATTTCCTCGAGCCTGTCCAGGCCGTCGAGGCGGGTCAGGGAGTCGTTGCCGTTGATGTTGAGCGAACCCCGAACCTCCTCGAGGTTCGCCAGACCGTCGACATCGGTCACAGACGCGTTGCCGCAGAGGTGGAAGTTGCCCCCCACACTTCGGAGGTTGGCCAGGCCGTCGAGGTCGGTCAGAGCGTCGTTGTCTTCCATCCAGAACCACCCTCCGACCTCATCGAGGTTGGTCAGACCGAAGGAAGACAGGGCGGGATTGCCCCAGATGTTCACGCTCTCCTCGATGGTCTCCAGGCAGGGCAGGTCCACCTCGGTGATCGACTCCTGGTCGTAGATCCACAGGTTTGGGAGGCTCGAACAGTGGGCGATTGTGTCGAGATCACCGGGGGACTCGATGACGGGGGGCCACTCCTCGCAGGGCACACAGGCGGCGCTATCGTCGTCGTCGCCAGGGGCCGAGTCGTCGTCTCCCGCTGTCGCGTCGTCATCGTCCCCGGACGTCGCGTCATCATCCGCCGCTGTCGCGTCGTCGTCGTCCGCGGCAGCCGTGTCGTCGTCGTCGCCTCCGCTGCACCCGAGCGCAGCCAGGGCGACACCGAGGACGAGTAGCTGGCCGATGGCGCGAGGCAACGGGACACCTCCCCTGGGGAGCAGCATATCATCCGTCTCGATTGCGCACCGCCCCGCAGAGTCGGGACTGTAAACGTCTGTAACAGCGTGAAAACGTTGATGAATTCTCGAAGCCTTTCCTCCCCGGCCGGGTCTGACCCCCCATGAGCGCAAGACGCTCGAACATCGCTGGAGGATTTGAGCAATGACTACTCGGAACAATCGATTTGGCGTTCGCTTCGTGACCACCCTGGCCCTGGCGCTGCTCTTCGGCTTCGCCTCCGTCGCCTCTGCTGCCCAGTCCAAGCCCCGGTCCGCCGAGACCCGGGACAACCAGGCGGACCTGCGCGACGACACCCGGGACTACAACACCCTGGTCAACCTCGTGGACGACTGGCACGACGCCTACGCCCGCAACAACTACCGCGCCATGTCCAAGGCCGACGCCGCCATCGCCCGCTGGCTGGACAACGAGCTGCGCGAGTCGCGCCGCGACGTGAGTGAGGCCGCCCGCGAGACCTCGAGGTCCCGCCGAGACGCCCGCGCCGAGACCCGCGACGTCTACCGCGCCGCCTCCCACGGCCGCTTCGGCGTCGCCTACGTCCAGGCCGTCCAGGCCACCGCCGAGCGCCGCGACCTCGCCGACGACCGCGGTGACCTCAAGACCGCCCGCATCGACGTGGCCCGGACCCAGAGCATCGCCACGGAGCTGTCCAAGATGGAGAGCAAGTTCGACCGCGGCGTCGCCACCCGCTCCGACTTCGAGCGCAAGAGCGCCCTGCTCAAGGAGCTGCAGTCCATGGCCCGCGCCGAGATCAAGTCCGACAACCGGGAGATCCGAGAGGACCGCCGCTAGCCTCCCCCCCCTACCCCAAAGGGCCTCTGGCTCCCGCACGGGGCGTCCGGCACTGCCGGGCGCCCCGTTTCCTTGTGTCATAATGCAGCCCCCATGGCCTCCGATCCCGAACACAGCGACCCCACCCCGCCCGTCCCGCTGGCAGACCTCGACGACTCGCAGCGAGCCGACGCCCTGGCCCGGTGCGTCCGCGACGGTCGCCCGCACGTCTTCCCCGACCACCTCATCATCCTGTTGACCAACCGCTGCCCCTTGCGCTGCCGCGGGTGCTCGTCGCCGGACTGGGCGCGCACCAACCGCGATCGGGAGCTGACCCTGGACGACTGGATCGCGGTGGTGGAGCAGGCTCGCGAGCTGGGTGCCCAGCGGTTGTTGATCTCGGGCGGCGAACCCCTGCTGCGCGCGAAGGATGCCCTGGCGCTCGTCGCGTTCGCGAGCTCGTCGGGCATGCGCACGGCGCTGATGACCAGCGGTCACGGGCTCGACTCGGCCCTGCTGGGCGAGCTCCACGCGCTCGGCCTCAACGAGATCTCCACGTCCCTCGACGGCGCGACCCCTGCGGTGCACGACGCGTGGCGGGGAGTCGCCGGGAACCACGCCCAGGTCCTGGCGCTGCTGGGGTGGGCGCGCGATCTTCGCGGCCGGCCCCGCGAGGTCCGGTCCGGGCTCGACGAGTGGACCGCCAACGTGACCACGGTCATCGCCGGTCACGACGCGGCCGACCTGGCCGAGATCCATCGCGTCGCCGTCGCCGCCGGTGCCGATCGCCACAACTTCCAGGTGCTGTCCGCGGACGATCGCTTCGAGCGGCTCAAGGTCCCGGAGTCAGCGCTCGGGGCCCTGTCGAGCCAGATCGACGAGCTCGTGGAGCTGGTGGAGTCCGGGGCGCCCATCACCGATCCCGTCCCCTTGCTCCGCCAGGTCGTGCCCTACTTCGCCGGCGAAGTACGTGACTCCTTTGCGTGCTCCGCGCTGTACAGCGTCCTGATCCTGGCCCCGGACGGTTCGGTCTCGTCGTGCCACGAGGACCTCACGCGCGCCGCGCGCATCCGCGACGACGCGGGTGATCTGGACCTGCTGGGGCTGTGGCGCAGTACCGAGCTGCAGGAGGCGCGGCAGTGCATGGCCGTGTGCGAGCAGCCGTGTCTGCAGCGGTGCTGGATCGAGGGCTGAACACCGCCCGGAATACCCCACCCCCCCCTCCGTACTGCAGTACGATCCCCGGCCAAGGAGGAGAGCCGCCATGACCACCGATACCTCGGAATCCGTCCTCAACGCGCTGATCGCCCTCGAGGAGCAGGAGCTGGCCCGGTACTGCGAGTCCATCAAGGTCGAGGGTGTCATCGCCCAGACGGTGGACCTGACGCTGCGCGAGGGCCAGACGCTGTGGGTGTCGCGGGGATCGCTGATGGCGTACTCGCCGGGGATCGACTGGGTGCTGAAGGTGCCCGGGGGGGCGGGCAAGGCGGTGGGGCGGATGCTGTCGGGGGAGGGGGCGTCGCTGACGTTCGTGACGAGCCACGAGGATGGCGCGCGGGTGCTGCTGACGCCGAACCAGCCGGGGAAGCTGGCGACGTGGGACCTGGACCGGGGGCCGATCGTGTGCACGTCCGGGGCGTTCGTGGCGGCGCTGGGGGACGTGGACATCGACGTGACGGTGGCGCGGTCGGCGGGGGCGGCGCTGTTCGGCGGGGCGGGGCTGTTCCTGCAGAAGCTGTCCGGGAGCGGGATCGCGGTGGTCCACGGATCGGGGGACTTCCAGGAGGTGCGGCTGGGTGTGGGCGAGAAGCTGCTGGTGTCCACGGGCAACCTGGCGCTGTTCTCCGGTGAGGTGAAGTACGACGTGAAGGGGGTCGGGGGGTGTCTGAAGTCCTTCTTCGGCGGCGAGGGATTGTTCATGACCGAGCTGACAGGGCCGGGGTGGGTGATGCTGCAGAGCCTCAAGAAGCTGCCCGCGGCCCAGCAGGGCCGTCGTCAGTGACACCCTGCCTGGTATGATGCCCGGGTATCCCATCCCGGAGGCGTCATGCGGTACCTGCTCATCCTGCTCACCACCGGCACTGTGCTGCTCTGGGGCTGCGTGCCCTCCCAGCCCATCGAGGACGACGATACCGGCGACGACGATGTCTCCGACGACGACGACGTGTCCGACGACGATGACGTGGCCGACGACGATGACGTGGCCGACGACGACGACGTGGCCGACGACGACGACGTGGCCGACGACGACGACGTGTCCGACGACGACGACGACACGACCGGACCCGCGGACGCGGACGGCGACGGCTGGGACGAGACCGTGGACTGCGACGACAGCGATCCGGCGTTGAACCTCGACGACGCGGACAACGACGGCTACGACACCTGCAGCGGCGACTGCAACGACGGCAACGGCGCGATCAATCCCCTCGCCACCGACGTGGTGGGCGACGGCGTGGACCAGAACTGTGACGGCGTGGACGGCACGGACGGGGACGGGGACGGGTACGCGGCCGACTGGTCGTCGGGGGACGACTGCGACGACGGCGACGCCAGCATCTACCCCGGCGCCCCGGATCCCTGCGATGGCATCGACCAGGACTGCGCCGGCGACCTCGAGATCGAGGCGGACGACGACGGCGACGGCTTCCGCGTCTGCGACGACGACTGCGACGACCACGACGACACGATCCACCCGGGCGCCACCGAGGTGGCCTGCGACCTCATCGACAACGACTGCGACGGCGCCCAGCACGGCAACGACGTGGACGACGACGGCGACGGCTACACCGAGTGCGACGACGACTGCAACGACGCCGACGGCGACATCCACCCCGGCGCGTACGACGACTGCGGCGACAACGTGGACGACGACTGCGACGGCACCCCCGACGACAGCTGCGTGTACGACAGCTTCGTACAGGCGGGCAACCTGATGACCGACATCCTGTGGATCGTGGACAACTCGTGCTCGATGTACGACGAGCAGCTGGGGCTGGGGGCCGAGGCACAGGCCTTCTTCGACACCATGGACTCCCTGGCCATCGACTACCACGTGGCCGTGGTGACCACCGACACCGACTACTTCCAGGGGCCCTTGCCGATCATGACCCCCACCACGCCGAGCCTGATCGCCGCGTTCGAGTCCGCGGTGTCCCTGGGCACGTCCGGTTCGGGCACCGAACAGGGCTTCAAGTACGGCACCCAGGCGATCACCCCGCCGATGGCCACACCAGGCGGACCCAACGACGGGTTCCTCCGCGACGAGGCGGGCCTGCGGGTGATCGTGGTGTCGGACGAGGACGACCAATCCCCGGACACGGTGACCCACTACGTGTCCCTGATGCAGTCGTTGCGGGTGAACCCGGACCACGTGATCTTCAGCGGGATCACCGGGCAGATGACCGGCTGCGCCACCGCCTACCAGGCCCCGAGGTACGAGCAGGCCATCGGCATGGCCGGCGGCCTCTCCGAATCCATCTGCACGGCCAACTGGACCACCGCCGTGGAGAGCATCGCCCTCGACGCCGAGCACTACGCCGACACGTTCGTGCTCTCGGCGACACCCCAGGCCGGCTCCATCGAGGTCTTCGTCAACGGATCGGCCGTGATCACCGGGTGGTCGTACGAGGCTGCGCTCAACGCGGTGGTCTTCGACTGGGCGTCGGTGCCGGACAACGGCGATGTCGTGGAGATCGGGTACGCGCAGTAGGCGGCCGGCTCAGCGGATCAGCCGCCGCAGTCCCCCACCGTCTGATAGGTCACGTGGATGATGTCCCCGTCCTCGGGCACGTAGTCCGGCTCGAGGATCACGGCGTTGATCACCGAGTCGTAGTACCAGCCCTGGGACAGGCCCACGCCGTTGATCTCCACGGTGATGGTCGACGGGATGGGCTCCTCGGACAGCGCCAGGGTGTCGGCCAGGCTCAGCGACTGCCAGCCCAGGTTGGTCAGCGCCGTGGACCAGTCCGAGTCGCAGATGGACGCGAGGATGCCGCCGGTGGCGTTGACCGCGTCCACGTAGCCGGTGCCCGCGTCGGCGTCGCCGCCCGCGCCGTTGCAGCTCTGGGCGCTGACTCCGTCGGTGCCGCAGATGGCCGACAGGATGACGTGGTTCGGGTTGACCTTGAGGCTCTGGTAGTTGGAGAGCAAGACGGACCACGACGAGAGGCTCTGGTCGCGTTCGTCGGTCACGAAGACCACACGCAGGCCTGCGTTGGCGCGGTAGAAGTTCTGGTTGGGGGACTGGTTCGCCTCGGCCTTCACCAGGGCCTCCCAGCCGTAGTTGAGGCCCCGCTCGGTACCACTGCCGTTCGTGCCCAGGTGGCAGTTGTCGGCGAACACCTGCGCGCCGTTGGCCGTGGAGGCGTCGATGACCTTGGTGGAGCCCACGAAGTCCTCGTCGTCGGTGGTGATCACGGCGATGCGGTAGTCCACCCCCTGGGCGTCGACGATGCCGTAGAAGCTGACGAAGTCGTCACCCAGCGTGCTCTGCTCCTCGGACATGGAGCACGAGTTGTCCACCACCCACAGGATGTCGGTGTCGAAGTTGCCCTCCTGGAGGAACTCGTCGACCACCCAGTCGCCGCCTTCGCCCTCGGCGGTCTGCGCGGCGGTGGCCTCGACGATGTCCTCCACCGGGAAGACCGTCAGCTCACCCTGGTACATCCCCAGGTCCTCGGCGGTGAAGGAGATGGTGATGATCGCCTCCTCGCCCGGCAGCAGCTCGAGCCCCTCGTACAGATCCTGGGTGGACCAGGACATGGCCGTGGTGGAGGGGAAGGACTCGAATGCCCAGGTGTCGATGGTCACCGGCATGGCGCCGGTGCTCATCACGGACAGGTCCACGGTCTCGGTGCAGTTGATGCCGTGGGCGCCGAAGTCCCAGGTGTCGGGCTGGATGGTGATGGCCGGGCCGATGCCCGCTCCGTGCAGGGCCACGGTCACGGTCTGCTTGACCGGGTCGCTGCTGACCACGTTGAACTCGCCGTGCTGCTCGCTGCCGTCCAGGGCGGCGAAGCTCACCTGCGCTGTGGTGGACTCCTCGGGCAGCAGCACCAGGGGGAGTTCCTCGTCGAAGGAGAACGCGAAGTGGCTGGGCCCGGCGATGTACAGGTCCTGCAGCTCCAGGCTCGCGTCGCCGACGCTGGTGATGGTGACCGTCTGGGACAGCTCGGTGCCCACCTCGAGCATGCCGAACTCCACGGTCATCGGCGAGACCTCCACCGACGGGAAGGTGGGCTCGGGCTCCTCGGGCTCCTCGGGTGTCTGGGTCAGCCCCTGGTCGCTGCAGCCCAGGCCGGCCACGGCGAGGACGAGCAACAGGTGTAGGACCTTGTGCATGGGCTCCCTCTCCTTGCTTCGGGTCGATCTCTCGGCAATTGGGCATGCTATGGGAAAACCGGCGTGGGCGGAAACCCAAAAAAGCGCAGGGTCCGAGAAGGGGAGGGGAATTCAGGTTCGCGAAATAAGAACGCGAGGGGGATCTTCGAGCAGCTCCAGGGCGAGCCGTGTCGCGGTCTCGGTGAAGCGGGTGCACTGGTGGCGGGCGCCGGTCGCGTGGAACTGGGCCTGCCCCGCGTCGGTGCCGAGATCGCAGCCGGTGAGGTCGGTGCAGCCGGTGGCCCCGTGGATCGCCTGGAACCGCTCGAGCAGCTGCTGCACCGCCGCGTAGCATGACTCCACCGAGTCCTCGGGGGATGTGCGGCCCAGCTCCAGGCCCAGGGCCAGGACGGCGCCGCCGAGGGCGCCGCACATGCCGCTGGTCCGGGCCACGCCGCCGCACAGGCCCGTGGCGATCCCGGGGACCAGCTCGGACTGCGTGCCGCGCTGTTCGGCCACGGCCAGCAGCACGCTCTCGGCGCAGTACCAGCCCGCCTCGAACAGCTCGCCGGCGCGCTTGGGGGTATCCATCAGACCTCCGGGGCCGGGATCACGGCTCGTACAGCGAATCCAGCCAGGTCATGTACCCCAGGGCTCCGCCCATGCCCAGGGTCAGTTGCCAGACCAGCTCGCCGGCGGGGGTGACCTCCTCCACCTGGCCCTTGACCGAGAACACCACCAGGGTGTGGCCCGAGGGAAGCCGCCGCACATCGCCGAGGCTGTAGCAAAACAGCGCGGGATCGGGCGCGTAGGTCCACACCAGCTCGGCCCGGTCGCCGTCGAGGCTGTGCTCCAGCGCCATGGACGCGCTGCGTTCGGGTGAGCCGTTGTCGAAGACCAGGACGCCGTCGTCGAGCAGCTCGAACTGGTGCTGGCGGAAGTAGAACGACGACTCGCCCTGGTCGTCGGTGAAGTCGGAGTCGTCCCCGCCGAGCTTCCACAGCAGCTCGCCCGCGCCGCGATCCACCCGGAACAGGCTGTCCAGGCCGTACAGCGAGAACGTGTACGCGCCGTCGTCGGCGTCGAAATCGATGGCGTTGGCGTGGGTGTAGCCCGGGCCGGGGACCACGTCCTCCATGGGCCGGTACTCCACGTCGTCCCAGACCGAGTACACGTCCACGGTGGTGCCGTCGGGGCGGTACTCGCGGATCAGGTCGCCCTCCACGGTCTCGCCGTCGAACTCTCGCGGATCCACCACCAGCGCGGCGATGGTGCCGTCCGACAGCTCGAGGAAGTCGTGGTGGGCGCCGTCCATGGCCAGCCGCTGGACCTCGCTGCCGTCGAGGCTGACGCGCACCAGCTCCTGGTCGTCGCCACCGAGGGCGTAGGTGAGGTACTGCACGGCCGTGCCGTCCGCGGACAGGCTGGCGCGGCTCACCTCCGCGTCCTCCCGATCGGCGATCCACCACCAGACGTAGTCGCCGTCCGCGTCGAGGATCACCGCCGAGGGCGGGGCAGCCACCAGCGAGGTGACGAAGAAACCCCCGGCCGCCGCGTCTGGATCCGCGGCCTCGACCGTCACCCCGGGCAGCGCCGTGGGCACCGTGCCGGTGGTGAAGGTCACCCCGGCGCTGGACAGCTCGTCCCCGCCTGCCTCGACCACCACCTCGACCGCGATCTCCGACGAGGGCTTGTTGCCCAGCAAGACCACCTCGTAGGGCGCGCCAGCGGACAGATCCACCGGCGCCTCGTGGACGAGATCGCCCACAGGACCGAACCTGACCAGGACCGCGTCCGGCTCCAGCCCGGGGTCGAACGCCACGGTCGCCACGGTCGGCACCGCGTCGCTGACCACGACCTCGACGTCGAAGTCGCCGCCGGGCTCGTCTGGGCTGCAGCCGGCGGTGATCAGGACGCACAGGGCCGCGATGGGATATCGTGGGGACCGAGCCATGGCGGCGAGTCTAGCACCGACGTGGAGCGACCCGTGGAGAGGAACGAATGCCCGATCTCGCCAGGATGAAGGACACCGCGTACCTGTGGGGGTACACCCTCCTGCGCATCCCGATGATCGCCTTCCTGCGCCCCGTGGTGGTGGAGATGAGCGACCGCCGCTGCGAGATCCGCATCCCCCTGGCCCATCGCACGCGCAACCACCTCAACTCCATGTACTTCGGCGTGCTGTGCGCGGGCGCGGACTGCGCCGGCGGGCTCGTGGCCTTCCGCCAGATCCAGAAGCGGGGCAACACCGTCGCGTTCGTGTTCAAGGACTTCCACGCCGAGTTCCTCAAGCGCGCCGAGGGCGACGTGGTGTTCTGCTGCGAGCAGGGCGAGGAGCTCATCGAGCTCGTGCGCCGCGCCGAGGAGTCCGGCGAGCGGGTCGAGGACACGGTCCACGTCACGGCCACGGTGCCGTCGAAGCTCGGCGACGAGCCGGTGGCCCGGTTCCGTCTCACCATCTCGCTCAAGCGGCGCAACGATGCCTGAGCGCGCACTCGTCGTGCTGGCCCTGGGGCTGCTCCTCTCGGCCTGCGACAACAGCTACCAGGAGGGGGACGACGACACCCTCGGACTCGCGGACGACGACGACGCCACCGCAGGGGACGACGACACCACCGCCAGCGACGACGACACCGGCCCGGCCGACGACGACGACGACGACTTCGTCGATCCCGGCCCGTCGCAGCCCGTGGAGCTCGCCGGCGCCGACACCGAGGGCTGCTACGCCCACGTGGCCGCCCACGCCTGGGACCGGGTCATGGTCGCGTGGGAGTCCGACGGCACCGCCATCCACTTCGCCTGCTACGACGGCGTCTCCTGGACCACCGCCGCGCCGGTCCACGGCGACAGCGGCGCCGAGAACAATCCCTGGCTGGACGTGGACTCCCAGGGCCGCTTCCACCTCGCGTGGAGCCACGGCCTGGGCAGCGGCCGCGAGATCCACTACGCCACCTACACCGGCTCGTGCGCCGACGGCAGCTGGTCCACCCCCGAGGTGATCACGACCGCCGATCCCTACCCCGGCTGCTCGAGCTGCTACCCCTCCATCGGCGTGGACGAGGCCGACGTCCCCTACGTGACCTGGTCCCAGGCCACCGTCCCCACCACCGATCCCTACTGCGACACCGACGACGACTGCCCCTCCGGCTACGACTGCGTGGAGGAGAGCCACGTGTGCAAGCCCTACCAGTACGAGCCCCACTTCGCCCGGCGGCTCGGCAACAGCTGGGAGGTGCCCACCGCCATCCGCGAGGACCCCACCGCCCTGACCCACCACGGCTCGATCCACGTCGTGGACAGCACCGAGGTCCACGTCGCCTACCACTACCGCAACGGCGCCCAGGGCATCTACCACGCCTCCTTCGACGGCAGCACCTGGACCGAGCACAGCTACACCGGCATCGGCGATCACGTGGGCGATGTGCGCTCCGACGGCACCAACGTCCACGTCTTCACCAACACCAGCGACCACGCCCACCGGCCGCTGACCGGCGGCAGCTGGGCCGTGGATCAGGTGGGCTCCGGCGGCGACATCTCCTTCATCTCCATCCGCCTCGGCCCCGACGACAGCCTTCACGTCGTCTGGTGCTGGGGCCCCGACTCCGACGGCCACCGCGTCTGGTACGCCCGCAAGGATCCCGCGGGCAGCTGGTCCACCCCCGCCCGGGTCACCGACGACATCCCCCGCTTCACCGAGCCCTCCATGGACGTGGACCCGCAGGGCTACGCCCACATCGTCTGGACCTACTGCAGCGAGGACGGCTGCGACTGGGACGTGGAGCACGGCGCCATCTGGTACGTGCGCACCACGCTGGAGGATCTGCAGGGGAGCTAGTCTCGGTTCACCGTATCCGGCGAGAACGCCGGCACACAGACCGCCATGTACTCGGCGCCGGCTTCGTCTGGAGAGCTGTACCGGACCCACTCCCCTGCGCGCGTGAACACCGCCTGTCCTGCGGTCACGTCGAACGAGCCGTCCTTGCTCTGGACTCGCAGCACGCCCCCGAGCACCACGGTGTACTCGTCGAATTCGGGGGTCTGGCCTGGCTCAGCCCAGCCGGCGGGGGATCGCATGTGGGCGATGCTCAGACCCTCGTGGCCGGTGTTGAGGCGGCCCACGTACTCGTCGATGAGCTTGGGGACGTCGCCTGCGGCCTCTACACGGGTGGGGCCGGAGATGATCTGGGGCATGGGGGCCTCCTGGTGAAGAAAAGGGACGCTCACACCTTTACGCCTTATTGCCGAAATAAGGCGTAAAGGTGTGAGCGTCCCTTTTCTTCACCGACGGTTGTACAGCAGGGCAGCGGCGAGCATCAACAGCGTCGCAGCGGTCGTGGGCCGGGGGGTCACGTCGCAACCGCAGCCACTCTCCCAGCTGCCGTCGTCGTCGTCCCCAGCTGCCGGGGTCGAATCGTCGTCGTCCGTGTCCGTATCGTCGTCATCGTCGTCGCCGACCACGTCGTCGTCGTCCCCCACCGTGTCGTCGTCATCGTCGTCGTCCCCCGCGCCGGGGATGTACTCGATGCGGAGCCGCGGTCCGAGGCTAGCCGAGCCCTCCTTGGAGAAGAAATGCACGCCGTTGGTGTCCGAGGCCTGGGGAACGAATGCGAAGGCGTAGACACCTTCGCGAGGGACCGCCGCGGTCACGTCGGCGGAGTAGGGCTGGTCGAACGTCACCGCCGAGATCCGGTCGAGAGCGCTGCCCGTGTTCGCGGGCCGGCTGTTCCACGTCAGGGTGTCCTCGGACCAGCTGGTGTCCGGGACGACGTGCAGATCCCCGCCGTCGCCGCTGGACCAGCTCTCGGTGTAGGCGTGCAGGTGGATGCGGGCGGACTGCACCTGCCCGGGGATCGCGTCCACGGCGAACTTGAGGAAGAACTCGCTGTCGTCTGCGCCCGCGGACAGGTCCCACTCGTCGGGGTACACCGTGGACGGGTACAGGACCGCGGCCGTCACGTCCTCCACGGCCAGGAACTCCAGCGTCTCCACCCCGTCGTCCACCCCCTCGAAGCACACCTGCTCGTTGCTCGACGAGGCGTTGGGCATGGGCCACGTGGTGCCGTCCACCCCCACGAGCACCGACGCCCCGTCGATGGTCAGCCCGTACTCGTTGTCCCCAACCCCCTCGTACGTGGTGCCGTTGCACACCAGCGTGTACCCGAAGTTCGTCGGATCGAGCCAGATGGTGACGTCACACACCTCCGAGCCATCCACGAAGATCGTGGCCGACGCGTTGGGATCGGCCCACCCCTCGCCACAGTCCGCCAGCCCGCAGCACTCGTCGTTGTACTCCTGCTTCGCCGTTCCCGGCGGGTGGTTGTGGTTGTACGGATCGTCCGGCCCGTACACCTTCAGCGCCACGCCGGCCACGCCCGCGCAGCTGCTGTCGTCGAGGTCCGCGATCATCCCCTTGGTGCCGAAGTAGTCGTCAGGATTCACGCCGGTCAACCCGTAGGTCAGCTCGAGGTGGGTCGTGGACTGGCCCGTGTCGGCCATGTGCTGGTTGAAATCGGCGAGGGGCATGCACAGCCACTCGGCGTGGGCGGGGCCGGGGTTCAATACCAGGACCGTGAGTGTAAACAGAGTCAGTCGTGGCACGGGCCACCTCCAAGGGGGCCATTGTGACCGAAGATATCCGTGCCGCGCGACACCGGAGGGGGTAGAACCATGAAAGGGGGCTGTTATGGAACACCGAGCCAGATATCTCCTCTTCTTGTTGCTTGCGGGGGCCGTGGGTTGCTCGGGCGTCGAGTTCGAGTTCGACGACGATGACGCCGGGGACGACGACGCCGGGGACGACGACGCCGGGGACGACGACGCTGGGGACGACGACGTCGGGGACGACGACGACGACGACGATGACGTTGGCGACGACGACACGGCCGCGGTGGATCCCCTCTTCGACCTCTCGATCACGTGGGCCTACGACGGTGTGGACCCGACCTGCCCGACGGTCAATGCAGGGCGTTTCGTGGACACGGATGGTGACGGCATCATCTCCGACGACGAGCCGATGCAGACCTGGCTCGGCGCCTGGAATCGCCAGGAGTTGATCGCCCATGACGGCACATCACTGGGTAGTCACATGACGACGAGCTATCGCGCGAATGCGACGGTGGGCGAGGTGGATACGAACTCCCCGGGGCTGGAAGCGCTGATCCGCTACGACATAAGCGGCGAGACCGACGAGTGGATTGCCCTGTACGGCGCAGGGGGCGAACTCTGGAGTGCGTCGGTGCCCTATGGCGTCGGTGGCGTCCCCTGGCTGACCGATCTGGAGGGAGACGGCACCCCCGAGGCCCTCTTGGGCTCGCTGATCCTGGACGCCACGACCGGCAACCAGCTCTCCTCGCTCGAGGGGATGCCGGTGGACAACACAGGCGCCGCGGTCGCTGCAGATCTGGATTTAGACGGCATCAAGGAGATCATGGCTGCTAGCCAGTACGAGGCCACCCGGATCGGCCTGTTCGACGCGACCGGGGCTTCGATCGCCGAGTGCTTCAGCACCCTGCACCACTTCACCTTCACCTCCTTCGCGGTGGGCAACCTCGACGACGACGATGAAGGGGAGTTCGTCGCCATCGGAGCCGGTTTTGCAGCGGTCTGCGACTCGGACGGTACGCTGCTGGCACAGGCGACCTTCTCCTTCGCCAATCCGGGAATGGTCGGCCTCGCTGAGCTGGACGGCGATGCCTACCCCGAGATCGTGGTCGCGGACCACAACGGCGTCTTCGCGCTGGAGCACGATCTGACGCTCAAATGGGTGGACTCGATCGTGTCGTCGCCGATGTGGGACGGTCATCGGCCTCTGACTCTGGCGGATCTGGACGGCGACTGTATGCACGAGACCCTCGTGCGTATGGGTAACCAGCTGTTCATCCTCGATCAGCAGGGCGCTGTGATCGCGTCTCTCCTGGGGACCTCGAACAGCACGTGCTATGTCAGCGCTCCCGCCGTGGTCGACGTGGACGCCGACGGCCTGGCCGAGATCCTCGTGCCGAACTGGCCCACCCTCGCCCTGGTGGAGAACCCCCTGGGGGGCTGGGAGGCCCAGGGCTCCTCCGAGGCGCGGCCCTACCGGGACAAGCATCCCGGCGATCGGTCGTCGCTGGGCGAGCTGCCGCCTCCCATGGACGTGCACTGGGCCAGGCCCGGGCACAACGTGTGGCAGGGACTGCCGACCAAGGCCTGTCCCTAGGGCGAACACCCTTCGACGTACTGCTCGGCCGCCTCCCGCCACGGCCCATCTCCGCCCGCCAGCTCCTCGTAGGCTGGAAGCGCCCGCTCGCAGTCCTGGAGCCGGTCACGGGCCACGGTGGCCTCGAGCCAGCGCACCTGCTGGCGTCTGGAATCGTCGGGATGGAGTCTCAGGTACTGTTCAACGGCGAGCAGCGCGTCCTCGTTCCGGCCGGCGTCGGCCAGCGCCTCGACGGTCAGGGCGCGTACCTCACCGGCGTGTGCGCTGTCGGGGAAGCGCTCCAGGAACACGTGGAGGAGGTCGAGGCGGACCCCCGGGGGTGTCCCCGACCCGCGCTGCAGCTCGATCTGGGCCAGCAGACGGAGGTCCTCGGGGAGGGTCGGTGGAGCTTGCTCCGCGCGGGCGTCGATCTCGGGTGGAGCTGGCTCCTGGTCCTGAGCGTGGACCTGCGGGGTTTTGACCCGTTCGGGGTGAACGAGGACGGTCGCCGGCTCTGGTTCGACCGGCTCCTCCATGGGTAGCTCGGTCGAACCGCCCAGCCCCGCGGGCTCGATCGGAAGCGGCGGCTGAGCGTTCTGCTGCTCATCGGGGCGCCCGGTGCCCGTCGCTCCGTGCCCCGGTTCGCCTCGGCCCACGATTCCCACCGCGGCCGCCGCCGCTGTACCGACGACGAGGCACGCCACTACGACCGCCGAGATCTGCCGGCGTCGATGCCGCCCAGCGGGCCCTACCTCCATCTGCTCGAGCCGAGCCAGGAACCGTTCCTCCTGTTCGACGTCCGCGGCGAGCATGTCCTGCGCGAGAGCTTGAAGCCCCTCCGGCTCGTTGGGCTCGAACGGAGCCAGACCGTCCCGACCATGGGTGCGACCGGTCATCTGTGTTCTCCTTCACCGCCGGGCCGCTCGAGCCCCACCTCTCGTGCCCGACGTTCGAAAGCCCCCCGCGCGTTGTGCAGCCTCGTGTAGACCGTGGCCTGGGGAATGCCCAGCAGCTCAGCGGCCTCCTTGCCTGACCGCCCCTCGATCAGACACAGCACGATCACCTCCCGCTGGCGGCGTGTCAGCGACGCCAGGCACTGGTGAATCAAGGCCCGCTTCTCGGAGTCCAGCAACATCTGTGCTGGATCCCGATCCGGGGAGATCCACTGCTCGGTACGGTCCCCGGCCAGCCACTCCCAGACTCGACGCCGCTGGACCTTGCGCCGGTGGTTGGCCAGGACCCTGCGTGTCAGCCCGAAGAGCCAGCGACCCAGGGTGGACTCGGCGCGGAAGGACCCGATCCGATCGAGGGCCTTCACGAACACCTCCTGGGCCGCGTCCTCGGGGTCGATCAGACCGCCGCCCAGCCGACGGCACCATCCCAGCACGTCCCGGTGATAGAGCCGGTAGAACTGGGATCGGGCCTCGGGCTCCCCCCGACACAGATGGACAACCAGCCTGGCCTCGTCCAGCCTCCGCACGCCGCGCTCCCTATCCATGGAAGTGTCTGCAGAGGGGATTTTCTTCGCAGTGGATTCAGGGAGCACGACGGACGCCGTGACCGCGCAACTCGACGAAGGCCTGACCTGCCAGCGACCAGCCGGCGACCTCGGCAACGGCCTGGCCGTCGCCCTGGTGCAGCTCCAGGCGGATGGGCGCTTCAGCCGCGATCAGGTCCACGGTCCAGGCGGTCTGGAATCCCACGTGAACGCCGCGGGCAACCTGCCAGCCGACCTTGCCGACGACCCGCAGCGCCGGTCGGGTACTCGTGAGAGTCGGTGCGTCGGCGCGGTCGGGTAGCCGCGCCCAGTGGACATGGGCTCCGCCTGCCACGCGAAATCCGAAGGCCGTCTGTCCGACCGTCGGCCGGACCTCCAATCCACCGGCGAGGAGCACGCTGTCGAGGCGAGCGGGAACCGAGCCCAGATCGACCCGACCTCCGAGGTCTGCGACCAGGTCCGTGGCCAGGTACAGACCGATCGAATCCGTGCTCGCCAGCCTCAGAGCGGGGGATACGGCGGGGGCCACTGAAGGCGAGTCCAGGCCGAGCCGCCCCGATACGCCCATCGCGATGCTGAAAGAGAGGGGTGAGGGGGTGGGAGGTGCTGTCGTCGGGGGAGGTTCTCCGTCGGGAGCGATGTCCTCATCCTCGGATGGCTCAGGGGGCGTTGGCATCCACCCTCCGTCCCCGATCCCGAGGGGAGAGGCCATACCCCGCAGGATGAGCAGGATCGAACAGCGGCTCTCGTGGGATGCGCCATCGTCTGCGTCCAGGGGCAGGGAGGTGTCCCCTCCCTCGGTGTCGCGGACGTACAGGGTCGAGTGGCCGTCCGTGGTCCCGAGGAAGGCGTGGGCGCCAACTCCGTCCGCGTGCGTCGGCGGCCAGAGCCCGTCCCAGACCTCGATGCGCAACGTCCCGCCCGGCCAGGTCTGTTCCGCAGCCAGGCTCCAGTCGTCGCGCTCGTTTCCAGACGGGACGAACCAGCAGAGGTCGGCGGTTGCCGCGTGGGCGGATGGCGGATTCGACGCGAGGATCGCGACACACGCGCCCACGATGACCCAGGGAACGAGGAGAGAGGGAGAGGGGGCGTTCACGGGATCCCGATCTACTCGCTGGACACCGCACACCGGAAACCCACCCCCACGTCCTGGAACGTCGGCGGCGGCAGGTACTTCAGCCGCCCCGCCCCGCGCAGGTAGGGGGGCTTGGTGGCCCACGAGCCGCCGCGGAGGACGCGGGTCTCGCCGGCCTCGGGGCCGGTGGGGTTGGCGACGTTGTCGCGGTCCACGTAGGCGCGGGCGTCGTACCAGTCGGCGGTCCACTCCCAGACGTTGCCGCCGAGGTCGTGGACGCCGTAGGCGCTGAGGCCGGCGGGCTTGCTCTCGACGGGCCAGGTGGCCTGCCTGCCGCAGCCGAACTCCTCCTCGTCGAGGACGGCGCGGTTGCAGGTGGGCTCGTCGTCGCCCCAGGGGTAGGGGCGCTTGTGCTCGGGATCGAGGCAGGCGGGGCACCACGAGGCGGCCTTCTCCCACTCGGCCTCGGTGGGGAGGCGCATGCCCCTGAACGCGCAGTACTCGGTGGCCATCTGCCAGTCCACGTAGACCACGGGGTGGCGGTCGGACTGGTACCACTTCTGGGGGGGCTGGCAGGTGCCGGCGTCGACGCACTCGCGGTACTGGCCGTTGGTCACCTCGTGGCGGTCGAGCCACAGATCGGAGACCCAGACGCGGTGCTGGGGCTGCTCGTTGGTCTGCCCCACCTCGGGGGGAAGGCCCATCCAGTACAGGCCGGAGCCGATGAAGACCTGGGTGTGACCCTGGTGCTCCCGCACGATGATCGGGGCCTCGCTGCCGTCAGGAGCCGCCACGGTGCCCGATCCGGGCAGCGCGGAAACCGCAACGGCGACGATGGCGGCGAGGATGCCCCGCACACGGTACGACCCCGAACCCATGGTGGATGCTCCTGTGACGCTCCCCGGCCTCTTCAGTGTACCACTTCGGAGGTCACTGGGGCCGTGCGCGCCACACCGTGCCGTCGTCCGTGCCGAGGTACAGGACCTCTCGCCAGTAGGCCAGGGAGACGGGGGCGGGATCACCCGAGTAGGTGGCCAGGGGCGTGAAGTCGGTGAAGGTGGCGTCGGCCAGGTAGATCCAGTGGTCCTCGCCGGCGGGATCGCCGTAGAGGTTGCCGTCGCGGACCAGCAGCAGCCAGCGGCCATCGCCCACGGGGAAGGCGTCGAGCGGCGTGACGTCGCCCATGCCCTCGATCTCGGTGACGAGGCCGCCCTCCTCGAGGATGTAGGCCTCGTAGGTGTAGTCGCCCGCCGCGGGCACCCACAGGGCGAAGGCCAGGCCGCGGGTGGCGTCGATCACGTGGGTGTCGGAGACCCACATCCGGGCCATGCCGGAGTAGCTGTCGAGCTCGAGGCCGTCGTAGCGGTACGACAGGAAGTCGGTGATGTACTCGGTGTCGGTGCGGTAGCCGAACAGGTACAGCTCGTCGCCCACGGGCAGCAGGCGGACCCAGCGGGCGTCGCCCTGGCCGGGGTTGATGAGCTTCTCGACGACCTCGAAGCTCTCGCCGCCGTCGGAGGAGTGCCAGAACATCGACGAGATCTGGAAGGCGTCGTACTCGTCCCAGGTGCAGCCGCTGCCCACGGCGTACAGATCGCCGTCGAACAGGGCGATGTCGTGGACGTGCAGGGCGTGCTCGAGGGTGCGGCTCTTGAACCACTCGGTGTCCGGGTGGCGGTTGTAGGCGTTGCCCCACAGATCGTCCTCGGTGGCGTCGAGGCCGGCGATGTACAGGCCGTCGTCGCCGTCGAACTGCCGGTACTGCTCGACCATCTCCTCGTCCACGGAGAAGTCGACCTCCCAGGTATCGGGATCGTCCGGATCGGTGAAGTACCGCAGCTCGGTGGGGAACACGCGGCCGGAGTTGATGTCGGCGTCGCCGTAGCCGAAGTACATCCGGTCCAGGTACAGCGTCAGGTCCCACACCGACGTGTGAAAGCCGCCCTCCCCGTACTCCGGGATCATCGCCTCGACGTAGTCGAGCAGCGGCTCGGACCACAGGCCGAACTCCTCGAACGTGGTGTCGGCGAGGCCACCGGCGCTGTCGTCGTCGTCGCCACCGCTGTCGTCGTCGTCCGCTTGGTCGTCGTCGTCGCCGACGACGGTGCTGTCGTCGTCGTCTCCGTCCGAGGGGCAACCGTTGAGCGCCAGCAGGGCACCGAGGGACAAGAACTGAAGGACTCTGTGGGTTTGCATGCGCCGAGTATATCGCCGTATTCCCTTGCCCCCCCCCTCCTGATCGGCTATCCACCACGCCTCACCCGTTGCGGAGCGCGTACGTGGCCGACGACATCACCAGACTGCGGAACATCGGGATCTCCGCCCACATCGACAGCGGCAAGACCACGCTGACCGAGCGCATCCTGTTCTACACGCAGCGGATCCGCGTGATGCACGACGTGCGCGGCTCCGATGGCGTGGGCGCCAAGATGGACTCCATGGAGCTGGAGCGCGAGCGGGGCATCACCATCGCCAGCGCGGCCACCCACTGCCGCTGGGCCGACCACCACGTCAACATCATCGACACCCCCGGGCACGTGGACTTCACCGTGGAGGTGGAGCGGGCGCTGCGGGTGCTCGACGGCGGGATCATGGTGCTGTGCTCGGTGGCGGGCGTGCAGAGCCAGTCGTACACCGTGGACCGCCAGATGCGGCGCTACGGCGTGCCGCGGATCGCCTTCGTCAACAAGTGCGACCGCATCGGCGCGGATCCCCTGCGCGTGCGCGATCAACTCCGTTCCAAGCTGTCCCTGAATCCGGTGCTGCTGCAGCTGCCCATCGGCCTCGAGCAGGAGTTCGAGGGCGTGGTGGACCTCATCGAGATGCGGTCCCTGCGCTTTGGCGGGCGTCAGGGCGAGGTGGTGGATGTCGGCCCGATCCCCGTCGAGATGCAGGCCGAGGCCGAGGCTGCCCGCGAGGAGATGATCGACGCGGTGTCCATGTTCTCGGACGAGCTGACCGAGGCGGTGCTCGAGGAGCGGCTGGACACGGCCACGGTGCAGCGCGCCATCCGCCAGGCCACCCTGGAGCGCAAGATCACCCCGGTGCTGCTGGGCTCCGCCTACAAGAACAAGGCCATCCAGCCCCTGCTGGACGCGGTCATCGGCTACCTGCCCAGCCCCGGGGACCGCGAGTACCAGGCCACCGCGCTGGCCGACGACGCCGAGGTCGCCCTCACCGGCGTACCGGGCCAGCCCTTCGTGGCGCTGGCGTTCAAGCTAGAGGACGGCCGCTACGGCCAGCTGACCTACCTGCGCATCTTCCAGGGGCGGCTGCGCCGCGACGACACCATCGTCAACGTGCGCTCCGGCCAGAAGCACCGCGTGGGCCGCATCGTGCGCATGCACGCCGACGAGATGGAGGACATCACCTCGGCCACGGCCGGCGACATCGTGGCCATGTTCGGCATCGACTGCCGGTCGGGCGACACCTTCACCGACGGCGCGCTGCGGGTGGCCATGACCTCCATGCACGTGCCCGAGCCGGTGATCTCGTTGTCGGTGACCCCGGTGGACCGCAAGTCCCAGGACAACCTGGGCAAGGCCCTGGGCCGGTTCACCAAGGAGGATCCCACGTTCCGCGCCGAGGTGGATCCCGAGTCGGGGGAGACGGTGATCAGCGGCATGGGCGAGCTGCACCTGGAGGTGTACATCGAGCGCATGCGCCGCGAGTACAACGCCGCCGTGGAGACCTCGCCGCCCCAGGTGGCCTACCGCGAGGCGGTGACCCGCCGGGCGGAGTTCGACTACACCCACCGCAAGCAGACCGGCGGATCGGGGCAGTACGGGCGCGTGGCCGGGGCGCTGGAGCCCCTGGCCGACGGCGACTTCGAGTTCGTGGACCGTATCCGCGGTGGCGCCATCCCGCGCCAGTTCATCCCTTCGGTGGAGAAGGGGTTCCGCTCCATGCTGGACAAGGGGGCCAAGATCGGGTTCCCGGTCACGGGCGTGCGGGTGGTGGTGGACGATGGGAAGGCCCACTCGGTGGACTCGTCGGAGATGGCGTTCCAGGTCGCGGCGCGTGGCGCGTGGCGCGACGCGTACCACCGCGCCCAGCCCCAGATCCTCGAGCCGGTGATGCGGGTCTCGGTGGAGGGGCCGGCGGATTATGCCGGCGCGGTGCTGTCCACGCTGATGCAGCGGCGGGGCAACATCCTGGGCTCCCAGGAAGACGCGGGATTTGCCCGCGTCGAGGCCGAGGTGCCGCTGGCCGAGATGTTCGGCTACGCCACGGTCTTGCGCTCGTCCACCCAGGGGCAGGCCGAGTTCACCATGGAGTTCGCGCGGTACCTGCCCGTTCCCAGGAGCATCTCCGAGGAGCTCGTCGAGGCCTTCTCCAGCAAGAAGAGGAGCAGGACATGAGGGATTCCGACATGGAGCACCCCGTGTACAGCGGCCCCCTGGGGCTGGTCGAGCCCGGTCTCGGCGCCGGCGCGCTCGGCGCGATCCTCGCCCGGGCGGGCGTGGGCAAGACCGCGTGCCTGACCCGCATCGCCCTGGACTACCTCCAGGCCAAGCAGGGGATCCTGCACGTCGCCCTGGGACAGACCCTGGAGCAGGTGCGGGCCGGGTACGTGGCCCAGCTCCACCGGCTCCTGGCGCCGGTGCGGCCGGCCCAGCGCGAAATGAAACGCGCGCGGCTGATCCGCGATCGGTGGATCCAGGCGTATCCCAGCAACCACCTCACGGCGGAGCGGCTGAGCGGCCTGGTCGACATGGCCATGAATCAGCTGGAGCTGACGCCGGGCGCCATCCTCATCGACGGCTTCGACTGGGAAGGCCCCTCGGCGGACGCCACGGTCGCGGATTTCCGCCAGATCGCGCGTCGCGCCGGCGCCGAGCTGTGGATGACCATGGTCACCCGGCGGGCCGAGGTCGGCCCCCAGCCCGACGCCCTCCCGGGGGACCTGGCAGGCTTCGCAGACCAGATCGATGCGGCGCTGTTCCTCGAACCGCGGGGTGCCCAGCTCGCCGTTCGCCGTCTCGACCACCCCGACCCCACACCCGAGCAGAGGCTGTTGCTGGACTGTGGGGGCCACGACGCCGGGACGGCGCTGGTCAATGCCGGGGTCACCCTGCTGTCGGGGGGAGCGCGCGGCGCGGAGGCCGAGTTCGGCGCGTGCGCCGAGCAGTGGGGCCTGACCGAGGTCACCTATTCGTTCGCGGGCCGCGAGGTGGTCCGTTCGCGCGGCCTCGTGGAGCTCGGTGAGGCCGAGCTGAACAAGGGGGACGTGAGCCCGGCCTACCTCACCGCGCGCATGAACCGCACCTACAGCGACGCGCCCGAGTTCCGCCGCATGCTGCAGACCATCTGGCACCAGGTCTCCTCCGCGGGCGAGGTCTTCATGGTGGGCTCCATCCAGCCCGACGCCACGGTCCGCGGGGGCACGGGCTGGGCCGCCGAGCTCGCCCGCCGCTGGAGCAAGCCCCTGTACGTGTTCGACCAGGATCGTGGCGGCTGGTTCGCCTGGTGGGACGACGAGTGGATCGAGGAGCCGCGCCCGCGAATTCGCGCCGCCCGCTTCACCGGCACCGGCACGCGCAGCCTGCGGGGCGCCGGCCGCCGGGCCATCCAGGACCTGTTCGAGGACTCCTTCGGCGCCCGGGCCACCGAGGACTGAGTCCGGCGCGTCGCGGCGTGACGCACCGCGCGTCACGGGCCGACGCAGACCCCGCTCTTCTCACGGATCATCCTGACAATCGAGGCGCGCCCTTGCGGTGCGCCGCCGCTGCAGATCGGGCCGACGTGTGTCGATCCGGTATTTTTTCTCGGTCTTTTTCCGGCAGCGGCGGCGGGCGTGGCACGGCCGTTGCTCTATCCGGGAGGCAACACTGAACGACGAATCCACGGAGCACACGATGAACACCTCGCACCTCACCCTCGCCGCTTCCCTGATCACCCTGGGCCTGCTGCTGGCCCCGGCCACCGCGGCGAACGCCATCACGGTCGCGGGCGACTTCGACTGCGACGGCCTGAGCGACCTGGCCATCGGCTATCCCACGGACGACGTGGACGGCGCTGTGGCCGCGGGCCGGGTGGTGGTCCTGTACGGCGGGGGCGGCACCCAGAGCCTCGACCTCGACCAGACCGTGGCCCTGTGGGCCGAGCCGCAGCGCGAGCATTTCCTGGCGGGGGCCCAGTACGGCGCGGCTCTGGCCGTGGGCGAGTTCGACGAGGACGAGGGCAGCCGCTGCGACGACCTGGCCGTCGGCGCACCGGGCTTCTACCAGGGGCTGGGCGCGGTGGAGGTGCTCTACGGCTCCCCGGACGGGCTCACCGTGGCCGACGGACCCTACACCCTGGCCATGGCCGGGTACTGGGCGCAGGCTCACCTCGGTGACGGCTTCGGCTCGGCGCTGGCCGCGGGAGACTTCGACGACGACCAGCTGGACGACCTGGCCGTGGGCATCCCCTTCGACGGGCACGGGGAGTCGGGCCGCGTGGCCGTGCTGTACAGCGACGCCGCCGGCGTGGACGTCACCGACTCCCAGTACTGGTATCAGGGTGCCCAGGACGACCACGGGACCGTGGCCGGCTCCCCCGACGACGACGACCACTTCGGAGACACCCTGGAGTCGGACGACTTCGACGGCGACGGGATCGACGACCTCGCCATCCACGCCCCGGGCGAGGACGACGGCGCGGGCACCGTCAACGTGCTCTACGGCAGCCAGGACGAGGGATTGACCACCGTGGACAACGCCCGGTGGTAGATAGACGCGCGCGGATCAGCCCTGCCTCAGCTCCGCTTCAGATACCCCGCCTCCTCGAACCACTCGATCGCATCGGCCACGGACTGCTCCATCGGCCGGAACTCCAGCCCGAGCTCCCGCTGCGCCTTGGTGTTGTCGAAGAACAGGTACTGCGCCGCGTACTCCACCTCCACGGGGGTGGAGAGGGGTGGGCGCTGGGTGAAGCGGTCGGAGCGCCAGCTCAACCCGGCCGCGCCCATCTTGAGCATCGTCTTGGTCAGCGGCACGTTGATCCTCGACGCATTCCCCACCACCCCGAGGACCAGGTCGCTGAGCTCGCGCATGGTCACGTTGAGGTTGCTCAGCAGGTACATCTCGCCGGTGCGACCCTTCTCGGCCGCCAGGACGTGGCCGCGCGCCACGTCGCGCACGTCCACCACGTTGATCCCGCCGGGGAAGATGAAGCGGTTCTTGCCCGCGACGATGTCCATCAGGATCTGGCCCGTGGGGGTGGGCGCGATGTCGCCGGGGCCGAAGGGGAAGGCCGGGTTGACCACCACCAGGTCCAGGCCGTTGGCCGCGAACCCCAGGGCCTCCTGCTGGGACAGGTGCTTGGTCAGCACGTAGTGGTGGCCCAGGGTGTGCTGGTTGAACGGCGTGGTCTCGTCGCTGACGCCCTTGCCCTCGGTGATACCGATGCCGGCGATGGAGCTGGTGTAGACCACGCGCTCGACGTCGGCGCCCATCGCAGCCCACAGCACGTTGCGCGAGCCGAGCATGTTCACGTCGTAGATGCGGCTCCAGTCGGGCATCCAGATGGCGTAGATGGCCGCCAGGTGGAACACCGTGTCCACCCCCTTGAAGGCGGGGCGGATGGCGTCGGCGTCGCAGATGTCACCCTCGACCAGCTCCACGTCCAGTCCCTGGAGGTTGTCCCGCTTCTCGCCGGGGTACAACAACCCGCGGACCTCGACCCCCTGGTCGAGGAGCAGGCGTGTCACGTGGGAACCGATGAACCCGGCCGCGCCGGTGACCAGTGCCTTCTTCATGGGAGCCTCCGCGCATCGGCGCGACGAGGTTCGGTCGTCCCGCCCTGTGCGAACTCTCACCCTCTGCGGCGGCCGTGTCAATCTGCGTCGGCGCCCCACGGGCCAGCAGCGTCCTCGTCCCGAGGTCGAAGGCTGCGCGGAACAGGCCCAGCCGGCTGAGCACGCCCATCACCGGCGCGAGCTTCTTGTAGCCCAGCACGAACGCCCAGTACGGCAGCTTCAGATCGGGGTGCGTGGGCGCCCGTTTGACCACGTTGGGCCACGAGTACACGTTGCGGTAGGCCCAGCGATAGCCCTGCTCGAGCTCCGTGCGGGACATCCTGCGCGGCTCGAACACGGCGTGGGCGGTGTTGTAGTGGTCCCAGTTGCGATCCACGATCCGGCCCTGCTGTTGCAGCTCCTCGAACAGCGGCGTCCCGGGGTAGGGCGTGAGGATGTGGAAGGTGGCCGTCTCGATGCGGTTGGCCACGATCCAGTCCACCGTGTCCTCGAACACGTCGGGCGTGTCGTGGTCCATGCCGAAGATGAAGCTGCCGTTGACCATGATGCCCGCGTCGTGGATGGCCTCCACCGCGGCCTCGTAGGGCAGGACCCGGTGCTGGGTCTTGCGGTTGTCTTCGAGGTTGGGGCGGCGGATGGACTCGAACCCCACGAACAGCGAGCGGCAGCCGCTCGCCCGGGCCAGCCGCAGCAGCTCCGCGTCGTTGCCCACGTCGGCCGAGGCCGCCCCGCTCCAGGTGATCCCGAGGGGGGCCAGCGCCGTGAACAGACGCCGGGCGAACGGGCGGTCGCCGATCAGGTTGTCGTCGAGGAACATGAGGTGCCCGCCCCCGAGCGCCTGGATCTCCTCGCACACGGCGTCGATGCAGCGGTGACGCACGCCGCGGGTCGGGTAGAACGACGGCTGGTAGCAGAACTTGCAGCGGAACGGGCAGCCCCGGCTCGTGCGCAGGGTCTTGACCGAGGCGTAGCAGCTGGCCCTGGGCACCGGCACCCGCGCCACGGGCAGCTCGGCCAGGTCCAGCGCGCCGTCGTTGCGGTAGAACGGCTGGAACTCGCCGCGCTCCATGTCCTCCAGCAGCTTCGGCCACAGGGTGTCCCCTTCACCCACGATCACCGCGTCCGCGTGCTGCTTGGCCTCCAGCGGCATGCACGTGGCGTGGAGGCCTCCGACCACCACGGGGATGCCCCGCGCGCGGTACGCGTCGGCGATGTCGTACCCCCGCCGCGCCGTGGCCACGAACAGCGTGATGGCCACGAGATCGGGCCGATCCTCCAGGTCGCAGTCGCCGAGGTTCTCGTCGGCCAGCTCCAGGCTGTGGTGGTCCGGCGTCACCGCGGCGAGCCGGATGAAGCTCTGCGGCGGCAGCAGCCGGAACTTCACGGCCGTGTCCACCGGCCGGCTGTTCATCCGCGGATTCACGAACTTGATGCGCATGGGATCCTCCCGTCCGAGCTGGGTGTACGGACTCGACGGGGATCACGGTGACCCGCGGCCGTGCCCTGGCCGCGTCGCGCTGGAGGAGAGATGGCGCAGATGGGGTGCAATCGCTGTGCAGGTCTGCTGGTAATCGGGCTGTAACGGCCCGGGCGCCCCATCCGCGGGCCCCCCTCCGTATCCCCTATGAGCGCTCACAACGGATGAACCAACAGCGCCACGGAGGACACCATGAACCGCACCGATACCTACAACCCGCTCCCCACCACCAGCCGCTGGCTGCTCCCCCTCGCCCTGGTGGCCCTGGCCGCCCTCGGGCTGCTGGCCATGGGGTGCACCCTGACCGTGCCGGACGATCTGCTCGACATCGGCCTCGGCGACGACGACGACGGCGGCGAGTGCGACGGGTTCGAGGACGAGGACTGTGAGGACCTCGACGACTTCGACGACTTCGACGACTGGGGGGACGACGACGACTTCGAGGACGACGACTTCGACGACTGGGGGGACGACGACGACTTCGAGGACGACTACGAGGACGACGACTACGAGGACGACGACGAGGACGACTGGGACGAGGACGAGTATGAGGACGACTTCGAGGACGACTACGACGAGGACGACTACGACGAGGAGTAGGCCGCTACCACCGGGACTCCCGCACGAACAGCAGGAACTCGTCGAACGCCGCGGGGCGCGGGTGCTGCCTCGGTAGCACTCGCGTCGCGCCGCTCCCCTTCACCTGCCCGCGCAGCTTCTCCAGATCCCTCCCCCCGACAGCACCGTCGACCCAGGGTTCGACCCGAGCTGCCCGCGCGAGTTCGGGCACGTCCGTGGACACGTGGCCCGTGCTGGCCAGGTGATCCGCCTGCAGCAGCAGCGCGGCCGCGGCCGGCAAGAAGCCGTCGCGCTGCAGCGCGGCCGCGCGCTCGAGATAGTGATCCACGTACCCCATGTGCAGGCCGTCGCGGGTCCGCTCCAGCAGGTGTTCGTGGACCTCCGAGGACACCAGGTTGGCCGCGGAGAAGATGGCGTCGAGCAACCACGAGTCCCCGTCGACCAGCCGTCGCAGGGCCTCGCCCAGCTCGATGGCGTGCAGGGTCACCGGGGCGCCGTCCACCTGGCCCCGGTGGCACAGGTCGGGGCGCGGGGGCTGGAGCTTGAGCAGGTCGGCGGTGGGCGCGATCCAGATGCCGCACAGGCGATCGCGGTCGCCGCCGGGCAGGTGGTTGTGCGCCACGAGGCACCAGTCCAGACCCGAGCCGCGCACCAGCTCCAGCAGGGCGCTCACCGGGCGCTCCAGGTCAAGGTGCCGAAGACCCGCTCCGCCTCGGCCAGGGCGGTCTGCTCGTCCTCGAAGGGCCCCAGCCGCAGCTCCCCATCCGAGGGATCCCGCAGCACCAGGTAGTACATGGGCAGGCCGTCGTCGTCGGCGTAGCGCAGGGCCAGCCGCCCCTGCTCGGCGCGGGCGTGGGCGAGATCGCAGTCGTAGATCGTGATGGGCATGGCCTCGCCACGAAGATACCAAGAGCCGGCCGTCCCGGGGATGGTTCGTGGCGGTCTGGTATCCTGAACGTTCGCAGAACCCCATGGATGAGGGAAGGGTCGAGTGGTCTTCCTCCGCGCCGGGCGCCACGTGGT
>CAYRNR010000072.1:0-42515 GCA_964425605.1 uncultured Rickettsiales bacterium | reverse complement strand
GTGGGCGGCGCGTCTACGTGACGGTGAACATCCAGCCCTTCGACAGCGACCTCGGTGGGATCGAGGCCGCCCTCCGGACGCTGGAGCAGCTCGGGCCGGACGCCGTCATCGTCGCCGATCCCGGTGTGCTCGCCCTGGCGCGCAACGTGGCGCCGCGGCTGGCGCTTCACCTGAGCACCCAGGCGAGCGTGACCAACGCCAGCGCGGCGCGGTTCTGGTTTGCACAGGGGTTGGAGCGGATCATCCTCGCCCGGGAGCTCAGCCTCGAGCAGCTCGGCGTGCTGGCCCGGGACGCTGGCGGAGAGCTGGAGGTCTTCTGCCACGGCGCGGTGTGCATCGCGTACTCGGGGCGGTGCCTGCTCACGCTCTACTGGGCGAACCGGGATACCCGCCGCGGCGAGTGCGCTCAGGCCTGTCGCTGGCGCTATCGGGCCATCGAGGATCATCATCGCCCAGGGCAGGCGAACCCCATCGAGCAGGACGAGCGCGGGACCTACTTCTTCGACGCGCGGGATCTGTGCACCCTACCTGTCCTGGACCAGCTCGTGGCGACGGGCGTGTCGTCGCTGAAGATCGAGGGACGCACGCGCACCCCCCTCTACGTCGCCACCGTGGTCGACGTCTACCGGCAGGCCGTCGAGCAGCTGGCTGGCGGCGAAAGCGCCTCCTTCGAGGCTTCGAAGGACGCCTACCTGGTCGAGCTCGGACGCGCCTCGGCGCGTCCCCTGTCGACCCATTTCCTCACCGGCGAGCAGGACCTGCCGGAGACCTACGTGCCCGCCGGCGCGTTGCGCAGGGATCGCGGCGACTACGTGGGGGAGGTCGTCGCCGCCGACCGCTCCTCGGTGGAGGTCGAACTCACGAACCCGGTGCAGCGCGGCGAGCGCCTCGAGGTGCGCGACCGTGGCATGCGGATCGAGCCCACCGACGCCGTGACGGAGAGCCACCGCCGCGGCGAGCGGGTGCGACTACGCGGGCGCTTCGAGGCGGGTCCGGGGGCCCTCGTCCGGCGGGCTCCGTAGGCAAGTCCGTCGCCATCCGGGGTCAGCCATCGATGGTCCGACGGTTGGATCTGAAGAACCCGACCAGGATGGACACCGAGGTCGCTGCGACCAGCAAGTACACGAGGCCGTTCGCCACCAGCAGGATCGCCGCGTGCGAACGGACGGTGTAGATGGCCAGGGGCATCACGCCGACGGAGAGGACAAGGTAGTTGCGCGCGCTCAGTGCGGGGGGGAGCAGCAGAGCGAGACACAATCCCCAGAGCAGGTACCACTCGTGGTTGCTTCCGTTCCCGATGAGGAAGAACGCGCTCAGAGCGGCGAGACAGACCCACGGCAACGACTCCTCGGAGGATGACCGTGCACGTGTCACGTATCTCACGAGGACGGCCCCGTAGAGCACAACGAACGCCACTCGACCCCACGTGTGAGCCTGGTTCGTGTCGATCTGGACTCCCCAGTGCTGTGAGACGGTCAGAAGATAAAAGAGGCTGTTCCTGACCACGCCGCTGCCCGAGCTCAGGATGCTCAGCAGGTTGGCCCACGAACCTGGATAGACGAACAGGGTGCCCGCGAACACGGCAAAGAAGCCTGTGGCGAAGAGCAGGAGAGATAGTGCCCGTGCGCGGCCTGTGCGCCCTCGTGCGGTCCAGATGTGCCAGGCGACCATCGGGAGGAACAGCAAGGGGATGTACTTGATCCCCACCGCCATCCCCAGCGCGATACCGCCGGCGGTGTGTCTGCGTCGACGAACGAGGCTGAATGACGACAGCAGCGGGAAGAGCATGTACAGATCGTTGTGCGCGGCTGTCATCACGTTGTACAGCACCAGCGGGTTGGCCAGGAACAGGAACAGCACCTGTGATCGTCTGTGCGTGGGTGAGAGATCGCGGATCAAGAACGCGCAAGCGTACAGAAGCCCAAGGTTCACCAGCTTGTGGACGCCTAGCGCCGCTCGAACATCGCCACCAGAGAGGTGGGACAGCAGTGAGGCCGCCTTCTGGAAGAGCGGGCCGTATATCGCTGGCCAGGACAGGAAGGTCGGTACGATGTTCCGGAACATCTCGTCGGACGCGTACCCCTCGATCGTGGCGATGGGCCTGGCGTATGGATCGAGCCCGTAGTGGGACTCGACCCAGCCCGTTCCGATGTAGATGAAGACGTCCGGACTGATCCAGGGGAGCGCGATCGTGAAGACCACGACGATCGGAACCGTGTACAGGATGGCCTGGCGGGAGGTGAACCGCGTGACAGCCGGCGCGAGCCGCGTAGCGAACAGCACGTAGACCACGCCGAGGCCGGCGAACAGGAGCAGGTGGACGGCGCGGCCCAGATACGCGGCGGTCCGGTCGAAGTCGGCGTCACCCGTCCGAAAGGCCCCGAGGAAGTAGTCGAACTCGAACGGCGTCAGCAGGAAAGGCTGGGAGAACCACACGGGCAGCGACGGAAGGATGAGTACGAGGCCGAGGACACCGTACATCACCAACGCGCGTGCCGGCGTCATCCACGAACCCCTGGGCGGGCGGCCGCGCGGGAGGTAGGCAGCTCGCGGGCCTCCAGAACACGAGGGCCATCGGGGAGAGCAAGCGCCGAGTCGACCCCGTGGAGCATGGGACAACCCTAGCAGGTTCTGGAGGCGCGGAGCATCCACGCCTTGGCACGGGCAGCGGCGCTACGACGAGCGCGGCGCCGGGCCCACGGGTCCCTCCTTGCCGCTTCGATCCCCCGGTTGGTGGAGTTCTGGAGGCCGCCGGGATCATGCTATCCTCCCTCGGAGATGGTCCGGACACAACGCCCTGCAGCTCGCTCCAACTCAACCCGATGGGTCGTCCTCCTGCTCGCGGTGATCGCGCTGGTGGTCGCCAGCTATCGCGCCTACCGCTGGTCCACCCGGCCCGAGGTCGTGGAGATGCGAGAGGCGGCGAGGGACGCCAGGGGGCGTCCACCCACGGTGGTGTTCGTCGTCCTGGATGCGGTGCGAGCGGATCACACGTCGCTGTGCGGCTATGGCCGCCCAACGACCCCGACCCTGGAGGAGCTCCGCGAGGCCGGGGCCTCCTGGACGTGTTCGGCGGTCGCCCCCGGTTCCTGGACCTTGCCCAGCCACGCCAGCTTCTTCACCGGAGCCAGCCCGCTGGAGCACGGAGCGCACTTCGTCTCCGGCAACGAGCATGGCGTTCTGAACTCGTTCCGCTCGACTCCGGACGGAACCGACATCGCAGCGCGTCCCCTGGGTCCGGAACTCGAGACCCTGGCCGAGTCGTTCAGCGCCGTCGGTTATCAGACCCTCGCGGTCTCCGCCAACCCGGTCGTGTCCTCGTTCACGGGATTGCTGCGCGGCTTCGAGGTTCAGGACGCCGCGTCGTACCTGGGCTGGTACCACGGGGAGGCTCTGGCGGGTCGCGTGGCCCTGGCGTTGAGGGATCTCGACCGTGCCCGGCCCTTGTTCCTGTTCGTCAACATCAACGACGCCCACCAACCATGGTCTGCCATCCCGGACGGACTGGGCTGGGTGCCCGCGAGTCCCAGGAGGGCCTCGCGTCTCCCGGAGTACTTCGCGCTCCATGGTCCGGCCGCCCAGGCCGACTTCCTGGAGAAGCAACAGGACTCGTACGACTACGGGATACGGAGAGCAGACGACAACCTCAGAGCCTTGCTGGCGCTCCTCGACACCACCGGCTGGCTGGCCGGTGATTACCGTATCGTGGTCACGTCGGATCATGGGGAGTTCCTGGGTGAGCACGGGATGGTGGATCACGGGCGCTACCTGTACGAGGCCAACCAGCAGGTCTTCTTGATGGCGCTGGGACTGGATGACTCGATACAGTGGCCGGGGATCCAGGCCGCGAATCACGCATACGAGCTGGTCAGGTACGGCGAGATGCCCTCGGCGATGCAGGACGTCTTCGCCGTGGCCTGGCCCGATCGGTACTTGCGGGAGGTGACGGGGGGCGCGCTGGGCGGCCATACGTCGGTGGCCATCTGGCGAGGACGGGAGAAGTTCGTCTGGATGGACGATGACATCTGGCGCATCGACCTCTCGGCGGATCCTGGTGAGAACCAGCGCCAGCCCCTTGACGAGGAGCTCCTGGCCCAGCGCCTGGCGGAGCTGGGGGCGCAGGCTCGGGCAGCGGGGGAGGCGCGCGGCACCATCGATCCTGCGGTGATCGAGCTGCTGCGAGCCGCAGGGTACGCGCAATGATCCCGGCCACGACTACCGAGACGAGGGTGGATTGACTGGAGATAGCGACCCTGCACCGGGACGCGCACGAGGCGCCCAGATCCTCCTCGGACTGTGCCTGTGCGGTGTCGGCGGCCTCCTACTCCGCCTGGCCTGGCTCCGGCCCTTCAGCCTCGACGAGTTCGACTACGCCAACGCCGCGTGGCTCGTGTCCCAGGGGCTGGTCCCGTACCGGGACTTCTTCGACAGCCACTTCCCGCTGGTGTACCAGTCGCTCTCGTTGGTGTTCCTCGTCGTCCCGGACGAGCCGACATCGATCCGGCTACTCCGGCTTGCGATGCTGCCTGTCGGGCTCACCGCCGGATGGTCCGTGTGGGCCCTCAACCGCCGCTGGGCCGGCGACATGGCGGCCCTTGTGGGGGCAGTCTCGCTGTTCGGCGTGGGCACGTTCAGCGCGTTCATGACCGAGGTGAGGCCTGACAGCCTCGCGCTGGCGTTCCTCGTCGCGTCGCTCGCCGTGGTCGAGCGCGGTCGCCTCAGGCCACGCGTCCGCGGGCTGCTGGCGGGGGTTCTGTTGGGACTCTCGATCTGGTCCTCCCAGAAGGTTCTGGTGTACGGCGCTCCGATCGCCGTCGTGTTCGTCGCCGATCTCGTGGCGCTCGTGCGGCGTCGCGGCGAGCAGACCCTCGGCTCGGCTCCTGCGTTTGCGGCGGGGCTCGCGCTCGTGGCCGTGGTCGTGGTGGGGATGTTGTCGGCGACCAGATCCCTGGCCCTCTGCTACTACTACTGCTTCGAGTGGAACGCAGTGGCCCAGAGCAGCGGTGCGCTGTTCAGCTGGGGAGACTATCTGTTCCCGATCCTGAATCTGCACGGCTGGCTCTTCGCGCTGGCCGTGGTGGGCGTCGGGGCGACCGTCATCAAGGCCTTCGTGAAGCCCGAACGCCGCTGGTTCGAGGTCACGTTGGTGCTGTTGCTGGCCTCCACGCTGGCGATGTACCTGCCGCAGGCCGCCCCGTACCCGTACAGCCTGCTGCCGTTCCTCGCATTCGTGGGCCTGTTCGCGGGGCGTGGCGTGGCCGTGGCTGGGCGGTTCGTGGCCGGGCGCGGGAACCCGTCACTGGTGCGGTGGGCGCGGATCGGGGCGGCCGTGCTCCTCTCCGGGTGGGCGGTGTTGGCGCTGCGCGACGTGGAGAGGCTGATCGGCGAGACCAACGCGTACCAGCTCGAGGTGCTCGAAGAGATCAGCGAGCTCACGACCTCCGACGATCGCGTCTACGCCAACTCGGGTTCGTTCGTGACGCGGCACCCGGTGCACTTCTACTACTACACCAACGCGCCCATCCGGATTCGCCAGGCGGAGTGGCTGGCGGACGAGATGCCCAGCGAGATCCTCGACGGCCGAGCGGTCGCCTTCCTGCTGGATCTGCGGTTCCGGACGCTTCCCGAGGAGTTGCGGCGCTTCGTGTTCGACCACTACGCGCCGTACAACTCGGACCTGTGGTTGTGGGGCATGGCGATGGGCAGCCCCGCAGAGCCGTCGTGGAACGACCGCTTCCACGCCGTGGTGGACGGAACCTATTTCCTGCACCCGGCCCAGGCGCGCGACCGGGGAGAGCTGAGCATCGACGGTGAGCGGATCGGGAGCGAGCCGTTCCACCTGACCCAGGGAGCCCACGACGTGAAGTACGACGGGCCGCCGGGGGATCTGGCCATTCTGTGGCTGCCCAGGAACGGCGAACTCTACGAACCCTCGCTCACGGGACCCACTCGCTTCTCGATCCAGTTCGGGGGGATGTAGGGCGACGGCCAGGGGAGGTTCAAGGGAGGTTCTCAAGGGAGGTTCCAACCAAGTCACACGGCACAAAGGGAGCGCATCGCCCGCGTTGTGCCCGCCCAAATCGCGGTGATCAGGGGGGCGTCGAGCCCGGCATCGGCGTCGCCGCTCCCGAGAAGACCTGAGCCCCGCGCGACTGGTCGACCGGTCAGAACACGGCGTTGACGTGATATCCTCCTTCCGAGAAAGGGGGAGTCGCGATGCGCGCCAGCTTTCCGCTTGTTCTCCTGGGTCCCCTGGCCCTGCTTCTTGGTTGCTCCCCCGGGGATGGCGTTGACGCGTCCATGGACGACGATGCGGTGGACGACGACGACGTCCTCTCGGATGACGACGACGTGGCCGATGACGACGACCACGTGGCCGACGACGACTCCGCGGGCGACGACGACGACACCGCGGGCGCCGATCCCTTCGACCAGTGCTTCGGTGACCTCGCTCCAGTCGTGACCTACGACGGCACCGAGCTGACCCTCGGCACCCACTGCATGGGCACCGACCACCAGACCATCGACGGCGTCGAGCGGGTGGTGTTCATCGGCGACAGCGTCACCGTCGGCACCCCGCCCACCCCGAGCACAGACTGGTGGCGAAACGTCGTGGCCGACGACCTGGTGGATCGCTGGGGCCTCGAGGCTCCGGGCTGGGACTGGGAGAACGTGAGCCTGTGGGACGGGATGGTCTACACCATCGAGTCGGGCGACTTTGCCTGCTGCGCCAAGTGGGGCGCCCGTACCGACGACCTGATGCTCGACCCCCACCAGCAGATCCAGACCTGTATCCCCGAGGACGCCCGTGAGCGGACCAACCTCGTGCTCATGACCACCGGCGGCAACGACCTGTTCAACCTGCTCGAGGAGGTCCGTGACGGCATCGATCCCGCCGAGTCCGAGACCCAGTGGCAGACCGCCATCGAGCACCTCCAGGACGCGGTCCACTTCCTCAAGAGTGGCGACGACTTCCCCGGCGGCATTCACCTGGTCATGGCCAACATCTTCGACGTCACCGACGAGACCGGGGCCCGGGACATCGCCGAGTGCACCGGCCCCGAGTGGATCGGGCTGTACGACCCCCTGCTCAACCCCTTCACCCACGATCTGGCCATCGCCTGGCAGGAGGAGGTCGCCGCGCTCGCGGCCGAGACCGGCAGCGATCTGGTCTTCATGGGCGAGCACTTCTGCGGCCACGGCTACAACCACGGCGACGCCAGCGGCCGCTGCTATCGCGGCGGCGTCTCCGAGGTCTGGTACGACCTCACCTGCATGCACCCCAGCTCCGCGGGACACGAGGCCATCGCCGAGCTGTTCCTGGCGACCATCCTGGAGTGACGCGACGCCGCGTCCGAGATCACAGGGGGGAGGGGTTCCGCATCCACTCGACGATGTCGATCATCGCCACCACGCGGACCTCGGGGTGGTTCAGTGCGTGATCGAGGAACCCCTCGATGGCGGCCTGACGCTCCTCCAGCGAGGCGTTCGGGGCGGCGGTGTACAGGGACGAATACTCGGCGCTGTGGCCTCCCAACATCATCGGCGCGCGGTTGCCCTGCATGCGCAGGTCGAAGGTGTACTCGAGCGTGGCCTGGACCTCCGCGCCGGTCATCTCCATCTCGACCCAGAGGTTGTAGTCGAAGCCGCCGATCTTGCCCTCGTCCGGGTCGAACCACGGGTCGAAGTCGTGTAGCCGGTCCCGCAGCCCCGCGGGGACACCGTACGCCTCGCACAGCTCGTCCGGCGGCACGATCACCACGTGTACGGGCAGCTCCCACAGGCCGGCGGGGTCGTCGTGGGTGTACGGCCAGGTGAAGTTCGTGCCGTCCTCGTCGAGCTGGGTCCCCTCGATGACGCTGCAGTCGTACGTGTAGCCGAGCTCGTCCAGGGCGAGGAACGTCGCGCCGTTGTAGTCGAGGTACGGCGCGCGGAACCCGACGATCTCCTCGAGGGGGACGCCCACCCCCGTGGCGGGATCCGGATCGGTCCCGGCGGGATCGTAGGGTTTGCTCAGCCACTCCTCGCAGGCCTCCATCTCCTCGAGCCACTCCTCGACCGAGAACCCGCCTCCGGCCGGGTGGTTGTGCGTGTGGTTCGCGATCTCGTGGCCGTCCTCGTACGCCGTGCGCCACGCGTGTTTGAGCAGCGAGGACCACTCCAGGTCCAAGGTCGTGTTGTAGAACGACACGAGCACGGGGCTGCCATCGGGGTTGGAGCGCTCCTGGAGCATGTCCGTGGCCCAGGCCATCCCCCCGCTACCTCCGCTGCCCGGCAGCCCCGAGTAGTAGTTGTCGTCGAAGCCGATGGTGACGAACATCGGCACCTCCTCGACGAGCAGCCCCCCCGGCGGGTCCGTCGATGGCGGCACGTCGTCCACGGGCGTGTCGGTATCGTCGTCGTCGTCGTCGGCAGTGTCATCGTCTCCCATGTCATCGTCGTCGCCGACCGAGTCATCGTCGTCGCCGACCGTGTCGTCGTCGTCCGCCGCCGGGTCTGGATCGCAACCACCGAGTAGGAAGAGGAGACCAAGGGTCGTCCGGAGGATGCGGGACATGGGCTACTCCCTGGCAAGGATTGGGCGGGTCGACTCTGACCCCAAGGGAAAAGGGACGCTCGCAAGAAATCAACTAATCTCGCCAGCAACGCCCGCGTGGACAGCGTCCAGTCCGTCGCCATCTGGCACGCGACTTGCTCCTGTTGTGGGCCATGCCCAGAACTCAACGAGTCGATTTTCCTGGAGCCCTACAGCACGTCATGTTCCGCGGCGTCGCTGGGTTCGACATCTTCGAAGATGATCTGGATCGGCGCGTCTTCCTCTCGCAGGCGCGCGATTCATTCGATGGGACCGCCCTGCGATGCTTGACGTGGAGTTTGATGGACAACCATGGTCACCTGGCTTCCCAGACCCAGGGCGGCTCCCTGTCTACTGGTATGCACCGTTTGGAGACCCGCTATGCGATGTACTTCAACCGGCGGAACCAGCGGCGTGGTCATGTAGTCCAGAACAGGTTCAAGTCGCTGCTGCTCGACGAGGAGACCTACCTGCTTCGTGTAGTGCGGTACGTCATGTTGAATCCCGTCGAGGGCGGGATCGTGCGAAGCCTCGAAGAGCTGGAGGACTACCCCTGGACGTCCTATCCAGCGCTCCTGGGTCGGAGTCAGACTAGGCTGGGGGACACCTCCTTCACGCTTCGTTTGTTCGCCGATGGCGAGGATGCGGCGCGGAGAGAGCTGCGTGCGTGGATGCGCGAGGGGCTTCACAAGAGAGATCCGATTGCCTCGTTGCTCGAAGCCTCACCAGGCCGGCCTGACAAGATCCTGCAAAGTGAGATTCGCGCTGCGTCGATCGGCGAGCGGGATGCCACTGTTGTCGGCGATAGCCGTTTCATCGCGAAGATTCTGACCGAAGCTGTGGATCCGAGCGCTACCTTTCAACAGGCGGCGGCCGATGGCTGGACGCTTGCTGGGATCATCGCGAGGATCTGTGCTGATCTCGATGTGTCCGCGGATGAACTGAGGGCTGGCCGCCGCTTCTCTGCAATCTCCCAGGCAAGAGCTGCGACGGCGTGGATCGGGAACGCTCGACTGGGGTTGAGCCTCACCGAAATCGCAGCCGAAGTTGGAGCATCGCGTCAGGCACTGAGCCAGTCGCTACGCCGAGGAGAAGCTGTTGCCTGCGACGCCCTGGGCGACTTGCTCGTGGAGATCTCTGTGGGTGGAGGCGCGGAATAAGTTGATTTCTTGCGAGCGTCCCTTTTCCGGCCCGACCCACAGCGCTGACAGACCGAAAATCGGTCGCCCTGTCCGAAAATCGGACACCCCGTCCGAAAATCGGTCGCTTCCCTGACGCCCGCTACGCCTCAACCGACCCACGTCTCGGCATTCGACCTTCTGGCACACCCCTTGCGATAGCTCCCACCCACACGGCCCGCCAGGGAATCGGGGCCAAGGAATGGCGGTGGTGGGAGTCCCTGGCGGGCCTCCACTCGGAGGGTGCGCACCATGATGGCGAGGGTGATGTCGGCGACGCTGGTGGGGGTGGATGCGTGCCGGGTGACGGTGGAGGTGGACCTCATCAAGCGGCTGCCGATGATGCACACGGTGGGATTGCCGGCGCGGGCGGTGAAGGAGAGTGAGGACCGGGTGCGCGCGGCGATCGGGGGGATGTTCGGGGAGTTCCCGAAGAAGCGGATCATCATCAACCTCGCTCCGGCGGATCTGCCCAAGACAGGGACAGGGTTCGACCTGCCGATTGCGGTGGGGATCTTGCGGGGCTGGGAGAAGGTCGAGGGGAAGCGGGCGGATGGGTATCTGATGCTGGGGGAGCTGGGGCTGGATGGGGTGCTGCGGCCGGTGCCGGGGGTGCTGGCGGCGGCACAGGCAGCGAGGGAAGGGGGGATGGAGGGGGTGGTGGTGCCGTGGGCGAACCGGGCGGAGGCGGCGCTGGTGGATGGCCTGGAGGTGGTGGCGGCGAGCACGCTGACCGAGGTGATCGGGTTTCTCAACGGGGATGAGGTGGAGCAGGGGGCGGAGTTGCCGGAGGACGCAGATACGGTGGGGCCGGCGCGGTGGTTCGTGGAGGAGCCGGATCTGAGGGAGGTGAGGGGGCTGGAGTGGCCGCGGCTGGCGCTGGAGGTGGCGGCGGCGGGGGGACACAACGTGATGTTCGTGGGGCCGCCGGGGACGGGGGAGAACATGCACATGGGCCAACCTGCTGATATCGTGCCTTCCTTCGACTCGGCGAGCGGAGGCGATGGGTACCCCTCTGGCATCCATCGCCCACCTAGCCAACGACGCATGGGGAGGCTGTGATGCCCCGAAACGAGCAGACAACCGAGCAAGCTCTTGCCATGTGGAGAGGGGGGCAGACCGGAGCAGAGCGGATGTGCGCCGGACTGCTGATCCTGGACGACTACCAAGCGATGGACCCGCAGGCCCCTCTCGGCGGGGCAGACGGCTTGAAAGACATCCTCTGTAGGAAGAACGGGCGCCTGCACGTGGCGGCGTGCTACTTCCCACCGACCACGGTGGTCTTCTCCAAGGTCAAGAGCAAGTTCGTCGAGGACATGGGCGGGGTCGTGAAGAACGACGCATCGGGCTTCGTGTTCCTGACCAATGTGAGGCTCACCGTGGGTGAGCAAGGTCAGCTGCAGGAGTTGGCTTCTGCCGCTGGTGTTCGCCTCGACCTCTACCACCAAGAGAGGATCAGGGCTCTGCTGGACTCCCCCCGGGGATTCGGGCTTCGACTCGAATATCTCGGGCTCTCCATGACGACCGAGGAGCAGGCAGCCCTGTTCGCTCAGATGAGCGGCGAGATGTCGATGGGATTGGCCTCGACCTCCGACAGGCTGGATGTCCTCATGGAGGAAATCTGGGATTTGAAGGAGACCGTCCTCACGAAGCACGACTACCCCCGCAGGACGATGGAAGAGGTGTCGGCGGCGGAACAGGAGTTCTTCGACAAGGTCTGGTACGACCGACACCAGCTGACGGTCAGCCGAGTGGAGAGCGGCGAAGCTGAAATCGACCCGGAAATCTACAAGACGGCGCGGGCAGCAGCAGCAGAGAAGGAGCGGAAGTACGGCAAGGAAAACCTGGGTCCATGGAGCGATTTCGAGTGGGGGATGCTCAACGGCAAGCTCTCGGCGGTTCGGTGGTTCATGGGTGACGAGTGGGACTTCCTGGACACCTAAGCTCCCCACCTCGCTCCGAGGAGATACCAATCATGCCCAACGCCACGACCATCGACCTCTCGCCCGACGCCAACGAGGCCCAAGTGGCCATCCGCCACCCCGATGGCCAGGTGCTCGTTCTGACCATCAAGGCCCACAGGAGCACCCTGACGGCCTACGTCCCCACCCCTGTCCAGGTTCGAGGGACGGACGACCCCGACGAGGTGGCGGTGTCGTGGATGATGTCGGGCGAGCCGGACGGGAGCCCGACGAAGCACTACCGGATGAGCCATCGTCGCTGAATGCGGGTTATGGGATCGCGCGGCCCCCGACCTCCGTCACACACGCCAGCTGGTAGTTTGACCTCGTGGCGGTCAGGCAACGATGGGACTACGACCTGTTCACCTGGGGGTGGGACGAGATAATGCCGTCGCGGAAGGTACCGGGCGATATTGAGTTCCGTTTCGTAGACGATGGGGAAGACCACTCCCGATCGACAGAGACACTCTGTACCGAGGCTATTGCCACCCCGATAGCTGCCCGTGAGCGCCGCGAGCGCCGCTCTTCACTCCCGAAACGGCGGAGCCTGCCTTCGTTTCCTCAGTGCACGGAGGAAGAGCGGCCTTGATCTCGGCCTCGATAGCGGGAAGGACTTCGGATAGCCTACGCTCTATTCCTGCTTCGACTCGCTCCTCAACCGAAGCCCGGCCTTTCACCCAGAAATACCCTGCGCCCATTGGGGCGCCGAGCATGATTCCCAGTAGAATCCAGCCTACGTTCTTCACCACCCGTCCAAGCAGATAGGTGCCACTGATCTCACTTCCGGCTCGCTTCCAATTCCCCATGACGTTCCTCCGCGACCGACTCAGCGTACATCTCTTGGAACCTGTTCCGCAGCAGCGATGATCCAGCCAGCTGCGCTGTCATCGACGCTGGTTGCGATGCCCTCGTTATGGCGGAACCGTCAAGGGGCAACCCTGACCGCCCCATCGCTGGCTCAGGTGCTCGGCTACCAGCCTCCGATGGCAGAGGTGCGCCGTGGGCTCGCTGCAAAGCAGGCAAGCGTCCTGTACGTCCTCCTGGCTCAGGGTGTCGGCCGCGGACCGTTGCTCCAGCAGTTCGGCGAACCGCCGCTCGTAGTCTTCCCACCCGCAGCGGCCCTTCTTCCAGTCGTCGAGCAGTTCCTTCGTCGGGGCCAGGTCGGGTACGTGGAGGTAGTCGATGCCGGCGATCCTGCGCAGGAAGAACTTCAGGTCCCGGGCCTTGGTGAAGCCTGCGAGTTGGGAGGTGTTGTTCAGGCGGACGTCGATCACCTTCCGTACTCCGGCCCGCTCCAGGGTGTCGAAGAACCCTCGGCGGACCTCCGGGTGAATCCGATGGTGTAGAGGGTCATCGGCCCGCGCCCATGATCGTTGGCATCGCACCCCACGTGCGGTCATCCAGTACCCGTCCAGCAAGCTTCTTGCTGAATCCAGCGTGTTGCTTGAAGAAGAACGGCACACCTGCCTCGCCGCAGCGGGCTCTGATCTCTCGTGCCCACGTAGGGTCCATCGGCCGCCACCCCGGGCCGGACTCTCCCCCGACGATGACCCAACCGATGTTATCGAGATTGAGGTCGGGGATGGATGCGAGCAACGGCTCCATGGACAGAAACCGTAGAGCCGCCGGGACGTTCCGGAGGTCGTCGAGGCGATTCACCTGCTTCGGCCCCTCGACCGTCACCCCCATCCAGACGTTGACTGGCCAGGGGAGCCTGTTGGCCATCTCCCGGAGCCTGTCCGACCTCTTCGTCAGTACCTGGAAGGTATGCCAGTCGGCCCGCTCCATCGTTGCGAAAACCTTGGTGATGAACTCGTCGGGCACGTCCTCGTGGAAGAGATCGGACATGGAACAGGGGAACACCATCCGCGGCTTCCGCCAGCGAAGAGGGAGATCCAGCAGGTCGTGATGGAGGGTGACCTGGAATCCGTTGCGATACCGGGTCTGGTTGCGCATGTGCTGGAACCTGTTCGCCATGGTGGCGGCGTAGCAGTTCCGGCATCCGGAACTGATCTTGGTGCAGCCGGTCACCGGATTCCACGTGGCGTTCGTCCACTCGATCCTGGAGTTGTCGGACATCAGGTCACCCTCCCTACCCGGCACGACAGGGCGAGTCGGGCCTGATTCGCTTGCCTCTCTTCATCACGAGGTCCTGTTCGGGTGCCAGGCTGCCGCACCCAGCAGCTGGCGTAGCGCACTTGGTCGTTCGTCGTCATGGCTTTCGCCTCCACGCTCTCCATCCCGGGCCTGATGGCCGGGCAAGTTGACTGGAGCCGAGAGGCCGACACGGTCTCGTCGCTCCAGCCTCTCTACTCCCGCTGGACTGAAAGACACCCCCCACGTCAGCGAAGGTGGCCCTCCCCGTCGGTACAGTGCTTCCCGGATGACCAGGTCTGACCCACTGAACTAGCCGACCTGGCTCATCCCGTGCGGGCCGCCACCACACCAGGTGGGCCCGGGAGGTGAACGCCATGACCGAGACCCGCAAGAAGGTGTACTTGACCTTCTCCACCAAGGTTCACCGGCTCGCCCGCATCGGTGCCGCTGCCCAGGGCACGAACCTCAGCGAGTTCGTCTCCTGCCTGATTCTGGAGGACGCCACCCGGCGGGGCGTAGAGCAGTTCCTACGGGAGGCGGGGGCCGAGCGGGAAGACGAGCAGGAGGGGAACTCCCGATGACCTCGCGCTACTTCGACATCCCGCCCGGTGGACTCGCCGATCTCAGCCACATCATCGACGAGGTTCAGCGGGGGGCCCAGAAGTGGGTCTGGGGGCCACGGGAGTGGACCATCTGGGGAGTCTACTGGCGGGAGGCAGCTGAACTCTGTGAAAGGTACGGCATTGATGCACCCACGAACGTGCGGTTGTCCGTGACCGCCTTGCGCCCGGAACGGGCCCACAAAGGGGGCGTTGCCACGTCAGTCGAACTGTACCGGGGCATTGTCACCATCCGACGGAGCTACGCCACCTGGGACTCGTGCAGCTGCGTCCTGGGTGTCCCCGAGCACCTGCGGGAGAGGTTGCGAGAAGCGGGAGTCCTCAAAGCGCATCCGGCCACCGGCATCTGGATAGGCTCGACGGCCTGAGCGCTCCCGGAACGGTGGGGGTGCGCTACAGGACCGCCGCTACCCGCCGTTTCCAGCCCCTCCATCCCACCAAGTAGCCCCATCCCCGCCCGACCGGGAGTAAGACCCGCAGAGTCCGGCTCCCGGGCTCTCAGCCGGCGACTCCTCGGAGTCCGCCACCGGGAGGATGATGATGGGGAAGGGCAAGGACACCCAAGGCACCGACACCAACGTCGTGGAACTCGACCCGACGAAGCTGACCCTCGACCCAGAAGTGCAGCCCCGCGAAAAGGTGACCAAATCCCTCGTCGAGCAGTACGCCGAGGACATGAAGGCCGGGGACGTGTTCCCGCCCGTGGTCGCCTTCCGTGACGGCAACAGGACGTGGATTGCCGACGGGTTCCATCGAACCGAAGCGGCCGTCAGGGCGGGGCTCACGGAGATCCGGGTCGAGGTCCACGAGGGCGGGAAGAGGGACGCCATCCTGTACGCTGCCGGGGCCAACGCCACCCATGGCCAGCGCCGCTCGAACAAGGACAAGCGACGGGCCGTGGAGCGGTTGCTCACCGACAAGAAATGGGGGAAGCGGAGCGACAGGTGGATTGCTCGCCAGTGCAGAGTCAGCAACGGTTTCGTCAGCAAGCTCAAGAAGGAGCTATCTGTGCACGGTTCACAGATGGACGGCACCCGAACGGTCACCAGGGGCGGCAAGACCTACGAGATGGACACGAGCAGGATAGGCTCCCAGGGCGGTGTTGAAGAGGAGTCGGACGAAGGCAGTGGCCAGGAGGACGATGACCCGGGGAGTGCGGTACCCGACGACCCAGAAGAACCCGACGAAGAGATCACCAGCCCGCCCGTCACAGAGGACGGCTTCGCTGACGACTCGGCAGACGACCTGGTCGGTGCCCTGGACGACATCCTGCTTGAGGTCCGGGGCGATGACGGTGACGGTGACGGTGACGACCAGGAGGGTGGCGAGAGCGAGGACGAGTCCGGTGCCGCTGACGAGTCCGATGACGAGGTCGAGTCCGAAGGTGGCGAGGTGCCCGAAGTCCAGGAAGACGAGCCCGATGACGTTGGGGACACCACGGACAGCACGGATAGCGACGACATCTACTCCTCGACCTCGCGGCCCGCGCCCCCGCCGGCTACTGCCCCCCCGACCTCGACCGCCAGGTGGGCCGTCGTCAAGGTCTCCGAGGCCACGTTCAACGACGGGCAGGCGGCTGCTGTCCGGGAGTACCTGGACGGCGACATCGGGGGTTCCTGCAGCCACGTACTGGTGCTCCGAGGCGAGTCCGAAACCGGAGGCTACATGGCCTACAAGAAGGCGTGTGAGGTCGTAGGGCAAGCCGGATTCCGCTGGCAGTTTCGAGGTCAGCTGCTCCTGAGTGAGAAGGCCATGGTCTACGCCACCGTTGCCTGCCGTGAAGGCGGGCATGACGACCCCGTCGAACTGCTCCGGCACGTGCTGGGCAGGGGGTCGGCGGGGATGGAGGATGTCCCGGTCGGAGGTGAGGTCGGGTGACCAACTCCGCAGGAGGGTCATATCCACGTCAGGGCATGCCGGCCCCGGCCGGTGGACAACCTCCAGGACCGTCTTGATCGGGAGCCCTGCCCGACCAGCTGGCGGCCCCGGCAGGGATGCTTCGTAACCATCTCTGGAACACGAGCCTTCACCGTGGTGTCCCGTCGTGCTGATTTCCTGGGAACGGTCGTGAGATGAGCTGTAGGGGTGTCGCGATGTCGGCCTGGAGGCCGACCGTCATCTACACCGACCCTGCTATCCTCTTCTATGGAGAACACCACCTCGTTGGGAGGGAACCATGCTCCGTCACGTCATCGGCACCACGCTCGTCATCGCCGTGCTGGTCGCCGCCTTCGTCTTGGTCTACGGAATCGGGTGGGACGCCTTGATCCACTTCATCCACCTGCGGGCTCTGGCGTTCGTGCTGGTCGGGTGGGGGGCCTTGCTGCTGGTCAACCAGGGATGGGACGGCACCGCGGCATTCCTCCGAAACCTATCCGGGAAGGAGTTGGGCAGCAACGTCGGGGCTGTGGCCGTGTTCTCAGAGAAGGTCGTCATCGCACTTGCGATCTCTGCCTGGATAGTGGCGGGGACCACCTACGTCGTGACCTACGAGGACTACAGCCAGATAGGGGCTCATCTGGCATTCGCCTGGATGGCGACCCTGTACGCCGCTGTGCTCTACCTCGTCTCGGCTGCGGTTGTGGGACGGATGCGGGTCGTGGAGTAGGGCACCGTTTCCCCATCCTGTTCGGATACACCCACCGCAGGAAGTCGGTCTCCACTTGCTCCCAGGGCTTTCCAGTAGCCTCAGCGAGCACCATGGTCGGCTCCTGGACCGCCCACGTCTCCCTGAACACTTCCAGGCCGTAGACCTCGAAGACGAAGGCGGCGAACGCTCCGGCTTCCAGGTACCGGACTCGCTCACGATGGCACCCGAAGCAATCGACCAGCTCTCCGACCGGGAGCACTCTGCCGGGAGGTAGCTCCCGCCGGGCCCGCTTCACGGTGTCGAAGTGACCGTTGAACATCATCGCCGCCCCCTCGCTCATCAGTCCCGTCCCCGGTGGTCCCCAGGCGTGGAGAAACACGACATGAGCGACCTCGTGACCCGGTGTGCCCCTGGAGACCGAGTGGATCTCCCGGTGCTCGGCGTCAGCGAAGTTGTAGCTGGGCTGCCCCATGGCGCTCTTGTGGGCCCGGTCGTCGTACAGCCAGATGTCGATGGGCCCCTGGGGAAAGGCAATCTGAGCCTCCTGGCACATGGCGAGTAGGGCTCTCTCGTAGTCGGCCGCCAGGAGGTCGATCATCTGGGCGACCTGGGACCGCGGGGCGAAGTGGAACCGGAGATGGTCGGTCTCCTGAACTTCCCAGTTCCAGTAGGAGGCCCGAAGCGGTGGTCCCCCGTGGAAGTGCCGGTGGAGTTCGAGACGGACCAGCCTTCGAAATCCCGGGGTCTGGATGGGGCCGATGACGATGTTGGCCACCCCGCCATTTTGGAGGATGTACCAGCACCGGAGCAGGTTGCCCTTGAAGACCTCGAACTGGATCTCCTTCACGTCGTCGAACGCGGCCCGGAAGTTTGGGGCCTGCTCTTCGATGATCGCCCGCCTGACCGGGGTCAGCTCCTCGGCCATCAAGGTCAGTTCGCCTTGCTCGACGAGTCGATGGATCTCCTCCTCCGTGAAGGTCTCCAGGAGCCTCAGAAAGCCCGCGGAGGTCGGGAACAGGGCGATGCCCACGGTCCAGGGATCTTCCTCGGCCAGGGCCATCTGGGCACCGTCGGACAGGTGCCTGGCGGCGAGCCACCGTGCGATGCGGGCCTCCAGCGTCTCGTTCGGCATGGCGGCCACTTGCTCGGCCGCCATCCTGTCGTCGTCGGTGATCACGGGGGTCGGGATGATCGGGATCAGGCCCTGGTTGTGGGGTAGCTCCTGGGCAGGGTCCGCCCCTGCTGGCATGACACCCACGAGCAGGGCGATGGTGACAAGTACGGCACGGGAATCGAGGTTGGCCATGGCCCCTCCTCCTGGAAGGGCTGTGGACACCTGGTGACGGCGGGGGATTCCGCCTGGACCCGGGTGGCGATGCGGGGGTCCGGCAGTACCTCACCCTGGTATCCTCCGAACCAGGAGGGTCCATCTCATGAGCAAGACCAGCTACCTCGCCGTCCTGCTCGGCTTCCTGTTGGTCCTGGTCGGGTGTCCGGAAGGGGACGACGACGTGTCGGGGGACGACGACACCGCGGACGACGACGACGACATCACTGGCGACGATGACACCTCGCCCCAGATGGGATGGTCCTGGGGCCTGGAGAACACCGTCGCCGATGCCAATGCCTCCTTGATCGGCGAGGAGACTGACGACTGGGCTGGCTCGACCCTGACCAACCCCGGCGACCTGAACGGAGATGGCCTAGACGACCTGGCCATCGGGGCCTTCGGCAACTCGGAAGGAGCCGACGGCGGCGGAAAGGTCTACTTCGTGTTCGGCCGGTCGAGCAGCTGGGCGATGGGCGAGTTGCTGGCCACACATCCGTCCATCGTCGGGGAGGTGGAGGACAGCTTCCTGTGCCGCCCCAAGAAGCTAGGCGACGTGAACGGAGATGGGCTGGCAGACGTGGCCCTGACTCCCAAGTACCCAAACATCTACGGGGGCTCCCGTGATGCCATTCTGTTCGGCCGAACGGACGGCTGGGCCCCGTCCATGCCCCACGGCGCGACCGATGCCGTACTCGACGACCAGTACCCGGCCACCGAATCCGGCGCTACCGCATCCTGCGTGGGTTTCGCGGGCGACATCGACGGCGACGGGCTCGACGACTGGTTGCTCGGTAACTGGACGGCCATCGACTTTCGGGGGCTCGTCTACATGGTGTCCGGGTCCGATGCCTCCGGGGAGGTAACCGCACCGGACGACGGGGTGATGTGGTTGCTTGGCGGTGAAGGAGAAACCACGTACGTCGAACCGTTGGGCGACGTCAGTGGTGATGGCCTGGGAGACTTCGTGGCGTTCGACTCTGCTACCAACTACCTGGTCCAGGGAGAAGCCGGAGCCATCACCACCCAGGCTCCTGTCGCTAGCGCTGCGTCGGCCACGTTCACCGCGGACAACTGCTCCTTGTGGTGGATGAAGAACTCGGGGGATCTCAACGGCGATGGCGCCGATGATCTCGTAATCGATTGCTACGCCGGGGACGATCACTCGGATGCCGGCGTCTATCTCTACTTCGGACGCCAAAGCTGGGAGGGCACGCTCACCCCGGCAGACGCCGAGGTCCATCTCGCCCCCGGGGAATCCGCTGGCCATGGCCACCGCATCGGCGACATCAATGGCGATGGCTACGACGACCTGTTCATCGCCCGCTCCGAGGAGACAGGTGACCAGGAACACGAACTCTACATCTACTTCGGTCGCTCGAACTGGCCCTCTTCGCTTGCGATCTCAGACGCCGACGTCCACATCGAACGGGAAGTCGGCTTGATGTCGTACCAGTCCTTCCTGGACGACGAGCACACCGGAGACTTCGACGGTGACGGCATCACGGACCTGTTCCTGCGCTCGGCGTACACCCCGGGCACCACCAACCAGGGCGGCAAGGTCTACGTCTTCACCGGCCGGAACAGCTGGCCTTCGGAACTGGAGGCCGACGACGTGGACGTCAGCTTCGTCGCCACGGACGACTACCAGCACATCGGCGACTCGTACAACACCGTGGTGATGGACATCAACGCCGACGGCATCGACGATTTCCTCTCGGCATCTCCGAAACATCCGGCGGGGACCGAGGAGGGCGAGGTGTTCGTCTTCTTTGGCCAACCTCGGTAGCGAAGGTCCCGCGGTCCAGGGTCTCTCCGTTGTCCCAATCCCGTCGCCTGGCATGGGCTGCGACGACGGGGACAAGACGGCGTACCCGGGGAACGGGTGGCGACGATGGTCACGGATTCATTCACATGTGACCACCGGCGGGAGCCGTTCACCAACTCGGGCGCCGTGCCGGACTCTGGTTCGTGGTCGTCGGCACGTGTAAAATCGTAGCTGAGGGTGCTGGAGATTGAAGGGTCTCCGGTTCCGATTCGAGCGGAGCGGTCAGCGTTACTCCCGCGAGGGGTGAGTGGAGTTGTCTGGACATGTCCGATCCGAAGGAGCGCCGTGCTCATCCTCGTTCCCCGTGTGAAATCCCAGTCCTGATCCTCTCGGACGAATTCGCCTGGAAGGGAACCATCCTCGACTACAGCGAAGGCGGGGCCTTTGTCACCTCGACCCTCCAGCCGGGCGTCGGAAGTACGTTGGGATTTCAATTCCAACGCCCCAGCGACGCCGTCGAAGTAGAGATCCAGGGCGTTGTCAGACGCACGTCAGATAAGGCTGGTTCGTCTGGACAGGAAGGATTCGGCGTCCAGTTCGACGGGCTGCTCTCCGGAGCCTCACAAAAGGACTGACGCCGGCCCATCAGTGTCCCTGGGCAGCGTTCCCGAGCGGACCTGGCAATGATAGCCTGGAACGCGGAGGGACATCCCATGAGAGCCAACCATTGCCTGGTCATCGTCCTACTTGGAAGCGTGGTCGGCTTGCTCGGTTGCCCCGATGTTGGGCAAGAGGGCGACGACGATGATGACGCCACCGTCTGCGATCCCGGCGCTACCCAGCTGTGCTACTGCGCGGGCGGTGAAGAGGGCGCCCAGGTCTGCGAAGAGGACGGCAGCGGGTGGGGGCCGTGTGATTGTGGCCCGGGAGACGACGATACCGGGGACGATGACACCGGGGATGACGACACTGGGGACGACGACGATACGGTGAGCGACGACGACTCGGGGGATGACGACACGACCAGCGAGCCGACCATCGTCCAGCTTGAGGTCGGTTACCAGCACAACTGCGTGCTCATGTCGGACGGCTCGGCCACCTGCTGGGGGCGCAACGACCACCTCGAATCCACCCCGCCCGCGGAGACCTTCGTCCAGATCAGCACGGGCGTGTCGCACGTCTGCGGCTTGAAGGGCGACGGGTCCATGGCCTGCTGGGGGGACAACTACTACGGTCAGTCCACACCCCCCGCCGAGGTGTTCGAGTTCATCTCCTTGGGCAACGGCTACACCTGCGGACAGCGGGCGGACGGCACCGTCTACTGCTGGGGGGACGGAACGAACTTGGCCGCAGTCTCTCCATCTGGAGCCTTCGAAACCATCGACGCCGGCTTTTCCCATGCCTGCGGGCTGAGAGCCAACCAGTCCCTCGATTGTTGGGGTAGCGACCAGAATGGCGAGGGATCGCCGGACGCGGGCTTCTACGAGCAGGTCAGCGCTGGAAACACCCTGACCTGTGCCGTGCGTGCCGACAGTTCCGTCTCCTGCTACGGCTACAACAACATGGGCCAGACCGAGGCTCCGCTCGACACTTATTCGTCGGTCAGTGCGGGGATGCAAGGCCACGCCTGCGCTGTGAAGACCGACGGCAGCGCCGTGTGCTGGGGGGACAACTCCGTGGGGCAACTCGATGCTCCCCAGGATTCCTTCGACCAGGTGGGGGCTGGCTACTGGCACTCCTGCGGGTTGAAGACTGACGGGACGATCGCCTGCTGGGGCTTCAACGACTACGGGCAGATCGAGGTTCCCGCGGAGTTCCAGTAGATCGCAGGGCTGGCGTCAGTTCCCGCTCATTGCGGCGAATCCGGACCGTTCCTGGGCGCCTGCCGCTCGACGAAATGGAGGTGGCCCGAACCCTGGTGTTGCCGAGCGTGGGGGGGGGACGCACTCGACAACCGAGTCCAAAGTTCGGGCCCCATTCTGGAGGCAGGGGGAACCTCTCGTCTGCCTCAACCAACGCGGGCACGCTACCGATACGAAACGAGGTGGTCAAGGCGGAGCCGAATTGACCCAGAGGACACAGGAAAGGCTGGCAGAAGGCTACTCGTTCACCATCTCCTCCGCAGTGACGTAGACAGCAGACACCGAGAAGTACCCGGCATCGTTCCCCAGCTTGATGTACGCCTCCTCGTCTGGTGCCACACGTAACGTAGGAGCGGAAAAGAGCCTGCTCTTGGTCACGACCTTCGGAGAGTCTCCCCTTCTCGTCTTGAGGGTGACGTCGTAGAGCAAGAACGCCATCTGGACGAACCCGTCTTCGGTGAACGCCAACTCCGTCGCCACCGTGAAGCCTTCGTTCTCGGACGTCTCGAAGGTCACCGTGGGGACGATGCCGTTCTCCACGTCGTGGGCGGTCCACGAGTACTCGATGTCGTCCGGGGAGTAGTAGAAGGTCACGACAAGGTCGTCAGCCAAAGCCGTAGTGGGCATCGCGAGGATGGTGAGGGCGATGAGGTGAGCGAGGAGCTTCATGGCGGTCTCCTGTGGGTGATGTGAGATGGTGGCACGTTATCAATCTGTTCCGAGGTGGACCAGTACAATCCCGTCGTCAGATCCCACCACCCAGCATCAGGTAGGCCGCCCCGCTCTCGTGCCCGAGAGCGCCAACCAGCAGGTCATCGTACCCGTCGCCGTCCACGTCGCCGGCCGGTGCGATGGCGTACCCGGCGCTGTCCTCCGTCACCTCGCCGATCGCCTTGGCGTCGGCGAGCGAAAGGTCCACGTCCCCCGGCGCGGACGAGTACAGCAGGTAGGCCGCCCCGGCTCGGTAGCCGCCTGTGCTCTCCCTCTTCGCCCCCACGACGATGTCGTCGAGGCCGTCCCCGTTCAGGTCACCACCCGCGGAGACCGTGTACCCAGCGTAGTCCCCCGCCACCTCGCCGATGAACGTGGTGTCAGCCAACGACAGTTCAATGGAGCCGTAGATCGGCCCGTGGAGCAGGTACGCTACCCCGGCGTTGCTGCCCCCTGCGTCGTGGGCGTAGGCCCCCACGAGGACGTCGTCGTACCCATCGCCGTCCACGTCGCCTGCTGTCGAGACAGAGATGCCGGCGCCATCGTCACCGGCCTCGCCCAGGAGAATCGCATCGGCCGAGCCGAGGTCCACGGTGCTGGAAACCGGACCGTAGACCATGTACGTCTTGCCCGCTTCACCCGTACCGTTCTGGTACGCCCCGATCAGGATGTCGTCGTACCCGTCACCGTCCACGTCGCCAGCGCCGGAGACGGAGACTCCGGCCTTGTCGTCAGCTTCCTCCCCAACCAGCTTGGCCGTGGCGGTGTCCAAGCTAATGGTGCCGTACAGCGGGCCGTGCAGGAGGTACGCAGCACCCGCGGACTCACCACCCTCGTCCTCCATGTGGGCGCCAACGATGATGTCCGCGTACCCGTCGGCGTTCACGTCGCCGGCACCTGAGACCGAGAACCCCACGGCGTCCCCGGCGGTCTCGCCGACGAACTTTGCATCGGCTCCTGACAGGTCGAGGTTGCCTGACACCGGGCCGTACAGGAGGTAGGCCGCACCGGCATCGTCCACGCCATAAGCCCCAACGAGGATGTCGTCGTTGCCGTCCCCATCCACGTCTCCAGCGCAGGAGAGCGACCGTCCCGCGTAGTCCGCCGATGCTTCGCCGATGAGCTTGGCATCGGCCAGAGCAAGCCCCATGTCCCCCGTGACGGGGCCGTAGACCACGTAGACGGCCCCAGCATCGGTTCCCCCGGTGGCGTCGTACCAGGCGCCGACCAGGACGTCGGAGAAGCCGTCACCGTCCACGTCCCCGCCGGCCACCGCGATCCCCGCTTGGTCGCCCGAACTCTCGCCTGTCAACTTGGCGTCGGCCAGGGACAGGTCGATTTCCCCGTGCATCCCGCACCCGTTGGCCGTCCCGTCGCAGTCGTTGTCGATCCAGTCGTTGCAGACCTCGGCCGTAGCCGGATTGGCCAGGGCCTCGTCGTCGTCACAGTCCCCCTCACAGGTGGTCCAGCCGTCCGCGTCCGTGTCGGCCAGGTTCAGCAAGGGGTTGCCGTCGTCACAGTCGTCATCCTCGGTGTCCAGGATTCCATCGGCCCCACAGGTCGTGAACCCGTCGCCATCGCCGTCGTGGCCTTCATCCACGTCCCCGTCGCAGTCGTCGTCTTCCCCGTTACAGACCTCCTCGGCCCCGGGGAAGACGTCGGCGTCTTCGTCGTCACAGTCGTCTTCGCAAGCCATCACCCCATCGCCGTCGTCGTCCACCTCGTCGGCGTCGGGGGAACCATCACAGTCGTCGTCGTGCCCGTTGCACTGCTCGTCGGCACCGGGATGGACGGCGGGGTCTTCGTCGTTGCAATCCCCCTGGCAAACCATGAAGTCGTCGCCGTCACCGTCGCCTTCGGCAGGACCGAGGGCCCCGTCACAGTCCGTGTCGAGGCCGTCGCATCCCTCGTCAGCTCCGGGGTAGACGTTGGGGTCGTCGTCGTTGCAATCCCCTCCCTGAGCGGCGCCCATACAGGGCGCGTTCTCGCAGAAGCCGTCGGCGTCCCAATCGTGGCCCGGGTCGGACAGGGACTCCTCGGGGCGCTCGACGGGGCAGCCCAGGAACAGGATGGTCAGGAGGGAGATCGACAGGTAGTTGTGAATGGCCATCAGAACCTCCAGCTCATCCCGAGCCAGGTTCCCTGGGGGCTCGCCATGAAGGTCAGCTTGGGGTCAACGCCGATCTCGGCCTGGATGGCCTTGCCCTTGGCGAGCAGAAGGATGCCGCTGGTCATGGCGGCGGCGCCGACGACCATGACCCCGATACCCACTCCCGCCAATCGTTGGCGGGTGTTGTAGTCGTCGATGTGCATCTCGTAGACCGACGTGTGGGTCTCCATCCCCGGCCTCATGTCCCCCATCGCCGTGAACTGGGTCACGGCCAAGACGGCCCCTCCGACCACCAAGGCCCCACCTGTCCCGGCCAGGACACCTCCAGCTGTCCGGTGGCGTCTGACAATCCGCAGTTCCGTACCGGCGGTCAGGGCGGTCTCGGTCCACACCTGGTCGCTCGTGGTGACCCACCAGCAGTGGTCCCACTTGGTGTCGTTGAGCACCATCACCTCTGCGTAGCCCTGCTCCTCCGCGGCGGCGGCGACGATGGCGAAGGCGTGGGAGCCAAGCTCGGTATCCGGGGATGCTGACAGGCTCGCCAGCATGCTCTCCGGGCCGAACAGGGGGACGTCCCCGGCGGTGTCTATTCTCAGAAGAACGCCCGCGAACGGGCCGGCCTCGGGGCCAAACTGAACCACGTGACGCTGCCCCCTGACCTCGATGGCGGTGACGTCGGGGCCGACTTCTCGACCGTCCACGACTACCCGGGCGGGCCGGCCTTCCTGGGGGAGGAGCAACCTGGACGGGAGAACCTGGACGGCATCGCCTACTCCCAGGAGGAACGCCTGCTGGGGTTCGGGTGAGAAGTTGATGTCCCACTCCAGCCCATCCGCCATCTCCCCGGCTTGCTGGAAGGAGGTCCGGGCGGTGGCCTGGTCACCTGTGTAGAAGTGGACGATTCCTTGAAGGTAGGGAATTCGGTACGCCACGTCCTTGGGCAACGGCTCCGTGCTGGCGCACAGGCTGGCGTCCAGGAGGTCGAGGGCCGTCAGGGCACCGTCGTAGTCGAGGGCCGTGATCATCTCCTCGGCTGCTGCGAGGGCCGCCTTGATGTCGGCGCTGGACATCGGCTCAGCTGAGCAGGGCTCCAACCGTGCCGTCGAGGACTTCACCCAGGGCCAGTCGCCGACTTCGACAAGCTGGTCGAGGGTGACCACGTCGGCCTGGAAGCCGTCGCCGAACGAGCCCTGGAGGAGCGTCATCGTGGCGCCAACGTCCCCGGACCCGACGAGGTCAACCACAACCCGGCTGCCGGATGATGCGTGGACCGATGTGGGGGTCGCCAGCAGAACGATGGAGGCCAGGATCACCTGGGCAGGGAGCCTCACCGCCCGTGCCGGCCCGACCCTGTTTCCCGGTCCTTCTGATCTGGCCATCTCCACCTCCTCGTCACCATCCCAACCGTCCTATCGGCGTAGTACCTATTGCGTCAAGTAACGTACGTATTACGTCATGGGCCGGGCTTCCATCGCCACGGATGATGGAGGCCGTCATGCCCAAGCCCACCCACACGGACCAGGAACTCTCTCGTGCCATCGGGGAGCGAGTGCGACAGGTCAGAGCGACCCGAATGACCCAGGAGCGCCTGGCCGAGATTCTTGAGGTACAGCCTCAAACCATCAGCAGATACGAAACGGGAGCGATCCCCCTCAGTGTCGCGATGGTCTACCGGGTTGCCGAGGCCCTGGGCGTTGGGGTGGATGCTCTGCTCCCGGTGGACACGGGAAGCCCCGACGAGGACGAACTGCTGGAGCGGTTCCGGGCCCTGGATGCCGATGGCCGGACGGCCGTCCTCAGCGTGATTCGTAGGATGACACCGTAGGGCGGTCACCCCAGCCTTCTCGCCCCCGACGCCATCGCCAGCCTCCATCCAAGCTCAGCTGCCTTCACTGCAAGGGCGTGAACGGCTTCCTCCGCCCGGATGGCGGCCTGTTGGTCGTCGGCTTTCTCGGTGATGGGACGCCACGCTTAGTGGGCAGCACTGCGGGCCGCCTGGTAGCTCTCGTCGGCCAACAGGGCCCGGTCGAAGCCGTGGTGGGGTAGAGAGTCTGGGACGCCACCCAGGGCCAGCCTGATGGTCAGGATGGCATCCATGGCGACGTCAGCGTGATGGATGGCATCTTCCCGGTCGATTTCGTGCTTGGTCGTCATCGTCATCCCTCCGCAGCTGCCTGTCGGAGCTGTTCGATCACGGTGGCGGCCCGGCGCACGTTCGGGTCCTCGATGTCTGCGGCGTCCATGATGGCCAGTTGGCGCATGGCCTCGTGGATGTCGTCCTCGTCGATGAAGCCGTGCTCGGTCAGGCGGGAGAGAACCCCCTGGATGGTTGTCTGGCCGCTGCGGAGACCATCGTAGGCGTCCACGAGCCGGCCCCCACGTCGAACCTCGGCCCAGAATCCGAGGCCCGTACGGTCATGGCCGTACCAGGCCCACGTGCGGGGCTCAGACGGGTGGGCGAGGCGAAAGCGCATGGCTCCCCCTCAGCTGCCCCGGGCGTCCTGGGTCTCGGTCTCCAGCGTCGCATCGCTGGTCACTCGGACAAGCCCCTTGTGAGTGATCTCGACGGTCGCGGCGAGGACGTCCGTCGGACCGAAGGTGACGGACGGGTATTCGATGGAAACGAGCCTATGTTGGACGAGGGGTGCCGACCTGCTGAAAAGCCGTCGGTACTTCAACCAGTCCGCCACGCCCTTGGGCTCCATCATGGTCATGGCGCCCTCGACGCCGAAGCGGGAGAAGGGGCCGCACCCGATGCCCTCCGTGATCGCCTTGCCGATGTCCGGTGAGATCGCCAGCGCCGAGCAGATGAGAAGGACCATCCGCTCGGCGTCGGTGAGCCCGGACTCCTCGACGACCCGGTCGATACCCAGGGGCGTCCGGGCCTTGTCGGCTCGGTGGGCCGCCAAGCGGGATTCCAGCTGTTCCCGCAGTCGCTGTTCCTCGACCAACAGGGCATCGGTCTGCCTTCGGGTCTCCTCGTCTGCGACCCGCTCGTGATGGCCCACGGTGCGGTGATCCCAGGTAGGTCGGGCGTCGGAGTCCTCGGCCAATCGGCGTTCGGCCCCGATGCGCCGCGCCCGGGCGATCAGGTGGGCGAACTCCGCGTCCAGGTACCGGGTGTTGCTCTCGAAGGGCTGGGGGGTGGTCGGTTCGTTCATCGGTTCCTCCTGGGCCTACTCGGCCCCGTTCACGGCGGCCACGTGGGCCAGGGCCTGCTCGGCCTGGGCGAGGTCGTCGTCTTCGTCGGCCGGATGAGCAGCGGCAACGACCCATCCGCCCTCGACCTGGATGGCGATCCCCCGCCGAATCTCGGCCGGGGTCGCCGGCCCCGTAGGCTTCCATTGCCCCCCATCGACAGCTCCTGGGAAGATGGTGACCTCCGGGTCCTGGAGCGGCGCCCTTGCCAGCTTCCACCTCCACGTCGGCACTCCGAGGCCCCGCGGGCTGTGTACGCACAGGCTCTCGATGCGGTCCGCGGCAAGGGCCGGGTCCAGTTCTTGAAGAGCCCGCACGATCGCCCGCTCCGGGGCGAGATCGGGGTCGGGGATGAAGCTCAACAGGGCCATCAGGGGGGCTCCGGGCTGGACTACTCCGGCAGGGCCGGGACTAAGACCCGAGGGGCCGACTCCTACCGAGAAACCGGCCCCAGTTCCGTTGATTGGAACGCCCCGGAGCGGTAGCCTCGGGTGACCAGCACCGGCAGGTGACGGGGGCAAGACGCAGATGAGTCCTGACACCCGGGAGCCCGAGCAAGCAGGCTCACGTGAAGATGGGCGGTGCCCTCCGACAGGCGAGGGCGGGGGAAGTTCCCATGAGCACCCATCATGACCCGACTTACGAGTGCGTCGAGGCGCTGCTCTGCCGCATCGCCGTCAACGCTCGGTCGAGGCTCGAACCGCACGGCATCATCTTCAACGAGCGATACCTGCACCACGAGTTCTCCCATCGGTACCAGACTCTTTACACGGCTTCGAACCAGTTGATGCCCGCCGACGAAGTCATGGAGGAGCCCACTGATCAGGAGTGCGCACTTCACCCGGAGTGGCCCACCAAGAAAGAGGTGAAGGTCAAGGAACGAATCGATGGGGGTGAGTACAAGGGCGTCTCCCCCGTCGAGGCCGGGTCGGCTGGCCACATCGACTTCGCCGTGGGGCCATACAGGCAGCCGTGGTTGGCTATCGAGTTCAAGCTGACGCTCGGGTGGTCCGGCAAGGCCGTTGGATTCGATCTCGTCAAGCTCCTGGACAAGCGGAACAGGTTCGAGCGGATCGTGTCGTTCAACTTCATCTTGCGTGACCGGCTATCCGGCTCCTGCAAGGGGCTCCAGGACGGGATTGCGAAGACCTATTCGGACGCCGTCCGCAGGCTGGGTGGCCTGGCGAGCCCGCGGGGTCCCCAGCTCTGGTATCTCGTAGCTGAGATCGCTCCGACGGAACGGCGCTTCTTCCAGTGCAGGCAGACGGGGGCGCTCGCCGTGATGGGAAACCTCGAAGTAGCCACCGTCAGAGGCGCTATCGCACCTGCCTGGGAGGCCCTTGAATGGAGCCGCGTTGGCTCATGACTACCTGGTCGGAGAACGTCCCAGACGGCCGGTGGCGGCCGTGCGGCTACGAGGGGTTGGTCGCCCGGGACAAGGTGAGCCTAGACATCTTCTGGCTCCGAGACGAGAGCCTGGAGGACTCGGCGAACCTCCCGGACCCCCACGTGCTGGCGGGGGAGATCGCCGACGACCTCCAGTCGGCCTTGGAGCAGATCCAGGACATCCTGGGGGATCTCACCGAAAGGGTGGAGGGGTGATGGTGAACGGGGCCGCGGTCATCACCGTGCTCGCCCAGGCCGAGGTCGTGGCCCGGGAGTGGGGGGAGGCGGCGTGAATTTCCGCTGGTTATCCCGACTCCTGCATGGAGGAGATCGACCTAGTGGTAGCGAGTCGAGTATGCCCGTCGCCACCAGGGAAGCCATCGCCCACAAGTTCGTAGTCTGGTCAGAGCGCCAGCAGTGGAGGGAGGCTGCCCCCACGCTCTGGAACGACGAGAATTACGATCTGGCCAAGACCCTGAAACAGGAGCTTTCGGACAAGGTGTACCGGAAAGAGATACCCCCGCACGGATTCGGTCCTTTCACGGTCGGGGGTCGGGGGCTTCCGCCCGACCCTGGGCGAGTGATCCAAGCGTACCTGGAGCCCGAAGAACAGTTTGTCCGTTGCCTGAACGTCACCACCGTCGCTCTGGCGGTCCTTCAGGTATGGGCTTCCCAGAGGGGTGAACCAGGGACAGCGAGACGGGGTCTCGCATTGCAAGGGGTCGCCCGGCTGCTGGAGGAGGTGAACGGGGTCTTCGCCGAGGATGGCGTGCCGTGGCAGTACATCGAGGGCCAGTTGGTTCCCGCGGGGGAACCGCAACTTGAAGAGCGAGTCGCCACCGTCTTGCGCTCTCTGGGTGGGGACCCGGAATCGCACGTCGTCGATGCGGAGTTCCGCCGGGCCCTCGAACACCTTGCTGGCGGGCGTTCCAAAGAGGCCATCACCTCAGCTGGGCAGGCGGTCGAGGGGATGCTCCGGTTGGTGGTGAAGACTTACCGCCCAGACAAGTACAAGGCGTCCATGACTCACGGCGACGCCCTCAAAGCCTTGAAGGACACCCCTCCCTGGCCCCCGGTGGTGGGGAGGTTGCTGGCCGACATTAACGGCCTCCGTGGTGCCCTCGGAGCCCACAGCGACGCCACCAAGCAGAGCGGTCACCGTGCTGGAGCCCCAGAAGCCCAGTTGCAGGTCCACATCGCCACCGCTGCCCTGGAATACCTCGTGGCCGTCCGTCGGAGGGCGGCAGGTCCGGGATCTCAGGGGTGACCAAGTTGGAGTTCGTCGGCAACCAGGCTCAACGGACGCCTCAGCGGACGCCGAACACCGAGGGGCCGATGAAAGTGCAATACGGATGAGGAGTCGATGATGCCCCCCTTCCCCCACCAGATGACCCGGAGCCTGCTGCTCGAACACCTCAATGGGAGGGACGGCGACCTGTACCTGAACGTCGTCGAGGGGGTCGCCACGCTGGCGGCCGTGAAGGGCATCATCCCCTGCGATGGTCCACCTCAACGCCGCAAGGTACTGAACCTCCTCGACCCGCCCGATGAGCTGCGTGTCCACGAGGATGTCCGCCAACTCCTCTGGCAGCTGATCGTGCAGGGCATCTTGGTTCCGGGGTGGGATAAGAACTCCCAGGGGTGGCCCTGTTTCACGGTCACCGAATACGGGAAGCAGGTCGTCGCTGCCCAGAAACCCCAGCCCTATGACCCCGACGGGTTCCTGGAGGACTTCCAACGGCGGAACCCCAATGCGGACCCCGTCGTCGTGGACTACATGGAGGAGGGAGTCCGGGCATTCAACTACGGATGCTTCAAGGCCGCAGCGGTCATGCTCGGAGCGGCGTCCGAGAAGGCCATCCTGCAGCTGCACGAGGCGTTCACGCAGGCCATCACCGAGGGGGGCAAGCAACGAAAGTACAAGCAGGACGCCGGGACGACCACGACAATCACGAGGAAGTACAGGACGCTCTACTCACGGCTACGGGCAATGGCTGACAAGGGCAACCTGCCTGAACGAGAGCAGCGCCTCATCGAGGACGAACTTCACGGGTGCGTGGTACTGCTCAAGCGTCAGCGGGATGCTGCGGGGCACCCCGCCATTGTGACCGACCACGACCCGGACTCCGTGTTCGTGAACCTGCGGTTGATGACCGAGCACATCCGAGGCGTCTACGACCTCATCTCCTACTTCAAGACGCATCAGGCGGACTGGTAGGGAGGCAAGTGGCGGGGCCCGGGGGTACTGAACAGATGTATACTCCGGCTGGAGGCGAGTGACCATGACCTGTGCCGGTGTGAAGTTCGACCAGATCGGCCACTGGTCCGAGATCAAGCTCGACATCGTAAAGGACTACGCCGCAGCCTACGCCATGATCCTGTCGAAGCAGTCGAACCTGGCGTTCGCCTACATCGACGGATTTTCGGGTGCGGGTGAGCACATTCGAAAGGACTGCGGCACCCCGGTTCCCGGAAGCCCGCTCAACGCCCTGAACGTAGAGCCGCCGTTCGACCAGTACTTCCTTATCGACCTCGACGGCGAGAAGGTCGGTCATCTGCGCCGGCTTGTTGGTGACCGGGGGAACGTCCACATCTTCGAGGGCGACTGCAACGACATCCTGGTGAACGAGGTCATCCCCCAGGTTCAGTACCGCCAGTTCCGGCGGGGCCTCTGCCTGCTGGACCCCTACGGCCTACACCTGAACTGGGAGGTCATGGCAGCGGCCGGGGCGTCCCGGGCTATCGACCTCTTCCTGAACTTCCCGGTCATGGACATCAACATGAACGTCCTCCGGCATCGGCAGGACAAGGTGAGTCCGAACGACGCTGCCAGAATGACTTCGTTTTGGGGAGACGGGTCCTGGCGGGACATCGCATACGAACCGAGTCCCCAGGGCAATCTCTTCGGGGAGGACCCGGACCAGTTGAAGGTATCCAACGAGGTCGTAGCCGAGGCGTTCCGGAAGCGCCTCAACGACGTTGCCGGGTTCGCCTACGTGCCCGAACCCATGCCGATGCGGATCAAGAACAGAGCTATCGTCTACTATCTGTTCTTCGCCAGCCAAAAGGAGGTCGGCGGCAAGGTCTACCGGGCGATCAAGAGGAAGTACGAGACGAGGGGAATGTAGCCGTGGCGCATTCGTCCATCGAGTGGACCGAGTCCTCCTGGAACCCGGTCACGGGCTGCACGAAGGTCAGCCTGGGCTGCCGCCACTGCTACGCCGAGGCCATGGCCCGACGCCTCCAGGCGATGGGACAGCCGAACTACCGACGGGGGTTCGAGGTCGCCCTCCACGAGCACATGCTGGAGCGCCCGCTGCGGTTGCGGAAGCCCCAGGTCATCTTCGTCAACTCCATGTCCGACCTGTTCCACGAGGACGTCCCCATGGAGTTCATCCAGCGGGTGTTCGACGTGATGCGGCGGGCCCACTGGCACCAGTTCCAGGTGCTCACCAAGAGGTCCCTTCGCCTGGTGGACGTGTCGGATGAACTGGATTGGCCCGCCAACGTCTGGATGGGGGTCAGCGTCGAGAACGGCAACTACTCCGACCGCATCGATCACCTCCGCCAGACCGGGGCCCAAGTGAAGTTCCTGTCCCTGGAACCCCTGCTCGGCCCAGTACCCGACCTCGACCTGGAGGGCATCGACTGGGTCATCGCGGGCGGGGAGTCCGGTCCAAGAGCCAGGGCGATGCGGGAGGAGTGGGTGACCGACATCCGGGACCAGTGCCAGGTCGCCGACGTGGCGTTCTTCTTCAAGCAGTGGGGCGGCGTGAGGAAGAAGCGGGCGGGGCGGGAACTGGAAGGTCGGACCTGGGACGAGATGCCGGCGCTGACCACTTGAACGTCCCTCTCGGCGTACTATCCGCTGGCCAGGAGGTGGTCCATGCGACAGCCAGGCCGAAATGACCCTTGCCCATGTGGTAGCGCGAGGAAGGCGAAGCGCTGCTGCCTGGCTGCAGACGGTTGGTACAAACGACCGGCTTCCCCATCACCCCCGACCCCAGCAACGGGAACGGCATTGCCAGCTTGCTACGCTGCCCCTCTCAACGATTGCAGTACCAAGGTCAGTGGCGAGCATGCCGTCTCCAAGAGCATCCTAAGGAACTTTCCCAAGATCGTCGTTTCCGGCTTCCCGTGGCAGAAGCCTGGGGAAGAGAAGACGGTGGGCTTGAACAGCCTCGTCGCCAACGTGCTCTGCCAACGACACAACGAAGCCCTGAGCCCGCTGGACAAGCAAGCGGGGCGCCTGTTCAAGACCTTTCGTGCATTCGACCTCGGTCTGCGAAATGCTGAACGAGCACCCGAGGATGGCTTCGTTCTGTTCTCCGGCGAGGATTTGGAACGGTGGCTGCTCAAGGTCCTTTTCGGTCTCCTCGCGGCGGGCAACGTCAGCTTGAATGGAGAGCGTGTTCAGGTTCCCCATGTCCCAGAGTCGTGGCTGCAGGTCTTGTACGGCGGTGCACCGTGGCCAGCGGAAACTGGGCTGTACGTGGTGTACCCCCAAGATCGTCAATTCTGGGCGCAATCCTCTATCGGGTGCAGCGCTCTTGTGGAACTGACTGGGGGTGGGATCATGGGCATGATGGTCGATGTTGCAGGATTCTCATTTGCCCTTTCGATGCGAAAACCCAACCTGGACGCGAGCCCGAGCTTTGCCGGGGGGATCTATCGACCCGGCAGTCTCGTGTTCCGCCGTGATGGAATCCGGAAGACGGCCAAGTTCAGCTGGGCAGATCCTCGCTTCAACCAGCCCATGGTCTTGACCCGTGTGGGCCAGTACGACGGGCCTCCGCCCAGGTAGCGTTACCTTGCGTCGTCACACTCCGCTGGTCAGATAGATAGCCCTGTTGGTGGGGAGAGGCGGGCGTTGCTCCGGGTGACGCGGCAGCAGTAGGCTCGGAGATGGATCTGGTAGAGCCCGGGTCCGGGGCCACCGCCGTCCCCGATGTGCCGTAGGAGATGCCCAATGTCCCTGATGGAAATCCCGTTCGACCAGGTCGATGAGGCCGCCCTCCAGCGCCTGGTGGACAGCAAGGTCCGGGAGTCCTTGGTCATCGACTACAAACTGACGCTGCCGGGCAAGAGCGACAAGGACAAGCGGGAGTTCTTGAAAGACGTCACTGCTTTCGCCAACGTCGATGGGGGTGACCTGCTGTTCGGTGTTCGGGACGAGGATGGCGTGGCCGCCGAGGTGGTTGGAGTCAATCCGGGCAGCATGGACACCGAGATGCTGCGGCTCTCAAGCCTTGTCCGGGACGCCATCGATCCTCGCATCCACGGCTTGAACATCCGTGCGATACCGTTGTCGGATGGCGGCCACGTTGTGCACGTCCGGGTCCCACGGTCCCTCGACGCACCTCACATGGTCCAACTGGGCAACTACCGCCAGTTCTGGATGCGCGGGCCGTCCGGCAAGTACCCGATGTCCACGGCGGAGGTGAGAAACGCTGTCATGCGAACGGAAAACTGGAAGGAACGGGCTGACCAGTGGAGACGAAGTCGTGTCGAACTGGTCGAGGGCGGCGAAGCGCCCGTACAGCTGCGGCCAGATGGCGCTCTCCACGTCCACCTCGTCCCGATGCCCACGGGGGGACCACCCACGAACCTTGCCGATCAAACGGTTCAACGGGAACTCCTGAAGGTCCGTCCCAGGTTCGCAACTGGGTGGAACCACCGGATGACCTATGACGGCTTCCTGGTCGCCAGAGAGCTTCCGGGAAGCGGGAAGGAAAACCACTGGTACTGCCTCTGGTTCCATGATGGAAGCGTCGAGTACGTCTTCGGTGACCTTGTTCGTCGTGGCACCGAGGAGCCGTATGGGAGGATGGCCGGTCTCGACGTAGAAGCAAGCATCGAGGCCGCTGTCAGCGGCGTTCTCGGGGTACAGGTGCCGGGCGTTGTTTCGGCCCCATTCATCGTGTTCGTATCACTCTCAGGCGTCGGTCAAACGACGCTGCCTCTTGGCCCCGAATATCGCTGGGACGGGGCAGACACACCCATCGACCTGGACGTTCTGTTGATCCCTGGCCTGTTCGCCGAGAAGACCCCGGACGACCTGCTGCCGTTCCTGGCCCCGGCCATCAATCGCATCTGGCAGGCGGCCGGCTTCTCCAAGTCCCCGTTCCTGACCGACGAGGGCCGGAGGATCGATGACCGGCGTTGACGGACCAGACCGAAAGGCCCTACCCCTGTTCGACGACATCCCCCGCGCGGAGACCCGCCCGGCCAGGAACGCCGAACCCCTGTTCACCTATCTGAACACCACAGCTCGACCCCACTTTGCCGAGGCGAGGAAGATGCTCGAAGGGTGGTTCGCCAGGCTGCCCGAGGACGACCGTCCCGGGCTCAGGGGCCGCTTCCGCAAGACCAAGGACCGCCATCACCTCGGCGCCTTCTGGGAGTTGTACGTCCACGAGGTATTCACCCGCCTCGGCTACCGACTGGAACCGCACCCCGATGTCCCGGGGACCTCGAATCACCCCGACTTCCTCGTCGTCGCTGACGATGTCGCCTTCTACTTGGAAGCAACCATGGCCATGGGCGTGGAGGACCTGTCACCTCACCAGAAACGGGCCCATGACCTCCTCGACGAGTTGAACCGCCTGGAGATCCCCAACTTCGTCGTCCGCCCTCATGTCGAGTTCGTGGGACCGGATACGCCCCGCACCAAACCGCTACGGCGGGCCCTAGAGCGTTGGACGGCTGGGCTCGATCCCGACGAGTTGTGGAAGCAGTACCAGGACGACGGTGAAGCAGCGCTCCCGTCATGGTCCTGGACGAACGCCGGCTGGTTGGTGCACTTCACAGCGATGCCCCTTCGGGAGACGCTGCGGGGGCGGCCCGACATACGGCCCGTGGGTTCGCACATGGTGGGCGGTGCAACCCTGCGGCGGGACGACGTCGAGATCAGGAAGAGCGTGGAGGACAAGGCGGGGAAGTACGGCGCCCTCGACCTACCGCATGTGGTGGCCGTGCTGGGGACGAGCCACTTCCTCGATGACCTTGATGTCCAGGAGGCCCTGTTCGGGAGCGAGGAGCACCTTCGGGACCAGCTCCAAGAACATCCAGCAGCCAGTCGCCACCCCCGGCAGCTTGACGGGGCTCTCCTGGGCCCAGGCGGCCCCCGCAACCAGGTGATCTCCGCGGTTCTGGTAGGGGATGGTCTCACCCCGTCGAACGTCACCAGGGAGGAACCCACGCTCTGGATGAACCCACTCGCCAGCAGCCCGATTGAGGCGGACTGGCCTTTCCCGACGTTTGAGTTCGGCCGGGAGGCTGGGTGCTTCCAACTTCGGGAGCCCCACCGGGGAATCGCCGAACTCCTGCGAGGAGAGCCGTGTCCTGCCTGAGCCCGGGCGGAGAATGCAGGTCATGATCGGCCGTGACGAACCAGCCCAGACTCGGTTCTTGCTGGGAGATCCCTGAGATGTCCGACTTCAAACTTCCGAAACTAGCGAACCACCAGGACTTCGAGCGGTTGTGCCTGGAGATCATCACCGCAAAGATGAAGCCCATCGTCCAGCCAAGCCTTCAGGGCAGACCAGGCCAGGCCCAGCACGGTGTGGACTTCGTCATCCAGCTGCAGAGCGGCGTGCTGCACGGGTATCAGTGCAAGTCCGGGGAGAGGATCGCCTTCGCCGAGGTCGTGGCCGAGGTCGAGAAGACGGCCGGGTACCCGGTGCCCATGCAGAGCTACACGGTGCTCACCGCCATGGACCCGGACGCCCGGCTGCAAGAGGATGTCCAAGCGCTATCCCATAAAAGGGTCCAGCGGGGTGAGTTCCCGGTCACGGTGGTCTTCTGGAGGACGATCGAGTCATGGTTGCTTGAGCACCCAGTGGTGCTTCGCAAGTACTACCCGCAGATCGATCCTGACCTGACGGCAATGATGAGGGCAGCGGGGAGGCGGCTGGACGAGGACTTCCCGGGATCGCGGCTGGAGCACAAGGTTGCCGGGGGCAGTACCGAGACCGTCCTGCACCCGGGTCCAGACGGCGTCCCGTTCCAGAGCACGATCACCGGGCAGGACGCTGTCCGGAGATTCCAGGAGGCGATGGAATCTCGGCAACAGGTGACCTTCGACGAGAGTGAGTTCAACCTCCGCCTGCCGGATGCGCTGGCCGAGCACGGCTCGTCCCCGCCACCCGAAGCCAAGGTGCAGTTCACCATCACGCCCCGGGAACCCGTGCGTTCGAAGGACGTCCGGCTAGTCATCGAACCACAGGACCAGGTCGGCAGCCTCGGTGCGTTCCTCCGCCGAGGGCGGAAGTCCACGAAAGGCTACCCGGCTACTTTCACCGTAGAGAAGGTCGGGGCCGAGGAGGCCGAGATCCACATCGACTTCCGCGACCTCCCGTTGAGGCTCACCATGGTTTCATCCGGGGCTGCGGGCAAGGAAACTGCACAGGTCAAAGCGACAGCCAAGTACGTTGGCGAAACCGTGGAGCGAGCCCTGGCGGCGGAGCAGTTGCGGAAGACCCTCAGCGAGGGCGTCTACCTCGGAGTGTTCGACGAGCAGGAGGATGTCCTGGCCGGTCTCACACGGCTCGGCGAGTACGGGAGGCAGGAGACTCTGGACGGCCTCACGCAACTCGCTGAACTGGCGGATCTGGCGGGCTGGGACATCCACATCCCCGAGAAGATGGACCGCTCCGATCTCGCCTCCGTCCCCGGCTACCTGGAACTGTTCAGGACGGGGCGGAGGGCGGTGGAGCAGGGATTCTCGTTCGCCGTGACGTACAACTCCCGTGACGAACTTGAGCGTCTTCGGTCCTACCTCGATACCGCACAGGGACAGCTGTCCATGAAGATCGAGGACGGGCCGGGGCCGATCTCGTTTCTGGGTGCGGAGCACCCCATGCCTCGGACTCGGATAGTCACGAACCAGGTGACGATGGCGGACGAGGTGCTTGGCCGCATCAAGGACGGTTCTCCTCCCCTGGAGGTCGAGTTCCAGGTTCCCAACGATGCGGAAGCGGTCCAGATCCTCGTGGAAGAAGAGGACGAGTGAAGTCCCGGGGACCATCGGCGTTTTCGGGCGGGGTCGTGACCGAGACCCATCCCGAGCCCCACCCCCACGCCACCTTGTTCCCACTACTCGACGGCCCAGAGTTCGACGCCCTCGTCGAGGACATCCGCCAACACGGACTCCAGCAGGCCATCGTCGTCTACAGGGGCAAGGGCCAGGAAGGCAACCAGGTCCTGGACGGCCGCAACCGCCTCCGAGCCTGCACCGAGGCCGGCGTGGAGCCCCGCTACACCACCTTCGAGGGCACCGACGACGAGGCCCTGGCCTACGTCCTCAGCAGCAACTTGCACCGCCGTCACCTGACCACCTGCCAGCGGGCCGTGCTGGCCCTGCAGCTGCTTCCTGGGGAGCGGGACCGCGCCCGCGACCGGATGCTGGCGGGTCAGGCCAAAGGTGACCCTCATCAGGGTTCTGATGGGGGTGGTGGTGGCCAGGCCCTCGACCTCGCCGGCAAGCGGGTTGGGATCTCGCGCGACAGCGTCTGGAAGGCCACCAAGATCGCCGAGAGCGCCCTGGACGTCGTCGAGGCGATGCGGGACGGGACCATACGCTCGATGGCCGAGGCCGAGCGCCTGGCCGGCTTCCCGGAGGAGCGCCGTCAGCGGGTCCTTGCGAAGATGCGGGAGACTGGTTGTCGGTTGAGGGATGCCGACACCGCTTCGACGATCTGGAATCGCCGAGGACCCCCGGAGTGGTTCACACCACCTGACCTCCTGGCAACGGTCCGTGCCGCCCTCGGTGGCCCGATCGATTTGGACCCAGCCAGCTGCAAGGAAGCCCAGGAGCTAGTCCAGGCCCGCAGGTTCATGACCAAGGCCGACGATGGCCTCCAGCAGCCCTGGGAGGCGGAGAGGCTGTGGCTGAATCCGCCTTTCGGCACGGTCGGCGACAAGACGTCGGTCATCTCCATCTGGTTGGAGAAGCTGTTCGCCGAGGTCGAGGCCGGACGGGTCTCCTCGGCCCTCGTCCTGACGAGAGCGGGCGTCGAGACCGTGTGGTTCGAGAAGTGGTTGTGGGACTGCCCGGTCTGCTTCCTCCGGCGCCGTCCGAAGTTCGTGCCCGGGCCGATGCACAACGGCACCCGACCGAACACCGCCATCTCCATCGCCGGGGTCGGCGCCATCGACCTCGACAGGTTCATCTCGGGATTCCGGCCCTGGGGCCAGGTCGTAGTCCCCCGGGGCCACGGGACGTCCGCGCCTGTCCCGTGACCAATCCGACCACTCAAGTCCCGACCGCTTCCGCCCCTCTCCCCACCATCCCCAGGTAGTCCTCGTTCACGTCGGCCCAGGCGGGCCCGGCAATGCCGGCTGGGCCACTGTGTCTGCTCGGGCGACCCTCTCACGCTTTGACCGACCCCTGACCACGCTGAATGCCGGCGAATCCAGAAAACCCGTCTTCAGGGTCTTAGGGCGTCCCGCCTGGGAGTAGTCCAGCCAGAGACGGGAGGCCGACGACGAGAAACCGAAAACAGGGGTCTTAGTCGCCATCCCCCCGGAGTAGGCCATGCAGACGGACAGCTGGAACGAGCCGGCTGACCGGAACCACGGGAGGTCACTCAGCGAAGTGAACAGCGCACGAGGGCCACCAGACACCCCGGGCGCCGAGCGCCCGGAGAGAGCAACCGAGAGAGGGCAGACCGATGAGCAAGAAGCCGAAGCGAGCGAAGAAATCCCAGCCACCATCCTCAGCCTCGACCACTGAGGACACCCGCCTCGACGACGACGGTCAGACCAAGACCGACCGCACGCCACCGAAGAATTTGCTCCCGCCCTACCTGCCCAGCTGGGCCGACATCTGCAACAGCCTTGGCGCCGACGTGTCCGCCGAAGACGCCCACGGGAGCGGCCCGGACCTGATGGAGGACATCGACAACGGCTGGACCGACGAGCAGCTGCTGGACCTGATTCGATGTTGGGTGGGGCATTTGCTTCGCAAGGAGCCGGAGGATGTGGCGGACGAGGAGGTGAGACTGGGGGGCTTCCGGCTCGCCTCTGGACTCCCTTCGCTCTGCTGGCCGTCCGAGTTCCGGGATTTCGAGGACAACGAGGGGCAGCTGGACGCTGCGATCGCCGCGCAGATCCTGCGTGTGATCAACGGTCTGGAGCAGAGCGGTCCGCCGGCCGTGTCAGAGCCGAGTCCGGACGGCCAGACGGGCGCGTGACCGAGGTGTTTCCGCACGGGAAGACGAGAGAAAGGAGACCGTCATGACCGACGACACTGCAGGCGGGTAGGGCGAGACCCCGAAGCTGTCCCCCGGGCCCGCCGATTACGACCTCAGCTAACAACTGAACAGGATGGCGAAAGCCACTAGATCGACAGCGCCCCACGTGGGGTAACGGAAGGAGTGCGCCATGCGCACGAAGCCAAGCCAGGCGAAGGGAGCTTCGCCGCAGACCACGTCCTCGGCCGTCGGGAGCGTCCTGCTCCCCACCAAGTTCCTGCCCGGCGACAACGGGACAATCCCGGAAGACATCAGGGGTTCGGGGGTCACGTACCTCACTGGCGCCTTCATCGGCGCCGCACACGAGACCCACTTGCTCACCCTCCACACGAGGCCGAACGGGAAGGGCTTCCTCTGGAACGTCGAGGCCCTGGAGGAGTGCCTGAGCGGCAGGTCGAGCACCCGTCAGAACGCAGAACGGGCGGCAGGCCGGGCTGCGAGACGGCTCATCACTCAGATCATCGAGCAGCAGCGCCAGAGCGACGAGGTCGAAGCACTCCGTGCTCGGTTGGAGGAGTTGGAGCGTCGTGTAGCCGACGGCTCGACGGGTGAGCCCAGCGGTGAGCACATCCCGCTGCGATACCGCATCAAGGCCGAACGGCAACGGAGAGGGCTGAGTCAGGCCCAGTTGGCTGAACTCCTCGGCTGCGCAGGACAGACCATCAGCTCGTGGGAGAAGGGTCACGCCAGTCCCACGGGTGACAGGTCGAAGCGGCTGGATGCGTTCCTGCGGCAGGAGGTCGGCGCACAGCCTATCGGTGTCCGTCTCACGGCCAAGCGGGAAGGGTTGGGGTGGAGCCGTCACGACCTCGGCGAGTACCTGGATTGCACAGCTCGGAGTGTGTCCAACTGGGAACGAGGGCGCTGCCGGCCCCAGGGGCGGTTTCATGACGCCGTCCAGGCGTTTCTTCGGGACGAGTAGAGGGCGTCGGCATGACTACTCCCTCCCCGACCACGACGATCGCCGGCCTGGACGCCTGGCTGTCCGGCCCTGACCCAGCCCGCCTCGACGGCGGATTCCCCGACGACCTCGTGAGCCGGCTCCTGGCTGCTGCCGCCAAAGGCGCAACGGCGCACAGCACCAACGTGGGACTGGCGAGGGGCACCGGGCGGTGGCCCACGGGCGTGAAAGCGCTTTCACAAGTGCCTGAGAGGAGCGAGAGCCATGGGTGCTGACAGCAAGACCAGCACCGCATCCGCCGTGGACGCCGCCAAGGTAGAGGCAGCGGTGAAGTACCTGCGGAAGTACCACATGGAGGTCCACCTGGTGGCCGCCCTGGCCATCGGGAAGTACCTGCTGGACGAGTTCTTCGGGGGCGACATCAAGCGGTACGAGGACAGGAGCACCGACTCACCGAGCTTCGATGCGTTTCTGCGGCGACGAGAGCTGCAGGATTTCGGGCTCTCCGGGAGAACCCTCCGGAACTACATCCGTGTGCACGCCACCGATAGCGAATACCCCGGGGCTGTCGGGAAACAGCTGCCGCTGGGGCACCGCATCCTCCTGCTCGGTGTCCCGACGGAGAGACGTATCGGGCTCGCCAAGCAAGCCGTGAACCAGGGGCTCTCGAACCGTGCACTCAAGGCCCTGGTGGACAAGGAGTCGGGGAAAGACGACCGGGCGCCCCGCTCGCCTTTGTCCCCCGACAAGCTCCGGAAGAGGTGGGACAAGCGGGCGAGCCGCCTGGTCACCGAGGCCCGGGATCTCCCCGGTGCCCTCCAGGTGCTCCGGGATCTGCGGGACCAAGTGGACCGGGAGATCCGAGCCCTCAAGGGGAACGCTCAAGCAGGTGGTCTACGGAAGGCGGGATGAGCAAGACGGAAGCCCAGGGGACCTCGGCCCAGCACCGACAAGCCGGGTCGGTTCCGGGGCACCG
>CAYRNR010000071.1:0-43036 GCA_964425605.1 uncultured Rickettsiales bacterium | reverse complement strand
GGCGATTTCGCCGCCCAAGTTGCAAGACCAGACTTGACCCCTAGATCCCGCTCAATCGGCCTCCGTCCACGGGGATGGAGACACCGCGGACGTAGGAGGCGGCGGGGGAGGCGAGGAAGGCGATGACGGCGCCGAGCTCGTCCGGGCGACCGAGGCGGCCCTCGGGGACGGCGTCGAGCCAGGTGGCGGCGACCTGTTCGGGGGTGACGCCGCGCTGCTGCGCGAGGGTGCCCTGCAGGGACTGGAGGCGCTCGGTGTCGGTGTAGCCGGGCAGGACGTTGTTGACGGTGATCTGCGAGGGCAGCTCCTTGGACAGGGTCTTGGCCCAGGACGCCATGGCGCCCCGGACGGTGTTGGAGACGCCGAGGCCGACGATGGGCTCGCGGACGCTCAGCGAGATGACGTTGACGATGCGGCCGTAGCCGGCGTCGATCATGCCGGGCACCAGCGCGCGCACGAGCAGGTGGGACGCGAGCAGGTGCCGGCCCAGGGCCGTGAGGAAGTCCTCGTCGGTGGCGTCGAGGATGGGCCCGGACGGGGGGCCTCCGGCGTTGTTGATCAGCACGTGGACGGGGCCCCGGTCGGCCAGCAGGGCGTCCACGGCCGCGCCGAGGGCGGGGCGTTCCTGGAGATCGGCGACCAGGGGGTTGGCCGATCCGGCGCCGGCCTCCAGCAGCTGCGGGCACAGCTCGTCCAGCCGCTCCTCCCGGCGGGCGAGGACGGTCAGATCGGCGCCGAGGGAGGCCAGGCACAGGGCCGCGGCGCGGCCGATGCCGGCGCTGGCGCCGCAGACCAGGGCGTGTCTTCCGGTCAGGGAGAGGGAGTCTTGCATGGGGTACCTCTGGCTCCTCAGCAGGGATCGGGGAAGGCCATGGAGCAGCGCCAGTCGCGGACGGTGGTGAACACGGGGTAGGGGTTGTCGCCCGTGTCGATCCAGCCGAAAGCGTCCCAGGCGCCGTCCTGGAGCATAAAGGGCATCACCGCCTCGATCTGGGTGTGCCCGAACCAGTCGTTCTGCCACGTCTGCAGCGTCCAGTCGGCGACGAGGTTGCGGTCGCCGGCCGCCGCGTAGTCGATCGACCAGCCGGTCTCGGTGACGTACACGGGCTTGTTGATGCCCAGCGTGGCCAGCTCGGTCTCGAAGTAGTAGAGGCCCGGGGAGCACACCGAGTACTCCTCGAAGAACCCCCAGCCCTCGCCCGAAGACGGGTAGGAGTGGGTGGCGAACCCGTCCAGGGCGGCGTGTACGCCCGGCACGGCGGCCTCCATGGCCGAGAGGAACTCCCGCGACGTGATGCCGCCGGTCCAGCCGTGACCGCCGCACTCGCACTCCACGGTGCCGCCGGGGGCCAGGCCCGCGTTGATCACCTGCACCCGGGAGTCACCCAGCGCGTGCAGGGCGCTGGTGACGTCCCGAAGCAGCGACGCGTACTCCGCGGCGGTGGTCTCGTAGCCGATCCACCCCTCGCCGGCGTTGCAGGTCCACTCGTAGCAGAGGTTGGGCTCGTTGAAGACCTCGATCACCATGGGCCAGCCGCTGCGCTTGGGCAGCCCGGCGACCACGGCGGCGAACGCGCCGGCCAGGCCGTTGTAGCTGAGGTGGCTGGCGTCGTCGGACATGTCGCGGATGTTGGTCTGGCCCCAGCCGGTCTGCATCCGGATGACCGGGACCAGGTCCCGGGCGTAGACCTCGTTGCACGCGTCGATCCACTCCTGGGGCGGCCCCGTCATCCCCACCTCGACGCCGGGGAAGATCAGCTTGACGTGCCCTCCGCGGCCGCACAGCTCGGCGGAGCGATCCCACTGGGTGGTGTTGCCCGGGCCGACCAATCCGATCCCGAACGGGTTCTCCGGCGGACCGCCGTGGTCGTCGTCGTCGTCGGCCGCGTCGTCGTCGGCCGCGTCGTCGTCCCCTGCCCCGCCGGACCCGACCCAGACCGTGGCGTCGCACAGCCACGTGGCGCCCGAGTCGGCGGTGAAGGTGAAGTCGTACCGGCCGGCGATCAGGCCGCCGAGGAAGTACGACCAGGTCCACGGTCCCTCGCCGGTGACGCCCCCCCAGTCCGGATCGGCGGCGCCCCCGGGGCCGGTACCGGCCATGCCCACGTAGACGTAGCCCGTGTCCCCGGTGACGTCCAGGTACAGCACGTCGTCGGTGGTCACCGGATCGGGGTGGATGGCCATGGTGAGCCCCGCGCCGCAGCTCCACACCGGATCGGGGAGATCCGTATCGTCGTCTCCCACGTCGTCGTCGTCCCCAGGTCCGATGTCGTCGTCGTCGTCGCCAACGGCGTCGTCATCGTCCGGGCCGGGCGGATGACCATCGTCGTCCCCGCCCCACTCGTCCGTGCACCCGGGCGCGAGCAACGCCAGGGCCAGGATGCCAGTCCAGATCCTCGCTCCCATGGAACCACCTCCCCGGTCGCAGCCATTGTGCCACGCTTGAATTCGAACGGGACAGGGTGGAGGATCACGGCCATGTGGAAGATCGCCCCCGCCGTGGCTCTGCTCGCCCTCGCAACGCCGGCCCTCGCGGACACCCTCGAGGTGGCGCCCGACGGCAGCGCCGAGTACGACACCATCGGCGCGGCCCTGGCCGCCGCGACCGCGGGTGACGTGATCTCCCTCGCCGCGGGGACCTACTCCGAGGCCACCAACGGCGAGGTGTTCCCCCTGACCATGACCGCGGGCCTGATCCTCCAGGGGGCAGGGATCGGCGCGACGATCCTCGACGGCGCCCACGAGCAGGGGCTGGTGGAGGTCAGCTGGACCGAGGGCGACCCCGTCGCGCTGCAGGACCTGACGATGACCCGCGGCGAGGCGCCGATGGACAGCGACGCGGACTGCCTCTACCTGTGGCAGGCCGAGGCCACGATGGAGCGCGTCGAGCTGCTGCTCAACGGCGATCCCGAGATCCCCGACATGCCGTGGAACGTGGACTCGTGGATCGACATCCGCACCTCGGCGCTGACCCTGGTGGACGTGACCCTGGACTCCAACCACGGCTCCAACCACGGGATACGTTGCCAGGACAGCACCTTCGTGCTCCAGGACGTGTCCTTCACCGGAAACTACGTCTACTACTCGCTGCTGGACCTCCGCGACGGATGCTCCGGATCGCTGGAGAACATCACCGTGCTGGACAACACCGGCAGCAACTGCGACGGCGCGCTGGTGGCGGCGGGCGAGGCCGACGCGGCCAACGCGGTGATGGCGGGCAACGACGTGGGGCCGTGCCGCCTGTGGTCCGGCGGCGACCTGCTCCACGCCACGGTGGCCGGCAACCGCACCCACGGCATCTTCCCGTTGCTCGAGGTGGCGCGGCTGGGACACTCGGTGGTGGCGTTCAACGACGGCGGGGTCGGGCTGACCGAGGGGGGCGAGGCCGCCTTCAACGACGTGTTCGGCAACGAGCCGGCGAACTGGATCGGCGACGACCTGACGGGCGTGGACGGCAACCTCTCGGTGGATCCGCTGCTGGTCGACGCCACGGGCGACGGCGGCGCCCGCGACCTGCGGCTGGCCGAGGACAGCCCCCTGCTGGACGCGGGCGGGGACGATCTCACCTGGCCCACCGACATCGAGGGCACCCCTCGCCCCGTGGATGGGGACGCGGACGGAGAGGCCCTGCCGGATCCCGGCGCGTACGAACACGCCACCGTGGAGCCGGGCGACGACGACGACGACGACAGCGCCGAGGTCCCCGACGACGACGACGACACCGGCGACGACGACGACGGTGGGGATTGCGGCTGTCGCGTGGACGGGGGGAAGGCCGCGGGGACGTGGATCGCCGGACTCGCCGTCGTCGCCCTGTGCCGCCGCCGTGCCGGGTCCCTCCGTGCCCGGCACGCCCGACCACCAGCCTGATACAGTGCTGCCAGGGGCAGTTCTGCAGGGAGAAGACGATGACACGAACGGGGTGGTTCCTCGCCGCCGTGTGCGGTGTGTTCTGGCTGAACGTATCCGGGTGTCCCGGCGGAGACGACGACGACGACGACACCGGCGCCGACTGTGACGACGACTGGGGTTGCGACGACGACGACGACGACGACACCAGCGCCGACGATGACGACACCGCGGGGGACGACGACGACTCCGGCGCAGGCGACGACGACGACTCCGGCGCGGCGGACGACGACGACAGCGGCGCGGCGGACGACGACGACAGCGCGGGTGACGACGACGACTCGGCGCCCGCCGACGTCCACCTGCTCGAGATCCACCTGGACAACGTCACCTACGCGCCCGTGGGCTACGCCTTCCTGGACCTCCCCCTGGCCCCCATCGCCCTCGGCGACGCCCCCGCCGTGGTCTCGTCGGAGCTGCCGGGGACCTTCGTCGACGGCTGCGCGGCCCAGGACACCTACCTGGGCTTCCACTACTGCTACCAGGCGCCGGGGGACATGGGCGGCGCCGCCCTGGTGGACGGCCGCAGCGGCGAGCTGGTCTTCGCCGGCGAGATCATCTGGGACGGCGAGGGGCAGCTCCTGTACCCCACCTCCCTGGGCCCGGCCGCCGATCTCCTCGCCACCTCCGGTGTGCTCACCATCGCCCCCGAGAACGCGGAGTACGCCCTGTTCGGGCTCGAGGATGCAGCGGTGGGCGACCTCGCCCTCGAGGCGGTGCGCGAGATGGATCTCGTGCGCAACTGGGTGGCCTGGTGCACCTACGACGCCCTGGTCCTGCTCCACCCCTACTCCGTCGGCGGATACCTACCCGGAGCCGCGGATATCGTCGTCATGCTGGTGTTATGCTGACGCCAACACGAACAACCCCTGGGGAGACACCTGCATGCGCTATCTGAGCACCCTCGCCGCCTCGCTGACGGCAGCCCTCTTCCTGTTGACCCTCGGCTGCCCCGCCCTGTCCCACACGGACGAGCACGAGGAGGGCACCAACCCGCCGGGCGACCACAACTACTTCGACTTCGGCAACCCGGGCGGCGGCCACGGCGACGACGACGACACCCCCACCGGCGACGACGACGACGATGCCACGGGCGGCGCCTGCCAGGAGTTCGTGGACACGGTCTGCGCCTGCGACGGGGTCGACGAGTACTTCGAGATGCTCGAGACCACCTGCGAGGAGATGTACCAGGAGCTGCTCGACATCGGGGACGACGCGGCCTGCGGCCAGGCACTCGATGCCTTCTTCGCTGCCGGCGGCTGCGACCAGTTCGACGTCCTGGGCGACGACGACGACACCGCCTGATAGCGCAGCAGGTAAGATGCTGCCTCCATGAACCACCCCCTCGAGGAGATTGTTGCATGCGCTACCCGAGCGTCCTCGCTGCCTCGCTGACGGCAGTCCTCTTCCTGCTGAACCTCGGCTGCCCCGCCCTGTCCCACTCGGACGAGCACGAGGAGGGCACCAACCCGCCGGGCGACCGCGACTACTTCGACTTCGGCGACACCGGCGGCGGCCACGGCGACGACGACGACTGGGGTGACGATGACGACGCCTGGGGCGACGACGACGCCATGGGTGACGACGACGACGCCATGGGCGGCATGGACGAGGGCGACTTCCTCGCCGCGGGCATGCCGCTGATCTGCGCCCTGCTGATCGAGTGCCTGCCCTCCAAGAAGATCGAGCTCCTGGGCTGGGAGACCGTCGACGACTGCGTCGACGACGAGTTCCTCGTGCTGTCGATGATGACGGCCTGCCCCGACGGCTACACCTACGACGGCAGCTACGCGCAGGCGTGCCTGAACGAACTCGAGGCCGCGACCTGCGCCTCGTTCGACGATCCCCACGCCATGGGCTCCTGCCAGCAGGTCATGTACTGCGACGAGTTGCCCGACTGATTCCCTGCCCCCTCCGAAGGCTCGAATTCCGTCCCTCGGTTTTGCATTCCGTACCCCCTCGCCGGTGATAAGCTCTGCCCACCGGGGGACGCCGATCCCGCGAGAGAGGGAGGACGCTGACATGCGAGACAGATTCGATTTCCTGGGCACGTGTGCCCTTTTGGCTCTGGTGCCCCTGCTGTGCCTGGGTTGCCCTGCCACGTCCCACGACGACGAGCACGGTGACGGTGAGCCCTCAGGGGACGACGACATGTTCGGCGACGACGACGACGCCACCGCGGGCGACGACGACGACGCCACCCCGGGCGACGACGACGACGACGACGCCACCCCCGCGTACCAGGGCGAGATCGACCTGGCCCATGCGCTGCTCTACGCCGAATGCACTCCGACGGTCGAGTTGGACCCGCAGCACCCCGAGAATACTCCCGAGGGCTGGTTCGAGTTCGAGGTCGAGCTAGAGGGCTGGGCCATGGACTGCTTCGTCAACTTCTGGGACGACGTCTCCGACTACTGCGAGGCCTACGACCCCGTCACGGGTGAGCCTTGCTACCCCTACGGCTACACGCGCCCCGGCTGGCCGATGTCCAACGACGCCTACGGCTGGGACCCGGCCAGCGGCTTCTGGGACCTCTGGACCGCGCACATCGAGTACATCATGGACCTCGGCCAGGCCGACGCCGGTGGCATGTCCGTCTTCATCTGCGAGAACGCCGGCAACAACTTCACCGTCGAGATGTGCTGCCAGGACGACTACACCGAGCAGGTGTACTGCGCCGAGTACCTCTGGTAGCCGCGCCCGCTCTTCGATCCGGTGGTATGCTGTCACAGCTGAACCTCGAGCTGCGCTCGAACGCCGGAGGAACCCGAAGATGCGAAACACCCCGAAGCTGCTGTCCCTGAGCGTCCTGACCGTCTTCATCTGCGCGCTGTGCATGGGCTGCCCGCCCACGTCCCACGAGGACGAGCACGGGGGCAACGGCCCCGCAGGTGACGACGACGACGCCACCGCTGGCGACGACGACGACGCCGTGGGCGACGACGACGACGCCGTGGGCGACGACGACGACGCCGTGGGCGACGACGACGACGCCATGGGCGACGACGACGACAACGCCGCCGCGCTGGAGATGTTCATCGGGGACGCCGCCTACGCGGCTTGCTCGAACGGGTTCGAGAACGAGTGCCTCGACGCCGGCATGCTCGAGGCCCTCGGGTGGGCAGACATGAACGACTGCATCGACGCCCTCGAGATGGTCCTCACCGCCCTGGGCGCGACGTGCACCTTCAGCGGCGCCAGCGCCGGCGACTGCGTCGACCAGCTCGAGAACGCAGACTGCCAGGAGCTGCGCAGCCTCTTCCTACAACAGCAGCTCACCGGAGCCTGCAGCCAGACCCTGTCCTGCTAGCCCCCCCCGGGCGCTTCTGCTGCTAGCCCCCCCCGGGCGCTTCTGCTGCGAGCGCCAGCTCGCCAGCAGCAAGCGACCTACGTTTTTGCCGCCTCGATGATCGGCGCGAGGATCTGCGCCAGCCCCGGCTCGGACCGCTCCTCGAACTCGTAGCGCACCCGAACGGTGGGCTTGTCGATGTCGACGATCCGCGTGAGGTTGATCGGCGTGCCGATGATCACCAGGTCGCAGTCCACCGCGTCGATGGTGGCCTTGAGGTCAGCCAGCTGCTGGTCGCCGTAGCCCATGGCGGGCAGCACGGGGCCGGTGTCCGGATACTTGACGAACGTGTCGGCGATCTCGCCCACGGCCACGGGCCGCGGGTCCACCACCTCGGCGCCCCAGCGCTCCGCCGCCAGCACGCCCGCGCCGAAGCGCATGCCGCCGTGGGTCAGCGTCGGGCCGTCCTCCACGCACAGCACGCGGCGGTTGTGGAGCTGCTCGCCGCCGCCCTCGACGGTCAGCGGCAGCGCCGCGTCGAGGATCACGGCGCCGGGATTGACCGCAGCGGCGCTCGCCTTGACCGCGGCGATGTCCTCGGGCCGCGCTGAGTCCTCCTTGGTCACGACCACGACGTTGGCGCGGCGCAGGTTGGTCTCGCCGGGCACGTAGGTCAGCTCGTCGCCGGCCCGGTGGGGGTCCACCAGCACGAGCTCGCAGTCGGACTTGTAGAAGGGCAGGTCGTTGTTGCCGCCGTCCCACAGGATGACGTCGGCCTCCTTCTCGGCCTCGCGGACGATGGCGGTGTAGTCCACGCCGGCGTAGACGATGCAGCCGGCCTCGATGTGGGGCTCGTACTCCTCCATCTCCTCGATGGTGCAGTCGTGCTCCTCGAGGTCGGCCAGCGACGCGAACCGCTGCACCTTCTGGCGCACGAGGTTGCCGTAGGGCATGGGGTGGCGGATGGCCACGACCTTCAGCCCGGCGTCCCGCAGCACCCGCACCACGCCGCGGCTCGTCGCGCTCTTGCCGCAGCCGGTGCGCACGGCGCAGACGCTGACCACGGGGCGGGTCGACGGCACCATGGTCTGGGCCGGGCCGAGCTGACGGAAGTCGGCGCCCGCGGCGTTGGCCCGGGCCAGCAGGTGGCCCATGTGCTCGTAGGAGACGTCGGAGTAGGCGAACACCACCTCGTCGACCTTCTTGTCGGCGATGATCTGCTCGAGCTCGTCCTCGGGGACGATGGGGATTCCGTCAGGATATCGCGGACCCGCCAGCGCTGCGGGGAACACTCGTTCGTCGATGCCCGGGATCTGGGTGGCCGTGAATGCCACCACATCCACCGATTCGTCGTCCTTGAACGCGGTGAGGAAGTTGTGGAAGTCGCGCCCAGCGGCGCCCAGAATCACGACACGTCTGGCGGTCACGGTGAATCCTCCTTCTGTGAAATCAGAGGCTTGCTTACCCCCCCCTGATTCGGGGACGCAGGATACCCGAAAGATTCGTTAAACTCACCCGCTCATGAACTTCCTCTCCCACGGTCTGCTCGTCCGTCACACGGGGTCTGCTCACGTGCTCGTGGGCAGCGCGTTGCCCGACCTCGCGCCGCTGGCGGACCGCCGCCTGCGCCTGACCGAACGGCGGCTGGTGGCCCTCGAGGAGATCGGCGCCCGCGAGCTGGTCCTGGGGTGCCGCAGCCACCGCGCCGTGGACCGGGCGTTCCACCACGGTGAACCCTTCAACTCGGCACGCAAGGCCGTCGAGGCAACCCTCCTGGTCGAGGATCGCCCCCGCTCCCCCATCCCGGTGGGCATGCTGGCGCACATGCTGGTAGAGGTGGGCATCGACGCGGAGGTCCTCAGGCGGTTCCCCGCCTTCGCCAGGGAGACCTACCCCCAGGCCTTCGACGGCTACGACTGGCCGGCGCTGATGGCGCTGCTGCGCGAGGTCTGCGATCACCCCACGGACGCCCTGGAGGACCTGGTCGGGCGGTTCGACAGCGGCGCATTCCTGATGACCTACGAGACCGACGAGGGGGTCATCGACCGCATGGCGGGCATGGCCACGAGGCTCGGTCGCGGCCCGATGGACGGGGCCGCGCGCGCCTGGCTCGCGCCCGCGGTGGCCGAGTCCCGCAGGCTCGGCGCGGAGCGATTCGAGGCGCTGATGCCGTGGCAGCTGGAGCTGTCTCCGGACTCGGTTCTCACCTCCGAGCCTCAACGCGTTACAATCCCGGCCCCGGACTAGGAGCGACCATGCAAGATCCGCGAATCGTCAAGCTCGCCCAGGTGCTCACTCACTACTCCACCAAGGTCAAGGCCGGCGACAAGGTGCTCATCGAGGCCACCGACGTGCCCGCAGAGATCGTCGAGGCGCTGGTGGACGAGGTGACCGGCAAGGGCGCGCTGCCCCTGGTGACCCTCAAGGACAACCGGGTGATGCGGCGCCTCTACCAGACCGGCACCGAGGAGAGCCTCTCGCTGGCCGGCGAATGCGAGCGCCACCGCATGGAGATGATGGACGTGTACATGGGGGTGCGGGGTTTCACCAACATGCACGAGCTGTCCGACGTGCCGCCGGAGAAGATGAAGCTCTACCAGACCTGCTGGTTCTCCCCGGTGCACATGGAGGTCCGCGTCCCCAACACCCGCTGGGTCGTGCTCCGCTGGCCCACCCAGGCCATGGCCCAGGCCGCGTCCATGAGCACCGACGCCTTCGAGGAGTTCTACTTCGCGGTGTGCAACCTGGACTACGCCAAGATGTCCACGGCCATGGATCCCCTCAAGGAGCTGATGGACGGCACCGAGCGCGTCCGCATCAAGGGCCCGGGCGCGACCGACCTGCGTTTCTCCCTCGACGGCATGCGCGCGGTGAAGTGCGACGGCCAGTACAACATCCCCGACGGCGAGGTCTTCACCGCGCCGGTGCGCGACTCCGTCGAGGGCGTGATGGCCTACAACACCGTCACCCAGTACCAGGGCACCACCTTCTCCGACGTCACCCTGAAGTTCTCCAAGGGCCGCATCGTCGAGGCCACCTCCAACAACAGCGCGCGCCTCAACGACATCCTCGACACGGACGAGGGCTCGCGGCACGTGGGCGAGTTCGCCATCGGCGTGAACCCCTACATCACCGAGCCCATGCTCGACACCCTGTTCGACGAGAAGATCTGCGGCTCGCTGCACTTCACCCCGGGCGGCGCCTACGAGGAGCCCGAGTGCGACAACGGCAACCGCTCGGCCATCCACTGGGACATGGTGTTGATCCAGCGCGCCGACCACGGCGGCGGCGAGATCTGGTTCGACGACGTGCTGGTCCGCAAGGACGGCCTGTTCGTGCTGCCGCAGCTGCAGGCCCTCAACCCGGACAACCTCAAGGGATGACCCGACTCCTCGCTGCAGTGTGCCTCCTGCTGGCCCTGCCGGCGGCGGCCCAGGACGATCCCACCTACCCCTGGCTCGACACCGAACCCGACCCCACACAGCGCCTCGAGGCCCGCATCCCGCCCCCTGACGGGTACGCGCGGATCGAGGTGGAGGCCGGCTCGTTCGGTGAGTGGCTCCGTCAACTCCCCCTGCTGCCCGGCCGCCCCGACGTGTTGCTGCACGACGGCGGCCGCAAATACCGCCAGGACGTGCACGAGGCGGTCGTGGACATCGACGTGGGGAAGAGGGACCTCCAGCAGTGCGCCGACGCGGTGATGCGGCTGCGCGCGGAGTACCTGTTCTCGGCGGCCCGCTTCGACGAGATCCACTTCGACTTCACCAGCGGCGACGAGGCTCGCTACGACCGCTACCGCGACGGCTGGCGGGCCTCCGTCAGCGGGAACTCCGTCTCGTGGAACCAGACCGCGGCCCGCAACACCAGCCACGCCACGTTCCGCCGCTACATGGACCTGGTGTTCACCTACGCGGGCACCGCATCCCTCGAAAAGGAGCTGCAGTCCGTCTCCAGCCCCGCCAAGGTCCAGCCCGGCGACGTCTTCATCCAGGGCGGCTTCCCCGGCCACGCCGTCATCGTCCTCGACGTCGCCCGCTCCGAGACCGGCCGCACCGTGTTCTTGCTCGCCCAGTCCTACATGCCCGCCCAGCAGATCCACGTGCTGCGCAACCCGAACTCGGAGCTGGGGCCCTGGTATCCGGTGGAGTTCGGTTCGACGCTGGTCACGCCGGAGTGGCGGTTCGAGGCGGGGGATCTGGCGAGGTTCTAGAACCCCAGCACGTCCCTCGCCCCGCGGAACGACACCCTGAAGCGGAGCTTCAGCAGCCGCGTCGCCATCACCACCAGGGCGATCGAGGCGATGGACTGGATCACCACGGTGACCCAGACCGCGCCCCAAGATCCCATGGACGGCACGAGCACGGCGTCGCCGATCACGGTCAGGGCGGTGGCCGCGAGGGAGATGTAGGCGGCCTGGCGGGCCTTGCCCGCGGCGATGAGCAGGCCGCCACCGGCGAGGGAGCCGAAGATGCGCAGCACGGCCACGGGGAGCAGGACGCGGATGAGGGGTACGGCGTCGGGGTACTTGGGGAACATCCAGGTCACGACCAGCGGCATGGCGACGAAGAGCACGACGATGGCGCCGCCGAAGCAGACGCCGGCGAGGCCGTTGCAGACCTGGTAGAGGCGCTGCAGCCCGGCGTGGTCGCCGGCGGTGAACATCCGCGTGGCGCGCGGGGCCATGACGCCGACGAACAGGAACAGGCCCATGATCGGGATCTGGAAGAAGCGGTCGGCGACCGCGTACAGGGCGACCTCGCTGCCGTCGTGGTATCCGCCGACGAACAGCACGTTGATGCGGTGGATGGCGAGGCCGTTGACCGTGGCGAGGAACACCCAGCCGCCGTAGCGCAGCGACGACGGCAGCTCGAAGCCGGCCTCGCGGCGGCGGCCGCGGGTGATCCACACCACCGTGCCCAGAGCGAGGATGCCCGACGTGATCGTGGCGATGACGTACGCGGACACGAGGCTGCCGGCCACGGGCTGCAGCCACAACCCGACGAACGCCGCGCCGCCCAGGGCGAGGGCGTACAGGGCCGAGATCCAGGCCTGCACGTCGAACCGCTCGAGGCCGTCGAAGGTGGCGCCGAGCTGCATGTTCAGCACGGTCAACACGAGCAGCGGGCCGGCGAGGTACGCCAGCGCGGGCAGCTGGGGCGCCTCGATCCACCCGGAGACCGGGTGGCGAAGCACCACCAACACGATGGCGGCGCCGACGGAGATGGCCAGCGCCACGCCCGCCGTACGCAGCAGGAACGGTCGCGTCTGCGCAGGACGATCCGTCTCCAGCTCGCCGAGGAACCGCCGCAGCGAGCCGGAGATCCCGAAGTCGGCGATGGCGGCGATGAGCGCCACGAGCGACAGGATCTGTTGGGCCTCGCCGTACTGATCGCGGTCCATGAGGTTGGTGGCCACCACGAACACCGCCAGGTAGGCCACGAGGCGCGCCACGCCGCCGATGGCCTTGAGGACGAAGGAGCCGCCCAGGGCGGGACGTTTCGCGGTGTTCATGAAGCTCTCTCGCAGCGGGGCGGTTGCAGTATACTGCACGCCTTCAGCCACAGGAGGAGACCGTGTCCGACGCCATTTCCGAGCTCGATCCCAAGATCGTCTTCGACTTCTTCAGCCAGATCCTGGCGATTCCACGCTGCTCCGGCCGCGAGGAGGCCATGCGCAGCCACCTGGTGGGCGTGTCCCGCGACCGCGGCTGGGAGCCCGTCATCGACGACGTGGGCAACCTCGTCATCAAGGTGCCGGCCAGCCCGGGCAAGGAGGGATCGCCGGTGATCGTGCTCCAGGGGCACCTGGACATGGTCTGCGAGAAGAACAACGACGTGGACTTCGACTTCGAGACCCAGGGCATCGAGGCCGTCGTCACCGGCTCGAAGATGAAGGCGCGCGGCACCACCCTGGGCGCGGACAACGGCATCGGCCTGGCCCTGGCGCTGGCCCTGGCCGCCGATCCCGAGGTGGTACGCGGCCCCCTGGAGATCCTGTGCACGGTGGAGGAGGAGACCGGCCTCACCGGCGCGTCGGGCCTCGACGGCTCGAACATCGACGGCCGCATCCTGATCAACATCGACACCGAGGAGGAGGGCGCCCTGTACGTGGGCTGCGCCGGCGGCGGCGACCAGACCGCCCACTTCCGCGCGCCGCGCATGCCCGCCGACACCGAGACCGAGGCGGTGCGCATCCAGGTCAAGGGGCTCAAGGGCGGCCACTCCGGGCTGGACATCCACCTTGGCCGCGGCAACGCGATCAAGATCCTCGCCGGCGTGATCGCCCCGCTGCTGGCCACCGAGCTGGCCGTGTCGGTGGATTCCTTTGCCGGCGGTAACCTGCACAACGCGATCCCCCGCGAGGCCGAGGCCGTCGTGCGGGTCAAGCCCACGCGCCGCGCGGAGATGGAGAAGCTCGTGGCCGCGTACACCCGCGAGCAGGGCTCGGCCTTCATCCGCACCGACGGCGGCCTCCAGATCACCACGGCCGTCGTCACCGGCACCCCCACCACCGTCCCGGCGGTGACCATTCGCCGGCTGCTGGGCCTGCTGCTGGAGGTCCCGCACGGCGTGGTGAAGATGAGCCCCGACATCGAGGGCCTGGTCCAGACGTCCAACAACCTCGCCGTGGTCAAGGACGACGGCCGCAGCATGTTCGAGGTGCAGACGAGCTCCCGCTCGTCGGTGGCCTCGGAGATCGAGGCGCTGCGCGACAAGATCTGCGCCCTGTACGAGCAGATCGGCGCGCGGGTCGAGCGCGAGGAGGCCTACCCCGGCTGGGAGCCCGACATGGACTCCGACCTGCTCGCGCGCTGCAAGCGGGTCTACGCCGAGCAGTTCGGCCGCGAGCCCGAGATCAAGGCGGTCCACGCCGGCCTCGAGTGCGGCATCATCGGCGAGGCCGTGCCCGGCATGGACATGATCTCCCTTGGACCGACGCTGGGCTTCCCCCACTCCCCCGACGAGTTCCTCGACATCCCGTCCACCGGCAAGGTGTGGGACCTGCTCAAGGCGCTCATGGCCGACCTGGCCGGGTGAGCCGATGCGACTCACCGCCTGCCTCTCGCTGCTCCTCCTGCTGACGGGTTGCCCCGACGAGGCGGACGACGACTCGACCGCGGGCGACGATGACGACGCCACCGCGGGCGACGACGACGACGCCACCGCGGACGACGACGACGTCACTGCGGACGACGACGACAGCGCCCCGGGCGACGACGACGACACGTCGGCCTGCGACACGGTGACCTGGTACGAGGACGCGGACGACGACGGGTACGGCGATCCCGACTCCACGCTCGAGGTGTGCGAGGGCGAGGACCCGCCCGACGGCTGGGTCGCCGACAGCAGCGACTGCCACGACGACGATCCCACGGCCTACCCCGGCTCCCACGAGACCGAGGTGCCACTGGACGGCGTGGACACCGACTGCGACGGCGTGGACGCCTGCCGAGACGTGAACTGCGACGGCTGGCCCGACCTCGTCTTCGCCCAGACCGATCTGGACGGCGACTACTTCACCGACTCGTACATCTACCTCGGCTCGGCTTCCGGGTATTCCGACGGAAACCGCTGGACCGTCCCCACCGTCGGCGGCATGGGCGTGGACGCCGCGGACTTCGACCAGGACGGCTACATCGATCTGGTGTTCTCGGCGGTGCAGGACGGCAACGACGACCGCGCCATCGACTCGCTGGTCTACTACGGCTCCGCCACCGGCTACGACGAGGCCAACCGCACCGACCTGCCCACCATCGGCTGCTCGGATCCCTCCGTGGCGGACGTGGACGGCGACGGCTGGATCGACATCGTGTTCTCCAACCGCTTCGCCGGCGGCATGCCCACGCCCGACAACTACGAGAACGACTCCTACGTCTACTGGGGCGGCCCCACGGGGTTCTCGTCGGCCTACCGCCTGGAGCTCCCCACCATCGGCGCCGCCCGCAGCCGCGTGCGCGACCTCGACGGCGACGGCTACCAGGATCTGGTGTTCATCAACGGCGTGATGGAGATCTTCTTCGTCAACGAGTCCTACATCTACTGGGGCTCCGCCAGCGGCTGGTCCGAAGGCGACCGCAGCGCGTTGCCGTCCGTCTTCCCCGAGGGGATGGCCGCCGAGGACCTCGACGGCGACGGCGACATCGACCTGCTCTTCACCTGCTGGATGTGTGTGCTGTACTGCGGCGACGCCTCGCTGATCTTCTGGAACGACAACGGCTTCGACGAGTCCAACTCCACCCAGCTCGACGACGCTGTCGGCGCCACCGACGTCCAGGTCGCCGACCTCGACGGCGACGGATACGTGGACATGGTGCTCGCCAACGGCGGCGTGGACCTGTTCGGTGGCTTCGCCGACATCTCGTGGATCTACTGGGGATCGGCCGCGGGGTTCGATTCAGGCAACCGCCAGGAGCTGACCTCCACCGCCGCGTCGGAGTCCGGCATCCGCGACCTCGACGGCGACGGCTACCTCGACATCGTCATCGCCAGCCACTACGAGCCGTCCGACGGCGGCGCCGAGGTCTCGCAGATCTACTGGGGCTCGGCCACGGGCTACTCCGAATCCGACCTCACCGAGCTGCCGACCGTGCACGCGGCGGGGATGACGATCGTGGGATCGATCGTGTTCTGAGCGCGCCAGACCGCCGACCTATTTCGCCACACCTGGCCACGTGAAGTAGCGGTAGCACGAGGCATACCTGTCTCCCACATAGTACGCCAGGGCCGCGGACGCTTCGGCATCGGGCACGGCGTCGATGAGGCCGTCGGGGTAGGTCACCGTCTCCGAGGGGCAAGCATGGTCCCCGTAGAAGTACCAAGACAACTGCTTTTCATAGTCCGGGTCGTAGGAGTAGCTGTAGAGTCTGCCGGTGTACGACTCGGCCTCCGCGGGTAGGTTCTCGAGCGTCAGATCGGGCCGCGGTCCCCACTCGTCCTGCCCCTTGGTGGATTCCAGGGGCACCGGATCGAGTAGGGGTCCGAGGGACACGGTGTCCCCGGGCACCAACTCGGCCAAGGTCTCCCCGGAGTAGGCGGAGTCGCACCCTGACACCTCCTCGAACCGGCTCGAAACCGCGACGCTCGCCGTGGACTCGTCTCCCATCACTAGCGGGATCACCACCTCGTCGCCTACGGGCGCCCCGTCCCAGAGGCCGACGGAGAGGCTCGTGTTTGCAAGCTCCAGGTACTGATAGAAACCCACGGACTCCACATCCGCGTCCACCACGCCGTCCCAGGTGAAGCTGTCCTGGCCGGGATCCTCGAGGACCAGGGTGACCTCGATGGTCCCACCCGCAACGCACGAGTCTCCCTCCTCCCACGCAAGGGAGATCAATGCGCCGGAAGACTCCTCTCCAGCCGCGGCCAACCACGAGTCGAGGCAGTACACGGGCAGATCCACGCCGTACTCGCCCGGAACGCGTTCTTCGAGAGCGGACCCTGAGAAGTGATACGAATAGCTGGAGCTTCCGCTGCTCGACGTTTTCAAGCTGGACCATTGCCCCCAGAACCCATCAGGGTCGTTCAGGCCCAAGAAGGTCAGCTCGACCGTGGCCGTGTCCGGGCCATCGCCCAGGACCGAGTCGTATACCGTGTGATCGTGTTCCAGATCGCAGTCCAGGTAGGTGTCAGCTTCGAGATCACCGTCGATGAAACTGACCTGCTGGGGAGGCCCCTCTTCCAGCTCCACGACGTAGATCCCGGCCTCGTCGGTCTCGGTCTGAACCTCCCCTACCTCCACCCACAGGCCTTCGACCGGCTCGTATTCGGAGGATGTCCGGACCTCGCCGGCGTACACGTAGAGGCCCGAGGCGTCGTCATCGGCCATGGCCGTGGTGTCGTCGTCGTCTCCATCGGGTGTTTCCTCCTCGGGGCACCCGAAAAGCGTGATGACGACCAGAAGCAGAATCGACAGAGTCTCTTTCGAAGTACGCACGTGTCCCCCTCCCTCCAGATGAAGTCCCTGCCTACGTTCTACCCGATTCTCCGTCCGAGCGTGTTCCTCCCGATGTCCAGCCGGCGGGCCGCCCGGCTCCGGTTGCCGCCGTTCTCCTCGACCGCGAAGCGGCAGTAGTCCCTGACCACGTCCCGCAGCGGACGGACCCCGGTGGAGAACCGTGACTCGACCGCCGTGACCTGTTCCGCCCGCGCCGAGGGCGCCAGGTTCACCGAGGCGACCACGGGCCCCTCCCCCAGCACCACAGCGGCCTCGATGCAGTGCTGAAGCTCGCGCACGTTGCCGGGCCAGGGGTGCGAATGCAGGGCGGCGCGGGCGGACGCGGACAGACGCAGGGGGCCGCGGCCGTGGCGGCGGCCGTACTCGAACAGGAAGTGGTCGATGAGGCGGTCGAGGTCGCCGTGGCCCCGCTCGCACAGCGTGGGCACCACGATCTCCACGACGCGGACGCGATAGTAGAGGTCCCGGCGGAACCGCTCCTGTTCCACGAGGCGCTCGAGGTCCCGGTGCGTGGCGAAGAGTAGACGCACATCGGCCTCGAGCGGTTCGGTGCCGCCGACGCGGTAGAAGGTGCGGTCCTGGACCAGGCGGAGCAGCTTGCCCTGCACTGGCCGGGGGAGATCGCCGATCTCGTCGAGGAACAGCGTGCCGCCCTCGGCAGCGCGCACCTTGCCGTCGGTCCGGCGGTCGGCGCCGGTGAACGCGCCGCGCTCGTGGCCGAACAGCTCGTTCTCGATCAGGTCGGCGGGCAGCGCGGAGCAATCGACCTTGATCAGGGGGCCGTCCCAGCGGTTCGAGTTGTGGTGGACCGCCCGGGCGACGAGGTCCTTGCCGGTGCCGGTCTCGCCGCGGATCAGCACCGTGGCGTCGGTGGCCGCGGCGCGCTCGGCCAGGCCGAAGGTCCGGAGCATGGCCGGAGAGTCGCCGATGATGCCGTTGTAGCGGAACGACAGGGGCTGGGTCTGGGGCCCGGCGAGCTGCGCGCGCAGGCTGGTCCCGGCGAGCAGGCGCCCCAGGGCCACGGTCTCGGCCTCCAGCCACTGCTCGTCGGCCACGTCGAAGGGCCCGTCCTTGCGGTTGAGCAGCTGCACCACCCCCGCGACCTGGCCGTCCACGCGTACCGGCGCCGCGAGCAGGCTGAGGGTCCGATACCCGCTCACGGCGTCGAACTGGGCGGCGAATCGGGGATCCTCGCGGCCCTCGTCAACCCGCACGGTCTCGCCGTGGGCGGCGACCCACCCGGCGACCCCCTCGCCGAGGCGCAGCCGGATCTCGGACATCCCCTCGGGCAGGCCGACCCGGCTGACCAACTCGCTGCGGGGGCGGTCGATCAGGTACAGCGTGCCGCGGTCGGCGCCGAGGGCGTCCGCGATGGAGGCGACGGACTCGCCGAGGATCACCTCGAGGTCGAGCTCTCGGTCCAGCGACGTCTCCTCCCTGGGTTCGTACATGGCGGGGCCTCCTCGGAATCGCTCTGTTTTTGATCACTGAAACAATAACACGCTCTCTTTCGGACCATTCCAGCTGAAATCCCCCTGGCCCGGCCTGGCCCCTGGCTTGCACTGACTCCCCACCAGGAGAGGAGCATCACCATGCCGAACACGAATCCGAGCTGGGGCCGCGTCTGCGCCGCCCCCCACGAGCACCTCATCGTCATCCGCCGCGGGAGGGTCGTCCGCTCCGAACGCGGTGGCAGCCACTTCTGCTGGCCCGGGGACAGCGTGGTGCGCGTGGACACCTCCGTCCACCGGCTGCAGTTCACCGCCGATCAGGTGACCCGGGAGAAGACCGGCGTCCGCGTGACCGGCCTGGCGGTGTTCCGCGTCGTCGAGCCGGAGATCGCCTACACCATGCTCGACCTGGAGGGGCGCAGCGACCACGAGGACATCCTGCGCGAGATGTTCGTCGGGGCGACCCGCCGGCTGGTGGCCAACCTGACGCTCGAGGACTGCCTGACGCGGCGCAAGGACAGCCTCGCCGACGAGCTGATGGCCGAGGTGGCGCCCGTGGTCCAGGGGGCCGGCCGCTCCGACGACCGCACCGACGGCGGCTGGGGCGTCGCCATCGACACCATCGAGGTGCAGGACGTCCGCATCCTCTCCGAGGAGGTCTTCGAGCGGCTCCAGGCGCCCTACCGCGAGCAGCTGGCCCTGGAGGCCGCCCAGGCGCGCGACGTGGTGGTCAAGGAGCGATTCCTCGCCGCCGCCGAGCAGGAGCGGGGCCAGGAACGTCACCGCCTCGAGATGGTCGAGCTACAGGAGGCGCGCATCGAGGCCCAGCGCCGCCGCGCCGTGGAGGAGGCCGCGCACGAGGAGCAGCTCAAGCAGGTCGGACAGCTCGCCGAGATCGCCCGCGAGGAGGCCCGCGCCGCGTCGAAGCTGCGCAGGGCCGAACTCGACGCCGAGGCGGAGCGCCTCGGCGGGGTGGTCCGCGCGGAGCTGATTCGCCTCGAGCGCGGCGCCCACGACGAGATCTCCCGGGCCCGCCTGCAGGAGCTCCTCCTGACCGAGACCCTCCCCGAGGTCGCCCGGGCCATGCGCGACAGCTTCGACCAGGTCACCCTGACCGGCGGCGACCTGTCCTTCCTCGGTCAGGGGCTCGCGCAGGTGCTGGCCACGCTCAAGGCCTTCGACGTGGACCTCGGCGGGCTGCTCCCCACGAACGACACGTAGCTGGCGGTGAGAAGAAGGCCACGCCCTCAGGCGTAGATCCAGATCCAGAACGGGATCCCCACGTACTCCCCGTCGAAGCCCGCGACCGGCTCGTTGGGGTTGTAGTAGTCGGCCATGAGCAACCCCAAGATGAACCAGTAGTCCACATTGGTGTGGGACGCGGGCGTGAAGTACCCCCACGAGCCCAGCGCGTCGAGGGAACCCAGGGTGCCGTGGGTCAGCCAGATGGCGTCGATGGGGCCGGTGCCCAGGGACGACTGCCAGATGGGGCCGACGTTGTTGCAGTAGTCGTCGAAGGTCCCGGTGGCGGCCTGCAGGCCGCCGGCGTCATCGACGCCGAGGTAGGTGGCCGCCAGGGCGGCATCGCCAGCCACCTGATCGCAGCTGACGAAGGCGTGGGGGTGCCACAGCCACTCGAACTCGGACACGGGGTTGCCCGAGTGGACGGCCCAGTCCACGGGGCACTCCTCGTTGGTCTCGCCCCCGCTGGACCAGGTGACGGTGGCGTCCGTGTACGACCAGAAGTCGTCACCCTGGCCCGTGCCGTAGCTGTACGCGGCGCTGAACTCGAACGACGTGGTGCAGATGGGGTCGTAGCCGCTGTTGAGCCGGTTGTAGTCGAACCAGACCGTGGCGGGACCGCCGCTGGCGCCGCCGCTGGCGTCGAACCGCAGTCCGATGGTGTAGCCGAAGGGATCGTCGGCCGACGCGACGTAGGCGTCCGCCTCGGCGAACGATCCATCCTGGTGCCCGTCGTTCGGGGTCACCGTGCACGTCCAGGTCTCACCCTCCGACGTCGCCGCGGCCTGGAGCATGGGCTGGGAGAAGCTCGTGGCGTTGCCGTCTTGCAGCCACGCGAAGCTGTAGTGGATCGGATCGTTCTCCGGGTCCGACGACTCCACGTCGATCATGCAGTCCAGCCCCTCGTCCACCATGGCCAGCGGCGGCTCCACGTGGATCTCCGGAGCGGTGGGCGGGTAGTTGCTGCCCGTGGCGTCGTCGTCGTCCCCCGGTCCGGTGTCGTCGTCGTCACCGGGGTGGCTGTCGTCGTCGTCTCCGGGGTGGCTGTCGTCATCGTCGTCGTTGCCGTCGTCGTCATCGCCGCCGCCGCTGTCGTCGTCATCCCAGCCGTCGGAGTCCCACGTGGAGCAGGCGGGCAGCGCCAAGGCCAGGAGCAAGGCCAGGATTCGAACACGGGAAAGACGGCTCAGCATGCTAACTCGTCATTTTAGCGCCAGGGGAAAAGGGACGTACGCAAGTTGTCAACTTACGCAGCCACTCACGTAGCCAACCGACATGCCGTGGGTGCGTAAGTTGACAACTTGCGTACGTCCCCTTTCTTCGTCTCAGACGACGAGGTCGTCCAGCCCCTTGCCCCGGAGGTATTCGGGGTAGAGCTTGAACGCTGGGACGAGCACGGGCAGCAGCTTGACGGCCTTCTGCACGGCGCCACGGCTGGTGACCTGGCGGCGAGTCAGGGCGGTGACCAGGTTGGCCTTGCCCAGCCAGAACATGTGGGCGAAGTCGGCCTCCATGGACATCTCGATGTCCACCTTCAGGTCGCTGGCGCCGTGTTCGAACCTCAGCTCGCTGCCGGTGCAGTCGATGGTGATGGACGCCTCGGGGTTGCGGTAGTTGAAGCGGATCTTGAGGTTGGTCGACAGGAACGTCGGGCCGAGCTCCGGGTGGTCGCTCAACGACTGCAGGAACCCGCCGATGACGTCGTAGAGTTCGTCTCCGGTGGCAAAGGCGTCGGTGATCTGCTTGCGCCTCTTGGCCACGGCCGCGGGCTTGAGGAGGCGCTTGCTCTTGGGGATGGAGAACCCGGGTCGATCGTGGGCCCGCTGCAGGATCTTGCGCACACCTTCGGCGTGCACCGGCCTGGGGTTGTACAGCATGGCGCCGTCGGCCATCGCCGTCTCCACCACCTGGTCCAGGCGGGCCAGATCGTCATCCACGCCGGCCTGCTGCAGGTTCACCGGCAGGCCTCCGAGGTAGGCGAGCTGGCGGCACATCAGGCGCAGCTTGTAGATGCCCATCTGGGCGGTCATCCGGGGCGTGGCCAGGGGATGGACACCCAGGGCGCGCGCCACGTAGGCGTAGCGCTCGGCGCGGGCGTCGAGGTTGTACTCCATCCCCAGGGGCAGGATGATGCTGTTCGCCTCGCCGTGGGGCACGTGGTACACGCCGCCCAGCGCGTGGGCGACGCCGTGGACGATGCCCACCATGGAGTGGGAGAAGGCGATCCCCGCGAGACAGCTGGCCACGAGCATCTCGCCGCGGGCGTGCATGTCGTCGGGGTGGGCCGTGGCCGTGAGCAGGCTGCGGCCGATCATCTTGATGGCCTCGAGCGCCATGGCGTCGGAGGCGGGGGAGCACTCGGTGCCCACGTAGGCCTCCACGGCGTGGGTCAGCGCGTCCATGCCCGTGGCCGCCGTGATCCGCGGCGGCATGGTCCGGGTCATCTCCGGATCGAGCACCGCCAGATCCGGCTGCAGCACGTCCTCGGTGAACGGGAACTTGATGTCGTTGGCCACGTCGGCGATGACCGCCACGCGGGTGACCTCGGAGCCGGTGCCCGCCGTCGTCGGGATCACCACCAGCGGGAACAGCCGCCGCTTGAGCAGCTGCGCGCCCTGGTGATCGGCGACCCGGCCGCCCTTCTTCATCAGGATGTTGGCCACCTTGGCCGTGTCGATGACGCTGCCGCCCCCCAGGGCGATGACCATGTTCGCCTTGGCCTCGATGCCCGCGTCGGCGCACGCCTCCACGGCAGAGACCTCGGAGTTGGGCGGCACGTCCGAGAACGTGGCCACGACGCGCACCTTGGAGCCCTTCAGGCCCGCGATGAGCTTCTCGGGAAAGCCCAGCCCCTCGATGATGTGGTCCGTGACCAGCAGCGCCCGGCGCCGGCCGAACGACTGCATCTCCTCGGCGAGCTTGCTGGCCAGCCCCACGGAGTAGGCCACCTTGGTGGGTACCTGGAATCCGAAATAATCGGGAAGCATGGTGTTCTCCTTCCGCCCCTCGTCGGGGAGACCGCGGCATCCTATCGTGTTTGGCCGTGGGTGGGGTGATTGCCGCAAGGGAGGCTGCAGTGCTACCTTCATCGCCTCTCGACTGGAGGCGACGATGGACCTGAACGAGCTGGACGCGGGAGCGCGCAGGAGTCTGATGATGCTGGCGTGCCACGCGGCGTGGTCCGACCTGGCGGTGGTGCAGGCGGAGCGCGACGTGGTGATGGCGCTGGCCAACCGCCTGGAGCTGGACGAGGCGGCCGTGGCCGACGTCAACGGCTGGCTCAAGGGCCCCCCGCCCGAGATCGATCCCTACGACCTGCCCCGTGAGCACAAGGAGATCCTGTGCTCGACGCTGCTGGACGTGGTCGAGGCCGACGGCGTGCTCGCGCCCGAAGAATGCGAGACGCTGCGGCTGGTCCGCGAGTTCATGCAGTAATGTCCCTCCGCTCCCTGCTGCCCCTCCTCCTGTGCGCCGGCGGCGCCCTGGTGTGGGGGTGCGCGGGCTCCGACGACGACGACATCAGCTGGGACGACGACGACAGCGGCGTCGCGGACGATGACGACGACGCCACGGTTGGCGACGACGACGACGACGCGCAGCCCGGCGACGGGTGGGCGCAGGTCTCGGCGGGCCGCGAGCACACCTGCGGTCTGCGCGCAGACGGTCACGTCCTGTGCTGGGGCTCGGACGCCAGCGGCGAGTCGAGCTCGCCCGGCGGCGCCTTCGTGGATCTGGCCGCCGGGGGTTCCGACGACGACGCCCACACCTGCGCCATCGCCACGGACGCCTCGGTGCAGTGCTGGGGCAGCGACAGCGACGGTCAGAGCACACCACCGGGAGGCGCATTCGCGCAGATCACCGCGGGCGGCTGGCACGGCTGTGCCCTGGATTCCGGCGGCGCCGTCACCTGCTGGGGGGCAGACTGGAGCGGCCAGTCCACGCCACCCGCGGGCCCGTTCCAGCAGGTCAGCGCCGGGGGCGCTCACACCTGCGCCGTGCGGACCGACGGCACACTGGCCTGCTGGGGTCACGACGCCAACGGCCAGTGCCAGGCGCCGCCCGGCACCTTCACCCACGTCGCCGCCGGGGGCGTGCACACCTGCGCGGTGGCCACCGACGGCTCGGTGAGCTGCTGGGGCGCTGACTGGCAGGACATGACCATCCCGCCCGAGGGCGACGACTTCGTCCGGACGAGCCTGGGCGAGAACCACAGCTGCGCCCTGGCCTCGCACGGCGCGATCGTGTGCTGGGGCGAGGACCTCAGCGGCCAGAGTTCGCCCCCCGCAGGTGACTTCGGCCAGATGAGCGCCGGCGGCGCCCACACCTGCGGTGTCCGGACCGACGGCGCCCTCGTGTGCTGGGGCGACGACGATGCGGGCCAGTCCACCGTCCCCACGCTCTGATCCCTTGCCAGCCCTCGCAATCCTTGACTTGCCCCCTGGGCTGACCAATCCTATCCACGATATGGCGGCAGGTGCGGTCGAGCGTGTCCACGCGCGGCCGAACAGGGAAGCCGGTGGAATACCGGCGCGGCCCCCGCCACTGTGACCGGGGACAAAACCAGGTCCTCTGCCACTGCGTCGAAAGACGTGGGAAGGCCCTGGGAGTAGGACGAACCGGAAGCCAGGAAACCTGCCTGCTGCCGACCGTTGGACCGGTCCCCGGGGTGTGGGATCTGGCCCGTGCGTGATTCACGGACGTGCTTCCACTCCCCAGAGACCCCCTGACCGACGGACGGGTGTGTCCGTCGACCGAGAGGTGGTGGCGAGCATGGATTCTGGAAGAAACAGAGCATGGGCCGGGTGGCTGGCACTGATCCTGGGGCTGGCCTGGGTGGGCTGCGAGGCCGCTCCAGGCGAACCAGGTGACGACGACGACATGGCGAGTGACGACGACGACGACACCGTCCCGGGTGACGACGACGACGCCCAGCCCGACGACGACGACACCTCCGGGATCGCGGGGGACGACGACAGCCAGACGGACGACGACGACGCAGTCGCCGAGGATCCCTTCGCCGACGTCGTGGTGAGCTTCACCCCCGGCGACTACGCGGGCTTCGGCGAGTCGCTGTACCCCGACATCGTCCTCGGGCCGCCCGAGGGCGGCGGCGCCGGCAGCGGCTCCACCGACGTGCTCAGCCTCGGCGACGGCGGCGAGATCGTGCTGGAGTTCCTCGACATCATCGCCGTGGACGGCCCCGGCGTGGACCTGCTGGTGTTCGAGAACCCGTTCAGCACCTGGTTCGAGACCGGCCACGTGGCGGTGAGTGAGGACGGCGCGACCTGGTTCGAGTTCCCCTGCGATCCCCTCGACGACGCCAACGCCTACCCTGGCTGCAGCGGCGTCGAGCCGGTCCTCAGCTCCACGGCCAACAACATCGACGCCACCGATCCGGCAGTATCCGGCGGCGACGCCTACGACCTGGCCGACGTGGGTCTGGCCACCGCGCGCTACGTGCGCGTCCGCGACAGCGGCGCCAACGTCTACACCGGTACGACCGGGGGGTACGACCTGGACGCGATCGCCGTGGTCAACGGCTCATGAGGCCGCGCACAGCGCTCGCCCTCCCCCTCATCGCGCTGCTGACCTCGCAGGGCTGCGTCACGTCCCCGGGCGGTTCTGGCGACGATGACGACTCCAGCGCCGACAGCGCGTTCCAGACCCACGCCGTGGTGACCACCACCGACTTCAGCGTCGGCGCCCTGGCCACCGTCGACCTGGACACCCGCGAGCTCCGCGAGGAGATCACCGCCACCAGCGCCGATCCCATCGTGCGGGTCGACTCGGGCCTGGTCTTCCAGATCAACCGCTGGATGTTCGACAGCGTCCGGGTGTACGAGCCCCCCGATCTCCAGCAGCCGGTGCTCGAGTTCTCCACCGGCGCCGGCTCCAACCCCCACGACGCGGTCCTGTGCGACGGCGCGATCTTCGTCACCCGCTACCACGAGGCCGCCCTGGGCGTGTACGACCTCGACACCGGCATCGGCCTGGGCGAGATCGACCTGTCCCCGTGGGCCGACGAGGACGGCATCCCCGAGGCCTCGACCCTGGTGCGCAGGGGTACGACGATCTACGTCGGCCTGCAGCGGATGATCCGCGAGGGCGCCTTCTGGCCCGCCGATCCCGACGGCGGCGTGATCCTGGAGATCGACTGCGAAGCGCGCGAGGTCACCGGCGAGTGGTCCACCGGCCCCAACGTGGCCATCCAGGCCCACCCCATGGACGACGACGCCCTGCTGCTCATCGAGGGGATCTACACGGACGAGTCCGGCGCCATCACCCTCGACGGCGGCCTGCGGACCCTGGATCTCCTCGATGACGCCCCCGGCCCCATCGAGATCGACGAGGACACCGTGGGCGGCAACATCGTCGCCGTGGCCGTCGGCCCCGACGGCCGCGGGCTGCTGATCACCGCCGACGCGCTGGAGCACCACGTACACGGCCTCGACCTCGTCGCAGGGACCACGCAGCTGCTGGACTCCACCACCGCCTACATCCCCGAAGCCCGCGCGAACGACCGCGGCGAGGCGTGGGTGGTCCGGCGCGCGCCACTGGACGATCTGGAGGCTGGAGGGGGACTGGCCGTCTACGACCTCGCGGCGTTCGAGCAGGTGGCCTGGATCGGCACCAGCCTCGAGCCGTTCTCGATTGATTTCTTCTGATCGGCGCGTCGCCTGGAAGGCTGACAGAAGAGAAGAAACACGCAACGACGTCGTTGCGTGCTTCCCCGTTCCCCTGTCACTCTGCGCCCGTCACGCGGCGGCAGGATGGGTGGAGTGGGAGGTAGAAAGAGGATGGGGATGGGGAAGGCCTAGTACACGAACGTCAGCTTGTACGGCTCGTCGCCCACGTCGATCACACCGGGTCCCAGCTCGGCGCAGGTGGCCAGGTCGTACACGCTCACGCCGAAGGGGCCGGCGTAGCCGCTGGACCACGACGAGCGGTTGAGCACGTAGGCCTCGCCGCGCTCGTTGGCCTCGATGGCGACGATCCAGCCGATGTCCTGGGCGACCAGGGTGGTGGTGCCGGCGTTGAGGTCGGCGCACAGCAGGTCGGCGCCCGATCCGTCCTCGGCGGCCAGCAGCCCGGTCCCGCCGGGGCCGAACGCGAAGATGGACAGGTTGGCCGCCAGCGTGGCCTCGTCCAGGAGGTCCGGGCCGAAGGTCTCGGTCACGGTGTCGAACTCGAAGATGGCGCCGTCGTAGACGTTGACCCAGTTGGCGTCCAGGTCCACCCCCTCGTGACAGATCAGGTTCGTCCCGCCCGGGACGGCCCTGCAGGTGAGACCGCCATACGCCGTCCAGGTCCCCACCACCGAGTCGGTGGCCGGATCGATCTTGAGCAGGATGCCGCCGTCCACCGACGGCTGCCACGTGGCGTCGAGGCGCTGGCAGGCCACGTAGAGCATGCCGTCCACCACCGACGCGGTGGCGCACTCGGTGTTCCCGTCGGCGTCGGCGTAGGCGTTGAGGTTGATCTGACCGGCTGGGATCCCGCTGACCGCGTCGTACAGCTTGATCTGCGGACGACCGTACTGGACCAGGTAGACCGTACCGTCGATCACCGCGGCCGACCGGGGATTGGCGGCGGTGGCCAGGCTGTAGTCCCACAGCCCAGCGGCGTAGTCCGGATGATCGTAGGCGGTCACGTGGTCGAAGCCGTAGCCGTCCATCACCAGCGAGGTGCCCTCGCCAAAGGCGAGATACGTGTCCGTGGTGGCCGCGCCCACCCCGTGGGTGGCCGCGTGGGTGTCGAGGTCGATGGTCGCCAGGGTGCCCGCGGAGAACGCCGCGTCCAGGGTCGCGACCAGCGCCTCAGTGTACAGGCCGCCCACCGAGTCGTCGTCGTCGCCCACCGAGTCGTCGTCGTCGCCCACGGTGTCGTCGTCGTCATCGCCGGCAGAGTCGTCATCGTCGCCCACAGAGCTGTCGTCGTCGTCGCCCATCGAGCTGTCGTCGTCGTCGCCCGCCGAGCTGTCGTCGTCGTCCGCCGTGGCGTCGTCGTCGTCGCCCGTCGCGTCGTCGTCGTCCCCCGTCGCGTCGTCGTCGTCGCCCGTCGCGTCGTCGTCGTCCCCGGTGACGTCGTCGTCATCCCCCGCAGAGTCGTCGTCGTCGCCGGGGCAACCCACGACCAGAACCATCGCCGCCAGCAGCGACATCGCCATCATCCACCTGAACCACACAGACATCTGTACCTCCCGTACGGGTTATTGTGGTGAGGGGAGGTGGACGCGGACGACGAATCTCGCCTGGTCGCACACCCCGTGCACCAACCGTGAGCGACAGCAAGCAGGTTTCCTGGCTTCCGGATCTTCCTACTCCCGGGACCTTCCCACGCGTCCAGCGCAGTGGTCTTCGAGCCCTCGAAGGTCGTCGCCGACCTCTCCGAGCCCGCCCCGGTTTCGTACCCGGTCACAGTGGCGGGGGCCGCGCCGGTATCTCACCGGTTTCCCTATCGAGCGCGCCCGGATGGGCCGCGCTCACACCTGCCGCCGCAGAACGAGGCGCATAGTGGGGGGGTTCTGGGGGGGTGTCAAGGGAGCATTCCGTTCTCAACGGTCGAAAAAAAAGGGGACGTTCATAACTTCATAACTTTCGCGCGCGGAAAAGGGACGCTCACGCCTTCACGCCTTCAGTCGCCGCGCCAGGCCGTTGATCAGGGCGCCGGTCCGACCCGCGACGTTCCCCGCTGCACCCACGGCCGCGTGGGCGACGAACCAGCTCGGACTCGGGCTCTCTTTCTCCGTTGCGGCGTTGCGTCCGCTGCGGCGTTGCGTGCTTCTCCCCTCCTCACGTGGGAGCGGGCAGGAGGTTCGAAGGGCGAAGGGGCGTGGAGACCGGCTCCCGGCTCAAGACTCCCGTGCGCGGTGCGCCCGCCGCGCCTGGGCGAGCCGCGCCTCGATCTCGGCGTCGGCGGCGAGCTCGCCGCGCAGCTTGTCCACGTGGCGGCCGAGGGTCACCGACGATGGATCCGTGGCGCCGGAGCGGGCCAGGGCCAGGCGGACGGCGTCGATCTCGTGGAGGATGGTGCGCTCCCGCGCCCGGAGTCGATCGGAGATGGCCGTGGCGTCGTCCATGGCCTCGAGCCGCGCCGTGATGGCGCGGGCCTCGGCATCGTAGACCTCGGCTCCCTGGGCGTCCGCGGCGGCCTCGGCGCGTTCCCGGGCCTCCTGGAGTTCCCCCTCGAGGCGGCGCCGGACGCCGGGCTCCACCAGCTCGGCCAGCCGCAACCTGCGCTCGTGCAGGGCGCGCGCCGCCGCCTCGATCGCGCCGAGGTCCATGTCACTCGCCTCGCCCGCCCCGGTCGCGGCGCCGCGCAGGGCCTCCATGCTCCGTTCCAGATCACGCAGATAGGGATCCGTCGAGTGGGACGCGGTCTGCGCAGGCCTCGTCGCCGTGGGTGCGGTGAGTTCGCGGCCTCCACCACGGAGATCCCGCAGGATCCCGGGGACGGTCTTGCCCAGGTGAATCACCAACCCCACGCCCCAGAACACCATGATCTTCCAGGGAAACCCCAGGATCGTCCCCACGACCACGAAGGACACCACGTGCATGCCCACGCTGGTCAGCCGACGTCGCATTCCGGTGTCGACGGGTGGGCTCAACTCCCCCCCCTCATCACCAGCTGGCTCCCCCTGGCCAGGCCCGTGAACTCGCACACCGGATCACACTTGAGCCGCAGCAGGAAGAACACCCGGGGATCGTCGCCCGGCAGCGACTCGAAGTTCCCCTGCCCCTTGGAGATGATGGTCTCGGCCGTCTGAAAGGTCTCCACCGCCACCGGGCCGGCGATGTCGAGCAACAGCCCTGGCGCGTCCACCCCGGTGTCGGTGACGTGGACGAGCTGATCCAGCCCCACCGCGGCCGCGTCGGCAAACAGCGCGTCGTTGATCGCAGGGCCGCCGCGCACCATCGCCGTGATGCGGTCCGCCTCCACCCCCATCGCGATCATCTGCTCCACCAGCACCCGATCGAAGGCGATCTCGCCGGCGTTGTCGTTGATCAGCAGCACGGGCCCGTCTCCGCCCAGCAGGGCGTCGCGCAGCGCGTCCACGTGATCGACCACCGGCGGCTCGGTCAACGCCGCCTCCACGCTCGACAGCAACAGCTCGCGGTCGATGTTCTCGAACGCCACCACGTCGATGACGTTGCCGGACATGGCCAGCCGCACCGCCGCCGCAAAGGGATCGTCGGCCGCCTCCACCCGGGCGTTCAGCTCGTCGAGCAGCCCCAGCGCCAGCTCGTTGGCCCGCTGCTTGTCCGCCAGGTAGGGATCGTCACAGCCGGTGGTCCGCCGCGCGTTGCGGTAGATCTCCACGGCCAGCTGGGGCGGCGGCAGGTTCCAGTCCGACTCCTCGAGGTGCAGCATGGCGTCCCGGAGGATCAGGTCCATCTGCTCGCGATCGGCGCCAGCACTCCGCGACACGTTGACCGCCTGCCGCAGAAAGCACGCCATGCACTCCGGAACCGTTCGCATCCCATCTCCACAGTGACGAGCAGTGTACGGCATCGTAGACTACCGCAGGAGGTCCACCGTGAGCACTACCGACCCATCCGACGACAGTCTCCCCACCCCCGTGGACACACCGACGGCCGCCGACGCCCCCGCCCCGGCCCCCGTGCCCGAGGTCGACGGCCCCACCGCCGAGCAGATCGAGCAGGGCAAGATGTTCGCGATCCTCGCCTACGCGTCCATGTTCATCGGGTTTCCGGTGTGTGTGATCCCCCTGGCCATGCGCGACAACGAGTTCGCCCTGTACCACGCCAAGCACGCCACCATCGTCTACCTCGCCGCCATGATCGGTGGCGTGGCCCTCATGTTCATCTACCTGATCACCTGCGGGATCGGGATCGTGTTCATCCCGCTGCTCTTCCTGCTGTGGGTGCCAACCATCCACGGATTCATACTGGCCGCCGGGGGGAAGATGGAAGAACCGATGGGGCTGTTCGGTCTAGGGGAGAAGGTGTTCGGCGCCCTCGAGGTCAAGAAGACCAGCTAACCTTCGCCCTCCTCACCCTCTTCCACCTCTCCCCCTCCACTTTCACCTCCCCCTCCACTTCCACCTCCACTTCCACTTCCACTTCCACCTCCACTTCCACTTCCCCCTCCCCCTCCCCCCAACTCCCGATTCAAGAACCTCAACCCCGACAGCAACCCCGCCTTCAGCTCCTTACCCGCCTCCCGCGCCCCCTTGCCCAGCCCCTGAGCCGCCTCGGACTCCCGCGCATCGCGAGCGATCTTTCCCAGCTCCCGACCCGCGGCGCCCAGCCCCTTCTCGATCTCCCCCTGGATCTCCTTGCGCTCGTCACTGCGCCACGCGTCGGTCAGCCCCTCGGTGACATCACGGCCCAGCTTGTCGAGCTCCTCGATGAGATCAGGATTGTTCTCGTCCTTGTTCTCGTCCTTGTTCTCGTCCTTGTTCTCGCTCCCGGTCTCGTCCCCGGTCTCGTCCTCGGCCTCGGCCGTCGGTTCCTCGGTGCGGGTCTCCTCGTCGGTCACGGTGTGCTCCTTTCGTCCCCCACTGCAGCGTACTACGCGGCGACAGCCCTTATTGTTTCACGCCTGCGCGCAGCGCGTTCTTGTGGTGTATGCCCCTTTTCGTTCACCCTGGTAGTAGAGGCACGGAGGAGTCATGGCAGCGAGGCTGGGAGCGGCGGCGGTGGTGGCCCTGCTGGTGGTGGGGCCGGCGTGGGCCGAGGGGGCGCGATACCTCATCGTCTGTCCGGAGCAGTACGAGGACGCGGTGCAGCCGCTGGTGGAGTGGAAGACCCGCAAGGGCATGCTCGCCACGGTGGCCACGACCACGGAGACCGGGTGGTCGTCGTACGAGCTGCTGATGTACATCGCCGACGCGGCCCAGGACTGGTACCCGGCGCCGGAGTACGTGCTGTTCGTGGGCGACTCGTCCCAGATCCAGTACTTCGGCGGCAGCGACGTGGCCTACGGCAGCGTGGATGGGGACACGTTCATCGAGATCCACCCCGGCCGCTTCCCCGCATCGAGCGTCGCGGACGTGGAGCTGATGGTGGCCAAGACGCTGGCCTACGAGCGGGAGCCGACGCTCGACGAGACGTTCTACCGCACCGCGGCGTTCATGGTGGCGAGGGACCACGACGACGACGACTGGGCGCACTACTTCAACGACGCCGAGTGGGCCGCAGCGCTGATGGGCCAGTGGGGGATGGACAACACCGAGGTGTTCTCCTCGAGCACCCACCCCAACGCCGGGGCGGACTTCCGCGCCATGGCCGACGGGGGCATGGCCTTCGCGACCTACCACGGCCAGAGCGCGGGCTGGGGTACCTACAACCAGCCGGGTCAGCTGGACAACGGGCCCACGCTGCCGGTGCTCCTCGCGTACACCTGCGGCGGCGGCAGCTACGGTCCGAGCTGGCTGACCACCGGCACGACGGACGATCCCAGCGGCGCCGTGGGGTACGTGGGGCAGATGACCTCGTGCTCGGGCTGCGCCCACTGGCGGTCCTCCATCCGCCGGGGCTTCTGGGGCTACCTGTTCGAGGACACCGCCGAGACCGAGGTGGTCACCTTCGGCGGGGCGGCCGAGGCCGGGCGGTTGAACTACTACAACGAGCACCTGGCCACGACGGAGTACAGCTCGTCGAACCTGTTCGGCGATCCCGAGCTGAACCTGTGGACCGGCGTGCCGGCCACCATCGCGGTGAGCCACCCCGAGACGGTCCCACGCGGTGAGTTCGAGATGACGGTGACCGTGACCGTTGCGGGCGCCGCGCGCGAGGGCGCGGTCGTGTGCGTGATGTCGGACGAGGGCACCTACGACGTGGTGCACACCGACGCCGCGGGTCAGGCCCTGTTCTCCCTGGACACGAGCGCGGACGAGGGCCTGTACGTGACCGTCACCGGGCGCAACCTGCGTCCCTACGAGGGCACGGCGAGCATCGCCGGGTCGGCCCCGCCCGGGGACGACGACGACGACGACACTGTCGGCGACGACGACGTGTGGGGCGACGACGACGACACCGAGGACGTGATCACCACCGATCCCATCGAGACCGACTCCGACGTGAGCATGGGGGACTGCGGCTGCGACCAGACGCGGCGCAGTCCCGGCGCGGTCACGGCGTTGGCGCTGGGGGCGCTGGTGTTGCTGAGGCGGTCGCGGCGGGGCTGACGGCCCGCCAGGCTAGATGCTGCCGGGGACCTCGGCCGCCCGCGGGTGGGCCGAAGGGCTCCAGGTGCCCAGGGAGACGTCGTCGGGACCGATCATCGGCCCATCCACCTTGTCCACCGCATCGCCGACCACCGCGTCGAGTTCCTTGAGGTTGCCCGGCCACGAGTGACTGCGCAGACGACGCAGCGCCTCGACGGTCATGCGGGGCGGGCCGCCCTCGAAGGTGCGGTCGGCCGTGTGCACACCGAGGAAGTGGGTCACCAGCGAGGGCAGATCCTCGAGCCGGTCGCGCAGCGGCGGCAGCACGATCTCCAGCTGGGACAGGTGCTCGTAGAGGTGCTGGCTGAAGCGGCCCTCGATGACACGCTCGCGCAGGGGGTGGCGCGCGGTGGTGAACAGCCGGCTGTCCTGATCGAAGCCCGTGGGGCTCCCCACCGGCCGGACGCGGCCGTGGTCCAGCACCTCGAGCAGGCGGTGCTGGATGAACATGGACGTCTCGTCGATCCGGTCCAGCACCAGCGAACCGCTCTGGGCGAGTTCGAACGCGCCGTTGTCGTCCGTCAGCTCCTCGGTGGTCTCTCCGCGGACGAAGCCGAAGAGCCGCCGCTCCAGGTCCTCCCACTCGCTCGACGCGCAGTCCAGCTCCACCAGCGGCGCCTGGGCGCGCGGGCCCAGCGCGGTCATCGCCCGGATCACGGCGCTCTTGCCCACGCCGGGCTCACCGTACAGCGCCACGGGGAAGTCGTGCCGCGAGGCCTTCTCGACCAGACCGAAGATGCGCTGCATCTCGGTGCCGATCCCGATGAGCCCTCCGGTGGGATCGAGCCGCGGGTGGGGCACGGCGCGCGTGCCGCGGAACACGGACAGGCGCAGCGCCGAGTCGCCGATCCGGATCACGTCGTTGGGGCCCAGGTAGGCCTCGACCACCCTGACGTTGCCGCACATCACGCCGTTGCTGCTGCCCAGATCGCGGACCCGGACGGCGTCCTGCTCCACGACGAGCTCGCAGTGCTGTCGACTGGTCCGGGGGTCCCCCATCACCAGGTCGCACCAGGGATCACGGCCGATCAGCGCGTGCTGGGGCACCGGGTCGAGGACCTTGCCGCCGTCGGGCCCCTCGGTGACCTTGAGCGAGCAGTGGACGATCTCCACCTCGGCGGGTTCGCGCAGAGGTGGCGGCAGCGTCGTTCGCGGATCGCGGTACTTCATCGTTCCAATCACCCCTCCCATTCATTGTACAGGAATCGATTCCACAGTGCTTCCGCGGCGCCGACGGGCCCGGATCGATCCGAATCTTGCAACGATCCGAGTCCCCACCGGCTCTGTACGAGCATGGGAGCGCGGCTCCCCAAACGTGAAGGAGGACACCATGGCCACCATCGAGCTGACCAAGGACAATCTCGAGAGTTCCATCCACGACAACGACATCCTGCTCATCGACTTCTGGGCCTCCTGGTGCGGCCCATGCAAGATGTTCGGCCCGATCTTCGAGAAGGTCGCCGATCAGTACCCGGACGTCGGCTTCGCCAAGCTCGACACCGAGGCGCAGCAGGAGGTGGCCGCCCAGTTCGGCGTGCGGTCGATCCCCACGCTGGCCATCTTCCGCGAGGAGATCCTGGTGTTCCTGCAGGCCGGCGCGCTGCCCGAGAACGCCCTGGTCGACATCGTCGAGAAGGTCCAGGCGCTGGACATGGACGAGGTCCGTCAGAAGATCGCCGAGGAAGAGGCCAAGCAGCAAGAAGCCACCGCGCCCGCCTAGAGGCTACAGCTCGGCGAGGACCTCACGCGCCGCGGTGACGGTCTGCTCGATGTCCTCGCCCGTGTGCGCCGCGCTGACGAACAGCGCCTCGAACTGGGACGGGGGCAAGAAGACGCCCCGCTGCAACATCCCTCGCCACCACCGGCCAAAACGATCGGTGTCGCACCGCACGGCGCTGGCGTAGTCCGTGACCGGGTCGGGGGCGTGGAACAGGGTCAGCATGGCGCCGACGCGGTTGACGCTGGTGGCGAGGCCAGCCGCCTCGCTGGCCTCGAGCAGCCCGGACTCCAGGGCTCCCGCGGTCTCTTCGAGGCCGGCGAAGACGCCCTCGTCCAGCAACGCCAACGTCGCCAGGCCAGCCGCCATGGCCAGGGGATTCCCGGACAGGGTGCCCGCCTGGTAGACCGGGCCCGCGGGCGACACGCAGTCCATGATCTCGGCGCGGCCGCCGTACGCCCCCACGGGCAGCCCGCCGCCGATGACCTTGCCGAAGCAGGTGAGATCGGGCGTGATCCCGAACCGCGCCTGGGCGCCACCGCGAGCCACGCGGAAGCCGGTCATCACCTCGTCGAAGATCAACACGATCCCCTCGTCGTCGCACAGCTCGCGCAACCCCTCCAGGAAACCGGGCGCAGGGGGCACGACGCCCATGTTCCCGGCCACGGGCTCGAGGATGATCGCGGCGACGTCGCCCACCGACACCGCCTGCTTCACCGAGGCCAGATCGTTGAAGGTCGCCGTCAGCGTGGCCCTGGCCACGTCCGGCGGGACACCGGCGCTGTCGGGCACGCCAAAGGTGAGCGCCCCGGAGCCAGCCTTGACCAGCAGGCCGTCGCCGTGGCCGTGGTAGCACCCCTCGAACTTCACGATGCGGCTGCGCCCCGTGAATCCGCGGGCCGCGCGCAGGGCGCTCATGGTCGCCTCGGTGCCCGAGTTGACCATCCTCACGCGCTGCAACGACGGCATCATCGAGCACACCAGCTCGGCCAGCGCCACCTCCGGCTCGGCGCAGGCGCCGAAGGAGAACCCTCGCTGGGCCGCGTCGGTGACCGCGGAGACCACCGCGGGGTGCGCGTGGCCGAGGATCAGCGGTCCCCAGGACCCCACGTAGTCGATGTACTCGTTGCCGTCCGCGTCCCACATGCGGCAGCCCTCGCCCCGCTCGAAGAACACGGGCTCGCCGCCCACCGCCTTGAAGGCGCGGACCGGGGAGTTGACGCCGCCCACCATCACCTCGCGAGCGCGCCGGGCCAGGGCCTCGGAAAACGTGCGTGTCATCGTCTTCACCTCTGCAGCAGCCGCGCGGCCTCGCGCGCGTGGTACGTGATGATGATCCGCGCGCCAGCGCGCCGGATCCCGAGCAGGACCTCCATCATCACCCGCTCGCGGTCGATCCAGCCGCGGTCGCCCGCGGCCTGGACCATGGCGAACTCGCCGCTGACGTTGTAGGCGGCGATGGGGACCTCGAAGCGGTCCGCGGCGGCGCGGATGATGTCCAGGTACGGCAGCGCCGGCTTGACCATCACCATGTCCGCGCCCTCCTCGATGTCCAGGGCGATCTCGGTCATGGCCTCGCCAGCGTTGGGCGGGTCCATCTGGTAGGCGCGGCGGTCGCCGAAGGACGGCGCGCTGTCCGCTGCTTCCCGGAACGGCCCGTAGAACCCCGACGCGAACTTCGCCGCGTAGGACAGGATGGCCGTGTGGTGGAACCCGTCCGCGTCCAGGCCGGCCCGCATGGCGGCCACGCGGCCGTCCATCATGTCCGACGGGGCGACCACGTCCGCGCCGGCGCGGGCGTGGGACACCGCGGTGCGCGCGAGCAGCTCGCACGTGGCGTCGTTGACCACCTCGTGGCCATCGAGGACACCGCAGTGACCGTGGCTGGTGTACGCGCACAGGCATACGTCGGTGATCACCATGAGATCGGGGCGCGCCTCCTTGATGGCGGCCACCGCGCGCTGCACCGGAGCGTCGGGCGACCAGGCGTCGGAGCCCTGCTCGTCCTTGTTCTCGGGCAGCCCGAACAGCAACACCGCCGGGATGCCCAGATCCGCGGCACCGACCGCCTCGCCCACCACCTGTTCCACCGAGAGGTGGAAGTTGCCGGGCATGGCCGAGATCTCCTCGCGCACGCCGGTCCCGGGGCAGACGAACAGGGGCAGCACCAGGTTGTCCACCGACAGGCGGGTCTCGGTGACCATGCGGCGCATGGCGTCGCTGGTGCGTAGCCTTCTCATGCGATGTGTCAACGTCACTTTGAACTCTCCTCCTCGAGGCCAGCGAGGCCTTCGAGTATCTCTCTTCCCCCGGCCGCAAGGATGGTCTCGGCCAGCTGGTTGCCCAGCTCCTCGGCGTCGGAGGGTTCTCCGTCGATCGAATCCTGGACCAGCTCGGCCGCGTCCAGGGAGGACACGAGCCCGTCCACGGCGAGGGTGGATCCCTGGTATCTCGCGTGCACGGCCACCGGGACCTGGCAACCCGCCTCGAGGCGGGCGAGGAAGGCGCGCTCGGCGGCGGTGGCCCGTTCGGTCTCGTGGTGGTTCAGGGCCGCGGCCAGCGCGCGGGTGCGGTCGTCGTCGAGCCGGGTCTGGATGCCCAGCCCCCCCTGCCCGCCCGCGGGGATGAACCGCGCCGGCGCGAGGAACTCGGTCCCTCGATCCAGCCAACCCATGCGAGACAGGCCGGCCGCCCCGACCAGGGTGGCGTCGAGCTCCGGGAGCTCGCGGACCTTGCGCAGGCGGGTGTCGAGGTTGCCGCGGATGCCCACGAGCTTCAGATCGGGCCGCAGCTTGAGCAGCTGCACGCGGCGACGCAGGGCCCCCGTGGCCACGCACGCCCCCTGGGGCAGGGTGTCCAGGGTGTGCCCGGCCGGGCAGATCAACACGTCGCGCGCGTCCTCCCGCTGGGGCACCGCGGCCAGGACCAGGCCGGGCCGCATCTGGGCCGGCAGGTCCTTGAGGCTGTGCACGGCCACGGCCACCTCGCCCTCGAGCAGGGCGCGCTCGATCTCGCGGGTGAAGAGGCCGGTCCCGCCCACCTGGTGCAGCGGCCGGTCCTGTACCCGATCCCCCTTGGTGGAGATGATCTGGATCTCCACGTCCAGGTCCGGGTGGAGTTCACGCAGCGCAGCCTGGACCCAGGTGGCCTGGGCCATGGCCAGGGGGCTGCCCCGCGTACCGATCTTCAGCTCAGACGTCATCGGCTCGGCTCCTCGTCCAGCCCCAGCAGCTGCCGGAAGGCGGTCAGCAGCTTGCCGCTGTCCTCGCGGCCCGCCGCCCGCTTCATGCCCACGGTGGGGTGATGCAGCAGCTTGGCCACCAGGGCCCTCGTGGCCCGATCCACCCGCTCGAAGTCCTCGTCGGACAGGTCCCGGCGCAGCCTCTCCATCTCGGCGACGCGCACGGACTCGAACTGCTCGCGCATCTGAACGATCGTCGGCGTGACCTGCTGTCGCTGCTGCCAACCTACGAACTTCTCTACCTCGCTGGCAACGATGGCCCGCGCCCGGTGCATCTCGGCCCGACGGCGGTCGATGCTGGTGCGCACCACCTCCTCCAGGGCGTCGATGTCGTACAGGAACACGTTGTGCAGGTCGTCCACGTCCGGGTGCACGTCGCGGGGGACCGCGATGTCGATGACGAACAGGGGGGTCCGGCGGCGGGCCAGGGACCTGGCCAGCGGCGCCGCGGTCACGATGGGTTCGGTCGCCGACGTGGAGGTGATCAGCACGTCCGCCTGGGCCACCGCCTCCCAGAGGCCGTCGAAGGGCACCGTCCGTCCGCCGAGCCGGCTCGCCAGGCTCTCGGCCCGCGACGCGGTCCGGTTGGTGATCGCCAGATCGGTCACCCCGCGGTCCCGCATGTGCCGCGCCACGAGCTCGCCGGTCTCGCCCGCCCCCACCAGCAACACCGCCCTGGTGGAGAGGTCGGCGAAGATCTTCTGGGCCAGATCGCACGCCACGCTGGCCACGGACAGGCGGCCGTGGCCGATCCCCGTGGCCGTGCGCACCTGCTTGCCCGCCCGCAGGGCCCAGTGCAGCAGCTTGTTGAGCAGGGGGCCGTTGGTCCGGCACGCCACGGCCATGGAGAAAGCCTCGCGCACCTGGGCCTGGATCTGGTTCTCCCCCACCACCATCGAGTCGAGGCCCGCGGCGACCATGAACAGGTGCTCGGCCACGTCCCGGTCGTGGCGGCGGTAGGTGTGGGACTCGATCTCGTCCACCGGCACGCCGCTGCTGTCCGCGAGCACCGCCAGCATGGCGTCGTGCTCGTCCACGTCGGGCGGGAGCACCGCGTACACCTCGGTGCGGTTGCACGTGGAGAGCACCAGCGACTCGGTGTACTGGCCCGACTCCCGCAGCCGGTTCAGGGTCCGCACCACACCGTCGGCGTCCATGGCGACGCGCTCGCGGAACGCCACAGGGGCGGTCTGGTGACTCAGTCCGACCATGGCCAGCATCGGACTACCAGCTGTGCTTCGACTCGACGAGCATGCCGAGCACGGTGAAGGTGAACACGAGGGCCGCGAACGAGACCAGCGACCAGATGGCGCGCAGGTAGCGCGTCCAGCCAGGGATGCGAGGGGAGATCACGTACAGCAGGTAGGCGAACCACACCGCGGCCATGCCCAGCAGCTTGGGATCCCGCGGGAACGGGTTGCCCCACTCCACCGCGGCCCAGACGCACCCCGTGGCCAGGCCCAGGCTCAGCAGGGCGAAACCCAGGACGTTGGCGTGCATGCCCATGGTATCGAGCACCCGCAGCGACGGCAGGCGCCGGTAGAGCAACCCCAGGCGGCGCCGCTTGATCCGCGAACGCAGCAGCAACAGCAGCAGCGAGAACACCGCGCCCAGCGACAACCCCGCGTACCCGACGAGGGCGGGCAGCGCGTGCATGGGCAGCCGCAGGGTCCGCAGATCGTCGGACAGCAGGGCGCTCTCGGGGCCCATCACCGCGGCGAGCAGCTGCATCACCGCGGCCAGGCCCATGACGAACACGCCCATCACCCGCCGTCCCGTGCGCCACTCCACCACCAGGTAGATGGCCGTGGTGGAGCACACCAGCACGGTGGTGGCCTGCCCGGGGCCCACCAGCGGCATCCCCTGCTGGGCCAGCCCCAGGGACACCAGGTACACCAGGTGGACACCCAGGGTGAACAGCAGCACCGGCCGGCACAGCCAGCGCAGCGCCGTCGCGCGCGTCATGAAGTAGCGCAGGTACACCACCACGGCGGCCACGTAGAGGACCACCAGCGAGCAGCTGAGGATGGTGTTCACGGTCTGCAACGCGCGTTCCTTGCTTACCGGCGCCCGCGCGGGGCGACCGACGCAGTGTACTCGCTAGGGGGAGAATGCCAAGGGAGGAGCCAGGGGAGGGTTACTCTTCGACCGGGGTGTCGAGGCTGTCCTCGTCGTCGTCCGAGGTCAGCGACTCCACCTCCTCGTCCGCGCCGTCGAGCATCTTCTCGGCGCGCACGTAGCGCTCGTGCTCGCGATCCGGCACGAGCACCGAGTAGGAGTTGGACCGACCCAGCCCGTCCTCGCGGGTCTCCACGGTGACGGACTTCTCCTCCGACAGCGCGCCCAGGATGCCCTTGCGGTTCTCGTTGTTCATGCCCGCGAACTCGGGGTTCATCCACTCCTTGAAGAACGGCACCAGCCAGATCCCGCGCCCTCGGTACTTCCGATCCGCCTGCACCACCAGGCGCATGGTCCGCTCCAGATCCTCCTCCGACGGGTCGTAGGGCGGCTCGTCGGGCTCGGCCAGCGCCTCCTCGATGGTCCGCGGCGCGGTCATCGTCATGGTCGCGGACATCCGATTCGGCGTCTCGAGGAACCGGCCCACGTCGATGAAGTTGCGGCGCCCGGCCACCTCCACCAGGTCCGCGCTCGTGGACGCCCGGAACGCGGCGACCCGTACCTGCTTGCCCGCCTCGACCACCCTGCGCACGATGGGGATGAAGTCCCGGTCCCCGGCCACGAGGATGAACCGCTCGACGTCGTCGCGGCTCAGCAGGATGTCCATGCAGTCCAGGCTCATCTCCAGATCCGCGCTGTTCTTGCCGGCCAGCCCCAGCACGTACACCGGCAGGAACGACATCAGCGACAGCTGTCCCTGGACCCCCTCCAGCCCCTCCCCTTCCCAGTCCGCGTACGCGCGCCGGATCAGGACACGCTTGCCCTCCTTCTCCAGTCGATGCAGCAGCTTGTTCAGGACGTCGATGGCGGTGTCGGTCTTGGCGTGGGGTTCGGGCACCCCCAGCCGGAGGTTCTCGAAGTCGACGAACAGGGCTGTGGTCACGGAGTGGTAGGGATTCATCGTGTCTCCAAACTATCGCCTCGAATGGCCAACGACATTCAACACTTGCGGGTCTGCCCCAATGTCTCTACTGCTGGAATATCCCCAGACCCTGTCACCACCATATCATGGTGCCGCCCCAGGGGATCATCCACCGAGGGAGGACACCGTTGCCCATCCGAGTCTTCCTCGACGGCGAGCCAATCGACCTCGAGGGTCCGGTCACCATCGACCGCCTGCTGCGCGACTGCGGGCACAGCCCGGAGATCCTGTCGGTGGTGCTCGACGGGCGGGTGATCCCACGCAGCGCCTACACGGAGACCCGGGTCGGGGATGGTGACGAGCTCGTGGCCGTGGTGCAGGTGGGCGGTGGATAGAAACCCTTGACACTTCGGAAACCCGGGGAAACAATGGAAACCATCAGAGGCTAAATGAGTTTCCCAGGTTCCCCGGAGGTTCAAGGTGGGCGGCGATTCCAAGAACGACGCGGCAGCCGAAGCGATCCGTAACCGCATCTTCGACAAGGCAGGCGAGCTGTTCTTCCAGTTCGGCTTCAAGCGCGTGACCATGGACGACATCGCCCGGGATCTGGGCATGTCCAAGAAGACCCTCTACCTCTACGTGGACGGCAAGGACGCGCTGGTGGAGAGCTACGTGCTGCGGTTCCTGGAGCAGACGGTGGCCACGGCGCTGTCGAGGTTCCAGGGCGCCGAGGACGTGGTGCACCTGACCCGGAAGCTGTTCCCGTTCCTCAGGGAGCGGCTGTCGATGATCTCGCCGGTGATGATGGGCGACATGCAGCGGCACTACCCGCACCTGTGGGAGCAGATCAACGAACGGCGGATGGCGGTGCTGAGCCACTACCTGGGGCTGATCGAGCGGGATCGCGAGCGGGGGCTGATACGGCCCGAGGTGAACCCCAAGGTGATGGTGAAGATCATCATGACCGTGGTCCAGGAGGTCGCCAACCCGGCGACCTTCATGGAGCTTCAGGTCCCCATCCACGAGGTGATGGAGACGTTCCTCACCCTCATGCTGCGCGGCGCCCTGACGAGTCAGGGACGGGCGGAGTTCGAGGAGGGCTTGTGATGCGTGGACGAGGGTTGATCACGGGGCTGGGCCTGCTGGCGCTCGCCGCGGGGTGTCTCTCCGGAGACGGCGGCAGCCTGGCGGTCAGCGGCACCATCGAGGCCGACGACGTGCGCGTCTCCTCCCTGGTGGGCGGCAGGGTGGCCGAGGTGCTGGCCGACGAGGGCGATCGGGTCGAGGCCGGCCACGTCCTGCTGAGGTTCGACCCCGCCGACATCGAGCTGCAGGCGCAGCAGGCGCGCGGCGCGCTCCACATGGCCGAGGCCCAGCTGGCCCTGGCCCACGCCGGGGCGAGGCCCGAGGACATCGCATCGGCGAGGGAGCTGTACAACCAGGCCGAGACCGCGGAGGCCGCGGCGCTGGCCGACCTGGATCGCGTGGACTCCCTCGAGGGGGCTGGCGGCGTGACGGGCAAGCAAGCCGACGACGCCCAGGCCCGGTACGACGTGTCGGTCTACCAGGCGCGGGCGGCCAAGCAGCAGTACAACAAGGCCCTGCGCGGGGCGCGGCCCGAGGAGCTGGCGATGGCCGAGGCCGGCGTCGAGCAGGCCGAGGCCGCGGTGGCCCTGGCGGAGAAGAAGCTCGCGGACTGCGAGGTGGTGGCGCCCCTGTCCGGCACGGTGGTGCACCGCCTCGTGGCGGCCGGGGAGGTGGCCGGTCCGGGGGCGACCCTGTTCGTGGTCCAGGACCTGGACACGGTGCGCCTGACGGTGTTCGTGCCCGAGTCGGACGTGGGCGCGGTGCGGCTCGGGGATCCCGTGGCGGTGAGCATCGACTCCCACCCGGATCGCACGTTCCCGGGGCGGGTCTCGCGCATCCGCGACGAGGCGGAGTTCACCCCCAAGAACGTCCAGACCAAGGACGAGCGGGTGAAGCTGGTGTTCGGCGTCGAGG
>CAYRNR010000070.1:0-45209 GCA_964425605.1 uncultured Rickettsiales bacterium | reverse complement strand
GGAGAGTCTCCTGGCGAGAATTCTTGTGGGTTAACCGGATAAGCAGGGAATGTTCCCATGGGCGACGACTCCTCCACCCGTGCCATCGAGTGTTGCGTGGGCGACGTCCTCGATGCCGCGCTGTTCAAGGCACTGTGCGAGCCCCTGCGCGTCGAGCTGCTGACCCACCTGGCGGTACACGGAGCGCAGGACGTCGGTGAGATCGCCGGGGCCTTCCCCAAGGATCGTTCCGTGATCTCGCGGCACCTCCAGCAGCTCGCCGACGCGGGACTGTTGCACCGAGAGAAGCGCTCCAGGCACGTGCTGTACTCGGTCAACGGCGACAACCTGCTGGGCAAGATGGAGCAGATGCTCGAGCAGGTCCGCAGCCTCGTCCAGCTGTGCTGTCCACCGCCCGACGGTCCGACGTGATATTTACTCCTACATGCCGAAACACTCATCGCTGATCTGGTGCTCTTCCCTCCTGGCCGCCCTGGCCTTCACCCTGTCCGCCTGCAACGGCGATGACGACGACGACACGGTCGCGGACGACGACGACGCAACTGCGGGCGACGACGATGACGCAACTGCAGGTGACGACGACGACGCCACGGCGGACGACGACGACGCCACCTCGGACGACGACGACGCCACTGGCGACTGCATCCTCGACGGGACCTGGGCCCTGACCACCTTCGAGTGCGGGACCTACGACATCACCGCCGACTGGTTCGCGGTCATGGACAGCACGGTCATGGAGATCGGCCCGGGCGCCGTGGGCTGCGATGTCCTGCTGACCAACTCCAGCGCCAGCTGCGTCGAGGTGATGCAGACGATCTTCGAGATCGATGGTGACACCGTCACCGGGGAGAACCTGGGGATCGTCAGCTGCACCCCCGACGCGTGCACGTTCACGCCCGATGACGACCCCTGCGTGGTCGGCGAAGGCGCTGGCGACATGGGCGCGTCCGCGTTCACCCTCAACGGTGACGTGCTCGTGGTCACGGGGAACGAGCCCGACGGCGTCTGCGGCAAGCTGGAGATGATCCAGACCTGGGCCCGCCAGTAGGGCCGATGTCCACCATCCACGACCGCCACGAGGCGACGTCCTGGCAGAAGAGACACGACGCCCGCGCGCCGCGGGTGGGTGATCTCGCCCCTGACTTCGAGCTGCGCGACTGCGACGGCGCCAACCCGGTGACGCTGTCGAGCTTCCGCGGAGACAGGCCGGTCGCGCTCGTGTTCGGCAGCTTCACCTGACCGCCGTTCGTCAAGGGGACCGTGAGTCTCCACGACCTCTACCGGCGCCATCACGACAGGGTCCAGTTCCTCTCCGTGTACATCCGCGAGGCCCACCCCACGGACGGCTGGTGGCTCGGCAAGGGGCCGCTGGGGTGGCTGACGAGGCGATGGGAGGCCCGGGCCGCCACCGACGTGCAGGATCCCCGAACCACCGAGGAACGCCGAGAAGTGGCAGGCCGTTGCGAGGGCTCGCTGCGATACGGGATTCGCACCTATGTCGACGAGATGGACGACGCGGTGAACGAGGCCTACGCGGCCTGGCCGACGCGCCTGTACCTGGTGGGCCTGGACGGCCGCGTCGTCTACCACGGCGGGCTCGGCCCGTTCGGGTTCAGCCCCAGGCGCCTGGGCCAGGCGATCGAGGCCTACCTCGCGACCCTCCCCGAGCCCGCGTAACGTTCCCCTCGCCCACGGACCACGAGCAGAATCTCGAGCTGACGCGCCGCCTGGGAAATCTGGTCGCCCACGGTTGAGAGGCTGTAGAATCCCCCGCGACCGGGAGGACTCCCCATGGCAAGACTCGACGGACAGACGGCGCTGGTCACCGGCGCGAGCAGCGGTATCGGCCGGGCCATCGCCCTCGAGCTGGCGAGCCTGGGTGCGGGCGTCATCCTGGTGGCACGGCGCGAGGACCGCCTCGAGGAGCTGGCAGAGGAGATCCGCAACGGACCCGGCACCCCGGTGGTGGTCGAGGCTCAGGATCTGGCCGAGGCCACGGCGGCCACGGATCTGGTCGCCCGGATCGGAGACGCGGGTCTGGACGTGGACATCCTGATCAACAACGCGGGGTTCGGGGTCCACGGCGACTTCATGGCCGAGAGCTGGGAGCGCCAGGGGGCCATGCTGCAGGTCAACATCGTGACGCTGACCCAGCTGACCCACCTGCTGCTGCCGGCGATGGTCCAGCGCAAGCGCGGTCACGTGATGAACGTCGCGTCCATCGGTGCATTCCTGCCGGTGCCCGGGTTTGCCGCCTACTCGGCGACCAAGGCCTACGTGCGCAATTTCACCGAAGGACTCGACGCCGAGCTCCGCGGCACGGGCGTCCACGCGATCACCGTGTCCCCGGGCGGCACGGTCACCGAGTTCATGCAGGCCGCGGGCGACGACTTCTCGAAGCTGGGGCTGATGGTGTCGATGTCACCCCAGCGCTGCGCGCACATCGCGGTGACCAAGATGCTGCGCGGCCGGCGCGGGGTGGTGACCGGGTTCTTCAACTCCATCGGCATGTGGATGCTGCGGTTCGTGCCGCGTCGGCTCATGCCGTTCGTGGGCAAACACGCGATGGGGATGAGCCTCACCAGCGGCAGCTAGCCGTTGTGGCGGCAGAACGCCAGCAGCGCCTCGGCATCCCCGGGGCCCCCCATGAGATTCCACCTCTGGACCAGCTCCCGATACGCGTCCAGCTCGACGTTCCAGAAGCGGTCGCTGACCTCCATCAGCCGCCGGCGGCCAGCCTCGTCCAGGACGAAGTCCCCCTCGCAGTACACGTCCCGACGCTGTCGCAGCTGTAGCTCGTCGTCGCGGCAGGCCACGTAGGGGTACATCTGGCAGACGCGGGGCGCGGCTTGGTGGATGCGGCACCTCTCGCCGTCGAGGAAGATGCAGGCTTGGCCGTCCTCGGCCCGCTTCAACACCAGCTGGGACGGCTGGCCCAGGAGGTAGGCTGCCGGCATCTCGTCGGCGAAGTCCCGACTCGTCGCGTCGACGAAGTCTCCGACCGGTCGCAGCGTATGTTCGACGATCCGCGCCACGTCCAGGTGGGTGAGGGGTATCGAATAGAGGCGACAGCAGCGGGCTGCGCAGGTGTCGCAGAGGGTCACGGATGTCATGGGGTCGTTCCTGGCCCCCGTCTATCACATCTGTTGCCTATAATGGCACCGAGGGGAGGTGGTCATGGGCCGCTTCATCGTTGGACTTCTCGGGTGTCTCGTTCTTGGGTGTCTGGGGTGCCATGACCAGGCATGCCTGGAAGACATGCATGCGTGCGAGGCCTGGTGCACCGGCCAGTACACGATCGAGGCCTGTGTGGACACGTCGGGCTCGTTGACCACCCCGTGTGACGATTGCGGGGGAGAGACCTGCGAATTGACCCAGGTGTGCTGCGTGTGCTTTAGCGAGGACAAGGACGAAACGTTCGAAGTCACCTTCTGATCCGGACGGGAAGCCCCGTTCCCTCTTACCACCGGACTACCTCCCCTCCCCCACCCCAGATTCGCTCCGTTCAAACCCCTGTCGAACGCGCGATACGAGTCATGGAGGGCACGATGCGAGTCTACATTCCGGTCCTGGTGGCGTTTGCCTCATTCCTGTACCTGATCACCCTGGCGTTCAGTGGGTGCGCTACCTACCCCAGCGACTACGGTGACTCCGCGATGGATGGGGATTGCACCGAATGCCACATGGTCGATGGCGACGGGATCACCCCGCCGGGCGATCACTGGGAAGGAGAACTGGTGGACTCGGAGCACGGCGCGTGCACCCAGTGCCACGGCGCCCATTGATGCCGCTAGGGTGAACCGTCGATCACGTCCCGAATGACCCGGGCCAGATCGTCGGGTCTGAAGGGCTTGACCACGGCGGCACGGAAACCGTAGCCCCGGTGATCGGCCAAGACCGGGTCGTGGGAGTAGCCGCTGCACACGATGGCTTTGACGTCCGGATCGATCTCCTGGATCTGTTCGAGTGTCTCGCTCCCACCCATGCCCCCGGGGACGGTCAGATCGAGGAGAACCGCGTCGAAGGGCTCGCCGGCTGACTGTGCGGCGGCGTACATCCCGACCGCCGTGACCCCGTCCAGCGCGGAGGCCACCTCGAAACCCGCCCGATCGAGCACGCGGGTCACCAGAGCGACGATGGCTACGTCGTCATCCATGAACAGGACACGTCCTTTGCCGGTGATGGGGGCCGGGGGCTCCTCGGGCGCACGGCGGGTCGGAGCCGCCGACGCTGGCAACAGCACGCGGAAAGTGGTTCCCACGCCGAGCTGGGACTCCACGAGCAGCTTTCCGCCGTGTCCGTGGATGATGGAGTGACACACGGCGAGCCCGAGCCCGCTGCCCTTTTGTTTGGTGGAGAAGTACGGATCGAAGACCTTGTGCAGATGGTCCGGCGCGATGCCGATACCCTCGTCCCCGATGGACACCGAGACGTAACTGCCGGGCGCGAGGGCCGAGGCATCCCCCCGAACGATCTCCAGGTTCTCGATCGCCACGGTCACGGACCCGCCTTCGGGCATCGCCTGATCGGCGTTGATGAACAGGTTGTTGAACACCTGGTTCATCTGCCCCGTGTCCACGGCTACTGGCCACACGTCGTCGGACGGGCCGATGCCGCACTTGACGTTGGAGCCCCGCAGCGCAAACGCAGCGGACTCCGCGACGAGCTGGGGTAGAGGCTCCACGCTCTTCACGGGAGATCCGCCACTGGAGAACGTGAGCAGCTGCTGGGTGAGATCCCGGGCGCGCCAGACGGCGGCCTCCGCTTCGGTCAACAACTCGTCCCGCTCGACCAGGTCGAGGTCAGGGAGCTTGGCGCAGCCGATGTTGCCGACGAGGGACGTGAGGATGTTGTTGAAGTCGTGGGCGATCCCGCCCGCGAGGAGGCCCACCGACTCGAGCTTCTGGATCCGCCGCAGCTCCTTTTCCCGGCGGCGGCGTGTCGAGACGTCGCGGAAGACGAGCACCACACCCTGGATCTTGCCGTCGTCGGCGAGGATCGGCGCGGCGCTGTCCGCGATGGGTGTCTCCCGGCCGTCGCGGGCGACCAGGGCCGTGTGATTCGCCAACCCAACGACGACCCCCTCGCGCAGGACCTTGGCCACCGGGTTCTCCACCCGGGCCCGCGTCTCCTCGTTGAGGATGTCGAAGACCTCGCTCAGGGGATGGTCCAGAGCTTCCTCGTGGGTCCATCCCGTCAGCTGCGCGGCCACTGGATTGGAGAAACGAACGCACCCTTGCTCGTCGGTGGCGATCACCGCGTCGCCGATGGAGTTCAGCGTCGTGTAGAGCCACCGTTCGCTCAGGCGCAGCTTCCGTTCCATGGCGTGCCGGTACAGGGCCATCTCGATGGCCGAGGCCAGCTCCCGCTCCTCGAACGGCTTGATCAGGTATCCGTAGGGCTCGGTGAGCTTGGCACGGGCCAGGGTCTCTTCGTCGGCGTACGCCGTGAGATAGACGACGGGGATGTCCAGGGTCTCGCGGACGTCCCCGGCCGCCGTGACGCCGTTCATCGGTCCCTTGAGCACGATGTCCATCAGCACGAGATCGGGGCGATGAATCCGGGCCTGCTCGATCGCGTCCGCTCCGGTCGACGCGATGGCCGGCACCTCGTATCCCAGATGCTCCAGGGTCTCCCTGAGATCTTCGGCCACGATCCGTTCGTCTTCGACGATCAGAACTCGTTTGCCACCCATGTCCACTCCCCTCTCAGAGTGAAAACACGACGCGGAAGGTCGTGCCGTCGTCTCGGTCGACCTCCACGCCCCCATCGATCTGTTCCGCCAGCGACCGTACCAGCTGCAGCCCCAGGGTCCGGGCATCGCGGTGATCCACGTCGGCGGGCATTCCACAACCATCGTCGGCCACCACGAGAACAGCCCTCGTGTCACCTTCCACGGTCAGGCCCACCTCGATGTTCCCCTGGACGGCGCCTGGAAAGGCGTGCTTGAAGCTGTTCGACACCAGCTCGTTGACGATCAGTCCGCAGGGGATGGCCACATCCACGGGCATCGATGCTCCCCCGGGTTGAACAGCGCATCGGGCCCCGTCAGGGCCCGTACCGTACGCACGCTGCAGGCTACTGGTGAGCTCTCGCAGGTACGGATCGACATCGACGCGGGTCATGTCCCGGGTCCGGTAGAGCTGCTCGTGGGTCAGAGCCATGGACCGAACGCGGTGGTGGCTCTCGCGGAACATCTCCTTGGCCTCGGCCCCTTCGACTCGCCGCGCCTGCAGTGCGAGCAGGCTGGAGATGACCTGCAGGTTGTTCTTGACCCTGTGATGGAGTTCCCGGAGCAGGACCTCCTTCTCTTCGAGCGAAGCCCTCAGTCTTTCCTCGGCTCGCCGCCGCATCAGGGCCTCGGTGAACGCCACGGAGAGCGCCTCGATGGAGCGAAGTTCCTCGTCGCCATACCCACCCGGCCGGTTGGCCAGCCCGATCTCCCCCAGGACCTCTTTCCCCAGCCACAGGGGGATCCCCATGAATGCGGTGACCGGCGGATGCCCCTCCGGTGGGGATATCCAGTCTGGGTGAGATGTCGGGTCGTTGAAGACCATCGAGCGCTGTTGCTCGATGACGAGCCCGCGGACACCCCGGATCGGCAGATCGGCGGCCAGGACGAGTTCGCCCCCCGCGATCCGGCACGCATCCCAGCCCGTGTCGCTGATGGCGATGGTGTCCAGCCGGTTGTCGTCGTTGATCTCGCAGATGAAGCCGAACTCGCTCTTGGTGAGCCCCTGGGCCAGGGACAGAGCCAGGGCCGCGGCCTCGGCCTCGGTGGCGCAACTCAGGACGTTCTGAAAGAGCTGGGTGATGGCCTCGAGCACAGCGGCCTGTCGGATGGCCAGCTGTTCGGTCTTGGAGTGAGTGGTCTCCATCGCTCCCCCTGTGCAAGTTCCAGTCTTGCACAGTCCGAGGGTGGACACGAACAAAGGAGAGGGCCGGGGAGGAGGCTCGGGTCAGACGACGTCGCGGAAGTAGGCCACCGTGCGCTCCAGGCCCTCCGCGAGGGGGATGCGCGGCTCCCAGCCCAGGTGGGTCTTGGAGCGGGTGATGTCGGGCTTGCGCTGACGGGGATCGTCTGCGGGGAGCGGCCTGAACACCACCGAGGCGTCCTTGCCCACGAGGCGCTTGACCTCCTCGGCGAGCTCCAGCATCGAGAACTCGCCGGGGTTGCCCAGGTTGTGGGGTTGGTGGCACCCGTCGCCCTCGTACTGGATCAACCGGACGAAGCCGTCGACGAGGTCGTCCACGTAGCAGAACGACCGGGTCTGGTTGCCGTCGCCGAACACGGTCATCGGCTCGCCGCGCAGCGCCTGGCAGACGAAGTTGCTGACCACGCGGCCGTCGTCCTGGGCCATGCGCGGGCCGTAGGTGTTGAAGATGCGGGCGATGCGGATGTCCACGTCGTTGGAGCGGTGGTAGTCCATGAACAGGGCCTCGGCGCACCGCTTGCCCTCGTCGTAGCACGACCGCGTGCCCACCGGATTGACCTTGCCCCAGTAGGCCTCGGTCTGCGGGTGCACCTCGGGATCGCCGTACACCTCGGACGTGGACGCCTGGAGGATGCGCGCGCCGGTCCGCTTGGCCAGGCCCAGCATGTTCAGCGCCCCGATCACGCAGGTCTTGATCGTCTTGATGGCGTTGACCTGGTAGTGCACCGGAGACGCCGGGCAGGCCAGGTTGAACACCCAATCCACCTCCAGCAGCAACGGCTGGGTCACGTCGTGGCGGATCGCCTCGAACCGCGGGTGGTCCATCAGGTGCTGGATGTTGCGCTTGCGGCCGGTGAAGTAGTTGTCCACCGAGATCACCTCGTGGCCGTCGGCCAGGAGTCGATCGCACAGGTGGGAGCCGAGGAAACCCGCGCCGCCGGTGACCAGTGCCCGCTTGCTGTCCGTCATCGTTCGTCTCTCCACAGGAGTGAGGAGGATAGCAGGGCCCAGTGGTGTTAGGTTCCTCCGTCGGGAGGAGAATCTCATGACCACGCGAGATGGCGGCCGATTCTGGGTGGCTGCGGGTTGTGCTCTGCTGATCGCGGGTGTGGGTCTGGCACGGGAGGCGGTGCCGATGCTCCACCACAAGTTGCCTATGGACGCCGTCCTCGCGGGGCCTCTGCTGGCCCACGGAGAGACCGTCGCCGAGCTGACCCTGGACGGATCGGCGGTGGAGGTGGTCGAGGGGGTTCCCGGCCGGTACGTCCCCGTCCAGTGGGAGGGCCCCTTGCCCGAGGGATTCGCCGCGAACCTGCGCGCCAGGGTCCATACCGGGCAGGGTGGGTTGCTCTTCGGCGCGCAGATCCTGGTCGATCTGGAACTGACCGCGACACCCGAGCGGCCGCTGCTCCTGCGCGGACGGGTCGTGGACACCCTGCCCACGGGCGGTCCCAGGCGGACCGAGTTCATCGTGGTCTCTCCCCGCGTGGCTTCCGCCGAGGAGCTCCTCGAGTACCTCCAGGAGCCCACCATGCGGCCCCTGGACACCGTGTTCTCGTGCGTCGAGCCGAACTCGAACACGTGGACGTGGACCTTCCCCGTGTCGGGCGAGCCCAGCGTGATCGCACCGGACGGCCGCATCCTCGGGCATGCGAACGCGCGCACCGAGTCCTCGGTGTCCATCGCCCACGGTGTGACCACCCGGTCGTTCCGGCTCAGCCATACCTTCGGCGAGGAGAATCCGGTTCGCCTCGAGGTGGTCGCGGACGACACGGACGGATGCGGTCCTTCCGAGTCGGGCTCGGACGCCGCCGACCACGGTGACACCCTCGAGAGCTGCCTGGGCGGGTCCACCCTGCCCGTGGAGATCCACACCGATCTCGAGGCCACGCAGAAGGGCCTGTTCGAGGAAGGGCCGCCGCCCACCGGCAGCTGCACCCTCTCGCTGGTGCAGTCCGGCTTCGACCGTCCCGGACGCTAGCTCAGCGGTACAGCTGCACCCAGCCCGGCGGGTCGCCCCCCGCGCGCTCCCCTCCCCTGTCCAGGGCGAACAGGGCCGTGGGCGGCCAGTTCTCGGGCACGCCCAGCATCTCCCGCACGGGCGCGCCGTCGAACACGAACGTGGCGTTCCAGTGAAGGCCGAGGGCCTCGGCTGCGAGGAATCCGTGGGTCAGGGCGATGGGGTGGTCGATCAGGGCGAAGGGCTGCTCCTTGTGCACCTTCTTGACGATGAAGGGGGCGGCGAAGGTGGCCAGCAGCGCGCCCGGGGCCTCGTCCACGGGGACGTCGTGACCGGCCGCGGCCAGCACCTCGGCGGTCCGCTCGGCGCCCCGGACCACGACGAACCGCCAGGTCTGGCCGTTGTCGGCGCTGGGCGCGACGCGCATGGACTCGAGCACCAGCGCCAGCTGCTGGACGCCGGGCACCTCACCGGCGAAGCTCGCCGAGGGGTGCGCGGCCGCGGCCACCTGGGCCAGCGTCCGACCGTCGCCGGGCATCTCCGAGAGGTCGGCGGCGGGCAGGCTCTCGCCGGAGTCGTGCCGGTCCAGAGAGCAGATCTCCTCGATGGACTTCCGCCGGCCCGACACGCTCCTGCGGGTGACCCGATCCCACGCGGCCGCCAGCAGCGCGCCCTTCCGGCGGAGCCCCGGCGCGCCCAGCGCGATGGTCGCGGGCACACGCTCGTGTTCGGCCAGGCCCATGAAGCGGGCGACGCCACCCATGTCGATGGCCGCCATCCAGCAGCCGCCGAGGTTGCAGTCGGCCGCGGCGAGGGCCACCAGCTCGCCGGCCACGGCCACGTCCACGTTGTACAGGTGGTGGGGGCCGTGCCGGACGCCGCGCTCCGAGTCCCCGACCAGCACGGCGAACCCCGGGGGCGGCGACGACCGCAACCACAGGTTGGCCTTGCCGATGAACCCGCCGCTGACGGCGCGGTTGAGACCGGGGACCCGATCGGGATCGACGACGACCTCGGCGCGGGCCGCGCGCCCACCCCGCACCGACGGCGCGAGCGCGGCGAGCTGCTCGATGGCCTCGACCTGCTCGGCGTCGAGGGGGGTGTCCATGAAGATGCGCCAGCTGCGCCTCTCGAGCATGGCGCGGGCCACGGCGTGGGTCTCGGTCATGGGTTCTCCCAGCGCAGGGGCTGTCCCTGCATCACCACCGCCCCGAGCTCGGCGAACCCCTGCGGCATCGTGGGCGACACGGCGAGGCCGAGGCGCTCGTCGATGCGGCGCATGAGGTCCACCAGCGGCTCCGGTGGGGCGAGGTTCGGTGTTCGCGGCTCCGCGGGATCGCGGGGATCGCACCAGGCGGGCTCGTCGAGGCTGAAGTGCATGCGGCAGGCCAGCGGCCGCACCTCGTACACGGTACAGGTCTTGTGCTGCCGGTCGAGGAACGCGCACGGCTCGCCCGCCCGGAGGTAGGCCAACCGCGCCGCGACGAATGCCTGGCTGTCGGACTTGACGCTCGTGCGGCCACCCGAGGTGCGCTCCAGCTCCGCGGAGAACCGTCCCGCCAGCTCCACGCACCGCTTGTGGACCTTGCGGTACCCACGGGAGGGCTGGATCCGTCGGTAGATCTCCAGCTGCTCGAATCCACGGACCGGGGTGGGCACCTCGTTGCAGCAGAAAGTGCACCCCTTGAGGCACGTGGTCTCGAGGCCGGCCGCGTCGGCCAGCTCGGCCGCGAACGCGTCGTACGCGGCGTAGATGGCCGCGACGGCGTCCGGGAACGACCTCGGCACAGCACCGCTGTCGGCGACTCCACCCAGCCCGGGGAGGTCGGCCGCCCCGCGCAGCGCCGTCTCCAGCTCCTTGAGCAGGGGTGCGGCCCGCGCCGCCGCCTGCCTGGGGATGCGGATCTCCCCTGGACTGGGCTTCCGGAACGCAGCTCCGATGCGGTCGAAGAGGCTCATCGGGATCAGCTGATCTCCACCTCGATGACGTACCACTGGTCCACGCCGCCGGCCAGCTCGTCGGACGACGTGACCTCCAGGTGATAGGTCCCGGCGTCGGGCAGGTCCAGGCTCTGCAGCACCGTCCCCTCGCTGGCCATCACCGGGAAGTCGGCCAGCTCCTCGCCGCCCGGTCCCTCGATGCGCAGGTGCGCCTCGAGGGCCGATCCGGCCGTGCGCGCCGAGAGGCTGATCGTGGCCTGCTGTCCAGCGCTGGCCTGGAACAGGAAGTGGTCCAGGTCCCCCATGGGATCGATGCGACCGGCCACGGCGAGCACGCCGTCGTCGTTGGCCTCGAGGGACTCGCTGGAGAAGTTGTCGTCGTTGGGCTCGGTCTCGGCCCAGAACAGCTCACCCGCCGGGTCGGCAGCGAAGTGCAGCACGTAGCAGTACTCGTCCCCGCCGTCCCCGTCGTCGTCAGTGGCCTCCATGTACACCGGAGCGTCGTCGAGGACCGGGAACGAGATGTACTCGGACCACGACGGCGCGCCAAAGACCCCGGCCTGGGAGACGCCGTCGGTGCCCAGCATGCGGATGGCCAGGTCGATCTCGGTGGCGGTGTGCTCGTACCCGTACACCCTGAACCGCGACCCGGGCTCCAGGTCCACGGCCCACAGGTCCACGTCGCCGTCGTCCCCCACCACGCCGGCGCGGTCGTAGCTGACGTTGTACTCGGCGATGGCCGAGTCGGTGGCGTCGCCCGCGGTGTCGTTGGGCTCGTCCTCGACGCTGCCGGACTCGAAGTCGCTGACGAACAGCTGGTAGATGTACCCGGCGCCGCCCTCCATCTGTGCGGGATCGTTGATGAACGAGCCGTAGTCCTCCACCGACAGGTAGTAGGTCTCCGACGCGGCCGTGCAGCCCATGTACAGGGCGTCGGTGCCGTAGATGTGACCGAGCCGCTCGAAGTCGTCGTTGTAGCCCTTCTCGTGGCCGGAGCTGTCGTAGAAGCGCACGACCGTGTCGAGCCCCTGGTCGTCGGTGGGCTCGTCGGTCATGGCGTAGGCCTTGAAGAACCAGCCCTCGTCGCCGCTGAGCCGGTAGTAGTCGACGTCCCCGGCCGGGTTGATGTAGCCCCCGGGTTCGTCCCCGGCGGCCACGCCGAGCGCCTCGCCGAAGTCGTTGTTGCGATCGCCGTCCACGCAGACGTCGGCCTCGCAGATCTCCCAGTCGGCGCAGTCGCCGTCCTCACCGCACTCGGCGGCCGCGTCGTCGTCGTCGCCGCTCGCGTCGTCGTCCCCGTCGCAACAATCGCAGATGCAGTCGGGGCACTCCTCGTCCTCGTCGCCGCACGAGACCAGCAACAGCCCTGCAGCGGCGCACATCGCGAGGATCCATGTCTTGGTCATGTCGGTCCCTCCACCGCCGACTCTACCCGCGCCATGCCACCGGGTTCAACGGTGGATCGGATGCCGGCGGGCCGCGCCCGAGCTAGGGTAGAGGGCGGATCGAGGAGGAAGCCGTCCATGCCCGTGGTCCACGTCGAGGAGCTGATCCGCGAACGCACCGAGGCGCTGCGCGCGTTCCACCGCGCCTGCCGCACCGACCGCGCCCAGCTGGACGTGTCCGGCGGCGTGGACAGCGCGGTCCTGCTCGGATTGCTCGCGCGAGCCCTCGGACCGGATCGGATCGTCGCGGTGTACAGCGCCATCGACAGCGATCCACGCTGCGGCGCGCGGGCTGTCGAGGCCGCCGACGCGTTCGGGGTTGCTCTGGTGGACCTGGATCTCTCCGCGCCGTTCCACGCCATGGTCGACGGGCTGACGACCGCCATGGGCGCGGCCGGCCACGACGTCTCCGCGATCCAGGCGCGCTGCAAGGCCGATCCCACGATCCACGGGTCGTTCCGCTCGTGCCTGCGCGCGCCCGTCGGGCGATTTGCCAACCGCCTCTTCGGCGGAGGGATCCGCCACGGCACGGGCAACGAATGCGAGGACCGCTGGCTGCGCTTCTACCAGAAGGGCGGCGACGGCGAGGTGGACACCAACCCCATCGCCATGCTCTCCAAGGGCGAGGTCTTCCAGCTGGCGCGCGGCCTCGGTGTGCCCCGGTCGATCCTCACCGCGCGACCCACCCCGGACCTGTGGGGCGCGGGGGAGGTGCACAACGACGAGGACGAGATCGCCGCTTACCTCGGGCTCACCGGCGTCGCCGGCCAGAGGCTGGCGTTCTACTCCTATGTGGACCCCGACACGGGCGAGTACGTCAACGTCGGCCTCATCGAGCGGGTGTGCCGCTTCGCCGACGGCTCCGAGGGCGGGGCGCTGTTCGATCCTGCCCTGACCGACGAGGCCCTGGCCGCCCTGGCCCGCCGCGCCGTGGAGTCCACGTTCGCCGGCGTGGACGAAGCCACGACGCTGGCCGTGCTCGCCGCCGCCCGATGGGCCGACGCCGCGACGCGTCACAAGTACAACCCCGCCATCCCGACGCTCGGATCCCGGGCGGACCTGCTCGACGCCGGCATCCTCGACGAGGCGCTGCCGCTGTGAGCGCGATCATCCTCCTGCGCAGCGGCCGGATCTCGCGGCTCGCCATCGCACTGCTCGCGCTCACCCTGGCCGGGTGCACGGGCAGCGGCGCCTTCGTGGACGACGACGACACCACCGCTGGGGACGACGACACCGCTGCTGCGGACGACGACACCACCGCGACGGACGACGACGACACCACCGCAGCGGACGACGACGACACCACCGCAGCGGACGACGACGACGACACCACCGCGGCGGACGACGACGACGCGGAGCCCTCGGTCTGCGGCTTCGAGACCGGCTCCCTCAGCGGCTTCGGCCACCCCGGCGCGGACTGGTGGGCCTCCCCCGAGGGCGGCATGGTGGTGATCGTGGAGGAGGGCGACGACTTCTCGGGGCTCGTGGGCGAGGAGGCGCTGGTCTTCGAGGGCGACCACGCCGCCCTGCTGCGCTCCTCCGAGGACGCCGATCCCGACACCTGGGGCCACCTGGTCACCGACCCCTTCGTGCCCGTGGTCCCCACCCTGGTCTTCGACCAGCTCTCCGAGGTGGACGACCGCGGCGTGGAGCTGGACCTGGCCATCCTCGACGAGCACGGCGCCGTGCTGCAGCAGCAGACCGTGCCGGTGGAGACCGGCGGCTTCGTGCCTGGCCTCCCTCCGGGCGGCGATCCACTCCCCGACTTCCCCGAGATCGTCCAGGGCGGCGGGACCCCCGGTGCCTTCGTCCAGCACGTCATCGACCTCACCCCGTACTGGCAGAGTGGTGAGACGATCCAGGTCCGGATACGCCAGCACACGCGGATCGAGGGGGCGGGGTTCTTCACGCTGCTCGACGACGTGTGCAACGCCGATCCCTGAGCCCCGGCCTCAGATCAGAGGTGGGGTGTCCGCGGCAGGCTGGTAGCCATCGGGCAGCAACTCCGCCACCTCGCGCCAGGCCGTCTCCAGGGCCGCCTCGGGTCCGAGGGACTCCACGTCGATGGCCTCCCCGACCGACAGGGTGACCGCGGCCGGTCCGAGCTGGTGCTTGTGGACCGGGAAGGCCTCGTCGGTGCCGGTGATGGCCATGGGCACGACATGGGCGCCGGGGACGGCGGCGAAGGCCGAGGCCGCGCGGCGGAAGGAGCCGAGGCGACCGCTCTTGGACCGCGCCCCCTCGGCGTACAGCACCACGGCATGGCCGAGCATCATCCGGTCGTGGGACTGCTGCAGGGCACTAGCCATCGAGGCGGCCAGGGCCGTGTCGGGTGATGGGAACGCGAGGGTGTCGAGGCTGATGGCGGCCATGCGGCGGTACGGGTTGTCGTACGCCCTGGGCAGCACGACGAACGCGAGGCGGTAGGAGAGCTCCTCCTCGTCCGAGTCCTCGTAGTCCGACAGCAGCAGGTCGGTGAACTGGGCGTCGGCGTAGGACAGCTGGTTGCACACCACCAGCGTGGGGCCAGCGTCCAGGGCCCGCGGCAGGGCGTCCACGCCGAACGCGTTGGCGTGGGGCAGCACGCTGCGAATGAACTCCCGTCCCAGCACCCGGGCCGCGGCGTCGTGGGGGTAGAACCTGAACTCGTCGCCCGCCGCGTGCAGGGCCTCCAGGGTCCGCTCCAGCAGGGCCTGGGGCATGTCCGCCAGGGCCGCCTCGATCCGGGTCTGGACCTCGGCGCGCAGGTCTTGCTGATCCACGACGTGCTGGGCCAACCACGCGGGCACGTGCTCGCGCAGCCCGTCCACGCCCATGGCCTGCACCTGCTGCACGGTCAGCGCGGCGGCGTCCGCCGGCAATCCCGCGATCTCCGAGCTCAATTCCACGAACTCGCCGGTGAGATCGCTCGCGCCGCTGGAGGGTTCGAGGGTCTCGCCGAAGGGGTCGTCCTGGTACGAGTCGGTCATGGGGACTCACTGTCCATCGCGACCGCTGCGCCGTCAACCCCCGTGACCCGCGTCAGAACGTGAAGCCCACGCCCACGCTCGTGGGGCCGAAGCTCGCCTGGAAGCGCGGGGGGGTTCCCCGGCGGGCGCGCCGGGCGGTCCGGCCGTCGTCATCGTCGCCGAACGGCTGCGGCAGCGGCTGGCTGACGCTGATGATGATCGCGGTCACCCCCAGCGCCTGGATCAGGGTGCCCCACACGGCGCCGACCAGGTGCGAGCCCGCGTCGTAGTCCAGATCGCCCAGCTCACCGGCCTCGCGGTCCATCCATGCCTGGGTCAGCACCGGACCGATCAGCGGCACCATGGGCAGGAACGCCGCGCCCGCGTTGAACTCCACGCCCTGGCTCCGCGCGCGGTTGTACATGGACCCCACCTCTGCCGAGCCGAACGCGATGGACAGGGTGTACGAGGGCACGAATGCAGCCGCGCCCAGGTAGCCGAAGGTGCGCTTGCGGCGCAGGGCCTGCTTGTAGACCAGGTCGAACTCGGGGTAGCGCTCCTCGATGACCACCTTCACCGGCGTGGTGCCCTGGCGCCAGATGCTCGCGCGCTGGATGTTCGGCGGGATCACCTCTTCGAAGGGGCGGTGGGCCAGGTCCGGCTCGCTGATCATGATGTGGAAGATGGTCGACCAGATGTCCTCGAGCGAGTAGTCCTGCAGGATCAGGCGGTCGATGGCGCCGATGGCCGAGTCCATCTCGGTCCGGTCCGGCGCAGGCCCCCGGTAGAGGTAGTAGCTCGTCACCAGCTGGCGCTTGCGCGTCTCGAGCAGGCCGGTGAACGCGGTCACGCCGCTGGTCTCGGGTTCGGGCACGGCCGCGGCGGGTGCCTCCATGGGCTCGATGGGTTCGGCGGCCTCGACGGCTCCGGGCGAACCGGGTTCCTCCTCTGCCCCGGCCCCCACGGGCGCGAGGACGAGGGCGATCCCGAGGACCAGCGGGGACCATTGCAGACGACGGATCGTCAACTGGAGTGGACAGGGGATCGGGGCGATCCGGGCGCGCACGGCGTTGCTTGACACGGGTTCTCCTCCTGACGCACCCACGGGACGACAGAAGGCAAGGAGCGTGCCAGGACGACCTGGCGCCGGTGGGGTCCTCCGCTTCTCAAACCCTGGTTCGTCAGGCATCCTAGGGAATCCCGTCTCCGGAGAGGACTCCATGACCGCCATCCTGGGCATCTCGGCCTTCTACCACGACTCTGCCGCGGCCCTGGTGGTCGACGGCGAGCTGGTGGCCGCCGCCCAGGAGGAGCGCTTCAGCCGCATCAAGCACGACGAGGCGTTCCCGGCCCAGGCCATCGAGTACTGCCTCGAACACGCGGGGCTGACCGCCCAGGACCTGGACTACGTGGGGTACTACGACAAGCCGCTGCTGACCTTCGAGCGGCTGCTGGAGACCTACCTCGCGTACGCGCCGCGCGGCTTCTTCTCGTTCATCAAGGCCATGCCGGTGTGGCTGCGACAGAAGCTGCACCTGCCGCGGGAGATGGACAAGTCGGTCCTGCGCGACTTCGACAAGCGGTACGTGTTCTGCGAGCACCACCAGTCCCACGCGGCCAGCGCCTTCTTCCCGTCGCCCTTCGACGAGGCCGCGATCATCACGTTCGACGGCGTGGGGGAGTGGACCACCACCAGCTTCGGCCACGGCGAGGGCAACCGCATCACCCTGTCCCACGAGCTGCAGTTCCCCCACTCGGTGGGCCTGCTGTACTCGGCGTTCACCTACTTCTGCGGATTCCGCGTCAACTCGGGCGAGTACAAGCTCATGGGGCTGGCCCCCTACGGCGAGCCGAAGTACGTGGATCTGATCCTCGACAAGCTGATCGACCTGAAGGAGGACGGCTCCATCTGGATGGACATGTCCTACTTCAACTACTGCCAGGGGCTGACCATGACCTCGGGCAAGTTCGACCAGCTGTTCGGCGGCAAGCCGCGCAAGCCCGAGACGCCGCTGACCCAGCGGGAGATGGACCTGGCCGCGTCCATCCAGAAGGTCACCGAGAAGATCATGCTGCGCACGGCCAACCACGTGCACGGGATCACGGGATCGAAGAATCTGGTCCTGGCCGGGGGCGTGGCCCTCAACTGCGTGGGCAACGGCCGCATCCTGCGCGAGGGCCCCTTCGACAACGTCTGGATCCAGCCCGCGGCGGGGGACGCCGGCGGCGCGCTGGGGGTGGCCCTGTTCATCTGGCACCAGCTGCTGGACAACGAGCGCGAGGCCGCACCGGGCGACAGCCAGCGCGGGTCGTTGCTGGGGCCGTCCTTCGGGGACGACGAGATCCGCGCCTTCCTGGATTCCCAGGGGGCGAAGTACCAGCACTTCGCCGACGAGGACGAGCTCCTGGAGAACGTGGCCGGGCTGATGGCCGACGAGAAGGTCGTGGGCTGGATGCAGGGCCGCATGGAGTTCGGCCCCCGGGCCCTGGGCAGCCGCAGCATCATCGGCGACGCGCGCAGCCCCAAGATGCAGTCGGTGATGAACCTCAAGATCAAGTTCCGTGAGTCCTTCCGGCCCTTCGCGCCCACGGTCCTCACCGAGCGGGTCCACGAGTTCTTCGAGATGGAACAGGGCCAGGACAGCCCCTACATGCTGCTCGTGGCGCCGGTGCGCGAGGAGAAGCGCACCGAGCTGCACGAACGCGCCGACGGCCTCGACAAGCTCAAGCAGATCCGCTCGGAGGTACCCGCCATCACCCACGTGGACCACTCGGCCCGCGTACAGACCGCGGACGAAGAACGCCACGGCCGCTACCACCGGCTCATCCGCCGCTTCGAGGACAAGACCGGCTGCCCGGTCATCATCAACACCAGCTTCAACGTCCGCGGCGAGCCCATCGTCTGCAGCCCGGAGCACGCCTGGCACTGCTTCATGGGCACCGACATGGATGTGCTGGTCATCGAGAACTTCGTGATGCTCAAGCCCGAGCAGCGCGTGACCGACGGGGTGGACCGCGACGCCTACCTCGCCCAGTTCGAGCTGGACTAGGAGACCGCCTTGGCGCTGATCGAGATCAACCTGAACCCGCCGCCCAAGGAGCTGCGCAAGTTCGGCATGATCTGGTTCCCGCTGTTCTGCGGCGTGCTCGGAACGGTGCTGTGGCACAAGACCGGCATCGCGCCGCTGGCCATCGCCATCTACTGCCTCGCCCCCCCCACCTTCCTGCTCGGGCTGCTCGCACCCAGGGCGGTCAGGCCCGTCTTCGTCGGCCTGACGTACCTCACCTTCCCCATCGGCTGGACCATCTCCCACATCCTGATGGGCATGATCTACTTCGGCATCATGACCCCCATCGGCCTGGCCCTGCGTCTCTCCGGCAAGGATCCGATGCGCCGCAACACCGGCCGCGCCGCAGTCACCCACTGGCTCCCGCGCGAGGACGACGGCTCCGACACCACCAAGTACTTCCGGCAGTTCTGAAGCGGTGCTAACTTGAGGACGAGACGAACCCCAGGAGTGGTGTGATGTCAGACGATCAGCGCAAGGGCAGCGACTTCTCCGAGCAGGCCGACGAGGCCCAGCGCGGCTTCTTCGCCGAGTTCCTCGACTTCCTGCTCAACAACAAGAAGTGGTGGCTGACCCCCATCATCCTCGTGCTGCTGCTTCTGGGCCTGTTCATCGTGCTCGGCGGGAGCGCGGCTGGGCCGTTCATCTACACGCTGTTCTAGCGGCCACTCCCTCACCCCCCGTTCGTGATCTTCGCCACGAAGATGTCCTCGGCCACGTCCTCGCTCAGGGCCAGCTCGGTGCCCTCGTAGCGGATGCAGTACGCGGGGTTGCGCTGGTGCAGCTCGATGACGATGCCGGGGGTGAGGCCGAAGGAGCTGAGGCGGTGGAGGCGCTCGTGGTCGCGGGGCTTGATGTAGGTGATGCGGCCGCGGTCGCCGGGGGCGAGGCGGGTGAGGTCCACGATGACGGAGCGGGCGGCCTTCTGGCCGACCTCGCAGCAGTGACCCGGGGGGATCGGGAGACCGTCGGGGGCGGTGGTGGGGTGGCCCAGCAGGGTGCAGATGCCCTCCTCCACCTCCGGGAGCAGGGTGTGCTCCACCTGACACGCGATCTCCTCGCGCTTCTGTGGATCCATGTCGAGGATGGTGCCGAACAAGGTGGCGGCGAGGCGGTGGCGGCGGACGACGCCGCGGGCGGCCTCCTTGCCGGCCTTGGTGAGCTCGACGCGATCGCCGTCGCGGCGGATCTGGCCTCGCTTGACCAGGACGGACAGGTCGTCCTCGGTGATCTCGATGGGGCAGCGCCCGCGCAGGCCCTCGAGGGAGGACTCGCCGTCCTCGGCTCCGGTCCAGACGGTCTCGAGGATCTCCTCGAATGCCTTGTGCATGTCAGCCTCCGAAGGTCACGCCCAGGCCGCGGCAGGCCCAGTTGACCACGCCGCCCACGGCCAGCGCCCAGACCACGACCGTACCGAGGATCGCGGCCGACGTCTTCAAACCCCGCTCCTTGACGATGACGATGATCGAGTTGATGCAGGGCACCAGGAAGGTCATCACCAGCAGGGTCACCACCAGCTGCACGCCGTCGAAGCTCTCGCGCAGCATGTTGAGCTCGGTGGCGCCGCTCTCGCGGCGGATGGCGGTCTTGATGAAGACCTGCACCGCGTCGGCGGGCAGGCCCAGAAAGCCCTGTACCAGCGGCCGCGACAGCCGCTCGATCACCTCGAGGCCGCCGGCGCGGTCGAACAGGAACACCACGAACGAGGCGAGCAGGAAGATCGGCACGGCCTCGGCCATGAACTGCCAGGTGTTGCGCCAGGTCTTGCCCAGGACCACCCGCGGTCGTGGGATGCGCATCCGCGGGATCTCCAGGATCAGATCGGGGAGGGCGCCCGGTAGCAGGCGGCTGGCGGCGAAACCGGCGATCAGGGTCTGGCTGAGGATGACGCCGAACACCACCGCGGTGGCAGTCCAGGGCAGGCTGTCCAGCACCACGAACATCACCGCGATCAGGGGCGCACAGGGGATGGCCAGGATCAGCAGCAGGGTCAGCACCACCCGCTCCTTGCGCGAGGGCAACATGCGCGTGGTGATCACGGCCATGGTCACGCAGGAGAAGCCCAGGACCAGCGGGATCAGCCCCTGGCCGTTGAGCCCCATCCAGCGGAACACCCGGTCGAACAGCACCGACAGCCGAGGCAGGTACCCCGAGTCCTCGAGCAGCGCCTGGAACAGGTAGAAGCAGAACAGCACGGGCAGCACGATGCCCAGCGCCAGGAACAGGCCGGTGGGGACCAGCCCGAAGTCCGGATCCATCAGGGCGTCGCGGACGAAGTCGGAAGGGACGGGCGCCACCAGCCGCTCGCACAGGGGGATCAGCAGCCCGTCGAACAGGTGGGTGGAGAGGCTGTCGGCGACGAACGTGGCGCCGAACGCCCCCACCCAGTAGTAGGCGAGCACGAGCACCCCGAAGGCGATCAGCAGGCCCGGGAACGGGCGCTGGGCCAGGCTGCCGGCCTTCACCAGCAGCTCCGCGCCGTGGATACGGCGGGTGACCGTGCGGGCCACGATCCGCTCGGCCTCGTCGTGCAGCGACTCGGCGATGACGATGTCCAGGGGGCGCGTGACCTGATCACGCACGACGGCGACCACGTCGCGGACCTGGTCGCGGCCCGCCTCCCCCAGGTGATCCGCCACCAGCGCCTCGGCGCCCCGGTCCCCGGCCAGCAGCAGCAACCCCAGCCCACGCGGCGAGGGCCCGGGGAAACGAAGCAGGGACTGCAGCCGGGTGAGCCCGCGCTCGATGGGCTCGGGGAAGCTGGCACGCCGCCGCGGCAGGCGAGGGGTGGAGATGGCCTCGGCCACCTTGCGCACCCCGATGCCCTCCACGGCGATGGTGCGGACCACGGCCACGTCGAGCAGCTCCGACAGGACCTCGTCGTCCACCTCGACGCCCATGGCCTCGGCCTCGTCGAGCATGTTGAGGTCCAGCACCATGGGCAGGCCGAACTCCGCCACCTGCAGCGCCAGCGCGAGGGAGCGGCGCAGGTTCTTGGCGTCGGCCACGAGCAGCACCGCGTCCATCTGCCCCGACAGGAGCAGGTCGCGGGTGACCATCTCGTCCTCGCTGTCGGCGACGAGGGTGCCGCACCCCGGGGTGTCGTACAGGTGGGTAACGCTGGGGAGGTCCGCGGGAGGCTGGGAATCGCCGGGGTCGCGCTGCGCCGCACCGCCGAACCAGGCGTGCCCGGGATGGCGGAGCGCCGGGCAGGCCGTCTCCTCACCCGCTGTTCCGCAGCACGGATCGTGGCTGCCGTGGTGACCCCAGCTCCGGGCGCGGTCGCTGCGGCAACCCCCGCAGTGGCGGCGGAAGGCCCGCGGGGCAGCGCCCGATCCCACCGACAGCACGCCCCGGTTGGCCACCAGCGTGCTACCGGGGATGTTCACCGCGTGCCCGCCCCCGCGACACAGACGATCGAACAGGGTGCTCTTGCCCACGTTGACGTTGCCGAGGATCGCGATGCGCTGGAACGTCGGCACCCAGCGGTCGCGCCTGCGGCCGCCACGTAGTGGCGCGTCTAGTGAACCTCGGGGCATTAACTTCTCAACAACTCACGTCGTTAGCTGCGGCTAGGTACACCGCGCAACACGGCGCCGTCAAGGATCCGCGCGCACGTGGCTATCGAGTCTTGCGGTGATCCCGGGCGAAGTAGGCGTCGGTCATCCGTTTGACCTTGGGGGCCAGCAGGAGCACCGCGATGAGGTTGGGCACGGCCATGCAGCCCAGGGCGAGGTCCCCGTAGTCCCACACCAGCGAGAGGCTGAGCTGGGCGCCGAGGAAGACGAAGAACACGTAGGCGATGCGATAGGGCAGCACCGCGCGGGTGCCCAGCAGGTACTGGATGGACCGATCGCCGTAGTAGGACCAGGCGATGGCGGTGGAGAGGCCGAAGAGGAACACCGAGAGGGTGACGATCAGGGAGCCCCACTTCCCCAGAATGGGCGACAGGCCGCGGCGGAAGGCCCACGAGGTCAACGAGGAGCCCGTGCGGAACATCTCGCCCATCAGGCGGATGTCCGCGGTCGAGCCGTCGGGCAGCGTCAGGTTGCCCTCGGCGCCGCGGATCACGGTGCCGGAGAACACCTTGTAGTCGCCGTCCACGAGGATGGGTTTGTCCACAGGTCCGTCGTACGCGGACAGCAACACGCCCTCGGCCATCCCGTGCTCGACCTCGAAGGCCCCCACGAACTCTTCGAGGCCCTGGACCGAGTCGGGGCGATCCCCCGACTCCGGCAGCTGGTAGATGGACCAGTCGCCGGACTTGGCGATCGCCGACTCCTTCTCCTGCCACACGCCGGTGGTGACGATGACCAGGCCGGTGACCGAGCAGATCACCAGGGTGTCGATGAAGGGCCCCAGCATGGCGACCACGCCCTCGCGCACGGGCTCGCCGGTCTTGGCCGCGGCGTGGGCGATGGGCGCGCTGCCCTGTCCGGCCTCGTTGGAGAACAGGCCCCGTTTGATGCCCCAGACCAGGGTCATCAGCAGCACGCCGGCGCCGGTGCCGCCCACGCCCGCCGAGGGCTTGAAGGCGCCGACGAAGATGGCCTGCACCGCTGCGGGGAGGTCGCCGATGTTCAGCAGCAGGATCGTCACCCCGCCCACCACGTAGAGGATGGCCATGGCCGGCGCCAGCTTGCTCGTCACCGCGCCGATGCGCTTGATGCCGCCGAGGATCACCAGGCCCACCAGGGCCGCGGCCACCGCGCCGCTGAGCCAGTACGGGATGTGGCCCAGATCGTTGAACGCGGCCTCGGCGATGGTGTTGGCCTGGTTCATGTTGCCCGAGCCGAACGAGCAGATCACGGCCAGGAATGCGAACAGGATGGCCATGGGCTTGAACTTCCGGCCCAGGCCGCGCTCGATGTAGTACATGGGCCCGCCCGCGGCCTCGCCGCGGTCGTCGAAGACCCGGTACTCCATGGACAGAGTGCACTCGGCATACTTCAGCGCCATGCCGAAGATCGCGGTGACCCACATCCAGAAAAGGGCGCCGGGGCCGCCCCAGTGGATGGCGATGGCCACCCCGGCGATGTTGCCGATGCCGACCGTGGCGCTCAGGGCGGTGGTCAGCGCCTGGAAGTGGTTGATGTCGCCCTCGTCCTCGGGGTCGTCGTACTTGCCGCGGGCCACGTCCACCGCGTGGCGGAAACGACGGATCTGGATCCACCCCATCCAGAACGTGACGATGATCCCAGCACCCACCAGCAACGCCACGAACCACGGGAACGCGCTCGGCGTGTTCCAGACCAGGGTGTTGCCCACGTCGACGAAATTGCGCAGCAGGTCGAGAATCATGGGATCTCCAGGGTGGGACTAGCCTATTCGCACCGTCCGCGGCGCTGCAAGGACGGGCCGCCCGCGAGTAGGATGGGGAGGTGGTCCGCCGATCTCCCACCCCGGCCGTCGTCCTGCTGCTCATGGGGGTGGTGTGCGCGGCGCCGGCTCGGGCCGGTGACACCGAGCTGATTCGCCAGGTGAGCGAGGCGCGCATCGCCGGCGACTCCGCGGGGCTCGTCGAGGCCATGGACCAGCTGGCCGCGCAGTCCCCCGGGCTCTGCGCCTGCGTGGCCGAGCGGATCATGGACGAGGACCCGTGGCCCCACGCCGGCTTCGACGACAACGAGGCGTTCCGGCGCTACCTGACGGACCACCTGGCCGATCTGGGCGTCGGCCCACCGGCGGGCTGCGCGCTCGTCTGGACCGACCACGTCCGCCTGGACCTGCCCGAGGCCCTGTCCGATCCGATCCAGCTCGCCGAGATGGGCCTGGCGGACAAGCACGCAGTGCTGATGCAGCTCGCCCTGTACGCGCCGTACGAGCGGAGCCTCTTCGACCGCCTGATCCACCTGGCCGGGGCCGAGACCCAGCCCGAGGCGCAGGAGCTGGCCCTGATGGCCGCCGCCCGGTTGGTCGGCCGCGCGCCAGACCGCGCGGCTCAGGAGGCGGGCGTGCTGATGACGCTGCTGCGCGAGCGCACGCGGCAGCCGTCCACCCGCGCGGGCGCCGCGGACATCGCCGGCGTCGTGGTGGCCCAGGTCCCCGCGGTCAACCTGATCGTGCTGACCCAGTACCTGGGAGACGACGTCGATGATCGAGCGTGGGCCCTGGACGTGTGGCGGCGCACCGACTTCAGGCACCTCGACGACGCCCGGGGGATGCGCGTGGTGGAGGTGCTCCTCGAGTCCAACGACGACGGCGAGTTCGGATGGGCCGAGGCCGGCGTGCTCGCCCACATCGACCCCCTCACCCTGCTGGTGAAGTCGCGCATCTGGTCCATGCTCGGATCGCGCCTGGAGAGCACTCGCCTGCGCGGCGTGCAGTGGGCGGGAGCGACGCGCATCGCGCCCGAGGAGTTCCTGCCGAGCCTGGTCCAGCACCACACCACCGACACCACGGCCGTGAGGGCCATGTGCCTGTGGGCCATGGCCGAGCTCGCGGCGAGTACCGGACGCTACATCGAGGTGAGCGCCCTGCTGCCGGCTGTCGCAGAGGACCTGCACCACGAGGATCCCCGGGTGCGCGAGGCAGCCGGCGAGCTGCTAGTCCACCTGGTGAGCACCGAGTGCCGGCACGCCGGACGCCACGAGGGCCTGGACGCGGTCCTGCCGGCGCTGGTGGCCCAGCTGGACTCCGACGACGCGCAGCGGCGCGATCGCGTGGTGGATCTGCTGCGCGGCGTGCGGACGGGCTGCCTGCCCTCGGGTGTCCGTCGCGAACTCGAACCATGAGACGAGAACCCCTGGTCGAGGGGCGCCTCGTGGAGGCCTACCTGTCGCTGTGCGATCCACCGGATCCGTGTAGTATGAGGTCTGCACGGGGATTCTCTGCACGAAGCCGATGGACCTGACACCCGATCCCACTCTCCCGGTCTCCAAGGTCGGGCGATACGAGCTGCTTCGACGCATCGCCGTGGGCGGGATGGCCGAGGTGTTCCTCGCCCGCCGCATGGGCATCGAGGGGTTCTCCCACCTGTGCGTGGTCAAGACCATCCTGCCGCGGTTCGCCGACGATCCCGAGTTCGTCCAGATGTTCGTGGACGAGGCCCGCATCACCGTGGAGCTTCAGCATCCCAACGTGGTGCGCGTGTTCGATCTGGATCGGGACGGGGACTTCCTCTACCTGGCCATGGAGTACGTCGACGGCATGGACGTGCTGACCATGCTGGTGGAGTGCGAGGAGCGCGGCATCGCCGTGCCGTTCGCGGCCATCGTCTACGTGATCTACGAGACCCTCAAGGGGCTGCACTACGCGCACAGCGCCAAGGACCGCGACGGCCAGCCGCTGGGTCTGGTCCACAGGGACATCTCGCCGGGGAACATCCTCCTGGGGCGCAACGGCACGGTCAAGCTCAGCGACTTCGGCCTGGCCCGCGCGAGCATCTCGCGGCGGCCCGAGGAGCCGGGAAACATCGTCGGCACGCAGCGCTACGTGGCCCCCGAGATCCTGCTCGGTGGCGCCAACTCCCACGCCAGCGACCTGTTCTCGGTGGGGGTCTGCTTCTACGAGCTGGTCGCCAACAACCCGCTGTTCCCCCCGGCCGAGAACGCCATCCAGCAGCAGCTGTACCTGCGGGACTGGTCCCCCGAGAAGCTCCTCGAGGGCCAACGGACGCTCCCCGACGGCGTGGCCGACATCCTGCTCAAGGCCCTGGCCAAGGACCCGGAGGCGCGGTTCGGTACCGCCCTGGAGTTCCAGTCCATGGTGGCCGACCTGTCGGCCTACTCGCGAGTCGGCCTCGACGACAAGGCGCTGATCCACTTCATGCGCGACCTGACCCGGGTCCGCTCCGACAGTCCCCTGGTGGCCAAACCTGTCACGAGTCGGTTCCGCGACGAGTCCGGGCGCGCCAGGGGCGCCTCGGTGGTGAGCACGGTGGGGAGCTGGCTGGCGTCGGGGGTCGTGCCGCACACCCAGGCTCCCGTCCCCGGCCACGCCACGTCCGAGAGCCCCGTGGTGTCGGAAGCGGGCCTCCCCGGGGACCAGCCGGTGTCGGACCCGAGGACGACCGGCACCCCGGCGGCCGAACCGGCGCCGCCGGAGCAGGCGCGGCCCTGGCTGGCCGAGCTGTTGACCGACTCCACGCACATGCCCCTGGACGGTCAGGAGGGCGCCCAGTCCCCCCTGCGCCTGCTCCCCGACACCTCGGTGGAGCTGTTCACCAGCCGCGGACGCCACGGCCCGTTCTCGGGGGGCATGCTCATGGCGATGGCCGTGCACGCCCGCCCCAGCGGCGTCGAGCTGGTGTCCGTCAACGGCGATCCGTGGGAACCGCTGCTACGCCACTCGGTCCAGGCCGGGCCCGAGTTCGAGAAGCGCATCCACTCGGTGGCCACCCTGGCGCTGCCCCAGCTGGTGCTCGGCGTCAACCGCCAGTCCGAGGCCTTCGAGCTGATGTTGTGGTCCGACACCGGCGCCGCATTCCTCGCCGTGGTCGACGGCCGCGTCGTGGACGTGGGCATGGACCCACCGGCCCGCATGGAGGACGAGGTGGTCCTCGAGACCATGGCCCAGTCCCTGCGCTGGCCCGCGGCGCAGGCGCTGGTCATCCGCGCGCCCTGGCGTCTCGCCGACTCCAGCGCGCCCCGCCTCGAGAACCTCCTGCTGTCGGCCGTGGACATCGCGCTGCCCCCTCAGCTGCTGCGCCGCATCGACGACCTGCGCGGGCCCTTCGCTTTCCGCCGCAAGCCCACCGCGCTCGACCCCACGGATCACCTCTCGCGCAACCAGGCCCGCCTCTACAACCGGTTCGGCCGGGGCCCCATGGAGGTCTCCGCGCTGACACGCGACCACGAGCTACGCGCGGCACTGCGCCTCGTCGCGCAGGGCCTCGCCGAGGCCTTTGCCAGCGATGGATCGAACCTGGGATCGATCGGCTAGGGGTGGACGATCAACGGCGGCCGGTCAACCGCCCGTTCCAAGGATCAGATAGGCGGCACCCGCGTCGTGGCCGACCAGGTCCAGCCGCGGCGAGCCGACGAGGAGGTCGTCGTAGCCGTCACCGTCGATGTCGCCGGACAGGGAGATGGCCAGGCCCGAGCGGTCACCGTCGCCGAGGTCCTCCGGTGAGAGGCGCAGGTCGGCCGCGGCCACGTCTCCGCTGATCGGACCGTAGACGAGCCAGGTGTAGCCGGCCTGGCCGTCGGCCCAGGGGGCGCCGACCATGACGTCGTCCTTGCCGTCGGCGTTGATGTCCCCCATGCCCGCCACCTGGAAGCCCAAGCGGTCTCCCTGGGCTTCGCCCAGCAGCTTGGCGTCCGCGTTGCTGAGCTCCACGTCACCGCTGACCGGGCCGCGCACGAGGTAGGCCGCGCCCGACAGGGACTCGCTCCCCTGGGCGTTGTAGGCGCCCACGATCAGGTCGTCGAAGCCGTCGCCGTCGACGTCCCCGGCGCAGGCCGAGCCGTAGCCGGCCATGTTGCCGCCGCTCTCACCCAGCAGCCGCGCGTCCGCGCTGGTCACGCCCAGGGTTCCGCTGACCGGCCCGCGGAACAGGTAGACCGCCCCGGCGTTGTTGCCGTTGGTGTCGCTCCCGTAGGCCCCCACCAGGGGATCTGCGAAGCCGTCCCCGTCCACGTCGCAACCGCAGGCCATGGAGTAGCCCAGGTGGTCCTCGGCCGCCTCGGCGGTGAACTTGGCCGTGGAGGTCCCCAGGTCCACGTCGCCGCTCACCGCGTCCGTGACCAGGTAGACCGCCCCGGCCTCGAACCCCGTGGCCGCGTGCTTGTAGGCCCCCACCAGCAGATCCGCGTGGCCATCGCCGTCCACGTCGCCGTCGTTGGCCACGTAGCAGCCCGCGTAGTCCCCGGGCTCCTCGCCCAGCAGACGCGCGTCGGCGTCGGCGAGGCTCGACGTGCCCGCGACGGGGCCGCGCACCAGGTAGGCAGCGCCGGCGTCCTCGCCGCTGTGGTCGTGATACGGCGCGCCGACGAGGATGTCGTCCGAGCCGTCGCCGTCCGTGTCACCCCCCGCGGACAGGGACTTGCCTGCGCGGTCCTCGGCCGCGACGCCCACCATCATGGCCGCCGCGGTGTCCAGGCTCCCGGACGCTGGCGGCAGGCAGGTGACCGCGTAGACCGCGCCAGCCATGTCGCCGCCGGTGGACTCGTACGGCGCGCCGACGACCATGTCGGCCAGCCCGTCGCCGTCCACGTCGCCGATGGCCAGGGCGCGGCCCGCGATGTCGTCGGCCGCCTCGCCGAGCATGCGCGCCTGGGCATCGGCCAGGGCGATCTCGCCGGTGAGGCGGCAACCGTCGTCGGTCCCGTCACAGTCGTTGTCCAGGTGGTCGCCGCAGACCTCGTCCGCGTCCGGATTCACCGACGCGTCGGTGTCGTCACAGTCTCCGTCGGCGACGGTCCAGCCGTCGCCGTCCGCGTCGTCGCCGACCCCGCTGTCGTCGTCGTCGCCGGTGGTGTCGTCGTCGTCGCCGGTGGTGTCGTCGTCGTCACCGGTGGTGTCGTCGTCGTCACCTGTGGTGTCGTCGTCGTCGCCCGTGGTGTCGTCGTCCGCCACGTCGTCGTCGTCGGACGGGCACCCGATCGTGAGGACCATCAGAGCTGCCAGCAGATGGAGGATTCGCATGATCCGGATCTTAACCACGGAGGCGGACGATCGATCCAGCAAACCCGGGTTTCGCAGCTCCCTTGCCTCCCAAGCCCGTCCGGGGCACAGTGCTCGGGCACCATGCTCGTCCGAACCACCGCCCTCTGCTTGACCTTCCTCGCCCTCGGCGCCCGGGCCGACGTGTGGACCGTGGACGCCGCCGGCGGCGCCGACTACGCGCTCATCCAGGACGCCATCTACGCCGCAGCGGATGGGGACACGGTGCAGGTGGCCCCGGGGACCTACCTCGAGGCCCTGAACTTCTGCGGCCGCGACGTGGTGGTGGAGGGCACGGGCGGCGCCGAGGTGACGTTCATCACGCCGCCGGCGGGGCACCCGGGGGTGTCGTTCCTGTACGGCGAGCGGCCCGAGGCGGTGCTGCGCGGGTTCACGATCACCGGGGCGGACACCAGCGTGTCCGAGGACGAGGAGCCCCACGGGGCGGGCATCCACATCAACTACTCGTGTCCGACGCTGACCGACCTGGTGCTCGAGGGCAACCGCGCCCAGTTCGGCGGCGGCCTGAAGATGAAGTGGAACTCGTACCCGCTGCTGCAGCGGGTGATCATCCGCGACAACCGGGCGGTGGGCTGCGCCGGCGGCCTGTACCTGTGCCAGTCCAGCCCCACGCTCATCGACGTGGAGATCCGCGACAACGTGGCCGAGACCCAGAACGGTGGCGGCGTGATCGTGGGCAAGGGGAGCTTCCCCCGCTTCCACCGCGTCCTCATCGAGGGCAACGCCGCGGCCATGGACGGCGGCGGCGTGTTCTCCGAGGGCGTCGAGAACGAGCTCGAGGTCTACGCGCTGTTCTCCAACACGACCATCGCCAACAACATCTGCGACCTGTCCGGCAACGGGGGCCACGGGGCCAACGTGTACCTGTACCTGTCGGTGCACGCCTCGTTCGTCAACTGCATCGTCGCCGACGCCCTCAACGGCGAGGGCATCTACCTGTACGAGCACGATCCGCTGGTCCCCGACGCCGTCAACGTCAGCTACTCGGACTTCTGGAGCAACGCCGGCGGGGACATCGTCTCACGCGAGCACGGCGAGCTGCTGGGCACCATCGACGGCCAGGGCGTGCTCCAGCTCGATCCCCTGTTCATCGAACCCGAGGAGGACTTCCACCTCCAGTCCGTGGCCGGCGGCTTCCCGACGGACTCCCCGTGCATCGACGTGGGGTATCCCGGGGAGGCGTGGAACGATCCCGACGGGACCGCGGGGGACCTGGGATCGTATGGAGGCCCCGCCGAGGTGGACCACGACATCAGCCAGTGCTCCAGCGGCGCGAGCGACGATCCCTGCGCGGCGGCGGACGACGACGACACCACCGAGGGCGACGACGACGACTGCGCCGCCCCGGTGGAGTACAAGGACTGCGTCTGCCGCGTGGGCGATGCGCGCGCCGCGTCCCCTCCCCTGCTGGTGATGGCGACCGGCGCGCTGTGGCTGCTCCGGCGCAGATCCCCGCGGTCCTGATTCGCCCTCGTGATAGGCTGCCCGCCGTGGAGGTGGGCATGGTTCGAGACTATCGCTGGTACGCCGTCCTCGCGCTGTGGCTCGCCTTCGCCCCGGGCTGCTCGGAGCCCCTCGACGAGGCACCCACGGACATCGACGATCCCCTCCACCACATGTTCGTGCACTTCCACGACGAGGACACGGCACAGCTGCAGCAGGCCTTCACCACCTACGTGACCTTCCTGGAGGGGTGCGAGGGCGCCGGGGGCGAGGACCGGCCCGAATGCGACCTGGACCAGGGGCTGGTCACGACCATGCTGACCAACGAGGAGGTCCAGCCGTTCGTGGACGCGGGCACCCTCGACGAGCTGCCCACGGACGAGCAGTGGGCCCAGGCGGTCTCCCTGGCCGTGGGGCGCCGGATGGCCATTTCGGTGGACGTGCTCGAGGACGTGCTGATCCAGCCGGACCAGGCCGCGCCCTTCACCCAGTTCGAGGAGTACGAGCGCGAGTACCTGTCGTCCATGGAGGACTACCTGGCGGGCGCCGAGGAGTTCCTGCACACCCGCAACGAGGTGGTGTCCAGCTACGTGATCACCACCGCCGAGCTGATCCTGATGCTCGACTTCCGCCAGATCCAGTGGGACGACGGGGACCAGCAGCGGCGCGTCGTGGTGATCCTCAGCTGGTTCGCCGAGGACGCCTACTTCGCCAGCGAGGGCGCGGCCGCGGGCTTCACCTTCAGCCTGGAGGTGTTGATCCCCACCCGCGACGATCCCGACGAGACCTGGCGCACCCAGGCCATGTGGAGTCACGCCGATCTCACCGAGATGGAGGACGACGACCGCGAGTTCTGGGAGGACACGCTGCGCGACGGGACCATCGACGGGTTCGACCAGATGCAGTACTGGGTGGACCAGAACTACTGATTCGCCAAGACGAGGACCGACCCATGCACGAGACCCTTCCCTGGCTCCTGGTGGCCCTGCTGTTCTGTGGCTGCGGCGACGATCCCGCCGACGACGACTCGGCCGCGTCGGATGACGACGACGACGCCACTTCGAGTTCCTACGAGGTCCCCCTGGACCCGGACAGCCCCTGGCCGAAGTTCCGGCGCAACGCGCGCCAGGACGGTCGCGGCCCGATGGTGCCGGCCATCGGCGAGGACGTGCCGTGGGTGTTCCAGACCGGCAAGGGGATCTTCTCCACGCCCGTGATCGACGGGGACGGCACGATCTACGTGGGCTCCGCCGACCGGCGCATGTACGCCCTGTCCGGCGACGGCGAGGAGCTGTGGTCGTACGAGACCGGCGAGATCATCGACTCGTCGGGGCTGCTCGACGACCAGGGCCGCCTCTACTTCGGCTCCGGCGACGGCTTCGTGCGGGCCCTGGACGCGGCCACGGGCGCGCTGATCTGGGAGTTCGAGGCCGACGATCCGTCCGTGAACGACGCGTACATCAACTGGCTCGAGGGCAACGTGGCCATCGGCGTGGACGGCAACCTGTACGTGCCGTGCGACAACTGGTTCGTCTACGCCCTGGACCGGGACGACGGCTCGGTGGCCTGGCGCTTCACCACCCCCGACCAGACCTGGTCCCTGCCCGCCGTGGACCCGGACTCGGGCGAGCTGTACATGGGCAACAACAACCTGCTCGAGCTGCTCGGCGACAACCTGTTCAACATCATGCCCGACGGTGAGCAGGGCTGGGCCGCGTTCTCCGCGGGCACCATCGCCGCCAGTCCGCTGCTGACCGAGGACGGCCTCGTCCTGGTGGGCGGCTTCGACGGCTACCTGCGCGCGTACGCCGCATCCAACGGCGTGCTGCAGTGGACGTTCGGGGCGCGGGACCACATCTACGCCAGCCCGGCCCAGCTCTCCGACGGGACGATCATCCAGCCGGCGGCGGACGGCACCATCTACGCGCTGGATCCCGCCGACGGCGCCCTGCGCTGGGCCTACGACACCCGCGAGCCGGTGCGCTCGTCGCCGGCGGTGGACGGCGAGGACAACATCTACGTGGGTTCGGGCGAGGGCCGCCTGTACGTGCTCGAGCCCGACGGCACGCTGCGCTGGGCGCGCCAGCTGATCACCGACGACCGCAACGATCTCAACGCCTCGCCCGCCCTCGGGAACACCCGGATCGCCATCGCCGGGGAGAGCGGCGAGATCTTCGGCGTGCCCTACGACTGGTGCCTCTCGGCCGCGGCCGCCGACGACGACACCTGCGTGGCCGGCCCCGACGAGGATCTGCCCTCGGACGGGGCCTTCTTGCTGTACACCACCCCGTTCGGCGCCGCCGAGGACGCGCCGCCGGACGAGGTCGAGGCCAACGCGGCCCTGGCCTTCTCCCTGTTCGTGCGCGAGGCCGGGGACACGGTGCTGGCCCACCTGGACTCGGACTCCATCGAGGTCACGGTGGAGCCCCAGGCCGAGATGGCCTTCAGCGTCAGCGGTGACCGCCGCTTCCTCACCGTGGAGCCCCTCGGCCACTTCGCCGCCGACGGCGAGGGAAAGGCCTCGATCCGCATCCAGGGCCAGTACCTGGTCAACCCGGACCGCGAGGGGCTGGCGTTCTCCGGCGGCGAGGTGGGCGGGTCCTTCGACGAGACGTTCACCTTCGAGCTGGCCACCGGCGACCCGGGCGCGCTCCCCCTGCCGATCCCGGCGGGCCCGGGCGACGACGCGGGCGTATGGACGTTGACCCGCCTGGCCGCGCCCCTGCCGGCCATCTTGCCGTCGTACAACCAGATCGGCTTCGACTCCCTGCACTACCTGGTGGGCCTGGTGGAGGGGGACGGCGAGACCGGGGTCGCCTGGGTCGTGGGCGCGCTCCCGTCGGGAGACGACGTGGTCGTGGACCCGGACACCGCCACGGTGTTCCCCCTCTCCGTGCACTGGGAGGATGGCCTGATCACCCTGGCGGCGACGGACGGCCTGGCCCTGGAGGTGATGAACGTGACACTGAGCTTCGGCGCCTTCCGCGTCTCGGCGCAGCTCGGCGGCGACGGGGCCGCGATCGGAGCTCCGCGCGTACACGTCAGCGCCCTGTGCTCGGAGATCGACTTCTACGGCGCCTTCTTGCAGATGCTGGGGCTGTGCAACCCCCAGACGGACGCCCTGGAGGCCTACGGCACGGTGCTGCTCGAACCCAGCGGCGACGGCGTGCAGGCCGCGCCCAGCGGCGCCGGGACCGCGGCGTTCGCCATCGACGGCGCCGCGTTCACCGCGACCCTGGACGGCGCCACCTTGTCCCCCGAGGACCACCGCTTCGCCCTGTTGCTGGTGGACGCCACCTCGGGCACCCCCCTGAACGTGGACTACGCGGCCGACACGACCTGGGAGACCGACGGCGGCGGCCACGTCACCGCGGTCACCCTGATCCCTGCTACGCCCCTGGCGAGCGGGCTCGAGGTCCGCGTCTACCTGATGGTGGACACCTACCCCGCGGGGGTGGACACGCTGACGGTGCCCTGAGGCGGCTTCACATGCTCCCGCCGTGCGGGATAGACTGGTTCACGATGGGGGGCGGGTGAGGGAGCGCCGTGGGGAACGAGGGGATCTCTGCCGCCGAAGCGGAACGGCTGCGCCGCCGCATCCACGAGCTCGAGGTGGAGCGCGAGGAGCTGATCGACCAGGCCCTGGAGAGCGAGGGGCGCTACCGGGACCTGTTCCACTCCATGCTCGACGGCTACGCGCTGCACGAGATGATCTACGACGACGAGGGCGCGCCGGTGGACTACCGGTTCCTCGAGGTGAACCCCGCCTTCGAGCGGCTCACCGGGCTGAACGCCGACGACCTCGTCGGCAGGACCCTCAACGAGGCGCTGCCCGGCTCCGAGCAGTACTGGATCGACACCTACGGCAAGATCGCCCGCGAGGGCGGCACCATCCGCTTCGAGAACTACTCCCAGGCGCTCGAGCGGCACTACGAGGTGGTGGCCTACCAGCCCAAGCCCGATCACTTCGCCTGCGCGTTCACCGACGTCACCGAGCGGCTCAAGCTCGAAGAACAGGTGCGCCACGCCCAGAAGATGGAGGCGGTCGGGACCCTGGCAGGCGGCGTCGCCCACGACTTCAACAACCTGCTCACGGGCATCCTCGGCTATGCCAACGTCCTCAAGCTGCGCGCCGAGCCCGGCGATCCGGTCTTCAAGGGGGCCGACGTCATCGAGCGGGCCGCCGAACGGGCTGCCGAGCTCTCCCAGCAGCTGCTGGGGTTCGCCCGCAAGGGCAAGCTCCAGGAGCGGCCGGTGGACCTGCGCCGGGTGACCGCCGATGTGGTGGCCATCGTCTCGCGCACCCTCGACAAGCGGATCGCCATCTCCCAGCGCACCGACGGCAACGAGTCCGTGGTGAGCGGCGACCCGGGCCAGCTCCAGCAGGTGTTGATGAACCTCGCGGTCAACGCCGCGGACGCCATGCCCGACGGCGGCGAGCTGACCTTCGGCATCCGCCGCGTGGCGCTCGACGAGGCCTACTGCCGCACCCACCCCGACGCGACGCCGGGCTCCTACCTCCAGCTCTCGGTGAGCGACACGGGCGCCGGCATCCCCGAGGACGTCCAGGAACGGATCTTCGAGCCTTTCTTCACCACCAAGGAGGCGGGCAAGGGCACCGGCATGGGCCTGGCCACCACCTACGGCATCGTGCGCAACCACGACGGCACCATCCAGGTGTACAGCGAGCCGGGCAAGGGGACCACGTTCAAGGTGTACCTGCCCCCCGCCGACGACGAGAAGCCCGAGTGGGCCGACATGCCGTCGTCGGAGGCCTACCACGGCCAGGGTTCGTTGCTGGTGGTGGACGACGAGGAGACCGTCTGCCAGACCGTGGCGGAGATGCTCGCCGAGGTGGGCTACGACGTGAAGTGGGTCACCAGCGGCCGCGAGGCCGTGGAGCTGTACGAACGGTTCGGGGCCACCATCGACCTGGTGATCCTCGACTGGGCCATGCCCGAGATGAGCGGCGAGCAGTGCTTCCTGAGGCTACAGGCGATGGATCCAGACGTCCGCGCCCTGCTGGTCACGGGGCACGCATTCAACGGCGCGGCGCAGCAACTGATGGACCTGGGTATGATCGGCTTCGCCCAGAAACCCTTCGTGATGGCCGACCTGGCCAAGGCGGTGGCCCTGGCGCTGCGACAAGACGACTGAGCAGCGGAAGCGGAGAGGCACCATCCGGCGTCCGTGTACCGGCACACTCGCGCTCGTCCTGGCCCTGATGGGATGCCCGATGGACGAGGCGATCCCGGACGACCCGATCCCTCCGGATCCTCCCCACGAGTACCCGCTGGACGACGTACTGCGGTTCGATCACGTCCAGGCCCTGGGCACCCACAACTCCTACCACGTGGAGACCGGAGAGACGCCGGTCACCGCCTGGGACTACAGCCACGCCCCCCTGGACGAGCAGCTGGGCGTGCAGGGCGTGAGGCAGTTCGAGCTCGACGTGTTCTGGGATCCGGAGTCGGGCGGCTTCGACGTGCTGCACGTGCCGTTCCTCGATCCCACGACCACCTGCGAGACCCTGACGGACTGTCTGTGGGCCATGCGATCGTGGTCGGAGCGCAACCCCGGTCACCACCCGCTGTTCACCCTGCTCGAGGTCAAGGACGGGTACGACGAGGAGACCGCGGACGACTACCTCGCCGACCTGGAGGCGACCGTCGAGGGGGTGTGGACTGCCGAGGCCCTGGTGATCCCCGACGACGTCCGCGGCGATCACGCCGACCTCCGCACGGCGCTGGAGGTGGACGGCTGGCCGACCCTGGGTGAGCTCAGGGGGCGCGCGCTGTTCGTGCTGCACGACGGCGGCGGCTTCCGCCACGCCTACACCGGGGGTTCGACCACGACCGAGGGGCGGCTGCTGTTCCCCGACGCCCGGGGGGACACCTCGCTGACCTTTGCCGCGGTCCACTCCATGAACGACGCCATCGGCTCCTTCGAGGCCATCGGCGACGTGGTGGCGGCCGGGCATCTGGTGCGCACGCGCGCCGACAGCGACAGCACCCAGGCCCTGTCCGGCGACACCGGGCGAAGGGACGCGGCGCTGGACAGCGGCGCCCACTTCGTGAGCACCGACTACCCCGTGCCGCGGCCCGAAACCGGCTACGTGGTGACCATCCCCGGCGGCACGCCTTCGCGCTGCAACCCCGTGTCCGCCCCGCAGGAGTGCACGCCGGAGGCCGTGGAGGACCCCGAGGTCGTGGGACCGTAGTCCCTTCCGCGACAAGGATGCTAGTCTGACTCTTTCGAGGGAGGGGAGCGGAGACACGATGAAGAACAGATTCACCATGGACCAGGCCATGGCCGAGGCATCCCGGTGCCTGCTGTGCCACGAGCCGCCGTGCAGCACCGACTGCCCGGCCGGCACGGACCCGGGCAAGTTCATCCGGCAGATGCGGCTGCGCAACCTCAAGGGGGCCGTGGCCACGGTCAGGCGCAACAACCCCCTCGCCGGCGCGTGCGGCGTGCTGTGCCCCACGGCCCGGCTGTGCCAGAAAGGCTGCAGCGCCAGCGGCATCGATCGGCCTATCGACATCGGCGCGCTGCAGCGATTCCTGGTGGAGTACGGCTGGTCCATCGACTTCAATCCCCTCGAGGCGGCCGAGTCGAACGGCATCCGGGTCGCCGTGGTCGGCGCGGGTCCGTCGGGCCTCGCGTGCGCCGCGGATCTGGCCCTCGCCGGGTTCCAGGTGACGGTGATCGAGGCGCTGGACCACGCCGGCGGTGTCCCCGGACACGCGCTGCCCGAGCACCGCCTGCCGCGGACGTTCGTCGAACGCGAGATCGAGGACATCGCCGCGCTGGGCGTGGCCCTGGAGTACGGCCGCGCCATCGAGACCCGCGATGAGCTCGAGGGCCTGTTCGCCGAGGGCTACCAGGCGGTCTACCTGGCCACCGGGGCCTGGACGCCATCGAGCCTGCAGGTGGAGGGCAGCGACGCCGACGGCGTCTGGGATGCGATGACGTTCCTGCGCAAGGCCAAGGCAGAACGCGACGCCATGACCGCGGCCCTCGAGGGCAAGCGCGTCGCCGTGATCGGCGGCGGGGACACGGCCATGGACGTGGCCGTGTCGGCCACGGTCTGCGGCGCGGCGGACGTGTACGTGATCTACCGCAGGTCCTACCTGCAGATGCCGGGCGAGCCGGACGAGAAGCTCGACGCGCTGGCCGCAGGCGTCCACTTCGTGGTCCTGTCCCAGCCTCAGGAGTACACCACCGACGGCGACGGCAAGATCGACGGCGTCCGCGTCCAGAGCACCCGCCTCGGCGACGCCGACGAGTCGGGTCGCCGCAGCCCGGTCCCCATGGAGGGCGTGGAGTACACCCTGCCCGTGGACATGGTGGTGGAGGCCATCGGTCTGGGGCCCTCTCCCCAGGTGAGGCAGCTGCAGCTGATCCGGTTCGACGGGGCAAGCCGTTTCCTCGTCGAGCCCGCCACCGGGCAGACCTCGGCGGCCAACGTCTTCGCAGGAGGCGACGCCGTCCGGGGGCCCGATCTGGTGGTCAGGGCCGTGGCCGACGGGCGCAAGGCGGCCGCCGCCATCGCCGAGACCCTGGTGAGGGAGGTGACGCGATGAGGGACCTCAGCATCGACTTCTGCGGCGTGCACTTCCTCAACCCGGTGATGCTGTCGTCGTCCCCGGTGTCCAACACCGGCGAGATGGTCGGCCGCGCATTCGACGCGGGCTTCGGCGGCGTCGCGTTCAAGACCATCGGCATGGGCGACGTCAAGATCATCCACCCCTCGCCCCGCATGGCCGGCTACGACTACGAGTCCAAGAAGCTGGTGGGGCTGCAGAACGTGGAGCAGATCTCGGATCGCCCGCTCGCCGACAACCTCGCGGACATCCGCTACCTCAAGCACCACTGGCCCGACCACGTGGTCATCGCGTCGATCATGGGCTTCTCGTCCGAGGAGTGGCGGACGCTGGCCGTGGCCTGCCAGGACGCAGGCGCGGACATGCTCGAGCTCAACTTCTCGTGCCCCCACATGACCGTGGAGGGGTCCGGCATGAAGGTGGGCCAGGCCTTCGACCTGGTCGAGCAGTTCAGCGCCGAGGTCAAGTCCGTCGTCCAGATCCCGGTGCTGGCGAAGATGACCCCCAACGTCACCGACATCACCGAGCCCGCCCTGTCGGCCAAGGCCGGCGGCGCCGACGGCCTGGCGGCCATCAACACCGTCAGCGCCATCACCGAGATCGGCCTGGACGACCTGGTGCCGCGGCCCAACGTGTTCGGCAAGAGCGCCATGTCGGGCTACTCCGGCCCCGCGGTCAAGCCCATCGGCCTGCGGTGCATCACCCAGATGGCCCAGCACCCCGACCTGGGGATACCCATCTCCGGCATGGGGGGCATCGAGACCTGGATCGACGCGGTGGAGTACCTGCTCTGCGGCGCGTCCACCCTGCAGATCACCACTGGCGTGATCCACTACGGCTACCGCATCGTCGAGGACATCCTCGACGGCATGTCGCACTTCATGGACCAGCACGGTTTCGAGCGTGTCGAGGACTTCGTCGGCAAGGCGCTGCCCAACATCGTGCCCACCGACGAGTTCGACCTGGCCCGTCAGGGGATCGCGAGCTACGACCTGGATCGCTGCGTCGGGTGCGGCCAGTGCCACATTATCTGCCACGACGCGGGCGGCCAGTGCCTGGCGTGGGACGGCGAGCAACGGCGGCCGCAGATGGACGAGGGCCGGTGCCTGGCGTGCATGATCTGCTCGTTCGTGTGCCCCGTGTCCGCGCCCCCGCTGATCACCTACCGCGAGGTGCCGGGCAAGCCCGAGGTGCTGCCGCCGGTGTCGAAGATCTAGCCGGCACGACCCGCTCACGCCCGCCGCGGTATCATGGAGGGGTGGCGCACGCGTGGGTGGGAGACCCGCGGCGCAGCTGGGAGAGGGGATTTCCATGGGTCGATCCGCGCTCACTCGTGCGGTGACCGCTGCGCTTGTGCTGACCTGGGCCTGCAGCGCGAACGCGCGAGACGTCGCGCTGCTGCACACGTGCGACGCGACGTCGTACACCGACGACGTGGAAGCCAGCCTCCTGACCTGCCCGGGCGTCACGTCGGTCACACAGCTCAGCGCCCGCGTCGCCAACATCGGCACGGGCCAGATGCAGGCCTACGACGTGATCCTGGTGTACATCGAGTCGATGCCGCTGAGCCCCACGGGCCTCGGGGACAACCTGGCGGACTACGTGGACGTCGGTGGCGGCGTCGTCACCTGCGGCAACGCCGTGTGGGAGACCCTGCTGGAGGGGGACTGGGACTCCTACGATCCCCTGATCGACTCCATGGCGCCCGCCTGGGCGGGCTTCTGGTCCCTCGACCCCGTCATCCTCGACCACCCCCTGCTCGACGGCGTCGCCTACTTCGACGGTGGCTCCAGCTCCTGGCACATGGCGGCGTCGATGGCGTACGACACCGAGCTCGTGGCGCAGTGGACCGACGGCGAGCCCTTCGTGACCCACCGCGTCGTCTCCGACGTGTACGTCAACTCGCTGAACTTCAGGCCCGTGTCGAACCTCGCCCTGTCCGGGGCCTGGGATCCCAGCATCTCCGACGGCCGCGCCCTGATATGCAACGCCGTGGCCACCGCCGGCACCCGCGACATGGACCAGGACGGCTGGGACTTCGACGACGACTGCGACGACCTCGACGCGGACGTGTACCCCGGGGCGCCGGAGCTGCCGTGCGACGGGATCGACGGCAACTGCGACGGGCTGCCCGACGGCGACACCGACGACGACGGCGACGGCTGGACCGTGTGCGGTGGGGACTGCGACGACGGCGACGCGGCCATCTACCCCGGCGCCGCTGAGCTCTGCGACGGGTTGGACGGCAACTGCGACGGCGTGATCGGGCCCGAGGAGACCGACCTCGACGGCGACGGGTACTACGCGTGCGGCGGCGACTGCAACGACAACGACGGCGACGTGAACCCCGGCGCGACCGAGGTGGCCGACGGCCTGGACAACGACTGCGACGGCACCGTGGACGAGGGGACCGCCTGGTACGACGACGACGGCGACGGCTACGCCGAGGACGGCGGCGACTGCGACGACGCCGATCCCGGCGTGTATCCCGGCGCGGTCGAGCTCGAGAACGGCATCGACGACGACTGCGACGGCGTCATCGACGAGGGCACGGACGACCACGACGACGACGGCGACGGCTACAGCGAGGACGACGGCGACTGCAACGACGGCGATGCCGACGTCAATCCCGGCGAGGCCGAGGTCGAGGACGGCGTGGACAACGACTGCGACGGCGACATCGACGAGGGCTTCGGCACCTCCGACGAGGACGGCGACGGCTACTCCACCGTCGGCGGCGACTGCGACGACGCCGATCCCACCGTCCACCCCGGCGCCGAGGAGCTCCCCGACGGCATCGACAACGACTGCGACGGCACCATCGACGAGGGCACCACCGCGTTCGACGACGACGACGACGGCCACACCGAGGACGACGGCGACTGCAACGACGGCGATCCCGACGCCAACCCCGGCGCGGTCGAGGTCGAGGACGGTGTCGACAACGACTGCAACGGGATCGTCGACGACGGCGAGGCCGGCGCAGGCGACGGCGACGACGACGGCTACTCCCCGGCCGGCGGCGACTGCGACGACGAGGACGCCCTGGTCTACCCCGGCGCCCCCGAGATCGCCGACGGCATCGACAACGACTGCGACGGCACCATCGACGAGGGCACCTCCGCGTTCGACGACGACGGCGACGGCTACTCCGAGGACGAGGGCGACTGCAACGACGCGGACCCCGACATCCACCCCGACGCCGGCGATCCACAGAACGGCATCGACGACGACTGCGACGGCGTGATGGACGACGGCACCGCGGACTTCGACGACGACGGCGACGGCTACAGCGAGAACCAGGGCGACTGCGACGACACCGACGCCGACGTCAGCCCCGCCAGCGACGAGGTCACCAACGGCATCGACGACGACTGCGACGGCCTCGTGGACGAGACCACCGAGGACTTCGACGACGACGGCGACGGCGTCACCGAGGAAGAAGGCGACTGCAACGACGACGATCCGTTCATCCACCCCGGCGCCGACGAGCTGTGCGACGGCGACATCGACGACGACTGCGACGGGATCGTGGACGAGGACTGCGGGGATGAGTACGACGCGTCACACGGCTGTTCGTGCGACCTGCCCGACGGCGACGCGCCCACCGCCACGCTGACGCTCTCAGCGTTCTTCCTGCTCTTCAGGTGGACCGTCAGGCGGCGACTCGATCCCTGATCACCCCGGCCATCGCCCTTCACCCGCGCAAAATCGCCAACTCAAACACCCGACCGGGCCAAGTTGGCGCCAAAGCGCGCAAAATCGCCAACTCAAACACCCAACCGGGTCGAGATGGAGCCACAGCGCGCAAAATCACCAACTCAAACACCCGACCGGGTAGAGGTGGGCGTAAAGGTGTGAGCGTCCCTTTTCGGCCCTTTTCGGGGAACCCTCTCACGCTGTCGGGGTTTGTCCATTCGTGGACCCCCCTGGCCGAAACCTCCGTTTGATCTGGATACCTTGCTGGGCGCTGACGGTCGCCATGCTGTCCCTGATCGCCCTACGGATCGTCTGGCACGACGGCATCTGGCCACTGTTGCTCGCGAACCTCTTCACCCTGTACGTGTTCCTGCCTGCGTATCCCGTGGCGGTGGTGGCAGCGGCCAGGCGGCGCTGGGCGCTGCTCGCGGCGACCGCCTTGGTGTGTGTCTGGCACCTGGGCTGGGCTGTGCCGCCCCTTCTTCCGCGGACACCACCGCCGGTGCAGGGTGAGACGCTGCGGGTGGTCAGCGCGAACCTGCTCATGGTCCACCGGAATCCGCATACCCTGGCGGCGGAGCTCGAAGGGGTGGACGCGGACGTCATGGTGCTCCAGGAGTACTCGAGCCGGTGGGACGCGACCGCAGCGCAGAGGGGGTGGTTCGGGCTGTATCCGCACCACGCGACCGTGGTGAGGGACGACTCGTTCGGCTGCGCGATCTTCTCGCGCGTACCCCTGGAGGACGTGGGGATCGTGACCATGGCCGGGCTACCGCAGCTCGAGGCCACGCTGGACCTGCATGGGGAGGCGGTGGATCTCCTGAACGTGCACACGCTGCCGCCTCGTGTCGCGTCGTACGTGGCTGGCCACCACGAAGGGACCGAGGCCATCCTGACATGGGTGGACGCGCGCGGGGATCGGCCGTTCGTGGTCACCGGGGACTTCAACTCGACACCGTACTCACGCTTCGCCGCGGCCATGGACGACCGCGCGGACGACGCGTGGGACCTGGCGGGGAGGGGGTATGGGCACACCGCGCCCAACGGGTTGTTCCCCCTGCCGCCGATCCGGCTGGATCACGTGTACCTGTCGCGGTCGCTGACGGTGACGAGCGCGGAGATGGGGATCGGAGAGGGGTCGGATCACCGGCCCCTGATCGTGGAGGTGGGGCTACGCCGCTGAGATCGCGCCGGCCATGTCACGGCTCTTGCGCGCGAACTTGCGGAACTTGCGGTCCATCCCGCCCAACACGCCCGCGGCGACATCCGCGGCAGCCTCGTAGAACCGGGCCGTGACCTCGTCGGCCTCGGCCACGGCGGCCAGGGCGGCCACACCATCGCCGGGGAGCTCGGTCGGGGGCAGGAACTCGGCGCGGTCCATGCCGTCGATGCGCTGGAGCACGACCTCGTTGAGGCGCTCGCGGCGCATGTTCGCCAGCTCCTTGGAGCGCTTGGCGTGCTTCTTGGCGGAGGTCTTCAACGCCTTGGCGGCGCCGGCGCAGTCCTCGCGGGCGAGGGCGGCCTCGGCGAGGGAGGCGACGTTGTCCTCCAGGGCCTGGGCGAAGATGAAGATGGTCCCGAAGGACGTGAGCTCGGGGAACTCCGCCATCACGGCCACCGGGTGATCACGACCTTGCGGTCGGTGAAGAAGTTGATGCCGTCCTTGGCCTGGCCGTGCAGGTCGCCGAAGAACGAGTCGCCCATGCCGCCGAAGGGGAAGTAGGCCATGGGCGCGGCCACGCCGATGTTGATGCCCACGTTGCCGCCCTTGACGCGGACCTTGTACTCGCGAGCCGCCTTGCCGGAGCTGGTGTAGATGGACGAGGCGTTGCCGTACTTGGACGAGTTGGCCAGGTCGATGGCCTCGTCGAGATCGGCGACGCGGACGATGGAGGCGACGGGTCCGAAGACCTCCTCGTAGCAGATGGTCTTGTCGCGATCCACACCCTCGAACACGCAGGGACCGAGCCAGTAGCCGTCCGGGTGGCCAGGCACCTCGACGCCGCGGCCGTCGAGGATCAGCTCGGCGCCCTCGTCCACGCCCTGCTGGATCATGTCCAGCACGCGCTCGTGGTGGCGCTTGGCGGCGAGGGGGCCCATCTGGACGGTCTCGTCGAGGCCGTTGCCAACCTTGATCTGCTTGGCCGCGTCCACGAACCGCTCGACCACCTCGTCGGCGGTGTCGCCGACACACACCAGGTTGGCGCCGGCGAGGCAGCGCTGGCCGGTGTTGCCGTAGAAGCTGGCGATGAGGTTGGGGATGGCGGCGTCGAGGTTGGCGTCGGGCATGACGGTCAGGAAGTTCTTGGCGCCGCCCTGGCACTGGACCCGCTTGCCGTACTTGGCCGAGGTCTCGTAGATGTAGCGCGCGACCGGGGTCGAGCCGACGAAGGACACGCCCTGGATGCGCGGCTCCTCGAGCAGCGCGTCGACGACCTCCTTGTCCCCGTGGACCATGTTGATCACGCCGTCGGGGAAGCCCGCCTCCTCCACCAGCTCGAACATCAGCTGCTGGGTGATGGGCACCTGCTCGGACGGCTTGATGACGAAGGTGTTGCCGCAGGCCACGGCGTGGGGCCAGAACCAGTAGGGCACCATGGCGGGGAAGTTGAACGGCACCACGGCGGTGAACACGCCCAGGGGCTGGCGGATGAACTCCTCGTCGATGCCCGGGGCGGCGCCGTCCTCGAGGAATTCGCCCATCATCATCGACGGGATGCCGCAGGCGAACTCGATGTTGTCCAGCGTGCGACGCACCGACCCGCGGGCCTCGTCGATGACCTTGCCGTGCTCCTGGACCAGGACGCGGGCGATCTTCTCGTAGTTCGCCTCCACCAGCGCCTTGAGCCGGAACAGGGGCTGCACACGCAGGTTGGGCGGCGTCTCGCGCCACTCCTCATAGGCATCCTGGGCCGCGTCCACCACCTCGGTGACCTCGGCGGCGGTGGACATGGGCACCTCGCCGATGACGCCGCCGGTGGCCGGGTTGATCACGTCCAGGCAACGGTCCGAGTCCGAGTCGACGAACTCGCCGTCATAGTAGTTCTGCACACGTCCGTAGTGCTCCTTGAGCACGGGCAGGGTGTTGCTCATCGCTCCGCTCCACACCTGGCTCCCACGGTCCCCGTGGGAGCCGATCAATCGGGACGCTTCGCGTCCCTCCAATTGTGCCGACGCAAAGCGTCGGCGTTGCATTCGTTCCCACGGGAACCGTGGGAACGAGTTGGTTCGGTAGGGCTAGATCCGCGCCATGGCGCGGCCCAGCTGCTCGAGACCCTCGTCGATCTCCGACTCGGAGATCAGCATCGGCGGGGCGATGCGCAGTACGTTGCCGTACAGGCTGCCCTTGCCCACCAGCAGACCCTCCTTGCGGGTCTCCTCCATCAGCGCGTTGGTCTTGGCCGGGGACGGCTCTTTGGTCGCGCGGTCCTCCACGAGCTCCATGGCCTGCATCAGGCCCATGCCGCGGACCTCGCCCACGTAGTCGAAGCGGTCGGCGAGGGCGTCGAGCCCCGCGCGGAGCCGGGCGCCGAGGCG
>CAYRNR010000069.1:0-45263 GCA_964425605.1 uncultured Rickettsiales bacterium | reverse complement strand
CCACCGACGCCGTGATGGAGGTGGCCATGGTGACGCTGTACCGCGACGCCGACGTGCTGCCCGAGAAGGTCATGGTCACCCCGCCCACGGTCACAGGGGACATGGGCGTGGTGGAACAGCCCCCCGTCGCCGAGGACCAGATGGTCCTGGAGACCGAGGACGCCGAGGACCAGGAGGGGGAGGACAAGACGCCCGAGGACGAGGAGGCCCGCCGGGAACGGCGCGAGGACCTCATCGCCCGCGCCGAGAACGTGCCGGTGGGCCCCGAGACGAACGTGCCCACGGACCCCGAGTCCACGGTGACGGACCTGCGGGACGTGTACCTCAGCGGCAGCGGCACCAACGCCGCCGATCCCGAGCTCGCCGACTACATCCGCCAGTGCAAGGAGCGGATCATGTCCAAGTGGCACGTGATCCCCTCGGTGGCCAACGAGAACCCCGACCTCGTGGTGGTGATCGGCGTGCGAATCGATCGTAGCGGGAAGATTCTCAAGTCGAAGATCGTCGACAACTCAGGAAACCGACAGTACGACATGGCCACCCTCACCGCCGTGCGCCAGATGCGCACGCTGCCCACGCCGCCCAGCGACAAGGTCATGGGCTACGCCGAAGGCGGCATCTTCATTCGCTTCAAGGCGTCGGATAAGGTGTTCTGATGAATCGATTCCCCTGGCTGCCGCTGATCGCCGCTTCGCTCCTGTTCAGCGCCCCCGCGCGCGCCGAGATCTACATCGACGTGTCCGGTGGCGGTGACTTCCCCCTCGCGATCCCCGATCTCAAGGAGCTGGGCAAGACCCACGAGGTGGGAGCGATCCTGGCCGACGTGATGCGCCGCGATCTGCAGATGAGCGGCTGGTTCCGGGTGATGGACGCCGACGCATTCCTGGAGAATCCGCAGGAGTCGGGACTGCGCACCGGCGAGTTCAACATGGACGACTGGCGGACCCTCGACACCGCCGGCCTGGTCAAGGCCGGGTACGAGGTCTTCGGCAAGACCATGTCCGTGGAGATCCGCGTCTACCACGTGACCGACGGCACCATGATCCTCGGGGACGTCATCGAGGGGGACATCTCGGATCCCCAGGCGATGGGGCACAGGCTCGCCGACCTGGTCATCGAGGCGTTCACCGGCGAGAAAGGGCCGTTCGCGGGCAACGTGGTCTGCGTGGCCGACCTGACCGGGAACAAGGAGATCTACCTGGTGGACTTCAGCGGGCGCGCGTCGGCGCTGACCCGCAACGGTCACATCAACCTCTCACCGGCCATCAACCCGGGCCGCACCAAGGTGGCCTACACCAGCTACAAGGGTGGGAATCCGGATCTGTACGTCCTCGACATCGCCACCAAGCGGGAGATCCTGCTGAGCAACCAGCCCGGCATCAACTCCGGCGCGGACTGGAGCCCGGACGGGGCGCGGATCGCGCTCACCCTGAGCCCGGGCGGCGACTCCGAGATCTACTCCATCAACGGCACCACCGGCGGCGGGGCCGCGCGGCTCACGAGCAACTGGGGCATCGACGTGAGCCCGGACTGGTCTCCGGACGGGTCGAGCATCGCGTTCACCTCCAGCCGGTTCGGCGAGCCGCAGGTGTTCGTGATGAATCGGTCGGGCGGTGGCGTCTCCCAGGTCACCTTCGGCGGCAACCACAACGTGTCCCCTGCCTGGTCCCCCGACGCCAAGAAGATCGCCTTCGCCGGTCGCGACAAGGGGCGGTTCGACATCTTCGTGTGCGACACCGACGGCGGCAACCTGCGGCGCCTGACCCAGTCCCCCGGGGACGACGAGGACCCCACCTGGTCCCCGGACGGGCGCTACATCATGTTCTCGTCGGATCGCGAGGGCGGTGGCAAGCAGCTGTTCATCATGACCGCCGACGGGCGGAACATCACCCGCATCACCGACGGACGCGGCTCCTACACCAACCCGGACTGGTGATGCCGCCCTTCCCCGGCCTGGGCACACCCTCCCGCCTCGGAGCCGTGGACATCGGCTCCAACACCTGCTCGATGGTCCTGGTCGGCACGGACGCGGGCCCCTATCGCGTCCTCGAGGACTACTCGGTGGTCACCGGCCTCGGTCGCGACCGTGGCCCCCACGGAGAGCTCCACCCGGGCGCGGTGGAGCGCACCCTCCTCGCGCTGCGGATGTTCCGGCGCCGTTTCGACGAGATGGACGCCACGCGGGTGACCTGCGCCGCCACGGCCGCCGTGCGCGAGGCCCCTGCCCGTGACGCCTTCTTGCGCCTGATCCAGCGCCACGCCGGGCTCGACGTGGACGTGCTGTCGGGCGAGGACGAGGCGGCCATCACGTTCCTGTCCGCGGCCCGCGAGTTCGGCGGCCCCCGACAGCTGGTCCTGGTGGACGTGGGCGGCGCCTCGACCGAGGTGGCCCTGGGGCAGCGAGAGCGCCTCGAGACCTCGGTGTCGGTGCGGCTCGGCGCCGTGCGCTGCACCGAGGAGCAGCTGGGGTCCAGCTCCCCTCCCCTGCCCGCCGATCTCGACACCCTGCGCGCCGCGGTGCACCGCGCCCTCCCCGACGTCGAGCCCGTCGACGCCGCTGTCGTGGCCGTCGGGGGCACCCCGACGACCCTCCTGGCCGTGCGAGACGAGATCTTCCCCTACGACGCGGACCGGATCCATGGGAGGACCATCACCGCCAGCGACCTCGACGAGAGCCTCCGCTGGCTCGGCACCCTCGACCTGCCCACCCTCGAAGGCCTCGTCGGGATGCAGAGCGGCCGGGCCCCCTATCTCGTCGCCGGCCTGACCATCCTGCGCGAGGTCATGCGCGGGCTCGGTTCGGACCGGATCATCGCGAGCGACCGCGGACTCCGCTTCGGCCTGCTCTACCGCGCCTCCCCCGACCTCCGCATCAGCTCCTGATCCCCCTACAGCGCCCCCACCGAGAAGTGGATGTTCATCCCCTTCCACCACGGGCCGAGCTCGGGGTGGAACAGGGACGATTCGCTCCCGAGCTGGGCGCCGACGTCCAGGCGCAGCGGGCCGATGGGCGTCCTGATGCGCAGCCCGACGCCCGCGGAGGCCCGGATGGCCACGTCGAGGCTGCGGTCCAGCTCGGGGAAGTCGTCCCCGAGGCGCAGGTAGGCGTTGCCGCCGTCCTGGAAGAGGATGAACTCGACGGTCCGCTTGCGGTTGAGGGGGAAGTGCTCCTCGATGGCGAAGCTGTAGAACACGTCCCCGCCCACGGGCACGCGGATGGTGCTCTCGGTGAATCCGAGGTCGGACAGCATGCGGTTGCGCTCGACGGTGGGGCCCAGGGTCTCGAGCTGGTACCCGCGCAGCGAGGACGCCCCACCGAGGCGGAACCGCCACTCCACGGGCAACATGGCGGTGTCCTGGCCCAGCCAGCCGATCCCCCACTCGAACCCGGAGACGAGGTAGAACGGCCAGCCCGGCGCGGCGTTGCCCATCCACTTCATCAGCGGCAGATAGAAGCTGATCCGCTGTCGGAAGCGCCCGAACTTCTCCTCGCTCAGCGCCGAGGGATCCGTCGCCTCGAGATCGGCGGTGAGGTACAGGCCGCTGGTGGGATTGAAGGTGTCGTCGCGCAGGTCGAGCTGCAGGCCGAGCCAGAGCATGCCCAGCCGCCGCAGGCTCTGGGGCGCCTGCGACGCCCCGACGAGCCCCATGAAGCGGTTGCTGAAGTCGGGGTCCGCCAGATCCGCGTCGCACAGCACGGCGGCGGGGTCCACGTACTCCGGGTACCGCCAGATCACGTCGAATCCCCACGAGGCGCGCAGCTCGTGGCGCGCGTCCGAGGGCAGGGGCAGGCGCAGGGTGGCCCCGACGCCGACGCCGTACTTCTGGACCACGTAGGTCGGCTGGAGCACGCGCTCGTTGAGGAGCACGCGGACGTTGATCCGCATGGGGAGGCGGGGGATGTGGGCGAACTCGTAGCCGGTGACGATCTTCCACTCGGCCTCGAGGTCGCTGAACGGGGTGATACCCGTGGCCGGGCCGAACAGGCGCAGGCTCTCCGAGTCGATGCCGAAGTGGAGGTAGGTGGTCCAGCGGTGCCCCACGCCGCCGATGTTGGCCAGGTGCCCCTCGGCGACCATCCGGATCCCCTCGGCGGTGCTGATCCCGGGTCCCAGCATGAGGCGCCAGCGCTTGCGCTCGGTCACCTCCACGAGCACGTCGCGGACCCGCTCCGTCGTGTTCAGCGGTCGCACGCGGACCTGGGAGAACAACCCCGTGTCCATCAACCGCTGCCTCGACGCAGCGACCTCGCGCGCGTTCCACACCCGGCCCGGTCTCATGCTCAGCTCGTTGCGGATCAACCAGGTGCGGGTGTGCCGATTCCCCCGCACCACCACCTTGCCGAACTGGATGCGCGGCCCCTCCGCCACCTCCCAGATCAGGGTCGCCTCCGTGCCGTCCTCCGACAGATCCTCCAGCGAAGACGTCTGCACGTCCGCATAACCCCGGCTGGCGTAGAGGTCCCGCAGCCTCGTCAGGGTGCGGTCCACCTCGGCCCGGCGCACGGGCTGGGTCAGCAGGGGCTGAGCGAGGACCCGGATCTCCTCGGTGGCGATGCGCTCGTTGCCCCGGATCTCCACGTCGCGGACCCGCGTCTGCACGCCCTCGATCACGCGCAGTGAGATCACCGCGCGCATGGGCAAGGTCCCTCGCGACTCCCGCTGGAGCTCGTACAGGGTCGGCTCGGCGCCGAGATAGCCCTTGGACTCGTAGAGGTTGGCCACGTCCTGCAGCAGCCCGCCCAGGGCCTCGTCGGTGACCCCCGGTCGGCGGAAGGGGGCCCGCAGCCGGCCCTTGGCGAGCTGCCGGATCTCCACGTCCCGGATCACGTCGTTGCCCTCGATCCGCACGTCGCGCGCCGACACGAGCACGGCGCGACGCCCCGGCACGACATCGAATCTGAGGCGCTTGACGTCGTCGTCCTCCTCCAGCCGGCTGGAGACCTCCACCTCGAAGTGGCCGCGGTCGCGGTAGAACGCCTCGACCCGATCGGTGGCGTCCTGCATGTACCCGGTGGAGATGTTGTACTCCCGGTCCAGCCCGATCACCCGCCGGAGGCGATCGGCGCGGGCCACGCTCACCCGCCGACGGCGCTGGGGCGCGTCGGGATCGGGGATCTCGGTGAACTCCACGGCCACCACCTGACCGGGGACCACGTTGTAGATGACCTGCACCGCCCTGGCCTCGCGGTCCACCTCCACCAGCGGTGGGAGCACGCGGGCTTCCAGATACCCCAGCCGCTTGCGATACAGCCGCTCCAGGCGCTCCCGGCCCGCATCCACGTGCTTGGTGCGGAACCGTCGATTCTCCTGCGTGGCCGCTCGCGTGGCGCGCCGCAGCTGGTCCGTGGGGAGTCCGGCGCCGGGGTTGAACTCCACCGAGCTCACGGTGAATGCCTCGTCGGGGTCGACCCTCAGGCGCACCGCGACCTTCTCCTCGCTGCGGTCCACCACCTCCGCCTTCACCCGGGCGTTCATGTACCCCTCGTCCGCGAGCAGGGTCTCCAGCTGCAGCGCCATGTCCAGGTGGTCGCCGGGGAAGAACGCGTCCCCGGAGCGAACAGCCAGCGACTCGCGGGCCCGGACCCGCGAGATGGACGCCGGGAGCCCGACGAAGGTCACGTCGCGCAGCGTGGGGCTGGGCACGAGGTGGAACGTGACGATGAGCCGCGTCCCGTCCAGCTGCACGGTCGTGTACACCTCCTTGAACATACCCACGCCGTACAGCAGCTCGATGGAACGCCGGACGTCGGCGGGGCAGTACTCCTCGCCCCGCTGGAGCTCCAGCAGGTAGCGCAGGTCGTCCACGTCCACCGTCTCGGGCGCGTCGAACAGGATCTCCTCCACGAGGAAATCCGTGTACGTGGTCGGGCCCGCCTGCGCACCGCCCGTGAGGACGACCGCCAGGACCAGCGCCAGTGGGTTCAGTCGCCCTCGATCACCCATCTCATGTCCAGCGAAGCATCGCCGAGGTCCCACAGGGGGGCCACGGCGCCCAGGCTGCTCTCCGACGTGCGGAACCACGACGGGACCAGGTAGAGGTTGCGCCCCACCCTCCAGTCCAGGGCGAACCCGAAGTCCTCCCTGAAGTTCCAGTAGAACTCACCGCTGAGGCGGTTGCGGACGAGTTCCTTGCCCACCACGAGCCGGAAGTCGGAGACCGCCGACGACGACGAGTAGTCCGGCACCAGCTCCACGCGATCCGGCAGCGCCGAACTCTGATCGTAGCCCCCGCCGGCCTCGCGCACCTGCTCCATCAGGTATCCGAACACGATGTTGCTGCCCTGCAGGGCCAGCGCCATCATGTCCGAGCTGCTCCCGAGGCCCTGCAGCTCGTCCGTGGTGACTCCGAAGAGCAGCAGCGCGTTGATGTCGGCCTCGGAGAGCTGGGGATCGCTCCGTCCCGCGATCTGCATCCCCCCCACGTCGGACAGGCTGCCGTCGATGTCGTAGTGGATGGAGTACCGCTGCTCGCGGGTGGAGACGTCCGTGTCGAGTTCCAGGTGGAAGTGGGGATCGAGGGACTTGGGATCCGGGAAACCGAACGTGCCGCTGGTGAGGTCGAAGTCGTGGCCGCGGAACCAGACCCGCCCCCCGGTGGTGGTCATCTCCCCGTCGAGGCCCACCTCCCGCGTGTCCCCCATGACCCGCAGCTCGCCGCTCGCCCGCGCTTGGCCGAGGTTGTTGGAGATGCCGAAGCCGCCGTCCGAGTGGACCCTCAGATCCAGCCCCACCACGGTCTTGCCGTCGCCGTTGGCGCCGGTCTGGCGCGACCGCCGGCTCGTGGTGGTGAGGATGGAGGACTGCCAGTTGAAGTCCTCGCGGTAGGTCATGTCCTCCACGGCGATGTCGCCCTGCAGGGTCACCATCGGCGCGGTACCCGTGAGCTGCAGATCGGCGGTGGCGCGGGTCCAGGGGAGCATGCTGGGGTAGCGCACGGTGCAGTCCACGCAGGTCGCGTGGACGTCGTACGTCCGCGGACGCAGATCGACCAGCTCGATGGAGCTCCCCTCGAAGCCCTCGATGCGCCCCCCGCCGAGGCGCCCCTCGAAGGCCTCGACCACGATCCGCCCGTCGCGCAGTGAGAATCGCCCCCGGTCCACGTCCACGGGGTGCGGGAAGGCGTCGATGCGGACGCTGGCGCCGTCGATGGCCAGGGCCGCGTCCACCTCGGCGGGCCACGCGCCCGTCATGTTCAGCTCGATGCGGGTACGCTCCGCCTCGCACCGCTTGAGCGTCGGCACGAAGATATCGACGAGCGCCAGATCGAGCTCGCCCCCCGCTGCCAGCTCCAGCTCGCCCCCCGGGCCCAATCCACCGGCGACGGTCACGTCGCTGCGCGGCCCCTCGAAGCGCACCTCCTCCAGGGTGAGTCGATCGTCGTGGTAGGTCATCCGGATGGGGGACGCCGCAGCCAGGCGATCCTGGCCGCGCTCGAGCCCCAGGCGCGAGATGGTCACGTCGATGTGATGCTCGGGATCCCCCTTCAGCTGGCCGCGTCCCGTCACCTCACCGTCGGCGAGCAGCTCGATGGGTGAGCGAGCCAGGGACCGGGCGGGGAGCAGCAGGTGCAGCGGCAGCGCGTGCAAGACCAGGCCGAAGTCGTACTCCCCCAGTCCTGTCAGCGCGAGCTCCCCGGTGAGGCGGTTGGAGGGATGGCCCAGGAGCGTACCGTTCACCCGCAGCTTGCCCTCGCGGAGGGTGACGTCGACGAGCGAGTCGCCCAGCCCGGCGCGGGCGTACTGGGTATCCGACAGGTGGCCGTGGCCGTGCAGCAGGGGCTCACGCAGGGTCCCCCAAAGATGCACGTCGAGGGCGAGCGCGGCCGTGAGCGGGGAGTCGGCGAGGTGATCCACCTGCTGGAGATCCATCCCGTAGCTGAACACCTCCAGATCCACGGGGCCGTGGGTGTCGATGTAGCCCCGGCCGTAGATCCCTCCCCTGCCCTTGCGGAACCAGGCGTCGCTGAACGTGAAGCGCCCCTCGCTGGCCGTGGCCGTGACCTGGATGGACGAGAACTCCTCGCCCAGAGCGTTGATCCGGCGTCCGCGGGCCCAGGCGTCGCCCGTGAGCTCCCGGACGGGTCCCTGGACGCGTATCCCGCCGTCGAACTGTCCCGTGAGGTCGAGCCGATCGCTGAAGATCCCCACCACGTCCTCGATCCGCCCGCCGTCGATGTCCAGCGCGCCGTCGATGCGGATGGGGTTTCCGAACATCACGCGGCCTGCCCCCTCGTACGTGGTCTCTCCCAGCACGGCCACCAGATCCTCGAAGATCAGGTCGTCCCGGGCGTGCCAGTACACGTCCGCGTCCACCTCTCCGAGGGCGTACTGCCACATCCCGAAGTCCGCGAGCCGGGTGTGGGCGTCGATCTGCAGGTCCTTGGACAGGCCATAGATGCGGGCCGTGGTCGGTCCCGCGCCCGCGAACGGGAGGTTGCCCACCGCGCCCAGATCGTCCAGGGAGAGGGCGCCGTCGAGCCGCAGGTCGAGGATCACCGGCTTGTGGTAGATGAACTCCATCTCAGCGTCGAGGTCGGAGTGGGCGGTCAGGATCTTCATGTCCTGCAACAGGGTGCGGTCCGGCAGGATCTCCACGTGACCGAGGATCCGCCCCTCGTCGAGGTACAGCATCTGCTTGTTGAACGGGCGGTCGTGGAAGCTCGAGTCGAACACGCGGAGATCCCGGCAGGGCAGGTCCACGTCGAAGCCCAGCTGCATACCATCGGAGAACGCGCCCGTGAGCTGCGCCGTGCCGCTGACGGTCAGCATGACCCAGGCGTCGGGCAGGGTGTTGTTCTCGAACACCTCGGCGAGCTGGAGATCGTGGAGATGGAGATCTGCGATGGCGCGGGGCTCCTCCCCCAACCTCAGGTGCCCGGTCCCCGTGACCTCGCCGCTGGCCGTGCCCACCCAGAGCCGATCGAGGGTCACGCCCCCGTCCGCGTAGGTGACGCGTGCTTCGGCGTCGCCGATGACGTGGCGGGCGAAGCGGCCGTCGTTCATCTCCAGCAGGCCGTCCACCTGGACGTCGGCATCGACGCCGCGTGCGCGGGCGTGCAGATCCACGAGGCCCGTCATCGAGGGCAGGGAGGGATTCCCAGCGGAGAACTTCTCCAGATCCAGGTCGGCCACGGCGTCGATGTCGTACCCCACCGTGCCGACGATCGCTCCCTTGTCGTCCTTGGGCGACAGGAAGAGCTCTCCGGACAGCGAGAGGCCGCCCGACGCGGAGATGAGGCGATAGCCGTCCATGGCGAACCGGTCGCCACGACGGTGGAGCTGCCCCGACTCCAGGACGATGCTCTCCTCCACCTCACCGATCCGGAGCCGGACGTCGCTCACGTGGAAGCTCGCCTCGGCTGCGTCGTCGTCGCTGTTGGTCAGCGTGGTGTCCAGCCCCTCCACGGTGACGGTGATGTCGGGTTTGTCCACGATCACCGAGACCGCCCCGTCCTCGAGGGCGAGCTCGGCGAGGAAGAGTTCCAGCTTCGAAGATCCCTGGCCCCCCGCGCCCCCGGTCTTGCGCAGACCGGGGAAGTCGCGCAGCTCGCCGTTGCCCACGCGCAGGCGCACCCTCGGCCGGGACACCACCAGTCGGCTCACCTCGATCCGGCCCGCCCTGCGGAACCGTATCCCCTCGAGCGCGATGCGCTCCACGTCGAGGATCTCCTGGCCCGGGCGCAGCGGATCGCGCGAATGAGCCTTGACCCCGGTGACCTCGAGCCCGAGGGGCCACAGGTTCAACTCCAGGTTCTGCACGTGGAGGTCCTCGCCCAGAGCCTCCGATCCCCGCGCGATGAGGACGCGCCGTATCTGGTCGGCGAAGAACGCGCTGCGTAGCAGCGCCAGGCCACCGAGCCCGACGGCGATCAGCAGACCGGCGACCACGGCCAGACGGATCAGGCGTCTTCGGGTGGTGCGCTTCATCGGCGCCCATCCGCCAGGAAAAACCCCGGCCATCCTCGCGGAGGGCCGGGGTTTCGTGGATGGCTGGAGCGGGCAACGGGATTCGAACCCGCGACCCCAAGCTTGGGAAGCTTGTGCTCTACCAACTGAGCTATGCCCGCGCGTTCACTCCAGCGAGCGCAGCCGGATTCTAGCAGTGGTCTCCTGTTTTGCAAGCGGTCCGCCCGGTAGCGTTCGACGCGCCGTCGGGTCTCAACCTTCACCGACGCCCAGCTGGGATGCGATCGCCTCCAGGCGGGCCGTCACATCCTCGGTGCGGAAGGACGGATCGCGCTGGGCGACCTCGCCCAGCACCTCGTAGGCCATCCATCCCTCCCCCTTGTCCTGGTAGACGATCCCCAGCTCCAGATGGATCTCCAGGGCGAGGGCGGGGTCGTTCGCAGCCTCCACGGCACCTTGCTTGAGCCGATCGACGGCCTCGTCGAAGTCCCCCATCTCGCGGTGGCAGCGGCCCATGTACAGGAGGGTCTGGGCGGGGTCCGTCTTCGCGTCGAGGGCCTTGCCACACTCGCGCAGGGCCTCGTCGAACAGGCCCACCTCCAGGTATCCCTGGATGAGCTCCAGCGTGCTCGCGGGCGCAGGATTCCCACCGGTCGCAGGATCGTCGGTGCTGCCCTCCGTGGGCTCGTCGTCCTCGTCCAGCTCGTGTTCGATGGCCGAGGCCATCTCGGCGAGCAGGGATTCGAAGTCCTCGGTGTTCTCCTCGCCGACGAGGCTCTCCTCGGACCGCTCGTTCCCTTCGCGTTCGCCGGTCGAGGGCTCCTCGATCTCGATCTCTCGATCGCCCTCCGGGGGCTCCCCGTCCAGGGAAGCGTCGAGGGTGCCCGAGGCGACCTCGGCCAGATAGTTCTCGTAGGACAGGAACTCGAGGCTGTTCTCGTCCAGGGCCTGCAGATCGTCGCCAGTGGGCGTGCCCTCCGTGGACCCGGGCCGGGTGAACACCTCGTCGATCTCCACGTCGATCTCGTCTCGCAGATGGGTCCTGCCCCCACCACCGTAGAGGCTGTCCATCTCCTCCATGGGGACCGATGCCTCGCTCGAGCCATCCCGGGCCGCCTGGAGCTCCCTGAGATCGTCCCCCATGGCGTCGTCGAACGCCGTGAGCCGATCGTGCATGCTGGGATCGTTGGGCTGCAGACGCGTGGTCTCGGCGAGGCACGCCCTCGCCACGAGCAGGTCGCGCGAGTCCATGGCGACGCCGTAGGCCTGCAGCATCGCAGCCGACGCGGCCTCGTGCTCGCCCGTCTTCTCCTTGAGGCTGGCCTGCAGCCGCAGCACGGCGAACAGATTCGGCCACCGCTTCGCGCTGGTGGACGCGGCCTCCTCGGCCCGCTTCACCAGGTTGTACTTGAGGTAGGTCTCCCCACGCACCACGTAGCGCAGCGCCTCGTCCGGGATGAGCTGGGCCAGCTCGATATCGTCCATCGGCGACGCGTTGAACGCCGCGTTCGGGTCGCTGCCGGAGACCGTGGCGACCATCTCCCGCAGAATGCTCTCCACCTCCCCCTGGGCCGTCAGATCGCCGCGCGCTCCGTGGATCCGGGCGAGCTCGGTGTACACCTGCAACGCCTTGTCCGTCTGGTCGAGTTCGCGGAAGGCCTTGCCCAGCAGCGTCAGCGTCTGGATGTCCTGGGGATCGATCCTGAAGCAGTCCTGGAGCTTGGACACGGCCCTGCGGGCCTCGCTGCGATCCATGTGGATCGCGGCCATCTCGAGCTTGTACGCGGTGTTCTCGTCCGTGATCCCGCACAGGCGGTCCAGGATGGACAGCAGCTGCTCCGCGTCGCCCGCCGCCCTCATGGTGTCCGCGAGGGTCTCCAGCGTCTCGATGGCCTTGCCTGTGTTCGCGCCGTCCACGTACAGCGCGACCAGCCGCATCAGCGAGTCGAGATCTTCGGGGTTGATACGGATCAGCCGCTCGTAGACCGCGACCTTCTCGGAGAGGGACCCCTCCTTCTCCACTTTGGTGGCCACCGACGCGAAGTGCTTGCCCGCGTCCGAGGTCTTGCCCTGGGACAGGTAGATCTCCCCCAGGTGGAGGTGGACGTCGATCCGCTCGGCGTCCAGGTCGAGCATCTGCTTGTACACGGCCAGAGCCTTGGTGTAGAAGCCGCCCTGCTCGTAGAAGTTCGCCACCCAGCGAAACTCCTCGAGTGCCTCGTTCACCCGGTTCTTGCGGGCCAGCAGCTCACCGTACTTGTGACGCAGGCGGGGATCGCGGTCGTGCTCGGATACGAGCCGCTCGTACTGGTGGATCGCCTTGTCGACCTGGCCGCGCTGCAGGAAACGATTGGCCGCCTTGATCGCCTTTTCCTTCTTCGTGGCCACTGGTGGCTCTCCACCCGGTTTCCCCGCCCTCGGGCTGCCTGACCATCGGGTCGTCTCGTCAGCGGGGGACCAAGGTTACGGTCGTGTTCAACAGCCGCGCGCGCACCCGCGCGCACGTACCGAGACATCATACCTCGTTCGGACTACGACGTGTGGGGGGGGTTGGTGAGGAGTGAGGTGCAGTCGGGCGACGCAGGAGGATCAGTTCGATGTGATCGAGAACGCCGTCGAGTCCACGCCGATGCTGGCGCTGATGGAGACCTCGCCGACGCTGACGTTGTCGTCTTCGCCGATGATGGGCATGTCCTCGATCCAGATCCAGACGCTCTCCACGCCGCGGGAATCGGTGTACCCACGGTAGAACGTGGGCGTAAGAGCGCTGTTGAAGTCGCCCGTGAGCTCACCCCAGGTCTGGTTCGGGTCGCTGCAGTAGGTGTCCCACTGCCCCTCACCCTGGGGGCAGTTGGCCACGTTGATGACGCCGGTGGGAAGAACGTAGACGTACTCGTAGCCGGAGAACACCTCGAGCACGACGTTGTTGTACGGGACGGCGTCGTCCTCGTCGTAGACCTGGAAGTCCACGCGGAACAGCGCCCATATGTTGGGATTCCCCGCGTATTCGGCGTCCCAGCCGAGCTTCACGTCCTCCAGTTCCCCGATCTCGGCGCCGAAAGGCGCGTTGACGGGGGCCATGCAAGCGGTCGAGAGGGCGAGCGCCCCGCCGGTCAACAACAGCATCAATCGCATCAGCCAGGGCATGGTCACCTCCGTGGGCCGCAACTTCGAGCGCATTGTACCCCAAAAGTACGTATTTCACTCTACGTCACTTCAATCGTGTATTTCAAGACCAATGGAGCACCCCACACCGGCCGAGGTGCTCCAGCAGCTCCTCGGATCCGTCCAGGGACTCCCGGTGGACGAAGGGCTGGCCGACGCCCCGCAGGAAGACCCAGCGGAGCCCGTCGGACTTGCTCTTCTTGTCCTGCCGCAGCGCTGCCCACGTACGCTCCCTGTCGACGGGAGGCGAGCTCACGGGCAATCCCAGCGCCGCGAGGACCCCTCGCGTTCGTCCCACATCGCCGGCGTCCATCCATCCCCGGGCGAGGGACAGCTCGCAGGCGGCCACCAACCCGATGGACACGGCCTCGCCGTGCCGCATCGCTCCGTACCCGCAGGCGCGCTCCACGGCGTGCCCCACGGTGTGACCGAGGTTCAACCAGCGGCGATGGCCCCCCTCGCGTTCGTCCTCCTCGACGATCCGGGCCTTGATGCGAGCCCCTCGATGGACCAGAGAGGCCAGGGCATCAAAATCGCGGGCCAGGACCGCCTCGACGCTCTGTTCGACCTCGTCGAGGAGCTCGGGGCCGTCCAGGAGCGCGTACTTGACCACCTCCGCCATGCCCGAGCGCAGCTCGTCGAGGGGGAGTGTCTCCAGGCACCGGGCCGACGCGAACACGGCCGTGGGTTGATGGAACGTGCCCACGAGGTTCTTGCCGTGCTCGGTGTTGACCGCGGTCTTCCCGCCGATGGCCGCATCCACCTGCGCGATCAGCGTGGTCGGCACCTGCACGCAGGCCACACCGCGCCGCAGCAGCGACGCCGCGAGCCCCGCCAGGTCGCCGACGACACCTCCGCCGAGGGCCAGGACCATCCCGTCCCGCGACACCCCCGCGGCGATGAGATCGTCGAGCAATCCCACGAGCCGGGTGTAGGACTTGGTCTCCTCACCGGGTGGAACGACCAGGCGGGTGTGCGGCACGGATTCCCGGTCGAGTATCCGGGAGACCTCAGGACCGTAGAGCCCCTCCACGTTCGCGTCGGTGACCACGGCAGACGGGATGCCCTTGAACTCGCGGGCGAGGGCCCCGAGACCGTCGAGACCGCCGGCCGTGACGTGGATGTCGTATCCGCGTAGCCCCGCGGCGCACGGGACGGTCCGCCCCTGCGGCGTTGTACTCATCGAGTTCACGAGCAATGACTGACGAACGTCAGTTGCCGGTTCCCCGCGAGGGCATGGTCGAGGTGAGGATCGTGGGGGTGATGAAGACCAGCATCTCCGTGCGGTCCTTGCGCCTGGACTTGTTCTTGAACAGCGCGCCGAGGACCGGCACCTTGCCGATGCCGGGGATGTAGGAGCTGTCCTCGCTCTGGTCGAGGCTGTACACCCCGCCGATCACGGTCGTGTCCCCGTTGGGCACCATGACCGTGGTCTCCGCTTCCTTGATCTCGATGCTGGGGTAGGAACCGACGGTGTTCCCGAAGTCCGGCCGGTTCTTCGTGACCATCACCTCCAGGAAGACCGTCCCGTCCGAGGTGATGGAGGGCTGGACCCTGAGCTCCAGCGTGGCCTGGATGAACTGCACCTCGGTACCGCGCAGCGACGCGGTCTCGTAGGGGATGTTCGTGCCCTGCTTGATGAAGGCCTGTTCGTTGGTGACCACTTGCACGCGCGGACTGGAGACCACGCGGCCCTCGCCGGCGGACTCCATGGCCGACAGGCGCATGTCCAGATTGGCCACCCCGGTCAGACTGCCGAGGGCCAGGCCGAGGGAGCCCGTGTCGGACGTACCCGGCAAGTCCACCACCCAGTTGGGCTCGGTCGTGAACTGACTCAACCCCTCCTTGGCCTGCGAACCGTCCGCCTTCATGATCGGCGCGGACTTACCGCCGCTGACGCCGATGTTGTTGGGGAAGAACAGCCCCGTGGGCATGCCCGTGGCGGGACTGAAGTTGAGGTTGCCGCCCCACTGGACACCCGAACTGCGGGACCAGTTGTCGCTGACCTCGACGATACGAGCGTCGATGAGGACCTGGGGGGTCTGCGTGTCCAGGGCCATGACCAGCAGGCGCGCCTGACGTAGCCCCTCCTCGATGTCCTGGATGACCAGCGTGTTCGTCCGGCTGTCCACGGTGACCGTGCCGCGGGAGCTCAGTACCGGTGCCACGTGGCTCGACAATTCGGCGGCTTCGCTGAAGTTGACCGGGATGGTCAGGATGTTGAGGTCTTCCAGCTCGATGCTGGCCTTCTCGGCCGCCAGCGCCTGCTCGCGCTCGGCGCGGATGACCTCGAGGGGAGCGATGCGGAGGATGTTGCCGTACAGGATGCCACCGAGCCCCTTGGCCTGGAGGATGGAGGCCAGCGCCTTGTCCCAGGGCACGCGGTCCATGCGGACCGTGACCTTGCCGGCCACCGTGTCGCTGGACACGATGTTGAGACCGCTGACGCTGGAGATCAGCCGGAAGACGTTGTGGATGTCGGCCTGGACCAGGTCCAGGTTGATCAGCCGCGGGGCCTTCCCGCCGGTGAGGGCTCTGAGATCCCACTGTCCTTCGAGGATCAGCCCGGACGAACCCGGCGAACCGTACTTCTTGGATGGGTCCAGGGACTCGCCCTGGGAGGTGATCATCTGCTCGCGGGAGAAGGCACCGACGATGCTGTTCTCCTGGTCCGTGACCTCATCGGCGTCAGAGGCCTCGAAGGCCTGGTACACGGCGAACTGCTCGGACCGGGACGCCGCCACCGACGGCGGGATCTCGAACTGCAGCGTCAGGACGTTGCCCTCCTGGGTGGGCCTGGGCTCCACGTGCTCGCGCATCCGCACGACGACCTTGGTGGTGCCACGGTCGCTGCGGCTCTGGTAGCAGTGGATGATGTCGATGGCGCTGGGGAACTTGGAGGTGTCGAGGCTGCGCTCGAGGCCGGTGCCGAGCACCGAATGCGGGATGTCGAGCACGTACTGACGCTGGGTGGCCCAGTGCGCCTTGTACTCCATGGGAGAATCGGTGGTGATCACCAGCGCGGACGTGTCCGCGTAGTTCTGGAAGTCCACGCCGATGATCCGGACACCACCACCACGGTAGTTGTGATCTCCGTGGACCGAAGACAGATCACCGTCGATGATCTCCCGGGTCCCGTCTCCGGGCTCCTCTTCCTCGCCCGCCTGCGTGTCGTGCTTCTTTTTGCTGGTGTCCTCCTCGGACTCGATCTCCTCGATGGCGTCGGCCACCGCGTCGCCACCGGCCTCCATCCCATCGATCTGCAGCAACAGGTCGTTGCCCTGGACGATCGTGGAGTACTCGCGCGTGTCGTCGAGGGCGACGACGAGCCGGGTGCTGACCAGTCCGTCCTTCTCGAGCCGCTCGCTGCGGATCTCCCGGATCGCGCCACGGTTCACGGGGATCACAGCGTCCATGGCGCCGGGCTCCATGTTCGCCAGATCCACCACCACCTGGGGCGGATTCGTGCGGCTGTAGTGGCTGTGGTTGGGGCGGCCCGTGGTCGCCACCACGACCTGGATCTGCTCCGCGCTGCGACTCCAGGAGATGTCGGTGATCTGCTGGTTGTCGTCACCTCCCCCAGAGCCGGCCGCGCCCCACGCCGGCGGGGCGAGGAACAGGGACAGGACTGCGCAGAGACCCGACAGCCTCGTCAGAGCGGTCACACCACAGGATGTTCGCATCGTTCTACTCCTGATGATCCTGCTGAGCCACATTCTCGTACCCATGGTTAGTCGCTCTCCTCGTAGGGCTCCGGAAGCTTCATCGAGTACTCGTTCGTGATCGGTCGATTCTCGATGGGATCCCTGAACTCCTCGGTGACGACCACCTCGTCGCTCTTGATCTGGGTGACCCGCCCCCACTTCTTCCCGATGAGGTCACCGTGGGCGATGATGTGCCCCTTGCCCTTGGGGTCCTCCACCATCGCGACAGGTTCGTCGACACCCCAGAGGATGGCGACCAGACGGAGCTGATCCAGCTCCCAGTTCTGCAGCTCGCTCGCCACGATACGGTCCGGACGCACCACCTCGATGGAGGTGAAGGACCGGAAGGGATCGCGCTTGCCGATGGGGTTGTAGCTGTACTCGGACCCCGACTCGAACACGGGCACACTCGCGGCGGCCTGGCCCTTGCCCTTGCCTTTGCCCTTGCCCTTGCCCTTGCCCTTGCCCTTGCCCTTGCCCTTGGACTTCTCGCCCTCGGCGTGTTCCCCCTCGGCGGGCTGTGGACCTCCCCCGCCGCCACAAGCCGGCAGGAACGCGAGCACGCCCATGGCGGCGAACAGATACAGAAGCCGCGCCATGGCTCGGCCTACCCTTCCCCCGCCGTTGGATTCGACAATCATCCGTCTACGTTCCTCGCACACCACTCAGCTCCCCTCGCCTTCCAGGAACCGATAGGTGACAGCCTCGCCGGTGGTGGTCAGCACGATCCGGCCACTCCGCTCCTGGGGGGCGGACATCTTCACGTTGCGGATGTTCACGATACGGGGCAGCTTGCCCACGCGATCGAAGAACAGCGCAACCTCGTGATAGGTGCCCGAGACAATGATCTCCACGGGTACCTCGGCGTAGAAGTCGCGCCTCACCTCCGGCAGCGGCTGGAACAGCGCGAACTCCAGGCCGTTCTTGCGACCGAGGTGGGAGATGTTCCGCAACAGACCGGGGATCTCGCGCTCGTTCGGCAACTCCTTGAGGGCCCGGCTGAGCTCCTCGTTGAGCTTCTCGACGTCCCGCTGGAACTGGTCCTTGTTCTCTGCGATGCGGCGGGTCGTGTCCCGCTCCTCGATCAACTCGCCGGTCCGCCGGTGCGCGTCCTCGATCTGTCCCTTGAGACGCTTGTTGACCAGCATGTGGAATGCCATGAACAGCAGGAGGTAGACCAGCAGCCCGATCAACACCTTCTGGTAGTCTGGCAGTTTTGCGATACGCTCAACGATGTCGCCCATGTCTGCGCGCGCCTCCCGCTACCCTGCCGGTGTCCGTGTCGTGGCCGTGATCTCGAACTGCTTGAGCTTCTCGCCACCCTTGGCCACCGTGATGCGCACCAAGAAGACGTCCTGGAAGTAGGGCGACTGCTCGAGATTCGACATGAAGGTCGCGATCACCTCGTTGTTGATGGCAGTGCCCGTCAAGCCCACCCGCTGCCCGCTCTGTGCCAGCGAGCCCAGCCACAGCTTCTCCGGGATGCGGATGGCGATCTCGTCGAGCATGTGGACGGGGCCCATCTTGGACGCGCGCAGCTGACCGATGATCTCCTTCTTCTTCTCCAGGGCGACCTTGGTCTTCTCCAGCTCCTCGACTTCGGGAATGATGAGCTTGAGGTTGTCGATCTCGTCGACGAGATCCTGGTTGTCCCGCTGGAGCTTCGATACCTCTTTTTTCTTGGTCGCGTACATGGCCACGCACACCAACAGCACCAGCACCAGCCCGATGCCGAAGAGGATGAGGTGCCGCTGGGTCGCCTCCTTCTTCCTCGTGGCGCGGACGGGGAGGAGGTTGATCTTGATCATCGGTCGCCAGCCCTCCGCAGCGCCAGGCCGACAGCTACCGCTGCCATGGGCGCAACCTCGTTCAGGAAGGCGATGTCGAACTGGCGTTCGTTGATCTCGACCTTCCTGAAAGCGTTCACTACCTCCACATCGACCCCTGTCTTGTCGCGAATCGTGCGCGTCAGGCCGGGCACGCGAGCCGAACCACCGCTGAGGAAGATCCGTTTGATCGTGTCCTCGGTGGAGGTCGCTGCATAGAAGTCGAGGGAGCGCTGGATCTCCGTGGCCACGTTGTCGCTGACCGACTGGATGATCCCCTCGACCTCTTCGGGAACGACGGCCTGGGCGTCGCGGACGATCCCGCCGCCCACCTTGAGCGCCTCGGCCTCTTCGTAGCTCACGCTGAGCTGCTTCTGGATCTCCTCGGTGTACTGGTTCCCGCCGAGGGTGATGTCTCGGGTGAACGCGGTGATGCCGCCCTTGAGGACGTTGATGTTGATGATGCTGGCTCCTATGTTGACCAGCACCACCGTCTCCTCGGGGGACAGCTCGTAGTTCACCTCGAACATGTTCTCGATGGCGAACGAATCCACGTCGATGACCACCGGGTTCAACCCGGCCTCCTGGATGATCGCGACGTAGTCGTTGATCATGTCCTTCTTGGCCGCGACGAGGACCACCTCCATCTGGTTGGCGTTCTCGGCGGGTTCACCCAGGATCTGTACGTCGATGTTGACGTCGTTGATGTCGAACGGGATGTACTGCTCGGCTTCCCAGTGGATGGACTCCTCGAGTTCCTCCATGGTCATCACCGGCAGGTTGATCTTCTTGACGATGACAGAGTGCCCGGAGACCGAGGTCACGACGTCCTTGGTGCGGATGTGATTCTTGCGGACCAGGTCGCGGATCGCCTCGACGATGATGTTGGAGTTCATCAGAGCGCCATCGACGATGGCTTCAGGGGGCAGCTTCGTCATCCCGAAATTCACCAGCGAATGGCTGCTGCCCTTGGGCTGGAGTTCGAGAGCCTTGATGAAGCTGGAGCCTATGTCCAGGCCGATGGCTCCCTTGCTCTTGGAGAAAAACGAGACCACTATCGACCTCCCTAGAGCAGCTTCCGTCTGCAGCAATCAGACTCAGCGTGCAGTGGGCTTTTCAGAGGCCAGTCCTAGCCCAACCAACATCCACTCGCGCACCTACGCGCACGCTCTTACGACTCCGATGGTCTATCAGCGCCCGATCCGTTGTCAAGTGGCTTTTCCCCCGTCTCGGGCTACCATGTCCACTGATCTCGGGCACTTGTAGAGGGTCCGAAACGGGTGAAAAACATCGACTCGATCCGACCAGAGGTTCCCCGGCGTTCCCCCGCCCCCCCCTGGGTCAAGCCTGCCACCGGCGCGGGGCTGACGCTCCTCGCGCTCGGCCTCTGGTTTGCGATGGTGCGCGTTGTGGGAGCGCCCGAAGCGGCCACGCGGATGCTGCTGGTCTCCCTGGCCGCGGCAGGAGCGCTGTCCGCGAGCCTGCCGCGCCCGCGCCTCCTCGGACACCGGCGCTACCGCGCCCTGGCCGGGACCGTGGCGGCGGCGTCGCCCATTCTCCTGACGCTCGGCGGCGGCCTCGTCGGACGGCTTCCCCTGGGAGGTCCGCTGGCCGAGCTCCTCCTCGCCATCCTCTGGGGAGCCCTGCTGCTCCCCGCGCTGTGGGCCCTGCCCCGGCACCCGGCAGGACCGTCCCGGGATCTGGGGGGGGCGGCGGCCGCGATGGCGTCGGTCCTGGCGGCGCTCGTCGGCCTCGTCGCGCTCGCCTCCGGGATCCCCGTCTGGCTCGTGACGGCAGCGGCGGCGGCGTGTCTGTTCGGACCCGCCAGTGGGAGCGACGACGAACCGGACGGGGGAGGCCTCGACTCCCTGCTGACCGCGGCCGTGGCCACCGCCTGGCTGCTCGCCGTCCCTCCCCTCCTGCTCGCCTTCGCGGGCGCCGTCGTCCAGGGCATCGCCTGCATGGTCCTCGCTTTCATGATCGGGCTGAGCGCGGGCCGCCTGCTCCTCCCCTCGTCCCTGCGCACGGTCTGGGTCGGTTCCCTGCTGGTGACCCTGTCCGGGCTGCTGGCCCTGACCGCCCTGAGCGCCCACGCCCTGGTCGCGCAGCTGGCCCTGGGAGCCACGGGGATCCTGACGCCCTGGATCGTCCTCGCCCTGGCCGTCTGCGGAACGGCGGGGCTGGCCGCTGCCACGACCCACCCGTGCCAGTCGAGGCCAGGCTTCCTCGCGGGGGGCGTGGCCGTGGGCGTGGCGGTCATCGCTGCGTCCCTCCTCGGCGCGCCTCCCGACCTGCCGGTCCGCGCGAGCGCGGGGTTGGCGTGCCTGGCGGCGATGATCGGACTCACGGTCCTCGAGAGCCCATCGACCTGGACGCACCGCGCTGCCTGGATCGCCTGCGTGATCGGCGTGGCAGGCGTCGGCATGCTGCCGTCCATGCAGCTCCACACGGCGGCCCTGGGTACCGCCTCCCGCGTGCCCGCGCGCGATCTCGGTTTAATTGAAGAGATCCTCGAATCGGAGGCGCTGCATTCCGCCCCAGGCCGGGCGGGGCCGCGCGGCGTCGTCCGATCCTCGCGCGGCGAGTACCTGCTCCGCGCATACGACGTGTGGACACCGGGGGAGGCCGAACGATCCATCGAGACCCTCCACAGCCTGCTGCCCGTCCTCGCCGCAGGGCATCCGAGAGACGCCGCGGTGATCGGACTCGGGCGGGGCGACGTCCTCGATCCCCTGGGGGCTGCCAACCTGGACCGGCTGCTCGTGCTGGACCGTTCGCCCGGCGCGGCAGCGCAGATCGCGGCGCTGGGAGGCGCGCCCCGGGACGTGATCACCTCGCCCGCGTGCCAGCTGGTCCGGAGCCACCCCCTGCCCTCCCTCCCCCTCCCCCTCGACGCGCTGGACGTGGTGGTCGTCGATCTACCCCGGCCATCCCTCCCGGGCGCGCGCGCCTGGTTCGGCCCTGGATTCGCCGCCCGGATCGCCGCCAGCCTGACCGAGGACGGCTGGGCCTCGTTCCGGGTCCACTCGGCGTTCATGGACGCGGGGGATCTGGCCCGGGTCGTGGCCTCTTTCTCGTCGGTGTTCCCCGACGCGACGGTCTGGGTAGGCCCCGGCGGGGCCGACGTGATCCTGCTGGGCTCCCCGGGTGGCGGACTCCCGGACGCCCAGCGCATGATCCACGGGCTGACCCGGCGGGCCCTCCGCCAGTCCCTCCGCGCAGGCGAGATCCAGGCCCCAGCCGACCTGTTCTGCCGAGCGTTCGGCCGCGCCGACAGCGAGGCCTTCCACGAACTGGCCCGCTCCGATCGGGGGCTGGAATGGCGCGCGGGCAGGGCCCAGCTGAGGGCCGGCTCCCGCGTACCCCTGGCTCGGCTGGCCACGGCCGCGCTCCCCCTCGAGGCGGTGGTGAACCTGGACGGTGTCCCTTCCGGGGAGCTGTCGGGCCTGCTGGCGGCGAGCGCGTCGGCGGGATCGTTCTGGCCCGTCTACCTGGAGTTCCTCGACGTGCTCGCGCAGGGGGACGGGGCGGCGTCGATGGACCAGGTGGAGAGGGTCCGCCAGGGGAGCCACGATCCGACCCGCGATCTCGTCCCGCTGGTCCGGCAGATCGTGGAGGGCGGCCGCGCCGCCGCGGCGCGAGGTCAGGACGAGGACGCTCACTCCATGTTCCTGCTGGCGGCGGCATTCTCACCCGAGGACCCCGAAGTGAACGTCGAGCTGGGACGGCAGGCCTGGGGCAACGGCAACGTGCGCGAGGCCATCGACCGCTTCGAGCTCGCCCTGGCGCGCGATCCGGACAACCTGGTGGCCCTGCTGGGCGCGGCCGACTCCCACCTCCGCCTCGGGGAGGCCGACGAGGCGCTCGTGCAGCTGGAGCGCGCCGCCACGGCGCACCCCGACTCCGCCGACGCCCTGTACAACCTCGGCCGGCTCTACGTGGATCTGAACCGCACCGACGAGGGGCTCGACCAGTACCGCAGGGCGCTGCCCGTGCAGCCGGACAATGCCCGCATCCACTTCGGCATCGCCGAGGCGCACTTCCGCAGGGCGGTCAGGCTGCGCGACGAGGGGAAGAGCCCCCACGAGGAGCTGCGTCTCGCCAGGGAGGCGGGGGATCGCTCCCTGGCCCTTCAGCGCGATCCGGTCTCGCTGTGCCTCGTGGGTCAGATCGCTCTGGTCTCCGGCAGCTTCGCGGCGGCCGAGGAGACCCTGCGCGAGTCGGTGGAGCTGGACCCGGACAACTTCGAGTCACGCGCGGCCCTGGGGGAGTCCTTCTTCGCGCAGCACGAGTACGAGGCCGCCAGGCGACAGTTCCAGGAGGCCGCCCGGATCCGCCCCGCGGACGAGACCGTGCAACACCGCCTCGGGCAGCTGGACCGTATCGGGGTGGACGGATCCTAGTAAACGTTGCGCCAGTTCGCGTAGGTGACGTGATCGCCGCCGACCCCCACACCCTGGGGACGGATCGGACCGATGGACTCGATGTCGCCGTCCGCGGTGGTGATGGTCAGATAGATCCCGTCGTTGCTGTACGAGAAGCGCGACGGGATGCCCTCGACCGAGGCGTACTCGTTTCCGTTGACGGCCACGCCGTCGGGGACGTCGTAGTCGCCCGCACCCGCGAAGGCCCCGGTACAGTCGTCCAGGGACAGGGCGTAGATTCGCGCGTGGCCGACGCCGCAGGCCGCGCCGGACTCGTTGTCGGTGATGTACGTGACGAAGTAGACCACGCCACCGTAGGTCAGGACGGGACCGGCGAGCTTCTCGCCGGCACCCAGGATGTACGGATCGTAGCTCGGACCGCAGTCCGACTCGTGTCCCTCGGTGCAGTCCCACTCGTCGCCCGCGGCGGTACCGTCCGAGACGAACCACACGTAGCCGTTGTCGTAGGGATCGAACAGGTTCCCGGGCCAACCCGTGCCCCAGCTGACGCGGACGCGTCCCAGGCCATCCCGGGCCACGGACGGCCGGAAGAACACCGCGTGATTCTCCGCCTGCGCGTCGCCCATGTCCGGTGAGGTGTAGGGCTCGCTGAACATGCAGGTGTTCGCCGGCGAGGAGACGCTCTCCATGGTGCCGCGGTCCAGATCACCGTTGTCGATGAGGACCTTGAACAGGTAGCCGTGGCGGCTGCCCATGTAGAGGGCGTCGATGACGCCGTCCTCGTCGTAGTCCACGGCTGCGGGGGTGGAGAACAGACCGGCGGCCGCGTCCCCCACCGAGTAGCGTGGATCCGTGGAGGAACCGACGATGTAGGTGGAGAGGGCGGGGTTCACCCGATAACCCGTCGAGCTGAATCGACCGCTGCCCGGGTCCACCAGGTCCGTCATGTACCAGCGCGCACCGGCGCGGTGACTGGACGAGGGCATCCCGTCCATGTCGGGTGGACCGCTGGTCCAGAACACCACGGGAACGTAGTCGTTGGTGGCCGTGTCGAGGACCTCACCGAACACGGGCGTGCCCGTGGACATACCCTTGCGCCAGCCGCTGGTGTCCCCCACCCACTCCCACAGGAACTTCGGGCTCGTGGGATTGGAGACGTCCAGGGCGTAGTGATAGCGGCTTCCGAGCCCCATGGAGACCACGAGGACGCGGTGGTACTCGCACCCTTCGGGGTCCTTCTCGCCGTCGGCCATCACGTGGGGGCACGCGCCGAGGCCGTTGCTGACGCCGTCCATCCACACGTAGGTGAGGTTGATCGATCCGTCGTTCAGGTACAGCTCGCCGTCGAACATGAGGTTGATGGCGCGGTGGTGGTCCATCACGTAGTCCGACTCCGCGTCGAGGAGGTGCCTCGGGATGTATCCCCAGAGCTCCCAGCCACCCTGGGTGTCCACCGTGTCCTCCTCGAAGCCGTCCTCGTCGCCCTCGTCGTCGGTGGTCAGGAACGGCACCTTGAACGCGTGCAGGAAGCCGTTGTTGTCCACCACGTAGGCCACCGCGTACAGGTCGTAGATCTCGCTGAGGAAGGCGTAGAAAGAGGGATCGTCGGTGACCACCGGCGGCTGCGAGTCGGCGAAGGCCGGGGAACTCAGGAACATCCCGCCCATCTTCCAGGGACCTCGCTCGGGGAACTCGGTGCCGACCTCGACGCCCCCTCCGACCGGAGTCTCGTCCTCGCCCGCGCCGTAGCGCTGGGTGTCCACACCACGCAGGAAGTCGATCACCTCCTGGCCGTCGTCGTCGGTGACCTCACAGTCCCGGTTGAAGTCGTTGGGAGGGAACGGACCTGCGGACAGGTCGCAGAGCCAGTCCAGATCGGTGAAGTAGTCGTGGCCGTAGTCGTCGAGCATCAGAGCCGACAGGGTGGACACGTTGTCCGCGTCGAACGTGACGAGGTCCGTGGGCGAGTACACGCCCCCCTGCGGGTCGTTGGTGAACAGGGTCCGCGCCTCGTCGTGGTCGATGGTCAGGAAGTGGTTCGAGTTGGTCTCGCCGGGCAGCGCGACGCGGCTGGCGAGGATCTCGCCGGCGTCCCACAGGGGCGTCGTACCCACGTCACCGTAGTAGTCGTCGGTGGGATCGTTGGTCACCTGGAAGGCCTCGAAGTGCCCCCGATGGAGGGGGACGCCGCGGACGTCGTCGGTGAAGCCCCAGATCTCCGTCCAGCCCCGGAAGAGGCGGTGGCCCGTCGCCGAGGTGAACGACGAGCTGATACCGGTCATGGACCGGATCTTGTCGGTGATGGCCAGGCTGATGCCCAGGGCCACGTCGTCGGGATGCGCCGCGCGGGTGTAGATGCCGGCTCCGACGGTGGCGGCTGACTCGAACAGATCCTCGGCGTCGGTGTCGGCCACCGAGTCCGCGTCCACCAGGATGGTGTGGGTTCGTACGGTCTGGGAGCCGTCGTGGGTGGCATTCAGGTCGTAGTTCGCCGCGAAGAAGGCCACGTCGTCCAGGAAGGTCTGGTCGATCTCGTCCCAGGGGTTGACCGTGAGGTACACGTCCCCGACGAACGTGTTGTCCGCGGTGGGGGGCCAGCTGTAGGTGTCGTTGTCCTCGCTGCCGCCGAGCTGGTCACCGATGACGATGACGTCGATCTCGCTGCAGGTCTCCCGGAAGGGAGCGCGGTCCCACTCGTCGGCATCCGCGTCCCCCAGGGAGAGGTAGTTGTACACCGTGTATGCGTACGTGCTGGCGATGTAGGAATAGGAGATGCTCGCCTCCTCGTCCTCCATCTCGTTGGCGAGGTGGTGGTTCGGATGGTCGAACGAGCTGACCCGCTTCCAGTGGTTGGACGGGCTGGAGGTGCCGATGACGGCGAACTCCATCTCGGTGGGCGCCGAGTTCACCGCGGCGATGATGGCGTCCTGCACCACCTCCCAGCGCGACGGCATGCCCGCCACTCCGTACCACTCGGTCTCCATGCTCGCGTTGCGTTCGACCACGAACAGGATCTTGGGGATCTCCGAGACGCGCACGGGCAGCGCGTCCACGTCGTCACCACCCGCCGGCAGCGTCACTCCGAGCAGGGCCAGGAGCACGAGCGGGAGACTGGTTCGCACGATCCGCGGTCTCGTCGATCGATGGGTCGTTCTCTTCATTCCCTCGCCTTTCGCGCGCATCAGTAACAGTACCCCAGGACTCGCAGGAAGCCGCCGGTCGTGGCTGTCGCCGGCGACCGCGTCCTCGAGACGCTCCCGTCGATGGCCGTGGCCTGAGTGTCCAGATAGACGTTGCGGACACTACCCGAGCCGCCACCCTGATTGACCCCTTCGGTCATCTCGAATCCACGCGGTGTCCCGCCGCATTCGGCAAAGCACCGCTGGACGGTGTAGTAGGCCGCCGGCCAGCCGCCCGTCTGCAGCGCCGTGGGCGTGACCCCGGAGTCGCCGCCGACGATGTCGATACACTCGCCGATGGCCGCGGCCGCATTGAGCGCCTCGATGTCGGCGGGGTTGGAGGCCGCGTCGTGGCTCTCCAGCCGGGCGTGATCGAGCCCCGCGTTCGCCGCGTTGAAGGTCTGGTGGTAGCGGCGGATGTTGTGCGTGATGGTCAGGTCCACGTCGCTGATGGACAGCGCGGCCACCCCGAGCAGCGTGAGCGCCACGAGGGCCAGCATGGCCAGCACCAGCGCGTAGCCTCCTCGGCCACGGTGCAAGTCGCTCATCAGTACACTCCCTCGATCTCCCTGGCGGCCCGGGCGTTGCGCAGCACGACCACCTGGTGCGCGACGCGCCGGTGGTACGCGTCCCGCTCCGTGTAGACGGCGTTGTCTTCGTCGAGCCGGACCGGGTAGGTCCCGGTCAGGCCATTCTCGGACGGCCGCTCCGATCGTGCTGCCATGCGTACACGCACCCTCGAGAGGCTCGAGAAGGTCGTCGGCGGCTCCGCTCGGCCCGTCCAGCTGTCGCTGTCGCAGTCCACGAGCAGCGGACAGTAGCCGAACTGGATGTTCTCGATCCCCGGCGCGATGGGGACGTTGTCGGAGTCGCCCAGATCTTCGTCGAAGCTCAGCATCAGGTAAGGGGTGTCCGAGGTCCCGGGTCCGGAATCGTCGAAGGAGTCGATGAAGTACGAGACCTGGACGAGGCGGCTGCAGACCATCTCCTCGGGGAGGCTCCGCGTCGGCGGGCACAGGTCGTCGTAGTCGGAGTAGCTCGAGTTCGCGTTGACCCCCACATAGCCCGTGCCGCCGTTGCCCTCTCCGGACACGTCCCAGACGTACCCGACGCCGAGCCCGGTGTTGCCGGAGTTGGCGAAGCAGACGATCTGGTCCCACTGCTCGTCGTCGCTGTCGAAGTTCCCCGCGGCGGCCTTGCTGGTCTCGCTGAAGTAGAAGTCCGTGGTGGAGCACATGAAGCGGTCGGCGACCCCCGAACCCGCCTCCGAACGATCGATGAATCCCCAGTGCTCGCGGTTGGGATCCATGTAGCTGACGGTGATGGCGTCGGGCCGGAGGTTCGACCACCCGTCGTAGGCGAGGAGCGTCGACAGGGACTGACCGTCACCGCCGTCGCCCAGGGCGCCGTAGAACTGGCCATCGGCCCCCGAACCGAACCCGGTCAGGGCGATGTCCTTGGTGACGATCTCCATGGCGAGCCTGAGGTTCTGCTGCGTCCGCCCGATGTCGTGCTGGCGGCGGTACAGCTGGTTCTGCGCGGTGAACGTCACCATGATCATGGCGACGATCAGGCCGGTCACCACCAGCGCGATGACCAGCTCGACCAGCGTGAACCCGCGCTCGTCCGCCAACCCCCGGCCGCGGCCGAGGGGGGGGCCGTCCGGGACCGCCGCCGGCGAGTATTCGTCTTCCTGGTTCCAGCTCAACGCTACTTCCTCCGAGACTGCAACGACCTCAGTTCGTGTACCGGTCCCAGGACCGGGAGGTGATCAACGTCACACCGTGCACCTTGCCGGTCTCGTGCATGCTGAAGGTCACCCGGGTCCTCAGGATCATCCGGCCGAAGTCGTCGTCCCCTGATTCGAGGTGCTGAATGTCGTAGGTCCGCGTGTACATGGGCGCGCCGTCTCCGCCGCTCACCGTGCCGAGGCAACCCACGGGGGCGGCGTTGAAGTCGTGCTCGTAGTCGATGTACGGGTTGTCCGCGTCCGTGGGATCCGTGGTCCCCTCGAAGTAGTCGCCGGACTCGTGGTTGGCTTCCCGCGTGTACTCCTTGGCCATGAGCTCGTCCACCATGTCCTGTGCCAGGTAGGTGGCTTCGCTGGTCCGGAACGAGAGCTGGCTCGCCGTGATCGCGGCGTGGTGCAGGGCGAACAGGGACAGCAGACCCACCGAGAGGATCGTCAGGGCGAGGACGGCCTCGACCAGGGTCACGCCCTCCTCGGCATGGATATCGAGCGGCAGCACCATCGGTTTCCCGTCCGGTCGCTTCCGCGAGAGTCGTCGATCGTCCATACGTCGTCTTCCTTCCGAGTCGGCCCACCTGGCCGACCCTCCATCATTCATCGGGTATCGCCACGTAGGCATTGCCACCCTGGTCGGTCAGGACCACCCGGCGATCCACCTCTTCACCCGAGGCCTGGTTGCGCAGGACCACCCGCACGAACGAGTCCGAGAAATCCGTGGGATCGTTCGTGACGAACCCGTGAGCGCCGAACACCAGCGCGTCCGGCAGATGGGTCTGGGGCGGTCCACGCAGCGTGGACCACGACTCCAGGCTGACGCCTACCACGTCTCCCGGGCCCTGCGCGAGATCGATCACGCCATCCGTTCCGGCGTCGCCCAGGGCCACGGGCTCCCACTGGGTCGAGAACCGCGGTCGGTTGCCCCGGAGGAACCTGTACCGGCCGGTGTTGTCCCGCCAGTCGTCGACGACCGCGCCGTCGTCCCCCTCCAGGAACTCGATGGCGTACTCCCGGTTGCTGGAGATGGCCGACGTCCTGCAGAGGGTGATCTGCTGGGAGAGCATGTGGGTGGCCTGGTTCAGCCGGTAGCGCCCGATGAACCGCATGATGTTGGGTACTGCGATGATCGCCAGGATGCCGACGATGGCGATGGTGATCGCCAGCTCGAGCAGGGTGAATCCGCCCCGTCGTCGGTCCGTCATGGTGGTACTCGCGAACATACGCCCGCTATGCGTGCAAGAAGCATGCCCGCGGGAGACCACCCAGAACCGGGGTTTGTTCGGGGATTCCGCTGCTCCGGGAGCGCCGCACTATGAAAAGTTTTCATAGTAGTGGCAACTAATGTGGCACTCGTACGCGCGGCGCGCGCGATCCTGCCGATCGGATCATGCGCCTCCGGGCGTGCGCGCGCTCCCCCGCCCGCAGTCCACGTCCACGCGCTGGCGCAGCCTCCCGAGACGACGGCGGTCCAGGCGCGCCAGGTCGTCGTCCAGGCCGGCCTGCACCGCCTGCCCCAGGTGCTCCTCCGCGTCTCCGAGCAGCTGCTGCGCCGCGGAGCACGCGGCCTCGGTGGGCCCCTCGTCCTCCAGGAGCGACTCCAGCTCCAGCAGGGCGGCGCGGATCAACAGCTCGTCGGCCGCGGCGGCGAACCGCCGGTTGCGCGTTCGCAGCTCGCGCGCCTCGGCCACCTGCGCCCGGGCCTCGTCGATCTGCCCGGCGGCGAGGCTGCCCTCGGCGCGCGCGAGCCGGAACTCGGCGCGGTCGGGCGCGAGCTCGACGGCGCGATCGAACAGGGATCGCGCCTCGGCCACGTGACCGGCGTCCAGGTAGATCCCGGCGAGGTCCGTGACCACCCCGGGATCGTGGGGGGCCAGCTCATAGGCTCGGCGGAGCCGCTCCTCCGCGGATCGGGCCGTTCCGGCGCGGACCTCCACGGCGGCCATCCCCCGGTACCCGCCGGGATCGTCCGGCGCGAGGTCCAGCACTCGCTGGAAGCGCTCCTTGGCCTGGGCGTCCAGCCCGGCGCGCAGGTACGCCCAGCCGAGCCCGTACAGGGCCGGGACGTGATCCACGTCGATGTCCAGCGCCCGCTGGAAGGAGCGCTCGGCGTGCACGAGCTCGTCGTCGCGCAGCTGGCGATCGCCCATGTGGGTCCACAGCCACGGATCGAGCTTGAACAGGTAGGCCAGCAGGCCGATCCCCACCACGAGGATCACCCAGGCGACGGTCAGTCGTCGACGCGCCGCTGGGTTCAACGGTCGTCCTCGGGACGATAGTCGATGCCGAAGTCCCGCATCTTGTACAGCAGCGCGCGGTGGCTGATCTCCAGGAGCTTGGCCGCCCGCGTTCGGTTGCCTCGAGTCCGCTTCAACGCGCGGGCGATGAGGTGGGCCTCGAGCTGACGGGTCGCCTTCTTGACGGACAGATCGTCCTCGGGCATCGGCGGCGGGAACTCCCCCGCGGCCTCGCCGAGGTTGTCGGGCAGGTCGCGAACGCCGATGGCGTCGCCCTCGCACAGCAGCACGGCGCGCTCGATCACGTTCTCGAGCTCGCGCACGTTGCCCGGCCAGGGGTAGGTGAGCAGGGCGCGCATCGCGTCGCGCTCCACCTTCATCGAGGCGGTGCCGTGTTGCCGGGTGAACACCCGCGAGAAGTGCTCGGCCAGCAGCGCGATGTCCTCGTGGCGCTCACGCAGCGGCGGCACGTGGATGTGGATGACGTTGAGGCGGTAGTAGAGGTCCTCGCGGAACTCGCCGTTCTTGACCAGCTGCTGGAGGTCGGCGCCCGTGGCCGCCAGCAACCGCACGTCCACCTGGCGGCTCGACGAGTCGCCCACGCGGCGGATCACGCCGTCCTCGATGGCGCGCAGCAGCTTGACCTGCAGGGGCTGCGGCAGATCGGCGATCTCGTCGAGGAACAGGGTCCCCTTGTGGGATTGCTCGAACAGCCCCTGGTGGTCGCGGACGGCGCCGGTGAACGAACCCTTGGCGTGCCCGAACAGCTCCGTCTCCAGAAGCTGCTCGGGGATCGCGCCGCAGTTCACGGGCACCATCGGCCCCTTCGACCGATCGGAGTTGCGGTGCAGCGCGCGCGCCAGCAGCTCCTTGCCCGTGCCGCTCTCGCCGGTGAGCAGCACCGTGGCGCGATGGGGCGCCACCTTGGCCACCGTGTCGAAGATGCGCTTCATCTTCTCGGACTGGCCGATGATCCCGTCGAAGGACTGCTCGCGATCCAGTACGCGCCGCAGCTCGATGTTCTCCCGGTAGAGCTGTTCGCGCTCCTCCACCTTGCGCAGCGTCAGCAGCACCTCGTCGGCCTTGAACGGCTTGGAGATGTAGTCGTACGCCCCGAGCTTCATCGCCTCGATGGCCGTCTCCGTCGTCCCGTACGCCGACATCATCACGCAGTAGGTCTCGATGCCCGTCTTGCGCACCTGCTCGAGGAACTCCAGGCCGCTCATCACCGGCATCCGGACGTCGCACAGCACGATCCCGTAGCGCTCCTTCTCCAGCGCCTTGAGGGCCTGCTCTCCGTTGGGGACCGCGGTGGGGTCGTAGCCGGCCTTCTTGAGGATCACCAGCAGCAGGTGGCGCAGGTTCTCCTCGTCGTCCACGACGAGCACCTTGCGCAGGTCTCTGATCACACGTTTGGCCATGGTGCTCCCTACTGTAACCTACTGCGCCGCCATCGGCCCCTGGTGCGTGCCGCGAAGATGTTATCTTGGCCCCATGCGCATCCTCCAGGTGGTCCACGACTTCCTCCCCCACAGCGTGGCGGGGGTGGAGGTCTACACGCTGGAGCTGTCCCTGGATCTCGTCCGGCGGGGGCATGACGTCACGATCCTGCACGCGACCCGGGGTCCCGGGCAGACCCAGTACGAGCTGGCGGCGGGAGAGGTCCAGGGGCTACCCGTGCGGCGGATGGTGCAGAACTACCCGTATCGGCCGCTGGACGAGATCGCGCTGGATCCCCAGGCCGAGCGACGCTTCGAGGAGGTGGTGCGCGAGGTGGCACCGGACGTGGTGCACTTCCAGCACCTCTGGGGCTGGTCGGCGGCCCTGCCCGGCCTCGCCCGCCGCCACGGCGCCGCGGCCGTCGTGCACCTGCATGACCACTGGCTCGTGTGCCCCTCGGGGGGGCAGCGGTTCCACCCCGACGGGATCCCCTGCGAGGATCTGGAGAGCGTCGATTGTGACGCCTGCTACACCCGGTTCCGCTCCAACGAGGGGCCCCTCGAGCGTCTGGCCCTGCGCGCGGCGCGGCGTATCCCGCCCCCCTTCCCGCCCGATCTCCTCCACCGCTCGTTCGCGGCGCTGCCCGCGGGCGCTCGAGGCCTGCTCAAGCGCGTGAACGCGGTCCGCCCGTCCGCGGGATCGCCCGCTCCGGCCTTGGCAGCGACCGATCGCAGGGCCCTCTACCTCGAGGCGCTGGCCGGAGCCGACGCGCTCGTGTCCCCGTCCCTGGACCTGGCCGGCCGGATGGAAGCGCAGGGCTACCCCGCCGCCCTGCACGTGCCCAACGGCACCTCGCTGACGCGCGGAGACGAACCCCTGCCCGGCTTGGTCGAGCCGGACCGCCCCCTCTCCCTGCTGTTCCTGGGCTCGCCCCTCCCCCACAAGGGGGTTCACGTGCTGGCCGACGCCGCGGCCCGGATCGCGCCACGGGCGAGTCTCGTCATCTGCGGAGCGCGGCCCTCGCCCGATATCATGAAACAGCTGACCAGCGCCGGCGCGAGCTGGAGAGCCCCGGCAGAACGCCATGAGATAGCTGCTCTGGTCGACGGGGCGGACCTGTTGTGTCTGCCCTCCCTCTGGCCCGAGAACGGCCCCCTGACGCTCCTCGAGGCGCGCGCTCGAAGACGGCCCGTCCTCGCGTCCGACATCGGGGGCATACCCGAGACCGCCCAGGGGCGCCTGCTGCCCCCGGGCGACGTGGACCGATGGGCGGACGCCATCGACGGCCTGGCCCGGGACCGGACCGCGCTGGCAGGTCTCTCGGATGCGATCACGGCCCCCGTCACCTCGGCAGAGAACGCCCGCGCGCTCATCGGCATCTACGAGGACGCGGTGCGGTGATGCTGGAGACCATCCACGAGCCGGAGGTGGACGCCACGCCAGGCATCTCGGTGGTGATCCCCGTCCTCGACGGTGGGGCGGACCTGGTCCGGCTGTTCGATGAACTCAACGCGCAGGAGGTCCCCGACGGGATGGAGATCCTCGTTGTCGACTCGGGATCCCGCGACGGTTCCGTTGATCACGCCATCGCCGCCGGGGCGCGGGTGTTCCGCACGAGGTCGTTCGGCCACGGCCGCACCCGCAACGAGGCCGCGGCCCTGGCCCGCGCACCCCTCGTCGTGTTGATGACACAGGACGCTTGGCCGCGCACATCTCAATTCTTGACGACACTGGCGCACCCCCTCGTCGAGGACGATCGGCTCGCGGGCGCGTGGGCACGACAGGTCCCTCGAAGCGGAACCGATCCGCTCGTCAAGGCGACCCTCCGACGCTGGTGCCCGCCGGGAGAGGACCGTCTCCAGCGCGCCCTGACGCGAGCGGCGTTCGACGCCATGACACCTGCCGAGCGAGCCGCCTGCTGCCGCTTCGACAACGTGGCGTCGTGCGTCCGGCGCGCCGTCTGGCGCGAGCACCCATTCCCGGACGTCCCCTTCGGCGAGGACACGGCGTGGGCCAAGCGCGTGCTCCTGGCGGGCCACGACCTGCTGTACCGCGCCGAAGCCGAGGTGACCCACGCCCACGAGACCGGGCTCACGGACACCTTCCGCCGCGACCGGCTGGCCCACGAGCTGCTCGCGCGGGAATTCGGACTGCGCACCGTGCGCGGTCCCGCGGCGCTCGGGATGGCGTGGATCGCAGGCTGGGGAAGCGACCTGCGGGACCTGCGAACCGAAGGGACGGGGCTCGTGGGAACGGCGAGGGGCCTCGCTCGCGGGTCATGGCGTAGGATTGGTTCGCTGACGGGACAATATGCAGGGGGTCGCGCGGGCGCGCTCTAGAGCGCCGCGCGAACGACTCTGGGGAGGATCCTATGAGGATGGAACACGATCTCGGATGGGACAGGTGCACTCGGCTCGGCTCGCTGTTCATCGTCACACTCGCCCTCTGCCTGGGCGTGGGCTGTCCGGACGGCGCGGACGACGACGACGACGCGACCGGTCCGGGCGACGACGACGCGACCTCGGATGACGACGACGCGACGTCGGACGACGACGACCAGACGCCGGGCGACGACGACGACGTCGCCTGGACCCTCGGGACCGAGGGTCTGTACCCGTCGCCCGGGGTCACCATCCCGACGTCGGAGGTCTCCATCGAACCACCCGCGGGGGTCACCGAGGTCGACCAGACCGTCTCCACGGATTTCGCCGAGGCGGTCGAGTTCCTCTACACCGGCGGTTCCCCCGTGCAGGTCGGTGTCGACCCCCTGGACATCGAAACCCACCGCGTCGCGGTGGTCCGGGGGCGAGTCCTCCAGGCAGACGGAAGCGGCCTGGAGGACGTCGAGGTCACGATCCTCGGCCACGGCGAGTACGGACGCACCTTCACACGGGCCGACGGCGGCTTCGACATGGCCGTCAATGGCGGTGGGCGCCTGACCGTCCGCTACCGCGCAGAGGGGTACGTCCCGGTCCAGCGCAAGGTCCGGACCTCCTGGCGCCGGTTCACCTGGCTGCCCGACGTCGTGATGCTTCCCTACGACGGCGACGTCACGACCGTGGATCTGACCAACGCGACGAGCCTCCAGGTGGCGCGGGGTTCGGTGCAACAAGACGCCGACGGTACCCGCCAGGCCACGATGCTGTTCTCGCCGGGCACCGAGGCGACGCTGATCCACGAGGACGGGACCGAGGAGCCCCTGGACACCCTCGAGGTCCGCGCGACCGAGTTCACCGTCGGCGAGAACGGACCGGACGCCATGCCCGGCGACCTGCCCTCAACCAGCGCGTTCACCTACGCCGTCGAGCTCAGCGTGGACGAGGCCGTGGACGCCGGCGCCGTCTCCGTCGAGTTCACCGAGCCGGTGATCTACTACGTGGACAACTTCCTCGGGTTCCCGGCGGGGACGACCGTGCCGACCGGCTACTACGACCGCACCGCAGGGGAGTGGGTGGCGTCGGACAGCGGGATCGTCATCGACGTGCTCTCCACCGGCGGGCTCGAGGCCGAGGTGGACGTGGACGGTAGCGGCGTCGCCGCGGATCAGACGGCCCTGGACGAGCTCGGGTTCGACGCCGAGGAGCTCGAGGAGCTGGCGACCTCGTACTCGGCAGGCGACAGCCTCTGGCGCGTACCGATCCTGCACTTCACGCCGTGGGACTTGAACTGGGGGTGGGGGCCTCCCGACGACGCGATCTGGCCTGATGGCGGGCCGTGGTGGGGCGATGACCTGGACGATACGTGCTACGACGACGGCTCGATCATCGAGTGTCACAATCAAATCCTCGGCGAGTCCATCTGGGTCACAGGAACTCCGTTCTCCCTGAACTACGGCAGCAACCGCGTCGAGGGGTACGACGTGGGCCGGTCCCTCGACATCCAGATTACAGGTGACACCGTCCCGGTGAGCCTCCTCGAGGTTCTGGTCGACATCGAGGTCGCTGGACGTCAGTACCACGAGGAGTTCGGCAACGAGGCGGGCCAGGCCTGGCGCTTCTCGGAGTGGGATGGCTTCGACGCCTACGGCCGCGAGATCCAGGGGCAGACCTCCATCGAGGTCTGCATCGGGTACGTCTACGGCGGCGTGTACGAGGACACGGACGTCTTCGGGTACAACGGCGACGGCGAGGAGATCACGGGCGATCCCAGCCGCCAGGAGGTCACCTTCTGGGAGTGCTGGATGGACACCATCGGCATCCTCGAGGCCAACGCAGCGGGGCTCGGCGGGTGGACGATCAACCCACACCACGCGTACGACGTGGTCGGCGAGACCGTCTACTTCGGCGACGGCACACGGCAGTCGGCGGCGAGCGTCGGCGCCGTGGTCTGGCCGTTCGCCGGGACGGGCACCTCCAGCTACTACGGCGAGGCGAACGGCGAACCTGCCCTGGCGTTCGACCTCGGCTATTCCTCCGGCTACCTGGTCACCGCAGACGACGCAGGCGGGCTCTACATCGCGGACGGTGACTACATCCGCTACGTCGACCCGGACGGGGCGATCTGGGACGTCGCCGGCAACGGCCACTACGCCTCCGGCTGCGACGACGGCGACGACGTGACCAACTGCCTGCCCTACGTGGGCCAGGGCATCGCGTACGGCGAGGAGAACGGCTGGCTCTACGGCGCCGACTACACCGTGATCTGGGGCGTGGACCCAGACGGCGAGTACCACGTTCTCCACGACTATGAGGAGGATACGTACCACGGCCTCGTCCCAGAATCGATGTGGGGCGAGTTCTACTTCGACGAGGTCGTGGCCGCACCCGACAACGACGTCTACGCGCTGCGTTACCACGTCTACCGCATCGGCCACGACGGCGTGGCGTACCACGTCGCCGGCAACGGCGACGACTACTTCGGCGCAGATGGCTCACCCGCCGTGGACTCCGGGGGCATCCTCTCCAAGATCGCCGTGTCGCCGGACGGCACGTTGTACGTCGCCGGCGCCGATCGCGGATACCCGACGCAGACCCTCATCTTCCGGGTGGACGACCAGGGCGAGATGCACCACGTCACCGGTCCGACGGCGGACCACACCTGCGACGTGACCGACGGCATGCTCGCGTCCAGTTGGGCCCCCAACACCACCCCTCGCCTGGCCTTCGGCCCCGACGGCTCCCTGTACGTCGGCGACGACTGGTGCGATGTCATCTTCCGGATCGATCCGGACGGCATCATGTACACCTTCGCGGGTGGTGGCTCGTCCACCGAGGACGGCGCACTGGCGACGGACGCACAGCTCGCCATTCCCGACGGTCTCTCCGTGGCACCGGACGGCACCGTCTACCTCGCCCAGGCCGACGACATCCGCGTGCTCCAGATCCGAGCCCCGTACCCTACCGAGGTCGCGGGTGAACACGCCGTGATGGCCGAGGGGGGGGGCGAGATCTACTTCTTCGACGCCGATGGGCGCCACCTGCGCACGACCCATGCGCTCACCGGGGCCACCCTCTTCGAGTTCGAGTACGAGGACGGCCTGCTGGTCGAGATCATCGACGGCGACGGCAACGTCACCACGATCGAGCGCGGCGGCGACGGCGTGCCCACCGCGATCGTCGCGCCCGGAGGGCAGACGACCGACCTGGACCTCGACGGCAGCGGCTACCTCCGCGGTGTCACCAATCCCGCGAGCGAGTCGTTCGTCATGGACAACCGCTCTACTGGCCTGCTGCAGGACTTCACGCCGCCGCGCGGGTACGGCTCGCACTACACGTACTTTGCGGACGGGACCCTGTGGATCGCGGAGGACGCCGCCGGGGCAACCAAGACCTTGACCCGCGACGACCACATCGGCGGCCGCGAGATCACCATCGAGTCCCCGCTCGGACGCGTGCGCGTCTTCGGCAGCGAACAATCGGAGGAGGGCGTCGTCCGCCAGACCGTCACGTCGGCAACGGGCGCGACCAGCGAGACCGTGCACCATCTCGACTCGTCCGTCGAGACGGTCCGGCCCGATGGGGTCACGGTGGTCACCGAGCACGGGCCGGAGCCGCGGTGGGGGATGTCCACGCCCATGGGCGAGGCGGTGACGATCACCACCCAGGGCGGCCTGAACGCGGTCGTCACCCACGAGCGCGAGGTGGCGCTCGACGATCCCCAGGACCTGCTCAGCCTGGCGACGCAGACCGACACGACCATCATCAACGGCCGCACCTACACGCGGGTCTTCGATGAGGCGGGGCAGCGAATCACGTACACGTCGCCGGAGGAGCGTGAGATCGTCGTGTACGTGGACGACCTCTTGCGGGCCACGGAGATCGAGCTGGATCCCGCCATCGAGCCCATCTACATCGACTACGACGCGCGAGGCCGCGTCGATCTGATAGCCCAGGGCGATCGGTCCGCCGACCTCGAGTACGACGCCCTCGACCGCCTCGAGACCGTCGAGGACGCGCTCGGGCGGCAGGTTCGATATGCGTACGACGACGCCGACCGCGTGACCGCCGTCAGCCTGCCCAGCACGGACGAGTACGGGTTCGACTACGACGTCAACGGCAACCTCACCGAGCTAGAGATGCCGTCGCTGGTCGTCCACGAGCTCGACTACGACGTGCTCGACTTCCGCGACACGTACACGCCGCCCGGGGCTTCTGATCCGTACGACGCCGACTTCGATCTGGACCGCCTCCCGGACCTGCTCACCCTGCCCACCGGCCGGACCATCGACTACGAGTTCGAGACGCCCGTGGACGGCGACCGCCTTCTCACGATCAGCTACGACGAGGCCACCGCCGCGTACGGCTACGACGACGACACCGCCCGCGTGGGCTCTGTGACATGCACGCCGATGTACGGCGGTACCCCACAAGACCTGTCGTTCGACTACGACGGACCGCTGGTCACTCGCGTCACCGCCAGCGGCGCGGCAGATGGCGAGTATTCCTACACCTACGACAACGACTTCCTGGTCGAGACCATCACGTTGACCACCGGCTCCGAGACCGAGGAGGTCGTCCTCTACCGGGACTCCGACGGCCTCGTCGAGCGGATCGGTACCTTCGACGTGGACCATCTCGGCCCCTTGGGCCTGGTCAACGAGATCTCCGACGAGACGGGCTCGATCACCTATGAATACGACTCCCTGGGCCGGCCCTGGATCACCACCCACACCGTGCACGGCACGGAGATCCTCCAAACCGAGTTGCACTACGACGCAGCGAACCGCATCGAATTCCGGTACGAGTCCCGGGACGGCGACCTGATCGTTCACCACTACACCTACGACCTCGACGGCCAGCTGATCGGTGTCACCCAGGACGGATTGACCACCGAGGCCTACACCTACGACCTGAACGGCAACCGCGACACCACCCTCACCGGCTCGGCCCAGTACGACGACCTCGACCGCATCACCGTCCAGGACGGGGTCTCCTACGCGCACGACGACGACGGCTACCTCGTCCAGCGTGACGCTGACTCCTTCGTCTACTCCGCGCGTGGTGAGCTCCTCGAGGCCACCGTGGGCGGCGACACGGTCACCTACGACTACGACGGCTTCGCCCGCCGCGTCGCACGCTCCGACGACGCAGGCACTACCCAGTATCTCTACGGCAACCTCGCCGCCCCGTTCCAGCTCACCGCATCGCGCGCTCCCGATGGCGTGCTCACCACCTACCACTACGACACCGCCGGCCACCTCATGGCCCTCGAGCGCGGCGATCCCTGGGACCAGGCGGCCTGGTACTACGTGGCCACCTGTCCCGTGGGTACGCCGCGTGTGGTCACCGACGCGTCTGGAAACGTGGTCCGGGAGTTCGAGCACGACAGTTACGGCGTGCGGCTCTTCGACAGTGATCCCGGATTCGAGATCGAGGTGGGATTCGCCGGCGGCATCGCCGATCCGGTCACTGGGCTGGTGAGGTTCGGCTACCGGGACTACGAGCCGGAGACAGGTCGCTGGACGGCGAGGGACCCAATCCTGTTTGCCGGCGGCCAGGCCAACCTCTTCGTATACGTGGGAAATGACCCCGTGAACTGGTTCGATCCGAGCGGACTCGATGGTATCTACATCCATTACGACGGCTACCCCATCACCACTCCCTGGGGAGAGATGCCGCTTGGGCACGCAGCAGTTGTCGCTGTGGATCCAGAGACCGGATCGACTCGGTACTACGAGTACGGTCGATACGACGGAGACTTCGGCAATGTACGAAGACGAACAATACCGGATGTCGAAATTGGATGTGACGGAAAACCTACCCCCGAGTCGCTGGAAAACCTGTACGGCTATCTATCCGAGCATTACGGAAAAGGGGCTCACGTCAGCGCAAACTACACGGCTCTGGCCGACTACCAGAAGATCATCGATTTCGCAGAGGATCGCATGAACGATCCGAATCGCAGCCCATACAGCTGGAATCCCCTTTGCCCGAACCACTGCAAGTCCTTCGCGATGGAGGCGTTGAATGCTGCTACCTCGACGTGGGGATTCTGACGTGAACATCGAGTCGATTGAGGCAACGTCCTCAAGAAGGACATCGAGGATCGCATGGCTCTTCTTCTGTTTCCTGATCGCTTGTTCGACGGGGTGCTGCAGCGATGACGGGTACCTGAGAGGGCGGGTATCCGAATCCGCTGATGGGGCAACGTACCTCGCTATCGTGGACGACAATGGTGGCGCTTGTGGGCCCATGTACGTTGACGGTCAACTGTGGACGTATCAAATTGGACAACCGGGCGCCATCGAGCCAGGCAGGCACTCGATCGAATGCGGGGAGGGGACTGGGATCACTTTCGAGGTCCCTGCGGGTGTCCTGTTCGAATTCGACTACTGGGGTCCATGACGCCCGAAACCGTGCCAGGCATCGGCGGACGTGTCACCACTTGTTCCTGAATCACACCCTCGGCCGTGAGGGCTCATCCTCGCAGCTCGAACCAACCTCCCTCGTATCGCCACCTTCTCCACCCGGACGCGCTCCTGCCACTTCACGTGCGAGCACCTTCCTGCAGTGCAACCATCTGCGGCCCGCGCAGCTTCACCCGTTCACCCGCTGGAACTCCGCCATGAACGCCACCAGGGCGTCGATCCCCTCCTCGGTCATGGCGTTGTACATGGAGGCGCGGATACCGCCGACGGAGCGGTGTCCCTTGAGGCCGGCGAGGCCGGCGTCCTTGGCCTCGGCGATGAAGCGCTTCTCCATGTCCTCCTCGGGGAGGCGCATGGTGATGTTCATCCAGGATCGAGAGGCCTTCTCGACGGTGCCCCGGAAGAAGCCACCGCTGTTGTCCATGGCGTCGTAGACCTTCTGCTGCTTGCGCCGGTTCACCGCCTCGACGGCCTCGATCCCGCCCTGCTCGTCCACGTACTCCAGGTAACACTTGAGGAAGTAGATACCGAAGGAGTTAGGGGTGTTGAACAGGGAGTCCTTGGCGGCCTGGGTGCGGTACTGCAGCAGGGTCGGGATGTCGGTGCGGCCCTTCTCGATGAGGTCGTCGCGGATGATCACGACGGTGACGCCGGAGGGTCCGAGGTTCTTCTGGGCGCCGGCGAAGATCAGGCCGAACTGCCCCACGTCCATCCGGCGCGACAGGATGTCGGAGGACATGTCACAGATCAGCGGGACGTCGCCGGTGTCGGGGAACTGGTGGTACTGGGTGCCGGCGATGGTGTTGTTGGACGTGATGTGCACGTACTTCGCCGCGGGATCCAGATCGATCTCGTCCAGCGCCGGGATGCGGGTGAACTTCTGCTCCTCGGAGGAGGCCGCGAGCCGCGCGCGGGAGATGATGTTCGCCTCGGCGATCGCCTTGCGGGACCACGTGCCGGTGTGGACGTAGTCGCCGAAGGTGCCCTCGGTGAGGAAGTTCATCGGCACCATGGCGAACTGGAGGCTCGCGCCACCCTGGAGGAAGAGCACGTGGTAGCCGTCAGGGATGCCGGCGAGCTTGCGCATCAGGGCGTTCGCGGTCTCGTTGATCTCGTCGAACTCGGGGGAGCGGTGGCTGCTCTCCATGATCGACATCCCGGTCCCGCGGTAGTCCAGGAACTCCGCCTGGACGCGCTCGAGGACGGGGAGGGGCAGGGTCGCGGGACCCGGATTGAAGTTGTGGACGCGGTGAACCATCTCGGACTCCTTTGCTCGACCCATGGGGTCAGGGACGGGATTCAGGCGTTGTCGACGAACTGCTCGACCAGCTCCTCGATGATGTCACCGATACGGAGCAGGTTCTCCTTGGTGGACGCGCCGATGTGGGGCGCCATGACCATGTTCGGGGCGTCGGTGAGGGGCGAGTCCTGGGGGGGATCGCTGTACCAGACGTCCGTGGCGTAGCCGGCGACCTTGCCGCTGGCGAGGGCCGCGCGCATGTCCGCCTCGACCACCACCCGGCCGCGGGCGGTGTTCACCAGCCGCACGCCGTCCTTCATCTTGTCGATGGCCGCGGCGTCGAACAGGCCGCGAGTCTCGTCGGTGAGGGGCACGTGGATGGAGATGTAGTCCGCCACGGCGAGCATCTCGTCGAGATCGCCGCAGAGCCTGGCGAACTCGTGGGACTCCGCGTAGGGGTCGTATCCGACGATGTCCATGCCGAACGCCTGGGCGCGCCTGGCCACCTCGGTGGCGATGCGGCCGACCCCGAGCAGTCCCAGGGTCTTCTTGTAGAGCTCGCTGCGCTTGAGCTGCTTCTTGGCCCACTCGCCCGCGCGCATGGTCTCGTGCCCCGGGATCACGTTGTTGGGCATGGCCAGCATCAGCGCCATGGCCTGCTCTGCCACGGCGATGCTGCTCGCCGCTGCGGTGTTGTGGACCGCGATCCCCTTGCTGTTCGCGTAGGGGATGTCGATGTTGTCCAGCCCCACGCCACCGCGGATGATCATCTTCAGCGCGGGCGCCGAGTCGATGTACTCCGGGGTGCACTTGGTCTTGGACCGGACCAGCACCACGTCTGCCGTGGCCAGCTGGCCCTTGTCGTCGGTGACCTCGCCGAATCGGGTCAGCTTGCCCGGGAGCGAGGGATCGAAGGCGTCCGAGATCAGAATCTTCATGGTAGGGTCCTTTCCGTCGAGGAACGGGTGGATCGCAGAGCGGAAAACCTATGCTGGTTCCATTCCGGAAGCAACCGTTTGCGTACAGATCCCAACGCGCCGCGCATGGGGCGGCCGAGGACGCGCCGGCAGGACGCCAGAAAGGACCCGATGGTTGACCCGCCGCGATTGCTGATGGTCGTCCACGGCCTGCCCCCGGCACGGCTCGGCGGCGCGGAGCTGGTGACCTGGCGGATCGCCCGGATCCTCGCCCGGGCCGGCATGCCCGTGGCGGTGTTCCACCCCGAGACCGCGGGGAGCATCGGCCTCGGCGAGCTCGTCCGTGGAGAGACCCGCGGTGTCGTGCGCTACACCCTCGGCACCGAGCCCGGCGCGGAGACCTCCCGCCACGCGCGGCGCGCCTTCTCCCGGGCCCTCGGCCTGTGGCAACCCGACGCGGTCTGGATCCACCACCTGTCCGGCCTCTCCCTCGACGTCCCCGAGATCGCCATCGCCGAGGGACTGAAGCTCGCCCTGACCTTCCACGACTACACCTGGATGTGCCCCCGCGGCCAGCTCGTGGACGGGAACGGGGACCGCTGCGAGGGACCGGCGGCGGAGCGCTGCCCGGCCTGCCTGGCGCCGGGGGCTCCCTGGCCGGCCCGGTGGGCGGTGGGCGCCGTCAGCCGGCGCTGGTGGCTCGCCAGGCAGCGCCGCGCCCGGACCGCAGTGGAGAACGCACAGCTGTGCACGTCGCCTTCGTCGCACGTGGCCCGTCGCCACGAGGCCTGGCTCGGCCACCGGCGAGGCGTCGAGCTGCTCCGCAATCCAGCTCCCCGCGTGGGCCAGCTGCCCCTCCCCCCTTCCACGGGCCCGCTCTCGGTGGGCTACTTCGGCTCCCTGCTCCCGACCAAGGGGATCGAGATCCTCCTGGAGGCCCAGGCGGCGCTGCCCCGGGGCCGGATCCAGGTCCAGCTCCACGGCCCCCTCCCCCCCGGAGATCGCTGGCGCGACTGGCGCCACAGGGTCCGCTCCCTCGCGGCGCGGTCCGGCGCCCATCTGGCCGGCCCCTACGCCCCGTCGGAGCTGCCCGAGAGGCTGGCCGAGGTGGAGGTCGTCTGCCTGCCCAGCATCTGGGAGGAGAATGCTCCGGTGGTCCTGCAGGAGGCCCGGGCCGCGGGCCGGGTCGTCGTGGCCAGCGACATCGGCGGCGTCCCCGAGCTCGCGCCGTCTCCCCCTGCCGTGCTCGTGCCCCCCGGCGACGTGGAGGCCCTCGCCGCCGCCCTCGGGAGCGTGGAGAGCCTCCGGGAGACCGCGCGCGCGCTGTCGGCCGAGGCGTCCCCTGCCGGCCCGCCAGACGAGGCCTTCTTGGAGTTCACGGAGCGCCTGGGGCGGCGTTGACACTGATCCACGCCGGACCGTACGATTGGATCTTGCCCGACCCGCGCCCCCCGGGACCGTGAGGAAGCGGCAATCCAAGCTCAGACAAAGGGAGAACCGATGGCAAAGGACTACTCAGACGGCGCGGCTGTCTTCCCCGCCGGCATGACCCTCCGCCTGGAGAACGACGGGGCGGTCGTGGGCAACCAGGGAGACGTGATCATCGCGGGCGATCTGTCCGAGAGCCTGGGCAAGATCAAGCAGGTGTTCTCGGAGCAGGGCTCCGTGGAGGTCTCCTGCAGGAAGTTCCAGGCCGACACCATCGAGGCGGCTGCCGGTGACGTGGTGCTCAACGGCACCGTCAAGGCCAAGAAGATCACGGGCCAGAGCGTGCGCTCGACCGCGGGCAAGACGGTCAGCCAGGTGATCATCGCCGAGAACGCCATCGAGCTAGCCGGCAAGTCCATCAAGGTCGAGCTCGTGGTCGCGCCCAACGTCTCGTTCGGTCCCGACACCAAGGGCCGCGCGACCGCCGTCGAGTGCGAGAACGAGATCGGCGCCAGCAAGGTCCGCGGGCGACTGAGCCTCGAGGACTACGTGGACATCGTCGCCGGCGCCAAGGCAGTGCTCGAAGAGAACGGCATCCCGGTCCCCGAGACCGACGACGAGGAGGATGACGAGGACGACGAGCCGTTCGGGGGGGCGGCAGAAGATCAGTCGGATGAGCCAGAGGAACTTGCCACAGCTCCGCCCGAAGAGGAGATCGGGCTCGACGAGGAGGAGGCCTCCGAGGAGGACGTCGCCGAGGAGGAAGAGGATCGCCCTTCCGGGACCGAGCTGCCCTCCATGGAGATGGGCGCCCCGGCCGGTGACGACGAGGAGGAGGAACTCTCCGAGGACGAGCTCTCCGAGATCAACGAGCAGCTCGTCAAGGCGCTGGCCAAGATAGACGACGCCTACGCCGACGCCGAGCTCCCGCCCCCGGTGGTCTTCCTCAAGAGCCTGGTCAGCGAGCGACGCTTCGACTACATCAAGACCCAGATCAACAGCATCTGGTCCGATCTGCTCAAGTATCACCAGAAGAAGGGTCTCTACATCTCCAACGCAGTGACCCACCAGTTCCAGCAGATCCAGATCGCCATGCGAAAGCTCCCCGAAGGGTAGCTTTCGCCCCCTGCCCGTGCCCGTGCCCGTGCCCGTGCCCGTGCCCGTGCCCGACTCGCCCATCCCCTCTCCCCATTCCCCCTCCCCCTCCCCAACCTTGCCCCCTACGCGCCTGTGGTTTAGAATCCGCGCGACTTTTGACAGATGAATTGTCAAAAAGATTTCAAGT
>CAYRNR010000068.1:8364-45472 GCA_964425605.1 uncultured Rickettsiales bacterium | reverse complement strand
CCAGTGACGGTTAGCAAGATAATAGGTAGCTCTGAAGGTTTTTACCCTCCCAAGTGCCGAAGATAGCGGACATAGAGGGCCCCCACAAGCACGGCAAGACGTACCGGCTGCGCTGGACCGAGGACGGGGAGGGCGCCGCGCAGACGGGGACGCGCCGCGAACTGCTGGCGTTGCGGCTCATGCTGGAGGGGGACCGCGAGGCCGAGCGTCGGCCCATCAAGCGGCTGCCGTCCTTTGGACAGCCAAAGTTCTTCAAGAAGGCCATGGCCGAGGCCGAGCTGTCACTGAGGAAGGCCTTCAACGAGGGGGACGATCGCGGCATCAAGCTGGCCCGCGGATACATCGCCGGGCTGACCGACATCAGCTCGGCCTGGCTGCCCCACTCCGGGTACGAGGAGTTGGAGGCAGAGCACGAAGAGCTGACCAAGTACCACGAGGAGACGGACAAGACGGCCGCCAACGACGATGGCGCGCAACTACAAGCAGAGGATACGGGGATTAGTCAGACGCTCGAAGGCGGTGAGGGACCCAGCGACCCGCTACGTGTCGCTGGCAATCCGCTTTCGTCTCCGGGACGGTCCAAACAAGGGGGCAGTCACTAGACCCTACGGCGGGGTCTGGGACAAGAAGGCCAACCGTGGCGCCGGCAAGTTCGTTGGCTGGTACGACCCGCTCAAGGGCTGGGTCGGCAAGCAGCCCGACAACGTCCGCACCACCGAGGTTGCAGAGCAGCAACTCAAATATGTCACAGACTTCTGGCACAAAATCATACTCGCCCTCGGGGGCCGGCGCTCTGGCAAGTCCGGGGCACTCGCGCCCAAGGCGGTCATCTGCGCCATCGTCTTCGCCGGCCAGAAGGGCGGCATCCTTGCCCCGACCTACCGCCAGGCCAAGAACATCTGGCGGCACCTGCGGCGCATCGTCCCTCGAGAGTGGCTCATGCCGGGGCGCGCTGGCATCCGGCGCTCAGAGCACACCCTCAACTTCATCAACGGCAGCTCCATTGTCCTCCTGTCAGCTGACCGCCCAGACACGGCGCGGTCGGAGGGCGTGGCCTGGTGGGGCATCGACGAGCGGCAGGACGTCGGCGAGGAGGCCTTCAGCAACGCGTACTTCGGCACCTCGGAGGGCGGGGGCAAGTACTGCCTGTTCGAGACCGGGACGATCAAGCCCGAGCTCCGCGAGCACTACGACCGGCTCATGGCGTCGCCCAAGGCCGAAGTCTACACGATGGACAGCTACGGCAACCCGTTCATCTGCCATGACTTCCTCGACGACGCGGCCGAGTTCATGGACCGGGCGCGCATTGACCGCGAGCTCCACGCCAAGTGGCCGAGCCTGTACGGGCGCGTCTACTACCCCTTCGTCGCCGAGCCCGGCGCCCACGTGCGGGACTACCCGTTGCGCCGCCCAGGGGGGCAGCCGCTAGATGACATCACCGCGGCGTTCAACGCTGACCGGTTCGACACCCCGGAGGCACCCAACCTCATCAGCATCGATCCACCGCACCACGCCATCGTCTACCGCATCTACCGGGGGGACACCCTGCACGCCATCGACGAGGTCATCGTCGGGCTGGACGGGCTCAAGGCCGATGTGCGCGACCTCGCGAAGGCCTGCTGGGCGCGGTACCCGGGTGGCGTGGCGGTCCGGGACCCGCACGACTCCCGGAGCGGGGGGAAGGGCTCGCACGACTGCGACAAGTACTTCCGAGCGGTGGGCTACAAGGTCTCGCACCTGCAGCGCGTCCTCGTTGAGAACCGGCTCACCACGATGCGCAGCCTCATGGAGCGCAACCGCTACTTCGTGGATCCGCGCTGCAAGCACCTCATCGAGTGCCTCAAGCGGCAGACCTACAAGCAAGAGGGCAAGCGGCGGGTGCCCGACAAGACCATCGTGAGCATGATTTCACCACCGATGACCATCGATCACTCGGGCGACTCGGCCGGCTACATGCCCTACAAGCTCTGGCCCGCTGACTTCGACTTCGAGGCCAACGAGCAGAAGGCCGCCTGATGCCCGACAACCGGACGCTCCCCGCCCGCGGGATAGCCCACGACCAGAGCCGGTTCCCGCGCCTGTTCGACGCCTCCTACAAGGTCGTCGTGTACTGGCAGACGGGACCCGACGAGGTCACCGAGGTGGGCAACTACGCCACGGTGAGCGCGGCCAACACCGCCCGCGACGCCGCCGTGAAGGCCAACGGAGCCAAGCCCAGCGTGGCCATCAACTGGGCGCACAGCGACATGAAACACATCAACGTGGGTGCCATCAAGCACCCCGACGCGCGGGAGGATCTGCCCGCCTGGTACGACGAGGAACCCAACACATGAGGAGGACGAAGTGAACGAGGACAAGAGGGAATTCATCGTTAACGTGTACGCCCGCTGCCCTGGTGCTGAGCGGTTGAGCGACAAAGACCTGGAGGCGCTGGGGAACGCCATCAACGACAGGGCGCAGCTGCTCCACCAGAGGGAAGAAATCGAGCATCGTCTGGAGAAAAAGCAGGTGCCGTGGAAGTACTGCACGTCCATCTCCGACGCCGAGGCCTGGCCCTACGTCGAGATGATGTACTGCGGCAAGCTGCTCAATCTCGGCATGCAAATCAGCGAGGCCACCAGCCTGGTCCAGGCGCTGGCCAAGAGGGTGGCGGGCTGCGCATGACCTGCAAGACCTGCCGTTGGTTCGCCCCCGAGCCGCGCAACCCCGACTGCGGAGAGTGCTGCTATGACCCGCCCACCGCCGAGGTGCTGGGTGACGCCCTGCTGGCCGCCTCGCCGCCCATCCTGGCGAGCCGCAAGCCCTGCAGCCGCTACGAGCAGGAGCGCGCATGAGGTACCGCCCCACCGCTGACCATGTCCTGGTGCGGCTGGACCCGCGCGAGCGCACGTTCGGAGATTCCGGCCTGGTGCGCCCCGACATCGCGGAGGAGATGCCCGTCGAGGGCACGGTGGTGGCCCGGGGCCCCGGCAGGTGGTCGCGCAAGCGGGGCGTCGTCAAGCGGCTCCCCATGACCGTGCAGGCCGGCGACCGGGTATCCATCCCCTGGGCGACGGGGGCCGAACTGAGCTTTGGCGGCGTCTACCACCGGCAGGTGCGTGAGGACGACGTGCTGGGGTTCGTCGAGTAAGACCACATGACACTACCAGGCAGCACATCGCAGGTCGCAGGCGGCACGCACGACCGCGGACATGTGTCCCAGTGGGCACCCGTCCAGCAGCTCGTCCGCACCTCCTACGAGCGCAGCGCGCTCACTGTCGACGAGTACGCCGAGGCCATCATCAGCCACGCCGAGAGCGGCCCTGAGGTCAGTCGGCGCAAGCTGGCCCGGCGCCGGCTGGACATCCTCCAGGACGCCCATGCCCCGCTGGTGTTGGCGGAGCTGGAGAACAGCTTCACCCCTGAGGTGTTCGAGGCGGTGACAGGGCGCAACCGCGACAAGGTGGACATCAGCCGTAACCCTGCCAAGCGCATCTGGAAGGAGACGGCGTGCCTGTACAACCGGCCGCCCAAGCGCTCCACGGAGCGCAAGAGCGACATCAAGGCCTACAACAAGCTGCTCAAGGGAACCAAGTTCGACTTGTTCTGGCAGGAGGTGGAGGAGCGCCTACAGGCCTGCAATTCGGTGGTGGTGTGGCCCGAGGTGGTAACGCTCCCCGACGGCAAGAAGGCCGTCAAGCACAGGTGGGCCTGCCCCGATAAGTTCACTATCGTCACCAGCAAGGACGACCCCACTTACGTCGAGGCGCTGTGCTTTCGCGATGAGTACACCGATCTGGTGGACAAGACCAGGCGCGTGCGGTGGGTGCTTTGGACGCCGGACTGGCACGCTCAGTACGAGCGCCCCGGTAAGGGGAAGCCGCTGAAGCGCACGGGGCTGGTCCCCGCGGTGGCCCCCGAGGACGAGGACAAGATTGATCCCGCGGACAACCCCTATGGGCGCATCGTCCACGTGTTGATTAGCCGCAGCTACGCCAACGACGAGGTGCTGGACCAGACCTCGGGCGAGGACCTGGTCGGCCTGACGGTGAGCTGCGGCGAGCGCCGCACGGTGCTGAGGCGGGACGAAAGGATGTCCGGGTTCAAGCAGATGGTGGTGGCCGGGGCTGCGCTGGACAAGCCTCCTCAGTGGCTCATGGATCCCGCCTACGTGCCGATGGTTGAGGGCAGCGACGCCAAGATCATCATCGTGGACTGGCAGGTGGACATCAAGGCCCGCCAGGAGGTCATGGACCGCGACGAGGAGCGGGCCGCGGCCAGCCGGGGGATCAACCCCCAGCAGTACAAGAACGCGGGCGACTACCAGAACGCCACCCAGGCGCGCGGAGCCGAGCGGGGCTTGACGGAGCAGCGCATCCGCGACGCCACCATCTGGGCCGACGCCGAGGCCGCCTACGCGCGCTCCCTGGCCCTTGTGGCAGAGAGGGGGGGCGTCAAGGACGGGCCGCCCGAGGACATCGAGCTCGAGGTGCAGTACGCGCCCATTGAGTACCCCACCGACCCACGCGAGCAGGCCGAACTGGACAAGACCAGAATCAGCCTCGGGCTTGAGTCGGCGGTGACGGTGTGCCAGCGCGAGCACCCCACATGGACCGAGGAGCAGTGCTGGAAGTTCATCGAGAACAACCTCAAGGCTACGGCCCGCGTCAACGACATGAAGACCAGGCACAACGTGCCCGACGATCCCGAGAACGAATCCGCCAGCGCAGAGGAGAACGGCCACAAGGGTGGCCGACCCCCTGCTGGCGATGACCAAAACCCCATGCAGTCTCCCCCCGGAGCGGCGCCCGGGTCACCAACAGCGCCACAGGAGTAACGCATGTCAGCAAATCCGGACGGAACCCCAACGCCGGCCCCCGCGGCCCCGCCCCCCGCAACACCACCGGGCGACAAGGCCGGCAAGACGTACACCGAAGACGAGCACAAGGCCATTCTGCGCGGCCAGGGCAAGGAGATAAAAAAGCTCCGCGCCCAGGTAGAGGCCGCAGAGAAAGCCGAGACCGAGCGCAAGGAGGCCGAGGAAGCCGCCAAGCGCGAGCGGCTGGAGAAACAGGGCGAGTTCAAGACCCTGGCCGAGGAGGCCACCGCCGAGCGTGACGACTTCAAGGCCAAGTACGAGACGCTCGCCGCCGCCGAGACCACGCGACAGGAAGGTGTCGCCAAGTCCAACAAGGCCCGCCTCGAGGCGCTGTCCGAGGAGCATCAAGCACTGCTCCCGCCAGGGCTCGGTGCCGACGCCGCTGCTGAGCAGCTCGGCCGAATCGAGGCCATCGCAGGTGTGCAGACCCCGGTAACCGTTCATGGCGGCCTCCACCGTGGCGGCCCACAGCAGCCCCTCTCCCCTGACGACCAGGACGAGCAGGCCCACAACGACCTCAACGCCAAGATGCGCAAGGGAGCGGGCAAATGAGCGAAAACAAAAACAAAAACCAGGAGCCGAAAGACAACCCCACCCCGGTCATCGAAGACCCGGACCTGCGGGCCATCGCCGTGGAGTTTCCGGACTTCGCCGAGATCGTGGCCGGCGCCGACTTCGGCGCTGACGACCTCAAGGTCGAGGCCCCCGAGCCCGGCCTACGCTACTACTGGGCGGCCCCCGACAAGGGCCGCGCTGACGGCGTGGAGCGGGTCAAGCAGTTGGGCTACCGGGCCAGCGAGAAGAAGCACAACAGCCCGGACCTCGTCCTGATGGAGACCCCGCAGGCGCTCTACGACCTGCGCAAGAAGCGCGAGAACGAGCAGATCCAGCGCAAGATGGACGCCGTCAAGCGCCGCGTCTCCACCTCGGCCGCCGCAGGCCTCGAAGCGATGACCACCAGAGGGGAAAAGTCAAGGCTCCAGCACAAGCACTAGGAGCACAGCAAAATGGCTGGAGAAAGCTACAACACCGCGAAGTTTCGGTTGGCCGATGGCTACCCGTCTCGCGAGATCGAACTGCCCGCCGCCGCGTCCCAGACGTGGGCGAAGGGCGACTTCCTGACCCTGGACACTGGCCTCGTGGCCCTGGCCGGGGCAGCCAGTACGGAACTCATCGGCATCGCCGGCGACGACCGCACCAGCACCACCGCGAACGACGAGGTCCCCGTGGTCGGCTCCGAGCCCGACGCGCGATTTGTGGGCCGGGCCGACGCCGATCCGTCGAGCTTGGTCATCGGCGACCAGGTCGACCTCGTCGGCAACAGCGGGGCGCAGATGGTGGACGTGGGCGCAACCGCTACCGACGTCTTCACCTTCATCCGCACCCTCCCCGACGAGACCAGCACGGCGCAGTACGCCGAGGTGCTGGTCTCCATCACCCACGGCAAGCACGGGCTGCAGTAAGGAGGCACGACCATGAGACTCACAGCATTTCCCGCAGAGTACGATGCCGACATCCGCGCCCGCGTGTTCACCGGCATTGACGAGTACCTGGACGTCGCCGCGTGGAGGAAGTACTTCCGCGAGACGTTCGAGAAGAAGTACACCCTCAGCACCACCGGCTACAGCGGCTTCGACGCCGTGCCGCAGTGGAAGGACGGGGCCGACTTGCCCCTGGACGAGGCCGAGAAGATCTGGGACCTCGTGATGACCATGCTGTTCTACGGCATGGGCTTCAAGGTGACCAGGAAGCACCAGGAGTACGGCCAGGCTGACGTGATTCAGGGTTGGGCCGACGCCCTGGTCCTGTCCGTGGAGCAGACCTACGGGACCATCCACGTGGCCACCCTGGACAACGCCTTCGGCACCGCCATCGACGCCCTGGGCGGCGTGCCGCTGATCAGCGCATCGCACCCCACGGCCGGCGCCGGCACCAGGTCCAACCTGCTCGCCGCGGCTGCCATCAGCCCGAGCAACCTGGACCTGCTACGCCAGCGGGCGGCCAACTGGGTCAACTACCGCGGCATCAGCACCCCCATCGACCTGACCGGGGCCAAGCTCATCCACGCGACCGAGATCGGCATGTCCGTGGACAAGATCCTGGGCAGCGACAAGGAGCCGTTCATCAGCGACAACGACAAGAACGTCCACCGCGGCAAGTACGAGCCCGTGGAGGAGGTTCGCCTCACCAGCGCCACCGCCTACTTCGTTCAGGCGCGGCGCCACGGCCTGCGGTCCAACCACGGCCTCACCCCGCGGCCCATCCGCTACATGGAGCCCAACGGCAACCTGGTCATCGGCGTGGAGTTCGACAACACCACCGGCATCGAGTTCGCAGACGGCATGTTCGCCTGCCCGGGCGCGTAGTGGAGGTGCACCATGGGTAGAACTCAAGGAGACTGGCAGGCTGACGACGATCTGATCGCTGGTGACGATCTGACCGTCGCAGACGATGCCACCATCACCGGCGACGCGACCGTCGGTGGCACCCTCGGTGTCACTGGCGCCGTCAGCCTCACGGGCGCGCTGGACGTCGGCGGCAACTTCTCAGTTGCCACCAGCAAGTTCACCGTCGCCAGCGCTTCGGGCAACACCGCGATCGCGGGGACGTGCGACAGCGCCGGCAACTTCAGCGTGGCCACCAACAAATTCACGGTCGCGGCGGCCAGCGGGAACACCGCTATCGCCGGGACCTGTGACTCAGCCGGCGACTTTTCCGTCGCCACCTCAAAGTTCACCGTGGCGGCTGCCTCGGGGAACACGGCCATCGCTGGCACCTGCGACTCCGCGGGTGACTTCAGCGTAGCTACCAACAAGATGACCGTGGCGTCGGCGTCGGGTAACACCGCCATCGCCGGCACCCTCGGCGTCACCTCCACCGTGGACTCGGGTGGCGACTTCAGCGTCGCCACGAACAAGCTGACGGTGGCGGCTGCCACAGGCAACACGGCCATCGCGGGCACCTGTGATAGCGCAGGCGACTTCTCCGTCGCCACCAACAAATTCACCGTGGCCAGCGCCACCGGCAACACCGCCGTGGCGGGCACCCTGGGCTGCACCAGCGATTTCTCGGTCAACTCGACCAAGTTCACGGTGACCGGGGCCAGCGGGGCCACGGCCATCGCGGGCGACGTCAACGTCAACTCGGGCAAGTTCACTGTCACCGCCGCAAGCGGCGACACCGCGGTCGGGGGCATCCTCGACAGCACCGGGGACTTTTCCGTCAACACCTCGAAGTTCACGGTCGCGGCGGCCAGCGGGAACACGGCGGTCGCGGGCACCCTGGGTGTCACCGGAGACGTGGCAGTCGCCACCAACAAGTTCAACGTGACAGCGGCCTCGGGTAACACCACCGTCGCCGGCACGCTGGACTCGGCGGGGGACTTTTCCGTCGCCACCAGCAAGCTGACCGTGGCAGCCGCATCCGGCAACACCGCGGTGGCCGGTACCCTCGACTCGGCGGGCGACTTCTCTGTCGCCACAAACAAGATGACCGTGGCCAGCGCAAGCGGCAACACGGCCATCGCCGGGACCCTCGGGGTCACCAGTACGGTGGACAGCGGCGGGGACTTCTCCGTTGCGACCAACAAGTTCAACGTCACCGCGGCCAGCGGCAACACCACAGTGGCCGGCACCCTCGACAGCGCGGGTGACTTCTCGGTGGCGACGAACAAGCTCACCGTGGCCTCAGCGTCGGGTAACACCGCCGTGGCGGGCACCCTGGACAGTGCAGGCGACTTCTCAGTCGCGACCAACAAGATGACCGTGGCCTCGGCTTCCGGGAACACGGCCATCGCGGGAACGTGCGACTCGGCCGGGGACTTCTCCGTGGCCACGAACAAGTTCACGGTGGCAGCTGCGTCCGGCAACACGGTCGTGGCGGGTACGCTGGGCGTGACGAGCGACGTGGCGGTGAACACCAACAAGTTCAACATCACCGCCGCGTCGGGCAACACCGTCATCGCCGGCACTCTGGGGGTGGACGGACTGCTGACCTCGGGTTGCACCGAGGCCGCCGCAGGCTCCGATTGCCTCCTGGTGGGCAACGCCAGCGACGCCGGGCTCAAGACCGTGGTGCAGACAGAGACCCTGTCACCCGCGGCCATCGAGACCAACATGGCCACCGTCATCCCCAAGGGCAGCGTCATCAAGGCTGTCCTGGCCAACTGCCAAACCGCGCTGACCGGTGGCGGCACCACCGTCACCTGGTCCGTGGGCACCGCGGCCGATCCCGACAAGTACGGGACGGCGGGCTTCCCCACTCAGGCCGACTCGCTCGCGCAGAACAGCAAGAGCAACTGGTTGGCCGACGCGCGTGTTCGCCTCACCGCGAACGAAACCATCACCCTCACAGGCGCGGCCACCGGTGGCGCCGCCGATGGTGACACCAACCTTACCAACGGCAGCGTGAAGATCATGGTGATCTACGACACCTTCGACGCGATGCCCAACACGTAACCCTGTCACCCAGCCCCGGGCGGTGCAGTCCTCCACTCACCTCCTCAATTCGCCCGCCCGGGGCTTTTTCACAACAAGGAAGAACATGTCACTACGGTCAGAAACCGGAGAGATGCTCACCCGCCTGCGCGCCGAACTGGAGGCGCAACTGGGGCGCTTCAACGAGGCCAAGACGCGGCTGGACCAGCTGCGCGTGGCCACCGAACAGGCCGAGCAGGAGTGTGAAAAGCTGGCCCAGACCGGCAGCGCGACACAGGGCGCCATCAACGTCCTGACCATGCTGCTCAAGCCGGCCGTGGACGTGCGCGACCCGGCGCTGGACATCCGCACCCGGGGTGCCGTGCACCTCGGTGAGGACGGGCGTCCTCTGCCCAGCCGGCGCACAGGTGACGATGCCAAGCAGACGCTGAGGGCGCTGGAGGGCGGCCAGTAAGTGGACCGCCTCGAGGCACTCAAAGACGGCACCACCGACCGGGTGTGGTTCTACCCGCAGGAGGGGCGCCCCACCGCGACCCCGTCTGTGGGGACCCACGACCAGTATGGCACCGCGCTCAGCGCCGCCGCCGACACCAACGTCACCCTGGACGCCGTTAACACCACGCTGTCGGCCAACGCCAGCGCCGGGGACGAATCCGTCACCCTGACGGCCACCACCAACGTGGAGGTCGGCGTGGAGTACCTGCTGACGAGCACGCTCGGGCAGGTGGAGCGCGTGCGGGTGGCCAGCGTCGACCATGCGGGCTCGGGCGTGGCGGGGCTGTACGAGCCCCTGGAGTACGCCCACGCGAGCACCAGCACCTTCGTTGGGACGCGGTTCTACTACGAACTGCAGACCGCCGACGTCAACGCGCTGGCCGAGCTCAACCGGGCGCGGGCAACCTACGCCGTGGGCGGCATCAACCACACGCTGGAGGAGCCCTACGACGTGTGCCTCCTGCCCCTGTCCAATCGGCTGACGGCGGCCTACCTCAAGGCCAACCGCCCGTCCATCACGGCACAGGAGCACAAGGAGACGCGCGGCACCGACTTTACGGACCTCCGAGAACAGGCGTGGGACCGCGTCAAGAAGGGCATCCGCGCCCTGGGCGACGGCGATGACCACCGCTGGCGGCCCGCGCTGGTGCGCGTGCCCAGCAACCTGGACCTGTGGGCTCTGGCCGAGTTCGAGCTGATGGCCCACAAGAACCACGTCGACGTGCTGCCCCCGGGCGACTGGAGCGGCGAGTCAGGCGTGCAGTACCTCGAGGAGCAGCGCAACAAGGAGCGGGCCAAGGTGCTCAACGGTGGCTTCGAGTGGCTGGACCTCAACGAGGACGACAGCAGGGGCGAGGGCGAGGAACGCCGCCTGGAGCTGACGTACAGGCGCTGACATGGCCACCAACTTGGACAAGGTGCTTGAGAACTTCTACTGGCGCATCGGGGCCACCGCGCCGACCTACAGCGGCAGCGCCCGCACCGTGGGCCGGTTCCGCGAGTGGGACCCCGAGGGCGGCACCGACCCCAGCAAGGGCACTGGCTGGACGCGGCGCTTCTGGGTGGAGTGGCGGGATTCTGGCGAGGACGCCGACGCAGCGGCGGTAATGCGTGAATCCGATCACGTTTTTCGCGTGCACGTCCTCTACCCCCGCCGACAGGGCTCACACCGCCGCACGCAGGCAATGATTGCCCAAGACCGGCACGACCTCATCAAGACGTTGCGCGGCCAGATAAGGGTGGACCACCGCCTCGGCTACGACGACGACCACAGCACCGCCGACATCGGGCTGATGCGGCGCAAGCGCATGGGCGACGAGCTGCGGCCGTTCCCCGGCAACAACAAGGTTTACCAATTCAGCACGGACTGGCTCTGCTCTGTCCGTGAAGACGAGACATAGGAGCGGCCCATGGCCCTACCATCCGATTTTGACCTCTGGGAAGCGCGGTACGTCGACCATGGCGGCACCTTTCCCACTGGCTTCACGGCGGCCAACGACGCCGCCTGGGCGGCCGGCACAGCCAACAAACTCCGCATTCACGATCTGGACCTCTCGGAGCTCAAGCTGGCCAGCATCCCCGACAACAGCCTACAGACCGGCTTTCACGGCCGTTCGGCCCCCATCGTCACCCTCAGCGGCGGCGCGGAGACCATGGCCATCAAGTTCAAGCAGTGGCTCCCGGGCGGCAGTTCCACCCAGAGCGCCGAGGACGTGGCCACCCTGATGGGCCTGGTCATGGGGGGAATCACCTCACCCGCCACTGCCATCTCCGACCTGGCCGAGGCGCTGTCCTCCACCACCAACATCGTGGCCAACGCCCACGGCCAGGTGGCCGGCCAGGCCGTGCTAGTGGGCGCGCTGGGCGACGGGTACGCCGACGGCAAGCCGGCCATCATCAAGACGGCTAACGCCAACGATTACGACCTGATGATGGCGCTGCCCGGGATCCCGCAGGTGGGTGACGTCGTCAAGCACGGCCACAGCCTGTGGGTCAAGGAGACTGACCAAAGCTACCAGAGCTTCCTCTTCATCGGCGCCTACGCCGGCAGCGGCGCGGCAGACCAGCCGGTGTTGCTCAACGTGATCGGCTGCAGCGGCACGCTGGCCTTCGGCGGCCTGGCCCCGGGCGAGATGCCGTGGGTCGAGTACACCTACAACATCGCGGACTGGAGGGTGGAGCCCTACGCCACCACGTCTGCTTTCTCTCATACCCAGGCGGTGCTGGGCGACGATCCGGCAGGAGACCGCGGCATCGGCGCGATGACCATCGGCGACACCGCCAGCACCACCCGCACCACGGTGCAGGGCGGGGACGTGGAATTCAACCTCAACATGGAGTTGGTGCCCATCCTTGACCCGCAGGGGCTCAACGGGATCGGGGGCTGGAAGAAGGTGCGCGGGGACCAAGGGCCGACCATGGCCTGCACCGCCTACTGGGGCGACATGCCGGGCCGGCGCAACGACTTCACCGGGGGTACGGCCAAGCAGCTGCTGTTTGCCTGTGGCCACGCCACCGAGGCCACCGTCGTGTTCGCCATGAACCAGGCCAAGTACATCGAGGACCCGGCGCCGCCGATGGAGTACCAGCGGATGCTGGGGGAGCGGCTGGTGTTCGAGGGCGACAAGGGCGACGCCACGGACCTGAGCACCGACGCCTACCGGCTGGAGGACGCGCCGGTCGTCATCACCCTGCTGTAAGGAGGAGACATGAACTTCAAGCGCTATCTTGAACCCAAGCTGGAGGAGGTGCGCAGCGTGGCCTGGGAGGCCGTACGCAGCATCACCCGGACGGTCACCCCCGAAGACCTGCCCCGGCTCCAGGCCGCTGCCGAGCACTACGACCCATTCGTGGCCGCCGTGGCACGCGTGACGCTGGAGCAGATCGGTCACGGCCAGGAGCCTGTGCCTGTGCCCGACCCGGAGCCCGAGAAAGGGGGCGAGTAGATGCCGTTTGGACGTCGCATCCTGGACCGGCGGCGCGTGGTGCTCGCCGTCAAGCAGAAGGGGGCCAGCGCTCCCGCCATCGTGGACCCGTCCGTGGACCTGAAGGCCAAGAAGACCAACCTGGACGCCTACCGCGAGAGCCACTGGGACTGCAAGCACCTGGGCCTGCGCGAGGATGACAGGCCCACCTACTGGACTATCGAGGGGCTGTCCCGTAAGCAGGTCCGTTGGGGCAGGACGCTGGGCGAGGATTCCTCTGAATTCTACGACTTCGTGACCCGTGCCGGGCTGAAGCTGGTGGACAACTACATCCTGGAGAAGGAGGGCGGGGAGCGGGTACCCATGCCTGCGGTGGAGGTGGAGAAGTCCGGGGACCTCGGCGAGCTGATCACCGACAAGTGGATGGACACCGTCAACCTCCAGTCCAACATCAAGGTGGGCCTGGCCATCATGATCTGGCAGATCAGCGAGGTGCACCTCCCTTTGCCGAGTGCCTCCGAGCCGCAATCTGGGGGGTAGACCTCGTCGAGAAGACGTCGAAGCGGGACAAACGCAAACACCACGTCCTGCAAGATCTGCCCAACTACCCGGGTGGCTGCAAGTGCTGCCCCGAGGAGCTGCGTAAGGCACGCGGCTGCGGGGTGACAAGCGGCGTTCCCTGGACCGCCACCGCGCGGGGCCCAGGCTTCATGGGCAAGTCCAACGCCAAGTTTGGCGGCGACGGAGTGGACGGCGGCGGGGCCAGTGAGCTGCCGTGGACGCGCACCTGTCCGCGGTACTTCCGACAGTCGCCGTTCTTCCTTTCTGTATGGGAGGAGCTGGCCGACTACGAGGCCGGCCGTTGGGGGCACGTGGAAGACATGCCCAATGCACTGCTTGGCTACCTCCGTATCGCCAGTGTCGAGAAGAAGGGCTGGGACCTCTACCAGCAAGCAACCAGATGAGCAAGAGCAAGTTCACAACAAAGACCACCGGCTTGGATGCGGCGGAGGCCCTACAGCGGGACCTGGCCCGCACCCGACCACTGGCCGTCTCAGTGACCTGCAAGGCCAGCAAGGGTCGCAGCGCGGGCGACAACGTGGTGATCTTACGTACCCAGGCGACCAAGGGTCGCAACGTCATCTTCCTGGACAAGCAGGAGGAGGCTGCCGGCACGAAGCTGTGGACCGACGCCATTGACGACGTGACAAGCGGCAGGACCAAAATGCGTCCGCTGGAGGACGGGGCCAGCGCGGTGGGGACGCTCATGGTGGAGGCCATCCGCCTGCACGTCCAACAGGGCCGCCGTGAGCGTGGCCGCGTCAAATCCCTGGCCGAGTCCACCATCAAGCGCAAGGAGCGCGAGACCGGCCGTAAGAACCTGCCCGCCCTGGTCCGAACAGGGGCGCTGATGGACTCCCTCACCCCGGTCGTGGAGCGACTCTGATGGCCCTCGGCACCTCCAAGCCCGTCGTCACCAAGTGGGTGCTCGACAACAAGGGCGTGTTGGTCAACGTGGCCAAGCAGGCGAAGGCCATCCGTATGGAGCAGAAGGCCGAGCGGGAGCTTGCGCTCGTGACTAAAAAGCTCGGGCTGGCCATGGATAGCGTGGAGCGGTCGTCGAAAAAAGTGGAGCAGGCGACGGGGGCAATGTCAAAGGGGTTCTCGGTTGCAAAGGGAGCAGCGGCCAACCTGGTCGCTGAGGGGATGATGGTTCTCAAGGACGCCCTGATCGAGACCATCGCAGAGACCAACATTTACATCCAGGCCAGCGCCATCTACACCGGCAACATCGGGGCGGCGCGCAAGGCCACCCGCGGGCTGGCGGCCGACACCGACATCATGGTGGCCAAGAACCGCTTGATGACCCTCGGCGTCAAGATGACTGACGCCGAGTTCAACAAGATGTTGGCCAGCCTGACCAAGATCAGCGGCGCCATGTCCATCGATCTCAAGTTCGCCCTGGAAAGCGCCACCACCATGCTGGCCCGCCAGAGCACGGCCGTGGCCGACAACGTCGGCGTGGTGATCAAGGCAGAGGAGGCCTACAAGAAGTTTGCCAAGGCGCAGGGAATTGTCGGACGGCAGCTTACTGCCAACGAGAAAAAGCTAGCCTTCCAGCGCGAGGCCATCGAGCAGCTCACGACCAAGGCCGGCGAGCTCAACGACCGCGTGAGTACCACGTCGGATGAGTTCATCCGATTGCAGAACGTGCTCAAGTCAGCGGTCGTCAATGTGACCTCGGCCATCATGAGGTGGAAACCGCTGATCAAGCTGATGGAGGGGCTCACGGGTGGTGCGCAGAAACTGGCCGACGAGTACGCCAAGCTGACCGGCGGCAAGCGTGAGGGCAAGTTTGAGCACCAGGAGAAGGTAGAAGCCCTCAACAAGGTGAGAAAGGAAATCGCCCAGACGCGAAAGGAGCTTGCGGGTTTTAATCGTGAGTTGTTGGAAAAGGGGGGCGGTGGTTTTTTCATCCCGGGCGCAGAGAAGGCCCTGCGGGCAAATATCAAGGCGTGGAAGCGAGACCTGGAAACACTTAAGGCGCGTGAGGCGCAGGCCCAAAAGAACGTCAACGCCAACAATCGGCACGCGGAGTCTATCAAAAAAGTCGCGAAGGCCCGATCGTTTGCTTCGATCGGGGCCGCGGATCCATTCGCTGGCGGCAGGACCGGTCCCAGCGAACTGTATGGGCTCTCCGGTGCCCAGTCGGCCATGGGTAAAAGGGGAAAGAAGCGCAAGACCGGCCTGGCCCTGCTGCCCCCGCTGGAGGAGAAGCTTCCCACCGCAGAGGACATCTTCGGCAAGGAAGGCCCCAGCCCCTACGCCCAGGCCGCCGTCGACATGCTCAAGCTCACCGACGCCACGCAGAAGAAGATACAGGCGGACGTTGGGGCAGAGGCTGCAGCACAGCGCCACGCGGTGGCCATGGGTGCCCTCAAGGTGGAGATGCAGGACATGGCGGTGGGCGCTTTGACCAGCTTTACCAGCGGCATCTGGGCCGCCGCTGACGCGTCCATCGCCGGATCTGAGTCTTTCGGCATGGCCATGGCCAAGATGTTGAAGTCCACCCTGTTGAACATCGCCACCGAGTCCACCATCAAGGGCACGCTGGCGCTGGCTGAGTACGCATTTAGTGGGTTCACTGCGGTGCCCAAGCTCAAGGCGGCGGGGATGTACTTCGCCACCGCGGCCATAGCCGGCGGTGCCGGGCTCGGCGTGTCGGGCGGCATCAAGAGCGCGGGCGGTTACTCGAGTTCATCCGGCAGCAGCGCCAGCAAGGCGAAGACCACCGCCGCCTCCAGCTACAAGGGCTTCGGCACCCGGCGCAAGGACGACAAGCGCCCCATCATCGTCAACATCGACCTGAAGAACTTCCACGGCAACAAGGCCGCGGCCCGCCTGGCGGCCTACGAGTTGGAGGCCACCGTCCAGGGAGCGGCGGCGTAGATGGCCTACCAGCAGTACTTCGGGCGGTTCGCCATCACGAACGCGTCCAAGGACTTCACCCTGGAGCGCAAGACGGCGCCCGTACACGGCCCCGCGGCAGCGGCGCTGACCACCGGGTACTACTACATCCACGGCTGGACAGGCGAGGCCACAGACCAACTCTGCGAGCACATGCAGGCAGTGATCCGCGCCTGGCAGGGCGGCGGCCACTTCCCGGCAGCGACGGTGACCTACGCTCACGCCACCGGCAAGGTCACCATCGACTTCGGCGGCGTGGACGGCGATCTGGTCTGGACTGATACCGCGCTGCGAGACCTCCTGGGCTTCACAGGCGACTGCACAGGTGCGGACTCCTACGAGGCCGACAATCAAGCGCGCTACGTCTGGCGCCCCACCCTCACCCTGACCGACTACCCCGGGGACCGCTCCACCTGGTGGGCGCCTGACTCCACCAGTATTGAGCACGTGTCAGAAGACGGCAGCACCTACGGCTGCAAGGGCTCGCTACTGTACGCCGGTGGGTTCGAGTATCAACTATTGCCCGAGACCGACGTGATCATCTGCAGCGATACAACGGCCTACGAGAGCTTGGAACAGTTCTGGCTTGACGTGGTTCACGAGGCCCAGCCCATCCGCTGCTACCCGGACCGCACCCTCAACACCTCTGGCGACGTAAAGGTCGCCAAGTGGGCTGGCGGAGAAGGAGGCGCGGTGGGTTCCTGGCAGGATTATCGCGAGCGGCAGCGCCCCAACTGGAATGGCCAGTGGACCGTGCAACTTCCGCTCAGAAAGCGGGTGACAGCATGAGCGTCACCACCGACCTGGCCACCGCGGACGGGGTACACAGGCGCCTGTTTCTCCGCATCGACGGCTACCCCTACGATCTGTGGCAGCGCGGCGAGGAAGACCCGCCCGACATCGCCGGGGGCTGGTCCCGCGATCCACTGGTGTGCCTCCACCCTCCCGGGCAGTTTTCGGCCGGACTGGACATCACCAAGATGGCGGTGGAACTCGACGCCATACAGTTCGAGCTTGAGGACATCGAGGAGTCGGCCGGCGTGTCCCGCTTCGGTGTACTGTTCGCCCCGGCCGCCTGGGATAGCAATCCCCATGCTCGCACCAAGTACGGCACCGCCTACAACGAATACATCGACGCGGACGCGGCCATCATCCCCATGGAGGACACCTCGCAGTTCCCCGCCAGCGGCACCGCCTACATGGGCCAGGAGACATTCACCTACACCGGCAAAACCGCGGCACCAGCGGCGTCGTTTACCGGCTGCACCCGCGGCCTATATCCATGCGTGGGCACAAACTGGGCTCAGACGGTCTTGCGTCCCGTGGCCAAAACCCAGGGCATGAGTATGGCGGTGGGGACGGTGCCGTTTTCTTGGATCGGTCGTCGTGTGGCGCTGTACATCACCACGTGGGACCGCACTACCGGGACCTGGAATGCCGAGGCCCAGATCGAGCGGCTGTGGTGTGGCTACCTGGACGACAGCATCGATCAGGAGGGGAAGACGGGGATCTGGAAGCTGTCGTGCGCCAACATTATGAAGCTGTTGGACACCAAGATCCCGAGCAGCCAGCCCACGGTGCGCTTGCGCGGCATTAACCTACTGGGCGACGAGGGGCGCCTGGTGGACATCACCGTTTACAACCCCAATACCGGCGCCGTGACCAACTCCACCACCGGCTTTGCGCTGGCCGTGGCCGGCTACTACGACAACATCGGAAATCTGTACACCGAGGTCAACAACCGCCTCAACATTTTGTGGGCCACCCTGGGCTGGGGCCTGCAGATGGGCGCCAAGCGGGGGCTCAACGGACAGGGTGAGATCTGGGCGGTCACCGCTGGAGGCGGTGACCAGGACATCCGCGTCAGGCCGTCTACCAAGATGAGCAGCAGTACCAATCATGTGCTGCAGGCCCTGGGGTTCGATGGTCGAAAAGAGTTGGCTTGGCGTATCAACAACGGTGGGGCGGTGACCCACAAGACGGCGAGCTACTACGTCGAGTACCACCCCCTGCACCAGAAGTGCAATGACGGCCGGCTCTACTGCACCAGCGATGCCGCCACCGCGGCGGATGAACTGATTGACGACCAGGGCGATAACAACAGCACCCTGGCCGCGGCGCAGATCAAGGACGCCGAGCTCGATCCATTCCAGGCCAGGACGAAGGGGACCTATTTCCCTCGGTACACCGCCAAGACAGCAGGGCCGGTGTCGGGCTCGGCATACCTGACCCTGTACTACCCGGAGCTTTCTGTCATTTCCCTGGACGGCTATGTGGGGGCCAAGGCTGGCGACAAGCAGGTGGAGATCCAGCAGGTGCTGTGCCCCAAATGGGCGCCGGACAACACCCAAATCCCGCGCGGCCCTTTTGAGTTGCTGGTGTTCTCCTTGCTGTCTACTGGCACCAGCGGCTACAACGATGCCACCTACGATGTTATGCCGGCCATTTTTAGCGTTGGCATGCAGGTGGACCTGGTCGACAAGCAGTCGTTTTTGGACGCTGACGCGATGCTCAAGTCCAAAGATCTGGCCCAGCGTAAGGCTTACATAATCCCCAAGGGCACGTCCTGGCTGGAGTTGCTCAAGCGTGAGTGTCAGCTGTTCGGCTACGTGCTGAGGTGGGCACGCGGGCAGTTGTCGGTGGTGCCCTCCATCCTGCCCGCGGTGGACGACTACGACGTCACCCTGGACGCCAGCAATAATCTGGACCCCAACGAGTGGCCCGACACCGAGCGCAGCACCGATACGGTGATCAACCGGTACCAGGTCAAGGCGCTCTACGACAGCTCCACGGACAAGTACGGCCCCGCCATCACTATCAACGATCACGATAGCCAGGAGGGTCAGAACAAGCTGATCAAGGAGATCACAATAGAGCACCCGGGCATCTACCAGAGCGACAAGACCAGCCTGGCCAAGCAGCTGCTGGAAGCGGAGCTCATCGGGCGGCCCCTGCGCTTCCCGTCCACGGTGGTTCAACGAACCCTTGCTCCAACCTTGTTCAACCGTGTGTACGTGGGCGACGTGGTGCGCTTCATCTCTGAGCGGATCATGGACCCGGCTGGCAGCGGTGCGCGCTCCGTGGATACCTACGCCCTCGTGCTCAACGCCTCGTGGGACCTCACCGAGCGCAACGCCTACGTGGGCCAGTGCACTCTGATGCTGCTGACCCAGTACAGCGGCTACGGCTCGCCCTGGGCCCCGGCGGCCCTGGTGGACAAGTCCATGGGCGATCCGGGCTGGGATGGCGGGATGCACGCTGCGAACGATCAGCTTCAACTGATCGCCCTACAGTGGGGCACGGGCACCGACTTTGACGACGGGGCCGTCTTTCAGGCCACTCACGAGGTCTACATCATCGAGCGTGCAGCCTCAGATCCGGCGGCGCCGAATATCTACGGGCCCTTCGCGTGCCTGAATGACTACGAAGTGGACGGGAACGAGATCTTGACCCTGGAGGGCGGTGCGGGCGCAGCCATTGCCGCGGCGGGCTGGGACGGGGACAAGGAGCACGTCGTGGTGTTCGCCGACTACGACGAAGTGGTCACGGCGCAGAAGACCCTGGCCACCTTCCAGGCTGCGCCGCTGTCCATGTGGCTCGGCGGTGCGGATCACGCGCAGAGGTACGGCTGATGGCCTCGGTCTACGTACAGCAGTACCGCCCGGTCACTGACCGCGAAACGGGCACCGAGGACGGGCTCAACGTGCGCGCCATCCGCGACCTGGCCGACAGCCTCAACAACTGGGCGCGGTGGGGCGGCGGACGCGAGAAGATCATCAGTGAGATGTGCATCCCCAAGTGGGAAAGCAAGGACGGGGCCAACGTCAACGAGAACGTGATCGCGGTCTTCGCACCCCGACTCATCCCCCACGGCTTCACGAAGTTTTCGGTGACCATGGGCCACGAGCGGTTCGTGGGCGCCGGCGTCGACTCCGTGGACTGGAAGCTCTACGCCACGAGCCACATCTACCTGGGCGACGTGATCATGGACACGACCGCGCTGTCGGTCGACTACTCCAGCACCACGATCACTACCGACAACAACAACCACGCCATCGACGTGACGCAAGACTTGGAGATTCCGGCCCAGATGAGCATTACCAGCGGAGTCTGGTTTGTGCTCACCGCCGAAAACACCCTCAACACCCGGTCGCGCCTGACCAGCATCGACGTGACCCCGATCTACCTCTGATGGCCATCATTCCGACCAACTACTACCACGCGGGCCTGGACCTGCTGGCCACTTGCCGCAACTGGAGACAGAGCCAGAACGACGGGACAAACATCCGCATGGGCAACCGCGCCAAGGCCGTGGAGGCGCTGGCCCATGCCCTCAACCGGTGCCTGGCCCACCAACCACGCATCCTGTTTTCCAAGGCCATCCCGGTGGCCACGGCCGACGCGGTGGGCTCAGACCCGCTGTACATCTACCGCTACGACGACAGCGTCACCAACGCCCGGGACACCTCGACCCACGTCCTTGCGGTTCCCCGCACGGCCGGCGCCAACAACTGCTATGCCGGGCGCTACACGGGCGGCGCGGTGGTGGACCGGACGAGCTACCACAACAACACCGTGGGCGCGGTGGACGAGTTCGAAGACACCTTCTACGACGGCTACGTGTACAACCGAGGGGCGGCAGCTGCGGCCTACGTCCAGGAGGGCATCTCCACCTTCAACGGATTCACCGCCCTGGATGTGGTGGTGCAGGAGAAGCCGCTGGCGCAGCTCGACACGAGCATCCACAGCGCCGTGGACCCGTCCGAGGCCAAGAAGGGCCAGGAGGTGCTGGCCGATATCCTCGAGGACATCCGGGCCTACTTCCACGCACTGCAGTTGACCTCCCGCCCGCGGGCATTCTGCTGGGCGGCGCAGGGGCAGGCGGGGGCCTGGGCCACCCCGGGGGCGACAGATCAGACTGCCATCGTGGTGACCAACGCCACGCAGGTCAACGTCCTCGACCAGGCCGTGGTGGCCCGCACCTCCACCAGTCCCGGGATCTCTTGCCACGTCCAGTACGCCGGCTGGGGTGCGCAGGACGAGAACAACGGCGAGCTGATCAAGGTCTCCCCGCGCATCTACGGCAGCGTCGTTGCCGCTGGTAACCCGGCCAACGGGACGGTCCGGTTTCACGGGCCAAACTTTGCCGCCGCCGGCGGGGCCGCCAACTTCTGCGACGTCACCATCACCAACGGCGCTGCAAACCAGTGGTGGGGCGCTGACACCGACTATTTTTACCTGGACTCCACCATCGGGGATACCGACGCCACGGCCAACCGAAACAAGGTTGACATCTTCGGGTGGATCCCCGGTCGAGTGACCGAAACCATGTACATCTACGGCCTCAACGGCCGCCAGATCGCACCGCCCTACTAGCAAGCAAGCGTACCCCAAGCGGGTACGACCGCACCCACATTAGGAGCAGACAATGGGACAGGAAACCATCCCCCTGGCGCGCTGGGTCAACGTGCTCAACGACGCCACCGCAAACAGCGCAGTGCCGACCCTGGCCACCGAGGGTATCGCGCGGCCGACCAACTGGGACGGCAAGCTCATCCTCGGGCGCCTGCGCCACACCGCGGCCGGGGCCCGCACCGCCACGCTGACCCTGTACGGCTACATCCCGTCCGTGCTGGACGAGGACGGGGCCGCCGTGACCGGCGCGGCCGGCTGGACGGACACGGGCGAGACCTTGACCGTGTCGGGCAGTACTGACGTGGACGAGATCCAGAGCGGGGCCAGCTACGAGGGCCTGACGGTCTTCCAGCGCCTGTACTGGCGCGTCACCAGCATCAGCGGCAGCCCCACCATCAACGTCGACATGGCGTTCACGGAGTAGACCATGGGAGCCTTCAGCACCAAGCCGACCATCAGCGACCTGGGCACCAGCACCATCTCCGACCTCGAGACGCTGCTCGGCGCCATCAACATCATCCTGTCCACCGAGATGGACTCGGAGGCCAAGATAGAGGCGCTGGCCGGGGCTATCAACCTGTTGGTGAGCACCGAGATGGACTCGGAGGCCGAGATAGAGGCGCTGGCCAGCATCGCCATGATCGTGGAGTCGGAAATCGACTCGGAGGCCGAGGTAGAGGCCATCATGGGAGCGGTCAATCTGATCGTGGCCACCGAGATCTCCAACGAGAGCCAACTGGAGGCCCTCATCGGCGGGCTCAACCTCATCCTCGACAGCGAAATGGACACCGAGGCGAAGCTGGAGGGCCTGGTGGGCGTGGCCATGGCGACCGAGGCCGAGGCCACCGCGGCGGCCGGAGCGGCCGTCACCACCCACGAGGGTGCGTACACCCACGGGGACATCTCCACCAACACCGCGGCACGCCACACCCGCCTGCATGCCATCACCGACGCGTCCGACCACAGCGTCGGGACCGTCGCCGCCAACGAGGTGCTGGTCAACCTGGCTGGCGCGCTCGTCTCTTCGGGCGCCGTCTACACCAAGTTCGGGAGCATCTCGCTCGACGCGATGCGGATGGCCTTGAATAGGTCGGACCTTGCCACGGGTCTCGGGGCCACCTTCAACGTTTCGGTCGGCGGAATTGATGCCGAACTCGTCTTGCTCAACACGGGGCGTGCGGACGGCGCCGGCAACATCGCTTGCGCCCTGGTCTGGGACCGGGCACAGGCCGCCGGCACCGAGATGACCGGCAAGCAGCTCGCTGTCGGCTTCACTGACGACGCCAACGCCTTCCAGGAGAAATTCCACGTGCTCGGCAACGGCGATGTGGGCCTGAACAAGCGGGTCAACGGTCAGAAGGCCGAGATCCTCTCGCTGACCGAAGAGACCACCATCGCGGCCGCGGCCTTCACGGACACAGCGATCCAGGTCCCGCAGAACGCCTTGGCCATAGCCGCCAGCGTGCGGGTGACGACGGTCATCCCGGGGCCGGCCACCACCTTCACTGTGGGTGTCGCTGGCGACGTGACCCTGTTCACCGGTGTGGGCCGCACTGTCGCTGTGGCCCTGGGGAGCAACGATCCGGGCACGGCCGGCGGCATGAACTTCTTCAACGCGGCTTCGAGCGTCCGCATCACGCCGAACAACGTACCAGGAGCGGCTACCGGCAAGGTCCGAGTCACTATCCATTATATCCTCGTCACCCCGCCGACGAGCTAGCAGGAGTCCAGCATGGGAAACAGGCAAATACTTGTCAGGGCCGACTACGGCGACGGCGACATCGTCGGGCCGTTCAAGGCCTCGTCAGGCGATGACACCATGGTGCTCTCCGCAGAGGGCACAGGGCACCACCTTGCCCGCAACGGTACCCTGGTGTGGGACGGCGACAACAACCGCCTGAGCTCGGGCTGGCGCGATGAATTCGGGCTCTCGCGGAGCGGGGCTCAGTTGGCGGCGGACGACTACACTCTGCTCGGAGAGACCGCCCAGAAGACCATCGTAGATGGCGCGTCGAAGATCACCCTTCATTCCGACGCCGGCACCATCGCGCAGTGGTATAACGTGGCCCAGACTGCGCCTCGCATCCTCCGCACCGTCGACTGGTATCCAGCTGCCAGCCCGCTCTATGTCTGGCTTGGGGGCATCGTGGCGGCGGCAGATACTGCAATAATACTGATCGTCCACAAGGCGGGGGACATCACCAACTACATCCGGATGTCCCTGGAGTACGTCGCAGCGGCCTACCAAATACAGACCTTCGACGCGGGCGGCGGAGCTGAGACCTCTCGAGACACGCAGGCCATCAGCGCGGGGCAGTCGTGGGTGGGGATCGGTCCCGACCCCGAAACGCCGGCAAACTACCGCGTGTCCTACTACGAGGCGGCGGCCACCGACGAAGTGGACCCGGAGGAGTGGAGCGTGGCCCTGGCCAGCCAGGCGTGGCCCTGGCAACTGGAGGAGCAGCTCACCGTCATGATCGCCGCCGCCACATGGGCCGGCACCCCCAACGAGGTCAACGGCGAGGCCCGGTACCTCAACATCCCAAGAGGAGGCTGACATGGCCATCAGGAAGAAGAATCAGGGCACCATCGACGGCAACACGATCCAGCGGGTGACCTTCGAGTTCGCCGACGAGGAGCCGACCAGGTGCGAAGTGCAGTACATGGTCAACGGCGGGATGGAGGCGCTGGAGGTGGAGTTGGACCAACCCGAGATCAACCGCGCTAAGAAGGTCTACAAGCTCGCCGAGAGGGAACTGGCCAAGACGCTGGCCTAGTCGTTCCAACATGACAGACCGCGACCTACTCGCACGCATCGCCAAGCAGCTCGACGACGTGGCCGGCGATGTGGGCGAAATCAAAGCGGCCCAGGCGGCCGAGCGCGTTCACCGTGAGGAGATCACCCGACGCGTGGCGAAGCTGGAGGAGGGTGGTCAGGCAAGCCGCGACGAGAGCATGGAGCAGCGCGGGGCCAAGTCGGGCCAGGCTCGAGCCTGGCGCACCCTCGTTGCCATCATTTCAGCAATCACAGCCATCGGCGCCGTCGTGGTGTCGTGGCTCAAATCATAGAAGGAGGACCCCATGGAAAACGTAATTCAGTGGCTCGGAGAGAACTGGTGGTGGCTCGCCCTGTGTGTGGGCCTGCTCGTGCAGGTGTCGCAGGCGGCCACCAAGCACTTCAGCGAGTACGTCGGCCTGGTGAAGGTGCTGACCTTCGCCACCGAGGTGCTGTCTATCTTCCGCTCTGCCGGCGTGGCGCCGGGCGTGGCGGGCAACCTGAAGCCCCCGGTGGTGTCTGTGCCGCCGAAGCGAGGTGACGCATGACAAGTACATCGTGTCGCGCGAACGCAAGTGAAACGCGAGGAGACGAGCACATCTGGCAGGCCACGCAAAGGGCGGGCGCCCTCGTGGCTGCGGTCGTGGTGGCGGGCTTCATCCTGGTGGCCCTGGCCAGCTGCGGCGGGCCCCTGTCCAGCGGCGAGAAGGGCTTGATCAAGTGGGGCGCCAGCGCCGCCTGTGTGGCCGCTCAGATGGCTTGCGCCGAGTACGGCGGTGAGCAGTGCAGCGCGCTGACTAAGATGGGCTGCGTCATCGGCGGCAGCGCCCTGGACCGTCTGCTGGCCAGCGGCAAGCCCGTCACCGAGGCAGCCATCCAGACCGAGGTGAGGCGCGTCTACGCCTCGTCGCCGCTGCGCGTCCAGTACAAGGCGCAGCATGCTCGTAAGCCCGGGTTCCGGGTGCCGACGTGCGACAGCAAGCCCGTCGACGTGCGCTGACGCGCCTGCCTGAGCCGATGACCTCCCGCCGCGCGTTTGTCCAGCCTGCAAGGGGTTGACTCACGACCACGCGGGGCCCTGGCCGACCAGGCTGCGCGCGATACAGGTGCTTCAGCGCCACGCCCATGGTCCCTGCTGGCGATGCCTTTTGCTTCGCGCCGAGCACCGCGCCGCGGGCTTGACTAAATGAGCGAGGTTTCCCAGCCGGTCAAGCCGGCCAGTTTGGGCAACCTCTACGACCTGTTGACGCGCGCGCCCTCCTCGACCGCCAGCACACCACCGCGCACGCATGGACCAGATTGAGCTCGCCGAGGCCATGCGCCGCCTCGACGAGCTGCTGGCACGTGCTGAATCTGTGCCCGACCCCGCCTCAGATTAACGGGCACCAAACTGGCCACAACTTGCCAATAAGCCCCCGTTCTGGCGGGATATCGGCAAAGTGTTGCCATTAAGGAGCCACATGGCCCCCTCCGTCCACGTTGCGTGCCACGACTTGTCAAAACACGACTCGGTGGAGCTACGCCCCCTCGCTGACCTGCACTGGGAGTCCCCCGAGAGCCTGGGCGAGGTGTTCGACGACTGGCTGGAATGGGTACAGAACGCGGAAAACAGGTACTGGGTGGGCCTGGGTGACTACTTCGACACCGTCACTCGCACCAGCCTGGGCAACCCGACGAACCTGCGCATGGGGCTGGACGACGCCATGGAGGGGCTGGGCAAGGCGCTGTGGCCCGTGCGCGGGCGGTGCCTGGGCATCCTGCCCGGGAACCACGAGCAGCGCCTGACCAAGGCCGCGTACTCCTGCCCAGCGCGCAACCTGGCCGGCCGCCTCGACGTGCCGTATCTCCGTGACGCCTTCTTCGCCCGCATCAAGGTGGGGCGGCAGGGCAAGCGCGCGGCCAGGCAGGTGTACACCGTCTACGGCGTCCACGGGTTCGGGGGAGGAAAGCTCGTGGGGGGCAAGGTCAACAAGGTGGTGGAGCTCGCCGGCAGCGTGGCGGCAGACCTCTACCTACTGGCCCACGTCCACACCCCGGCCGTCCACAAGGACCGCATCATGGAGGCCACCCGCGACAACTGCGTCAGCATGCGGGAGCGCACCTACGTGGTGCTGGGCTCCTCCCTGGGCTGGGGAGGATACGCGCAGCGAGGCAACTTCCGACCCTCTGCGCTGTGCTACCCGGTGATCACGCTCAGTGGCAAGGAGCGGCGCGTGGAGGTGACGCTGTGACCGGCCTGGCCGCCCTTGCGGGGCGCTCGCCGCCCCCGCCCGACCCGCCGGATGACCTGGACCACCCCTGTGTGATCGCGGCCCTGCTCGTGCTCACCGCCATCTGGGTGTGGTTCGTGGTCGCCAAGGCGTCGGGCTGCATATAGCCCGCCCGCTGACTTTGCACGGTGCAGTTGGCAAGCCCGCAGACTTTGGAGGAGATTGTGCCCAAGCCTGAGTCCCCCTACGTGGACGAACACATCATTGTGCACGACATCACAGACGACCTGCCGCGGCACAAGACGAAGCAGTTTGGGCGGGTCCCCTCACGGCCCGTCAGCCGCGTCATCTTGCACCACACTGCGGGCGGGGTGGCCCCGGGACTGGTGGGGCCCATGAGCACCGGCCGGTTCTTCGTCGCGCCAAAGCGATACCGTTACACCGTCGGCGGCGAAGGGGCGGACAAGACGGCGTACGAGAAGGCCAAAGAGGAGGGCAGGGACGCCCGTAAGCGCAACGTGGGGGGCAGGGGCTGGCCAGGGTTCGCCTACCACGTCTTCATCCCGTACAACCCCAAGGTGGACAGCGACGGGCGCATGGTGGTCTACCAGACACAGGACTTCGATGTGCGCGGCACCCACACGGCCGGGCAGAACGCGCACGGCATCGGGGTGGTCTGCCAGGGGCTGTTTGTCAGCCGCTATCACCCCGGCAAGCCGAGGCGCCAACCCACGAAGCACCCCAGCCAGTCTCAGCAGCTCGCCGTCCAGCGCGTCTGGCGCTGGCTCAAGGGCCTGTACGCCCTGCCCAACAGCGCCCTGCATACCCACAGCATGTACGCCAAGCCGGCCTGCCCGGGCGAGTGGCTGGACGGCTGGGCGCGGCGCGTGCGGGCGAGCTAGAGCTTCTGACCCCCCCCCCCCCCCCACTGGTCTTCTGGTGGCCTCGTTTCACACCAGCAATCGTCGCAGATCTCATCTCCACTGGAGCCAAAGCACCAACAGCAAAGGCGCCGGCAACGTGGGCAGATGAACACCTCCAGCCGCTTCCGGCAGCCGTGCTCACCGTGGTACACCTTCACCCGGTGCCGGCTGTTGCCTGAGCGGATCCTGATGCGGTGGATGCGCGGCCCCCACTTCTTGACCATGCTACTCATCCTGCCCTCCAACGGTCGTTTGCGAGCACATCAGAACGTTGGCCCGCAGCCCTCGGCGCGCCCAGGTATCAGCAGGCCCACGCTGGACACGCGTCCAAGGTCGGGGTCCAGCGCCGCACGACGGTGGCGTATGGCCGCGCGCTTTTCCGTCTCCTCCTCGATGTAGCGGGCGATGGATTCGGGCTTCTTGTAGTTCGCTGGCGCCTCCACGGGCGGCATGGGCAGCAGCGCGTCCAACTCCTCGCGTGTGAAGTTGGCTCTGGTCTCGATGTCCAGAATAATCATGGGGCGGCCTCCTATATGTCCAGTCCGGCCTCGGTGGGTATTTCGATACCCACCACCTTCTTGATGCTCTCCTTCCACTTGACCTTGCCGCTGGTCTTCAACCTCTCGTACAGCGACAAGATTCGCTCGTTGCTCTGGCTGGCCATGAGGTCGCGTGCGGCGTCCCGGATGGCCAGCCCCGCCCTCCACGCGCCCCAGTGCCCGTTCCTCTTCAACCGCTCCTCCAGCCTGTTGGCCTTGCCGATCCAGATCGAGTCGGTGACCGTGAAGGAGAGCAGCCGGACCAGGTTGACCACGCGATCCTCGTCGACCTCCAGGAGTGGCTCCATGCTTACGCTGGTAGCGAAGCCGGAGTTGTAGGCGATCCCTAATAAGGCGTCCAGCCGCGCGGGGAAGAGCGGCGCGCCGGGCTCCCAGAAGGCCAACACCTCGTCTTTGGCCGAGCCGATGGTGAAGCGGAAGAGTACTTGGTTCCGCCAGGGCTCGAGGTGCTCGACCAGGAAGCCGATGGCCTCCGGATGGGGCTTGCTCACGATCAACACCTCGTTGCCGGCGCCGAGCATCTTTTCCAGCGCGGCCAGGCACAACCCGCTGTTCTCGCCCGGGATGATGTCGTGGGTGGTGGGGAACATGATGCGCCCCCTGCGCTTGCCGTAGCCTTTGGCCTTTCCGGGCTTGTCCTCCATAGCGGTCCAGCCACCGCGTGGCACCCTGTTGAAGCGTCGCGCGTTGGCGTGAGCGTAGCAGTACAGGCAGCCGTGGGGGCAGCCGTTGGACACGTTCTCGTTGCTCGCGGCCCACTCTTTGGTGCCGCTGACTCCACGGGTCATGGCGTGTCCTTCCGGCAGCCCGCGAGCCGCCACTTGGCGAGCGCGCTCGTCAGGTCGAGGGACGAGCGGCGCGAAGCTGCTCGGAGTTGCCGGCTGTTGGGCTGCTGCTCAAGGTCGGCCAGGCGGCGCTGGTGCCGCTCCATCTCCTCCAACATCGTCTTCCACTCTTGTGTCTGTGGCATATTAGCCCTCCTCTTCCGGTGGTGGCGGTTCCTCGACCTGGCCTGCGGCCTTCTCCGCGGCCTTGCGCTCGTCCACGGCTTTCTTGAGCCCGTCGAGCATGGTGGTGCAGCGCGCCTTTGTGATGCCGGCCTCCAGCGCGGCGAGCACCTTCTCGCGCTCCTCCTCGGTGACCACGTGGGACTTGACGAGGTTGCGCGCGAAGTCGCCTTGCGCCTGCGTGGCCATCTCCTCGGCGGGCGGGGGCTCCTCGCGGGGCGGTTCGGCCACCGGTTCGGGATTCGGCTCACGCACGGGCGCCGGGGCCCCGCTCAACCACTCGCGCAGGATGGCCGCCACATCCTCGCCGGGCTTGTCGTACACGTTGCCGGCCAGGGCCGGGCACCGGGACTTGCCCACCACGCCGCGGTTGTCGTTGTCCATGTCCAGCAACACGTCGAACTCGTACTCCATGCCGTCCCGCTGAACGGGGGCCATGCCCACTTTGCGCGGCACCTGCACCTTGCGGCCCTTGCGTGTCTGCTCCTCCAGGATGTACTCGGTCTTGGAGCGCATGGTCACGATGAGGTGGCACGAGCAGCCCAGCATGGCCTCGATGAACTGCTGGTGGATGGGGGTGACGTTCTTCCACGCGGCGAAGCTGTTGCTGCTCCGGTTGCGCGCGGCCACCTTGTCCACTTCCTCCAGCAGCCCGCCCTTGCCGGCCCACGCGTGGGTGATGCTGTCCAAGATGAGCACGTCGTACCCAGCGCGCCCCGCCTCCTGGATGGCCTTTATGTAGTTGCGCGGGTGGAAGTCGTCGAGGTTGTCAGCGTCGAAGACGAACTCGTCGGCGTACTTGCTCGCGGCGCCGTGCTCCGTGTCCACCAGGGCGATCTTGTCCCCCAGCCCGGTGGCGAGGCGCAGCGCCGTGTAGGTCTTACCGCTGCCGCTCGGCCCGGCGATGGCGAGGCGCAGGCGCGCCTCGTGTTTGACTGCTCGCTGGAACCCCATCAGCCCGCCTCCTGCACGCGGTACGTCCCGGGCTGGCCGTAGGGCGCGATCTTCCCCTGGTCGACCAACTCTTTGACCAGCGCCTCGGACCGCGCCTCACCGAAGCCGTCCAGGTTGCGCGCCACGTCGGCCAGGCTGAACGGCTTGCGCCACGACAGCACTTCTGCCGCCCCCTGCTCGTTGCTGAGGAAGGCCCGGTTGCCGCCTGAGCCGTTGATCAGGTTGGTCACCGCCTTCATGGCCTCGGTTTTGTCCTTGCAGTAGGCGCCGTTCACGCGCCAGGGGTTGATGCCGGCCATGTCGAGCTGCTCCACCCTAATGGTCACCTCGAACTTGACGGGCACCACCACCGTGGGCTCGGGTTCGGGCACCGGTTCTTGTCTCGGCATCTGGTCTGGGTGCATCTCGTCCTCCTGTCTCATCGCCTTGCGGCGTCGGTTGAAGTGCCCACCCGCCAGGCGAAGGCGGTTAAAACAGCGGCGGGTGGGCGGCCAAAACGCCGGGCCAACCCATCGGGCAATGCTCGGCTTTTTATGAGTGATTCCATCGTGGTATTGCCCTCGCCATCGGATAATCGATTTTCATATCGCGCATTCGATATTCACGAATCGCGAATATCAGCGGCCCCGCTCGCGCCACTCCTGTAAGAGGTCCAAGAAGTCGTCCCACAGCAGCGTCACCGTGGGCCGCTGGCGGTCCTGTTTAGCCACGCAGCAGGGCAACCACCCCGCTCGCGGCGGCATCGTTTCTCGGGCCTGCTCCAGCCCCTTCACGATGGGTGGGCGCGCGCCCACCTTGCACTCCACCCACAGCGGGCGCGCCATCACGTCGGGAACATCAGCGCCGTTCGTTTGCAGCGGGGCAGTGCGCCGCGCCTCAAATCCGTGCGCCACGAGGTCGTTGACCACCTGCCGCTCCCAGTTCGCGCCCTTGCGCCGCTGGCTAGCGCCCATCCCCTGCCTCCGCCAGCGCGTACACCCGCGCCATGTTGGAGCCACGCCTGACGTGGCCCTGCACCTGCACGAGTCCACGGGTCAGTGCCAGGCGGGCCAACGTGCAGGCGGTGGTCTTGCAGCCGTTGCACAGCGGCATCATGTCTGTCGACGTGACCAGCCCCTTGCGCCCCATCAGCGCCTTCAGCCCGGCCAGGCGCTCGTCCATGATCTTGGTTGGGCGGTTGCTGTGGTCCCGCTTGCCGGGGCCGGCGTCGCTCTCCCCGATGGGCCACGACGACCGGGGGCCATATTGCCCCGACTCGGCGAGCTCACGGTAGCGCCGGCCATGTTCCGGTTTGCCCCGTAGGACGGGGCCGGTGTTCACCCACGGCATGCTGTGTCCTCCTCGAATGCGCCCCGGGCGAGGCGCTGCTTGTACCACTCGGCCAGGCCCGCCACGATGCCGCGGCGCACCTTGGGCCAGAAGTGCTTCATCAACCTGGCCTTGATGTCGCCCTCGCACTCCTTCAGCACGTCCACTGGAACCTCGCGGATGAGCTTGCCGATGTCGCGCGGCGAGTCCTCCAGTTGCCCGAGGTCACGCAGGTGCTGGACGGCCTTCTCCCACCGGGCCGGCGTCTTGTGCTCCGAGATGAGGCGGTTGACGATGTCGGCGCTGGTGGGGTTGCCCTTGCGCCACTCGCCCGCGTGGATCTCCTTGAACCGCTCGCTGACGTACTTGCCGGCGAACTTCTTGTGTTGGGTGAACAGGGCGTAGTTTTTCACCACCACTCCCTCCACCTTGCTGCCGCCCAGCACGGAGACGCGCTCCAGCAGCTCGTTGAAGAACTCCAGCGACGCCACCTTGCCCTCGTGCATGCAGGGCACCACCTCGAGGCCGATGCGGCCCGACTCGCGCTCCTTGGCGCCCCGCGACATGTAGTCTTCGTCGCCGACCATCACGTCGAACAGGATTAGGTGGTCCTGGGGCGTGCGGTCGTACGCGAGGGTATTATGCTTGGGCTTGCGCAAGTACTCAGCGCGGTAGATGTAGCCGGGCGTCAGCAGCGGGGCCACCTTGCGCGCCGCCGCCACGGCCTCCACGAACATCGCCTCGGGTGCGTCCAGGATGAGTTGCTTGCCCTTGCTGCGGCACATCAACTCACCGTCGATGATGCCGAAACTGAACTGGCTGCCGTCTACCTTCTCCTCCACCACGACAGGCCCGTCGAAGATGCCCTTGATGGCCTTGTGCCCGATGGCGAACACGCTGGGATAGCTACCAATCACGGCGGTCCTCCTTGACCAGGCGCACCTGGGCGGGGCCCAGGCGCATCCGGCACCACTCGGGGGCCTCGCCGTCTTCCATCTCCGGGAGGTCGCGCTGGTCGAGTGCGCAGAGGTCCGGTATGCGGTCCCATCTGTGATCGTGGTGCATGCCCTCCTCGAACCACGGGCAGTCGTCGGGCATGCACTCCACCTCCACGTCACGGCAGGGCGATTCCACCCCCAGAAGGGTCAGCAGGCCCGCACGGATGGCGGGGATTATGCGACTTCTCATGATTCCTAGTCCTCCTCTGGCAGCACCAGTAGGCGCTTGCATCGCCATTTGTCGCCTGCGTGGACCAGTTCGGTCCGGATGGCGGCCACTCGGACCACGCGCCGGTCCTCGCCAAACGCCGCCCACGTCTCGGCCTGCTGGTGCAGGGGCCACAGGTACAGCCCGGGATGGCACTCGGTGTTGATGTCCATCGACAGCACGGGGGCGGCGTGAACGGTTCCGGGCTGGTAGTCGGTATTGCCCACGTGTGTGCTGACCCTCGAGCGCCAGCCGATGACGAAGTCGCCCTCGACCTCGAAGCCCTCTGCCAAGAGGAAGTTGGTTGGGTAGAAGTACGGCGTGTGTTGCGGGTCCAGGATCGTTCTGCGGAGGTAGGCCCCGCTGAGGTAGGCCCCGCGGAGGTCGGCCCCGCGGAGGTAGGCCCCGCGGAGGTCGGCCCCGCTGAGGTAGGCCCCGCGGAGGTAGGCCCCGCTGAGGTCGGCCCCGCTGAGGTAGGCCCCGCGGAGGTCGGCCCCGCTGAGGTAGGCCCCGCGGAGGTCGGCCCCGCGGAGGTAGGCCCCGCGGAGGTAGGCCCCGCTGAGGTAGGAACGATCTGCCACGGCGGCCACGAGGGCCGCGCGCACATCTGACAGGTCGCATTTGTACAGCACGGCACGGGTCCACCGGTTAACAATTTCAGTGCTCATCGCTTGCTCCTCAGCCGCTTCACCGCGGCCAGATATTCGCCGCGTTCCTCATAGCCGAGGTCGCGGTAGGAAACGGTTTCGGCATCCCACCCCAGCGCCACACGGCCCACTTCGCCCTCGGTGTTCTTGCGCACCAGGAGCATGCAGCGGCGCCGCAGGGCCTCGTGGTCGGGGTGCTCCTCGTCGGCGGGCAGGGGGCGCCACAGCAAGAGCACCAGCTTGGCGTACTGCTCGATGCAGCTGCTTTCCTTGAGGTCGCCCAGGATGGGCGGGCGCCCGCTCCGCTCGCGGTCCTTGTCACGCTGGAACTGCGACACCACGACGAAGGCGCACTCAGGGCTCCGCTTGGCCAGCCGCTGTAGGCGCCCCAGCACGTAGTCGATGTGCTCGCGGGCGGTGCGTGCCTGGGCCCGGTGGCCGGCGCGCACCAGTTGGATGTAGTCCAGAACCACAATGCGCGTCCCCCTCTGGCGGATGTCGCGGGCAAGGATGGCGCACAGCTCCTCGGCCGACTCGGGTATCTGCTCCAGGTACTCCAGCGGCAACTGGTCCAGCTTGCCGGCCGCGGCGACCAGATCCTTGCGCTCCTCGTCAGCCACCTGACCCCTGGTGATGCGCTTGGCGTCCACCCGGCTGCGGGCGGCCAGGGCGCGGTTGACGCTGGAGTCGGCGCTGTCCTCGAAGGTGCAGCCCGTGCCGGGGGAGCCCCGCGCGGCGGCGCCGAAGAGGCAGGTATTGGCGAACGCCGACTTACCGCCCCCCGTCTCCGCGCCCACCACCGTGATGAGCCCGCCAGGCAGCCCGCCGCGTGGTAGGAAGTAGTCAAGGTCACCGAGCCCGGTGGCGGTGCCTGGCATGCCCTCACCGCGGTCCAGACGCTGGAACACGCGCTCCAGCACCTTGCGGATGGGCACCGTCTCGGCCGAGGCTCTGCCCGACTCTTCCAGCTCTGCAACAAGTCGTTGCACGAGTTCGACGGGGTCCTTGCCGCTGTTCAGCGCCTCGATGCCCCGCTGGCAGATGATGGCCACGCGGCGCAAGGTGGCGGCCTCTCCCACCTTGCGGAGGTGGTGGGCAACAGACTGGACGGTAATGTGGCTGTCCAGTAGGCTGGACACCGCCTCGGGCCCCAGGCCCGCCCGCTCCCATGCCGGGGTGTCCCCGTACGGGTCGGCCAGCAGCTCCTCCACCAGCCGGCGCAGGCGGGCGTCCACGAAGTCGTCCGGGCTCCAGAGAGCCCCACCCAGGGCAAGCGCCTCTTCGGGGGCGGCGAGCAGGGCCGCCGCGGCTGCACGCTCGTGGTGGGTGCTCATCTCTCCACCTCCGCGAACAGCGGGCCGCTGATGCGGCGTTTGGCGATTTCGCAGTACTCCGGGTTGAGCTCGATGCCCACCCAGCGCCGGCCCAGCGACTCGGCGACCATGCCGGTGGTGCCAGAGCCGAGGAAGGGATCGAGCACCACGCAAGGCACGGGCGAGCAGGCGCACTCACAGCCCGGCCGCCAGCCCATGGTGGTGGTCTTTGTCGTCCCTCGGGGGAGCTCGCCCCACCCGCTGCTGGCATCCAGGCCCTTGTGACTGCTCTTGGCAAGTTTGACGGGGTTCCGCACGTCCGGTTGTGGCCGAAAGGCCTTGTCCACCACGCGGGTCCACGGCGCGCCGCATCGTGGGCAGCAACCCCTGGCGCTGGTCCCTGCCTTGATGCATCGCCCCACCAGGGCGGGCGGGAACGTGGCGAAGTGCGCCTCGCTGAATCCGCGGCTCGGGATGGTCCACACGGTGCGCAGGTTGCGGGTGGCGCTCTCCTTGCGCAGCCCCGTGTGCTCCGCCTGGCCCGGCGCCTGGTAGCGCGGGCGGCGGCTGCGCGGGTGGTCGCCGTCTACGGCCGGCTCCTTGACGGCCTCGGCGTCGTAGAAGTAGCTCGGCGATTTGGTGAGCAGATACACCATCTCGTGAGAGCGGGTTGGGCGGTCCTGCACGCTTTCGGGCATTGGACTGGGCTTGTGCCAAATGTTTTCCTGGCGAACGACCCAGCCGTCCTCTTGGAGGGCGATGGCGACCTTGGCGGGGAGCAGTAGCAAACTCTTACTGGGCACCCCCGTCTTTTTCTTGGCGTGCTGGATCCGGTGGTCGTTCCGGCTTTGTTTTGGCCACCGCTTGGGATCCCTGGAACCATTTCCCCCACTAGAGTAGCTATCGCCCAGGTTGAGCCACAGCACCCCATCCCGGCGAAGCACGCGGCGCACGGCACGGAAGACCCTCACCATGGCGGCGACGTACTCCTCGGGCGTGGCCTCAAGGCCGAGTTGGCCCTCTACGCCGTAGTCCCGCAGGCGCCAGTAGGGCGGCGAGGTCACCCCGCATTGCACGCTCTCAGGCTCCAGGGTGGCCAACATCTCGCAGGCGTCGCCGCAGTAGATGGTCATCACCACCCCCTCGCCGGGTCTTGCGGGCCGTAGTCGATGCCTTGTTGGCGCGGCCTGCCTAACCCCCGGGCCATGGCCTCGCTGATGACATCCCAGTACGGTACGCCGTCGTCATTCTTCTTGCGCAGCTTGGCGGTGCTGCGACAGTTGCTGGACCAACCGGGGAAGCCCCCGCCCTCGCGGATGTCCTCGGCGGCCCACTTGAGCAGCGCGCGGATTTCCTCCCAGGAGTGGCCGTCAAGCCGGTTGAGTTTGTCGATGACCTCGGCCCACTTCGCCCGTTGCTGGACCGCTTCCTTAAGGTGAGCTTGCCAATAGGGGTGGGTCTCTCCCCACCAGCCTGCGATTTTCCACGCCTCGCCCGACTTGTCGGGTGTTCCTTCTTTCCTTCTTTCCTTCTTTCCTTCTTCTTCCTGCAACGCCTCTGCTACGTCTCTGCCACCGCTCTGCAACGCCTCTGCTACCGCCCCCTGATATTTTGTCCAGTTTTCGATAACATAGGCGACGTGGCAGCGAGACCGGTCCGTGACCGATGCTCTACCGGCTCGTAACGACTTTCGTAGTAGTGCCGCCATGATGTGCTCCCCCACTCCTGCGGCGGCGGCCAGGTTGCGGTACGTGCGCGCAGTCGCGCCCGCAGGCAGGGCCAGCACCTTGCCGCACCGCTGGCAGCCCCATTCTGACGGTTTCCAGTTCACCAGCAGCAGCAGTGATACCCAGGCCCACCGCTGTGGGATGGTCAGCGACATCACCCAGCCGTCCTCAAGGATGATGCGCCAGAGGTGGATGTAACCGGCAGGGTCCACGTTACGACGGTCGCTGGCAGTGCGACGGGGCCATGGGGGGGCCGCTGGGGTCCAGGTTGCAGACGATGGGCTTGTTCATGCGTTTCATGTTGGTTCTCCTTGTTGGCCCGCCCACGCAGGCGGGCTGTCCGTGTAAACAAAGCGCGTCATCCACAACGCGCACGTTTGCGCTGTGCAGTGCTGCACTTGGTCCTCGCCCGCCGCAGCAGTGGACACAGTGCCGATTGGGGCGCAGGAAGATGGACGACACCGTGTCGCGAGCAGGTGCGAGTGCCTGGCAGTCCACGGTCAGTCCTCCCGCCCCGTGCTGATTTTCACGTCCTTCTCCTGCGCCAGGCGCTCCCAGATGTGCCACAGCGAGGGCGGTCGGCCCGGCGTCCAGTGCTTGCGCTTCTCGCAGAACCTGGCGATGCGGTCGTACTTCAGGCCGGTGTAGGGGCAGTCGCCGCCCGCTGCCCACTCCGACATGAGGCGGTGTCCGTCCGGGATTGACTCCGCGTCGATGCGCATAAGGTCGCGGCAGAGACCGAGCGATACCTCCCCCCAGTAGGCCTGAAGCGCTTGCGGGATCGTGTAGCGGGCGCCCCGCAGGTTGGCGCCCCGCAGGTTGGCGCCCCGCAGGTTGGCGCCCCGCAGGTTGGCGTCCCGCAGGTTGGCGCCCCCCAGGTT
>CAYRNR010000068.1:0-8264 GCA_964425605.1 uncultured Rickettsiales bacterium | reverse complement strand
TTGGCGTCCCGCAGGTTGGCGCCCCCCAGGTTGGCGTCCCGCAGGTTGGCGCCCCGCAGGTTGGCGTCCCGCAGGTTGGCGCCCCCCAGGTTGGCGTCCCGCAGGTTGGCGCCCCGCAGGTTGGCGTCCCGCAGGTTGGCGCCCCCCAGGTTGGCGTCCCGATCCCGCGCTTCTGCCAGCGCCTCGGCCAGGGTTTGCTTCTCCGAGGTGTACAGCAAGGCCCCGGTGAATCTGCTCTTGATCTCAATGGTCATGTCTTACCCCTCACATGGTTTGCCGGCGCCGAGGGCGCGGAGGTGCTGCCTCAGAGAGACGTTGCTCAGGTGTTCGGGCTTGCGGTTGCGCGGATAGCTCGACCCGACGTTGTAGTAGATGCGCGCCCGGATGACGGGCCAGTGTTCCCGCGCCAGGCGCAGGAGGCGGTAGCGGGGCAAGGTGCCGAGGTGCATTACTGTTGCGCTCCCTTTGCACCCCGCGAATCGCTGCAATTGCCGCTACTTCGGCCGCGAGGGTGCAATACTATGGGGTTGCGCAACTAGCTGATATGGCGTCGGATTTCGACTGCTGGATTGCTACTGGCAGTCATGAGGTCCGGGGTTCGATCCCCCGTAGCTCCAACGATATCAGGTAGTTACACAACGTGATTTCCTGGTTCTGCGGGGGGTGCAACGCCATTTCGCGATTTTGTTGCACCCCCCGTTGCCTTTTTCTGCGTACTTACGCTTCTCACTGACCGCCTCCTGCGATCCCCCACACCCTGTCTGCCTTCTCCTGCGCCGACACCCCATCCGCCACGTAGTGACGCTCTGTGACCTTCTCCGAGCCGTGCCCGAGCTGCTGCGCCACCAGGTGGCCGGTGGCCCCCGCCTGGCGCGCGATGGTGGCGTGCGTGCCCCTGAGCCCTTGTGGGCAGATGTAGTCCACGCCCGCCTTGCCGGCCACCCTCCGCGCTGCCTCCCGCAACCACGTCTTGCCCCGGTGCCCGGTCTTGCTGCGCCCGATCACAGGGAACAGCCAGCCCTTGGCCTTCTTGCCCGCCGCCTGCGCACGTAGCAACTCTGCCACGACGCCCGGTACCACCACCTGGCGAGCCGCGTTGGCGGTCTTGCCGTCCTCCGAGGCCACCCACAGCACCACCACGCCACCCGCCTCGTCCACGTCCCGTACCTTCAGTGTGCAGATCTCGTCCGACCTCAAGCCCAGCACCAACACGAGCAGGTTGCCCAGGGCGCCCTCGTAGCCCCGCTTGCCGCTGCGGTAGTACGCCACAGCCGCGGCCACGAACGCCACCGCCTCTGACCGCCGCAGCTGCGCCTTGCCCTTGCTCCGCCGCCCCTCCTTGGGCTTGATGTCCTTGGCCGGCGACACCTCGAGGTGCCCTTGCTCCACCAGCCAGCGGAAGAACCGCTTTACCTCGGCGAGCTCATTGCGGTGGCTGTCCACCGCCAGGCGACCCGCCCTCTCGCCGTAGATGGCGCTGAGTTGCCGGGTGGAGAGCGCTGACACCGCGGCCTCGCCCGGCAGCCAGCGCCCGAGGCGGTCCTTGACGTTGGCCAGGGTGGTGGGCTTGCGCCCCCGCGCCTCGAGGTCGGCCTTGTAGGCCTCGATGGCGTCCGTGTAGGTGATGGTGCCCATGATGTCGCGCTTGGCTTCGGCTATCACTTGCTCGACCTCAACTCTTGTTTTTCCCCGGATATCCATCCGGCGACCCGTTGGCGAGTAGATGACGGCGCGCCACCTGTTTCGCCCCTTCTCTTCATAGGGCCCGTGGACCCTCCATTTTCGCTTTCGTGCCATGTTTCCTCCTCTCCCTCGCGGCACGAAGTAGCGGCAGGCGCGAGTCTAGCACGAGCCGACTCCAGCGCCTCCCACAGTCCGTTGGCCTCCAGGAAGGCCGCGATGCCGTCCAGGTTCACGCGCTCACCCGCTTGTTCCACAGCGAGAGGGCCCGCTCGTGCAGGTCTTCGCTGCCGTCATCGTAGGCCGTTGGCCCGCGCGCGCCGCACCTGTCGCACGACATGAACTCCCACGCGATGGAGCCCGCGCCGCTGTAGTCCGCTTTCACCTCGCCGCCCCTGGCTGGCCCCCCGGCGCCGCAGAACGGGCAGGGCTCGCGTGGGAGCTCTTGGGGGTTGGTCAAAACGCCACCTCTTCGTGTGCGGCGATACCTGTCACCAGGTCCAAGGGGTCTACCTCGCGCAGGGCGGTGATGATTTCCGACTCGCGGGCGGGCAGGGCTGCCATGATGGCGGCCAGCTCCTCGGGGGCGATGCTCCAACCCCGGCGCAGGAACTTGACCACCCGCAGCATGGACGCGCCCAGCTCCGGCGCGGTGGTCGGCCGCGTGTAGGTCAGGCGCCGCGCGGCCAGGTCCTCGTAGAAGAGAGGGCCGACCAGCGACGCCCACCCGTTGCGCCAGAACACCGCGGCCTGCGCCGTGGTGAAGTCGAAGGCCTCGAGCATGGTGGACGGCCCCGTGAAGGTCCAGCGCGTGATGAACTGCACGGGGACGCGCCCCTGGGCCAGCACCGTCAGGGCGTTGTCCGTGGTCACCAGCCGCCCGCTCCACTCCTTCACGAGCCTCTTGGCAGCGGTCTTCAGCACGTCCGCCTTGCACCCAAAGATGTCGAGGTCGCTGGGACGGGCGCCCACCACCACGTTGCGGATGAAGCCGCCCCCCACCATCAGCGAGGTGTGCTCCCTCAGCAGGGTCTGCACGGCGGCCGGCTGGCGCAACACCACGCGGCGCAGGTCGGCGCTGTTCAAGGCCGTGCTCATCGCGCCACCCCCGCCGCCCGCGCCTTGTGCACCAGGTCGACGGCGGCGCTCAAGGGCGTGAGCCCGACCCCCATCAGCGTGGTGAAGGGCGTCGTGATCGTGATCTGCACCTTGTGGTCGCCCCGCTGGGTGACCTGGTAACGGCTGATGCCGGCGCGAAGCAGCACGTCGTGGGCGGTCTCGCTCATGGCGTGGTCCCCGTTGGTGCCGTTTTCCTTGGTGGGCTCAAAGCGCACACGCTGGTCGAAGGAGACCACAAGGGCGTTGGGGATCATCGGGTCCTCGGACTCCAGGTAGTTGCGGATCTCGGAGATGTGGGAGATGACCTCTGGGCGCTGGTAGCCTTGAATATCCCCCCCGTTCTCTCTGCGCACCCGGGACACGGTGGTGAAGCGGGGCAGGAGCTTTCCGTCCACGGCGAAGCTGTAGAGTCGGCGGTTCTCCCCCTGGCTGATCTCCAGAGCAGGGATGCGCAGTTCGGATTGTTGTTCCATGTAAACGTCACCTTCAGGAAAGGCCCCGCCCTCACGAGCCGGACACCGTTGTTAGGCTGTTTCTGAGAGTTGTTCGAGCTCGTCACGAAGGAGGCGGCCGAACACGTACACGTTGTGAAAACCACGGCGGCGGTTGCGTTCGGCCCCCCGGAAGATGATCACGTGGATACCCAGGTTGCGGCAGATGTCACACTGACACTTCTTCCACGGCTTGTGAGCCAGTGTCTCTCTGTATATCTCTATGTGGCTCTTCTTGGTGCTGATTAACTGCTCGTATTGGCGAAGGTTGTCCAGCACATCCTCCAGATCCACCATGCCCTCGTCGTACCGCATCAGGGAGTTCATGCAGTCGCGCTCCAGGCGCAGGGCCTCGCCCTGGTCCACCTTGCCTGCCCGGATGGCGTTCTTGAGCTTGTTGTTGGAGTCCACCTGGGGAACACGAACCGCGGTATAGGTGCGATCTGGCGTGTAGTAATTGTTCTTGGCGTCCTTGAACGCCTTGCGCAATGGCGAGGTGCTGTCGAAGCTGGTGATGCCCAACTGCTGGAAGTTGGCCAGGTCACGCGACGCGGTCACACCGAAGATGTGGAAGTCGATGCCTGGCTGGCGCACCTTGTCGATGGCTGTAAGGCAGTCCACCACATCGGGTGTCTTGAGAGGCACCATGCCGCCGAGTCCGATCATGGTGTAGCCCATGTCCTGTAGCCGGCGCACAGATTCGGCGTAAGAACTAGGGCTCCAGCCCTGAGCTGCGCCCACAGGAGTGAACGAGCAACCTCTCTCTTGATGCCGTTTGAAGAAGTCGCCACCCAGCTTGAGGGTGATGTTCTGTCGCCGGTGGTACTCGGCCGGGACGCTGTCACCGAACAGGCCCTCCTCGCACTTGGGGTCGTAGGCCAAAATTATGTGGTCTATGGATACTCCGTAGTCGAACCGGCACTCCTCGTAGAAGTCGATGACTTCGTCCACGGTGTAGGGGGGGACTTCTTCCTTGACGTAGGAGAAGGCGCCGCAGTCCCCCATAGTCTCCAAGTGCTTGGTCTGCTCCCTCGCCTCCAGGCGGAAGAACTCACGCACGCCGCCTCGCATCAGCCGCTGGCGCTGGGCAATGGTGTACTTACCCATGGCCCCGCCGGTGCCGTCCACGATGGCCTTGGAAACCAGGACTCCGTCAAAAGGCGGGTGTTCGAACACCTCGTGGGCGTACAGGTCGTCCCGCTGACGAACGCGGGTCTGGGAACGCGTTTCAGTTTTGAAATCGAAGCTGGGGTCAACCAGGTCGCAGCTGTCCGGGAAGAAGAACTTCATGCCAGGGCCCGCCGCTTGTCGAGATAGTGATGGATCAACAAGTCGGACAGGGCGCGGATATGCCCGACCCCCATCAGCGTGGTGAAGGGCGTCGTGATCGTGATCTGCACCTTGTGGTCGCCCCGCTGGGTGACCTGGTAACGGCTGATGCCGGCGCGAAGCAGCACGTCGTGGGCGGTCTCGCTCATGGCGTGGTCCTCGGGGGCGCCGGGCTGGTTTCTTGTGCTATAATTTTTTTTGTGGCAGTATTGTTTACATTCTTGGCAACGGTGTCACTTTTGTGATAGAAGCCGTTTTCATGTTCCAGGGGCCGCACGGGTGCGGCCCTGACAACTCGAGCATTTTTACTGCGGCCGCAGCTTAAGGAGGAAGCGCCCATAGGTTTGGTTGCGCCCTTGGCAACCTTCAACACGCCGGCCATGAGGTCGGGTCGAATTTGGTGAATCGTGAGTGCCATGTCTTGTTTATGCCATGCACATATGAGACGTGTCAACATGTTTATTATTCTTGGCAAGGACGACAACCTTCCTGCTGCTGGCATCCCCCAGCGAGCCATTGTCGTGGCTAAAAGCATTGACGACCTGTCCGCCGAGGCACAGCGCCACGTGCTTGGTTTGATTTCCGAAATGCGGCGCGCCATGGGGTTGGACCCGGAGGACCTCGTCACCCCGCCCGGTGGAAACGTTATTAGTTATCGAAAGGCCGTCGCGAAAAATACGCCTGATGGCACGGACCCGGCGGAGCCCAGCGGCGCATCAAAAAGATAGCTCTTCACGCCCCTCGCACACCGGGTTACACTGGTGTGGCAGGAGGGGTCATGTCAAAGCAAGGGTTGATGTCGGGGCGCCAAGTCGTGTGCGCGCTGGTGCTGGCCGTGGTGTTGACGGGGTGTAGCACAACCCAGAAGACCGCAGGGGCGGTGTTGATTGGCGGCGGGCTTGTGGGCAGCGCAGCAGCTGGGGCGTATTGGGGCAGCGAGATCGACGCCGCCTTTGCTGGCGCAGATCCAGACATCGCTACCCCCGTCGCCATGTGGTCGATCTCTGGGGCGCTCATGGGCCTGGGGCTCATCCTCATCCTGACGGACACGGGTCCGCGTCTCACCCGCGAAGAGAAGATACACGAGCACCGGCGCCTTCGTAGTCGCCAGCGCGCGCTTGAGGAGCAGGACCCGTCCTTACAACGCGCCAGGGAAGCGCGAGAGCGGACGCTGAGGCGTGAGGAGTACGAACTGAGGCGTGAGGAGTACGAGGAGCACAGCCGCAGGATGCGACAGCGAATGTGGGAGAGGAGGCAGCGGTGGGAGCGCCAACAGGCGCGCAAGCGAGGCAAACATTGGAAGTGGCCAAACAGCCAGCCCTCTAGCCAGCCTGCGCCCCGGCCCACTATCCCGAAACCGCCCGCGGCGGTGAAACAGGTGGAAGACACCGAGTAGGAGGGACCATGAACGTGCACGTGAGGTTCTGGGCTGGAGTTGCTACATTATTTCTGGTGATGGCGTGCACCGCGCCGGCATGGTGGACAGACATGCCCGAGCGGGATCGCCAGGCCTGGCAGCGGTGCAATTACAAGGTTGGACAGGCACAATGTGGTGCTGGCTATGAAGGCGACACTGTGTATCGGGGCATTTGCACGCGCGACCTGATGAAGAGGTATGCCAACGAGACCGCATCATCGAAGGGGCGAAGGCAGTGGCTCGTCGCGCACGGGTGCCCTCCTCCAATGGCCAATGCGTATTGATTGCAAGTAGCCCCGAAAACATGCCCCCCGGGCTGCCTTCATGTTCTGGCAGGCCAACAGAATTCTTGAGTTCGGCGCCGACAACAGGCTTGTAGTCAACGAAATTGTTGTACAACAGGGGCGTTGCACGTCAGGCGCTAGCCCTCCGCGGCCTTCTTGTCTTCGGCGCTCGGCGGCATCCCCCGGCCCTCCAGTTCCTCCACCTTGGCGCCCTCGAGGAACACGCGCCGCCCCTCCTCCTCGTCGTACCACTTGGTATTTGGGTCCTCGAAGATGCGGCGAGCCCGCCTTGCGCTCTCCAGGACTTCAACAAGGTACTGGTACAGGTCCATGGGGATGACGGCGGCAAGGTCTTTGCCGTGCTTGGACAACACGACGTGCTCCTTGCCGTACGCCACGCGGCTGACCACCTCAGAGAACTCCTGACGGGCTTTGGTGGTGCTCATCTTCGTCGCTTTGTCCATTTTGTACCTCCTTGTATCTAGTATCGTGACCGATGTTGTACGTTATGTCAAGTCCCCGTCTTACGGGGTGAAGCCCTTGAAGGGCACGATTTCGATGATGGTGAGCACGGTGTTGATGGCGTTAATCTCGAAGTGAATCAGGCAGTTGCCCACCTGGAGGGGGTTGCTGACCACGGTGGCCTCGGCGATGTGCTCAATCGCGCGGTAGAGCACCAGGCGGTCGCGGGCGGTAAGGGTCCCAGAGAAGGTCAGCGCGTCTTGGGAGTAGATGATTTTCATGCTGTTTTCCTTGCCGCTGTTCATAAGATAAGTATGATCGATGGGCGCAGTTTGTCAACGGGCAAAATGAACAAAAGTGAAGAAATGTACAAACGGGGGCCTATTGTCCCGCGGGTGAGGTTTTTTTCCACAATGTAGCATTTTACCCCAGAAAGTACTTGACGTACCCCCACGACCTGTGAGACAATTGTTCCATACTCGATAAGTGTGAGTAACCACCTGGGCCGGCCTGATAAACATTGGGCTCGGCCCTTTTTGTTGGTTGCCACGCTGCTTCCAACGTATGGACATCGCCACAACCACAGAGCCCGCCAAGATCTCGGCAGCCCGCGTCTACGCCGCCGTGTGCATCTACGTCGAGGCTGTCACGGCCCTTCACCCGCAGTCCTCGGCCGCTGCCCTGCTGAACGAGGGCGGACGCGCACCCATCAACGACGACCGGCTGGTGAAGCTGCTCCAGATTATGGACCACGCCAACCCCTTTCAGCACTGCTCGCCCCTCGAGGCGAAGGTGCTGGTGCTGCAGGCCATGGGGCGCAAGCACCAGGACGTGACAGAGGAAAGGGCAGGGGGCTCAGTGGTCATCGGGGGCAGGGGGCGGATGATGACGAACGAGGAGATCGGCGAGTTCGTGGGCAAGAGCAAGTGGCGCGTCAAGGAGTTGCTGGCCAGCGCACGGGACAAGGTGCGGCTCGTCTACGGCCAGCGCAGAGCAAGGAGGTCGCCCTGTGCAGCCTAAGTGGATTCGCGGCATCAGAGGTGCGCGCTTGACGTGGTGCGAGGAGCATGGCCAGCGCACGGTGCACATCTACGATCAGTGCATCGACTGCGAAGACGGCATCGTCTATCCGGACACGGAGGCCTACGAGGACGAGCCCGACCTGGTCGACCTGATGGCGCTGCCAGCGTGATGGGTGAAGCAATGATGCGGCTCTGCGCGGGGAAGCTCAGAGGCTGATGCGCTACGGCTGCGGCACGGGCGCGCGAACGAGTTCGGGGCTGAAGACCCCGAGGCCGGCGGACCTGGCCGAACCGACCCCCCGCCCGGTACCCGCACCATGACGTTGGAGGAGCAGGGCAGGGCAGTGGAGAGTTGGCACGACCTCGCGCCGTGGCTCGTTGAGCTGAGGCGGGCCATGATCGCCACATGGAACCCTCCCGGGTTTCTCAAGGGAAAACAGGGAGTTGCCGCGGCCGCCAG
>CAYRNR010000067.1:0-45829 GCA_964425605.1 uncultured Rickettsiales bacterium | reverse complement strand
GTGTTCGCCAAGTCGGACATGATCCACCTTCAGCAGAAGGGTACGCCGGTCGAGGAGATCGCCTACGGCCTGTGCCTGGCCCTGGCTCGCAGCTTCCAGGCCTCGGTGCTGCGGGGCCGCGAGCTGCTGCGGCCGGCGCTGCTGGTGGGCGGAGGCGCGGCCAACGCGGGCCTCGTGCGAGCCCTGTGCGAGGTCCTCCAGCTGCACGACGAGGAGCTCTTCGTACCCGAACGGCACGCCGAGGTGGGCGCCCTCGGAGCGGCGCTGCTCGCCAAGGACGGGACCAGCCAGCCCCTCGCCCGCGTGCTGGATTCGCTGGCGGGCGCCACGCACCTGGGCGCGGACCTGCCCACCTTCGATCCCCTCCCCGATCCGGGCGTCGATCCGCCGCGCCGGGAGCCCCGCGGAGAGATCACCACGGACGAGCCGATGCTGCTGGGCGTCGACGTGGGATCGGTCAGCACCGATCTGGTCCTGATGACCGCCGGAGGCCAGCTCGTGGACGCGGTGTACCTGCGCACCCGCGGCAAGCCCCTGACCGTGCTCCAGGAGGGGCTCGCCGAGCTGTCCGGACGCGCCGGCGGGGCGCTGAACATCCGCGGCGTGGGCACGACGGGATCCGGCCGGCACCTCGCCGGGAGGTTCCTGGGCGCCGATCGGGTCCGCAACGAGATCACGGCCCAGCTGCGCGCAGCGGCAGAGTTCATGCCGCGCATCGACACGGTGCTGGAGATCGGCGGCCAGGACTCCAAGTACATCCACGCCCGCGACGGCCACATCGTCGACTTCACGATGAACAAGGTCTGCGCGGCGGGCACGGGCTCGTTCCTGGAAGAGCAGGCCACCCGCCTCGACATCTCGATCATCGACGAGTTCGCCGAGCTGGCGCTGAAGGCAGCGGCGCCGGTGGATCTGGGCAGCCGCTGCACGGTGTTCATGGACACGGAGCTGGCTCACGCCCTGCAGGCGGGCGCCGGGACCGAGGATCTCGCCGCCGGGCTGGCCATCGCCGTGGCTCGCAACTACCTGGACAAGGTGGTGGCTGGCCGCCCCATCGGCGAGCACGTGCTGTTTCAGGGCGGTACGGCGTCCAACCGCGCCGTGGTGGCCGCCTTCCGCCAGATCCTGGGCAAGCCGGTCATGGTCCACCCCTACAACCGACTCTCCGGCGCCATCGGCGCGGCCCTGCTCGTGCTCGATGCGCAGCGCGCCGGCGAGCTGACCGGCGCCACCAGCTTCCGCGGCGTGGACGCATGTCGAGGGGAGCTGGAGAAGAGCTTCGAGTGCACGCGGTGCGTCAACCGCTGCCAGGTCAACCGCTTCCGATCGGGCGATCAGGTGTTCTTCTTCGGCGACACCTGCGAGCGCTTCTCCGCGCGCGGCGGTCAGCGCAAGCGAAGCGCCAACCGCGAGCACGCCCTGGCCCTGCGGCAGCGCTGGTTGCACGAGGAATCCGGGATCGTGCTGGGAGACGGCACGGACTACCACGACGACGCCCGGGTCCTGGGCATCCCACGCGTGGCGGTGGGCCTGCAGCTGTTGCCGGTGTGGACCGCCATCGCGCGCGCCGCCGGACGCCAGCCGGTGCTCTCCCAGCCCAGCTCGCCCGACATCCTCGCCGCAGCCCAACGCCACCTCCGCGCCGACACCTGCCTGCCGGTCAAGCTGGCCTACGGCCACGTGGAGGACCTGCTGTCCCGCGGGGTCGAGGACATCCTGCTGCCGTCGGTGGCCTCGCTGCCGTCGGGACAGCCCGGCGAGTCCAGCTCGGTGACCTGCCCGTTCACCCAGCACCTGGCCTCGATGGTCCGCGGCCAGGGCTGGCCCGATCTCATCGCCCCCGAGCTGGCGCTTCACGAGCCCCCCGGGGAACAGCTCGTCGACCCGGCCGCCCTGGCCGAACGGCTGGACCTCCCCGTCAGCGCCCTGGAGCAGGCGGTCGGGACGGGCCTGGAGCGGGTGCGGCACTGGCAGCAGCGGCTGCGGCTGCTGGGCGAGGCGATCCTCGAGCGCGCCGGTGACCGCGTCCTGGTGCTGCTGGGGCGCTCGTACACCCTCGCGGATCCGTTCCTCAACATGGATCTGGGGCGCCACCTGGAGCGTCTGGGGATGCCGTTCCTGTCCCTGGACTCGCTGCCCATCGACGAGGTGGCGCTGGACGCGTCGTGGAACCCCCTGGTCTGGTCCTCCAACCGCGACTACGTCCGCGCGGCGCGGCTGGTGCGACGGGATCCGCGCCTGTTCCCGGTGATCCTGTCGAGCTTCGGCTGCGGCCCCGACGGGTTCACGCTCAAGCACATGGAGGAGCTGCTGGCCGACCGGCCACGCCTGTTCCTGGAGCTGGACGAGCACCGCGGCGAGGCCGGCTTCGTCACCCGGCTCGAGGCCTTTGCCGACGAGATCGACGCGCACGTCCGTCAGAAGCGATCGACGCCCACGTCCGACCAGCCCCTGTCCGAGATCCAGGCGCCCCCTCCGGCGGTCCACGCCACCGGCCGCCTGGTCGTCCCCTACTTCAGCGACCACGCGTATGCCTTCGTCGGCGCGCTGGGTCGTGGCGATCGGGAGGTGGTGCTGCTCCCGCCACCGGCCACCGAGAGCCGGCTGCTGGGAGAGTCCTTGACCTCGGGCCGCGAGTGTCATCCCTTCGCGTTGCTGGCCGGCGACCTGGCCCACGCCGTCCAGACCGGACTGCTGCGCAAGGGGGACGCTTACTTCTTCCCCGGGGGCATCAACGCCTGCCTGTTCTCCCAGTACCCCGACGGCCTCCGCCACGCCCTGCGGCGCCTCGGCGGCGACGGCATCGAGATCGTCACGCCGGACCTGACCGGGATGCGCGACGAGATGGGCTACCTCACCGGCGTCCACCTCTGGCAGGGAGTCGTGACCGCCGACATGCTGATCCGGATGTGCTGCGAGAAGCGGCCCTACGAGTTCAAGCGCGGCGAGGTGGACGCCATCCACCTGCTGAACCTCGAGGAGCTGGCCAAGGCCGTGCAGGTGGGCGAGGTCCTCGACTTCCTGCCCACAGCCGTGAACCGGATGGAGCGCATAGAGCAGCGATCCGAACCCCGGCGACCGCGCATCGGCGTGGCCGGCGACGTCTACACCCGGATCAACCCCTTTGCCAGCGGCGACCTGTTCACGCGGCTGGAGAACCTCGGCTGCGAGGTCTGGCCGGCGCCGTTCCTGGTGGACAACGTCGCGTTCAATCTCGCCCGGCGCATCCGCGAGGCGGCCCGCCGCTGGGACATCCAGGAGTTCCTCTCCCAAGGGCTGCTCAACACCTTCAAGGAGTTCGGTAGCTGGCGGATCGGCCAGACCATGCCCGAGCTCGCGGATCGCTACACCGAACCCGAGTTCGACGAGGTCATGGAGCTATGCGGCCCCTACGTGGGTCCCGGCGCGAGCCCCCTGGTCCAGCTCAACCTCGCCAAGATGGTCCACTTCGCCCGCAACGGCGCCGCCGGCATCCTCAACGCCATCTGCTTCGGCTGCATGGTCGGCGGCGTCTCCGCCGCCATCGTGGACCGCATCCGGACAGACAACGACAACATCCCCATGGCTACGCTGACCTTCGGCGGGACCGAAGGCGCGGACGACAACCCGCGCCTCGAGGCGTTCGTGCACCAGGCGCACCGGTTCCACCAGTCGAGGTCCCCATGAGAGCCGCAATCACGCGGATGGCTCCGCTCGGACTGACCATCGCCCTGCTGCTGGGCTGTCCGGACGAAGCCGCTGACGACGACGATACCGAGGGCGACGACGACACGGGCGACGACGACACGGGCGACGACGACACGGGCGACGACGACAGCGAAGACGACTCGCCGTGCCCCGTGGGCTTCGACGAGCACCCGGGCACCGCGTTCTACGTGGATCCCGCGCTCGGCGACGACACCGCAGGGGACGGGAGCGCGGCCGATCCCTGGGCCTCGATCCAGTACGTGGTCGACCACCTCGTGGACTGCTCGGACGAGAGCGGTACGCCGCTGCACGCCGAGGCGCCGGTCCGAGGGGGCGACACGCTGGTGCTCGTGGGCAGCAGCGGCCACGACGCGCAGCTGGACATCAGCGGCTGCTACAACGACGACTACGTCGAGATCACCGGGCAGACCCTGCACGGGCCGCAGCTCACCGGAGTGCACTTCCGCGGCGGCGCCTACTGGCGGATCGACGGCCTGTCGTTGCAGCGCGACGACGGCGGAACCATGGTGCGCGCCGAGGACCACGAGCACCACGGCGAGTGCCACCACATCGAGATCGTCAACAACCACTTCACGTCGGGGGCCCTGACCACCCTCCAGGACTACATCGACCACGCGTCGACTGGCGTCTACCTGCTGTACGAGCCCGAGTACGTGACGGTGCAGTGCAACGAGTTCGAGCGGGTGGGCCAGGCCATGAGCGTCTTCGGCGACCACATCGACGTGCTCGACAACACCGTGGAGTTCTTCAGCCGTGACGGCATCGCCACCGGCGGGCACCACAACCGCTTCTGGCGCAACGCCATCTTCGACGCGATCTTCATCGACGACGGCCACCACGACGACTTCTTCCAGAGCCACCAGGGCGCGGAGCTGGACGACTCCAGCGACATCGAGATCGCCTACAACTGGTTCGAGAATCGGTACACGGCCGAGCAGCCCGAGGCGAGCTTCAGCGGCACCCAGTGCCTCAGCGCGTTCGAAGACGGGCCCAAGATCGACGTCCGCATCTTCAACAACGTCTGTCTGACCAACCACTACCACGGCATCGCCTGGTACGACACGCACGACTCGTTGATCGTCAACAACACCGTCATCGGCGGGACCGACCTGCCCGGGCTGCCCGAGGGCTCGGACGGGTGGTCGCCCTACACCTGGATCGAGATCGAGGGCGAGGGCAACGTGGTGCGCAACAACCTCACCACGCGCCTCGAGGCCGAGGGTGACCACAACCTCGAGATCACCGCAGCCGAGCTCGACGACTTCTTCGTCGATTTCCCGGCGCGCGACCTGCGGTTGCGATCCGGCGCCCCGGCCGTGGACGCCGGCAGCCCGGACCTGGCGCCGGCCGACGACATCCGCGGCGAGCCCCGCGACGAGGTCCCCGATGTGGGGGCCTACGAGTGGGTGCCGGCCGACGACGGCTGACTGCGGATCCGCCAGACCATCCGGACGAGGAACACCGCCAGCAGCAGCGCGAAGTGGCACATCACCGAGGGCGTGTGCCTGGTGAACGCGGCAAAGGTGGCCATGAGCGCCAGCGCGCCGATGATGAACAGCAGCGAACCGGTGAGGAAGTCCCCCAGCATGCGCCGGTGCAGGGGGTCCGCCGAGTCCGCCATCGCCCGGATCGTACCGAAGACCATCACGACCAGGCTCACGTCGTAGTACGCGCCGTACGCCTTGTAGTACACGTCCGCGCTCTCGCCGGGGAAGTACCGCGCGAACACCACCTGGCAGGTGGTCGTGGCCACGAACCCCGGCACGAGCAGCGACCACAGCGTGAAGAACCCCGCGAGGCCGAGGAAGGCCATCGCGGCGCGCCAGGGCCACGACCCGCGGGGGTACGCCAGGGTCACCACCAGCCAGATCCCCAGCGGCGGCAGCCAGGCCACGTCCGCGAACGCCAGCCGCGCCAGGAACGTCGCGTCGGGAGACGCGCAGACGAACACCTCGAGGATCTGATATCCCCCCAGGACGGCCAGCAGCGCCGCGGCGACGGGGACCACGGGGTGTCTGCGGCGTCGGGAGAAGGCCCAGGCTGCGGCGAGGATCTCGGCAGTGCCGATGGCCCAGGAGAGGTGGGGTAGATAGTCCATTTCGCGCGGCCCCGGTGTTCCTGCTCGGAGCCCGATGGGGCAGTCTAGCCGAGCCGACCCGCCGGGGCCATCCTCACGGCTGGTCGCTGGCTCACTGCCCGATCTCGTCGTCCGGATTGCACGAGCCCTCGCGGGGGGTGGCCTCGCCCACGCCGATGGCGCACCAGTCGGGGGTGCCCTCCACCAGCCCCTCGGTCTCGTACACCGACCGCCCGAGCGTGACCCAGTAGGGGTGGTCCAGCACGAAGCGATACAGGCAGGCGAGGCCCACCTCCTGGTCCACCGGGGGCACGCCGTGTCCGCAGTTGTGCACACACTCGAGGACGAAGTGGCCGCTGTCCTCGAGTTCCTCCTCGAGGTTCTGCGACGCCCACTCGAAGTTGACACCGAGGTAGTCCCAGGGACCACCCCAGCCGATCAGCGCGGGAAGCTGCCGCTGGGCGCCGATCCACGGGCGCACGTCGGGAACGGCCACGCCGGTCGCGGGGCCCACCCCGCCGGACATGGAGATGATGCTCGCCAGGTACTCGGAGCGGCGCATGGCCAGCTGAGCCGTCCACAACGCGCCAGCGCTCACGCCCACGCTGGACACGCAGCTGTCGTCCACCATGTACTGCTCGGACACGCAGCTGAGCACGTCGTCGAAGAACACCACCTCCTGCTCGACGCGATCGTCGCTGGCGAGGTTGAGGTAGGGCCACACCGGGTCGAACTCCCAGCCGAAGATGTCGATGGCCAGGTCGCCGGGCCGATCGGGGATCGCGGCGATGAAGCGAAGCTCGTCGGCGGCCTCCTGCACCTGGCCGTGCTGGAGCATGGAGTCGGCGTCGCCCATCAGGTAGGTCCACATGAACAACAGCGGCAGCTGCTCGGTGCCGGGCTCGTAGCCCTCGGGCAGCACCAGGATGAAGTCGCGATCGATGCCCTGCGACGGAAGGGTGTTCATGCCCTGGATCAGGTCCGGACAGGTCCCCATGGAGTAGCCGGGCACCGGCGGGGGCTGGGGCGCGCCCTCGGGGACGGGGTCGCCGCAGCGGCCGATGCGGAGCTCGGGCTCCACGTCCGCGGAGTCGTCGTCGTCGTCATCGGAGGCGTCGTCGTCACCCTCGCTGTCGTCGTCGTCGCCCGCGTCGTCGTCGTCGGTGCTCAGGGCCCCCGTGTCCAGCTCGCCGCTGCCGGCGCAGCCGATCCCCCAGAGCAACCAGGCCGCCAGGACCGTCCCGAATCCGTATCGCATCGCAGCTACCTCCCCGGATCGATGTATACACAGTGTATACACAGCGCGCCAACCCGGGAACATCGCAAGGGTTTGTCCTTGATTTGTTGACCGACTTCTGACATTGACCCCCGATGCCCAGCGGTCGCCCGGACACCCGAACTCGCATCGTCGACGGCACAGCCGAGGCCGTGCAGGAGCACGGGCTTCGCAGCGTCACCGTGCAGCACATCCTCTCGGCGGCGGGCCTCTCGCGGCGCACCTTCTACCAGCACTTCCGCAACAAGGACGACGCGTGCCTGGCGCTGTACGAGCGGGTGGTGGAGCGCCTGATCACCTCCATCCGCGAGGCCGTGGAGGCCGCCGAGGATCCCGGCAAGCGGCTGTTCGCCGGCCTCGACGCCTACCTCGACTTCCAGGAGGCGGGCGGCGAGCTGGTGACCCAGCTGCAGGCCGAGGCGGCCACGCCGCGGTCCCTGCTGACGCCGCTTCGCGAGCGCACCATCGACGCGCTGGTGGAGATCGTGGACACGGACGTGCGCGCCGAGCTCGACATCGCGCTGGAGCCGCTGGTCTACCGGACCCTTTTCCTGGGCCTCGAGGGCCTGGTGATCCACTGCCGCGAGGCGGGTGGCTTCGGCGCCGAGGCCCGCCAGCGCGTGGCCAAGGTGATCAAGGCGATCTTCCTGCGGACGCTGGTGGGGGAGATGCCGCTGCCGACGGTCGAGACCAGCTGACCGCTTCTACTCGCAGAACGGCCCGAACCGCTCGTCGTAGTTGTTGCCCTCGTTGCACTCGTCCACCGCGCCAGTGCCAGTGCCGTCGTCGTCGGCCACCACGGACACGAAGGTGGCACCTTCGAGGGACTGCGCCGGGACCTGCAGCTCGATGGGATCGCTGGCCCAGCCCGACGCGATGGGGGCGTCGGTGACCGCGGTCGCCACCACCTCCAGCACGCCGTCCACCTTGGCGTACAGCGTCACGTCCACGCCCGCGGCGGCGTCCTGCGGCCCGCGGTTGAGCAGGCGCACCGTGACCCAGACGATCCCCTCGTCACAGTCGTCGGTGCACACCTCCAGCACCTCCGCGTAGAGGTCGACGCCCAGCGGCTCCCACAGATCGGTCAGGGCCGAGTGCCAGGTGTTGGAGTGGGAGAACGCGGGGGTGGCTTCGTCGGGGATGGTCAGGTCGTCGTTGACGTTGCTGATGTGGTACGCGTGCTGGTTCCACACCGGACGCGCTGGCGCCCAGACGTCGTCGACGCTGCCGAACACGGACAGGGCGGCGTAGGCGATGCTGTTGTGGCACACCACGATCTCCGCGCTGTCGTCGCCGTCCACGTCGGCGATCACCGGGTACTCCCACATGGTGTTGGAGCTGTGGTCGGTGTTGCGGTACTTCAGCTGGCCGGTGGGCCCCTCGTACACGAGGATCTGGATCTCGTCGATGTAGACCACCTCTGGGATGCCGTCGCCCTCGAAGTCGAAGATGCTCGCGCCGGTGGCGCCGGTCATGTCCGTGACCTCGGCGGACCACAGCACCGTGCCGTCGTGGTTGATGCAGTGCAGGCGGCTGCCCCCGGCCACGACGATCTCCACCTGGCCGTCGCCGTCGAGCTCGCCGATGGCCGGGCTGGACGCCAGCTGACCGTTGGCGATGGTCACGGACGGGGCCCAGAACGGGGTACCGTCGGTGTCCAGGGCGTGCACCGACTCGCCCACGGTGACCACCACCTCCCCTTCGGGATCGCCGTCGAGGTTGGCCACGGCCACGAGCCCCCAGCCGGCCATGGTCGCGTCGTGGCGCAGGGTGTTGCCGTCGATGTCGTACCAGGCGTCCGCACCGATCACCTCCTCGACGCCGTCGAGGTCCAGATCGGTCACCGCCGGGATCATGAAGCTGGCCGATGTCCCCGCCGGCGGGCTGCCCACGGCGCGGGTCTGGCCGTCGGCGTGGAGGATGACGCGCCCCGCGACGATCTCGGGCGAGCCGTCGTGGTCCATGTCCGAGATCACCGGCGCGCTCTGGAAGTCCACCTGGTATCCCTGGAAGTGCTCGGACTCCCACAGCTGTGCGCCCACACCGCTGTAGGCCACGACCGTGTAGTCCCCTGCCCCGCCCCACATGGACGTGGCGTACTCGCGCACGGCCACGATCTCCGGGCTGCCGTCGCCGTCGAGGTCCCCCAGGGCCGTGGAGACCGCGTAGCCCAGGTCGGCGAACGGGTCGGTCCACAGGGGGCCGCTGCCGTCGCCGCGCAGCACCACGAGATCCCCCGGGTTCGAGAACAGATCGGTGACGTTCACCACGATCTCCGAGGCCCCGTCCCCGTCCAGGTCCCCGACCGTAGGCAACGAGAGACACCCGCCGCCGGGCGAGTACGACCACTCCACCACCGGCGAGAAGTCGTCCGACGGCTCGCTGCCGCAGGTGTCGTCCGCCACCCCGACCTCCTCGGCCGGCCAGTTCACGGACTCGCACTCGCCGGGCGCGTCGTCGTCGCCCGCTTCGCTCGCGTCGTCGTCGTCCGCCACCGTGTCGTCGTCGCCCTCCAGGAAGTAGTCCGAACACCCGAACAGGACCACCAGGAGCAGGATCGGAATCGTTCGCATAGCACCCCTCCGCTGTGTATACATAATGTATACCTAGGTATACAAACTGTATACCCGGCCCTGCAGCGTGCCAAGAAGAACTGCCCGTACAGGGGACGACGAGTACCTTTTTTGCAGGGAGTTGACGCCCCTCAGCAGGGGCCGTGGTGCTCCATGAGCCACTCGCCCATGACCTCGATCATGGGCATCGCGTCGTGGAACGATCCCTCGAAGAGGGCTCCGGATAGGTGGCCCTCCCAGGGCACGTTGAGGTAGCCCATGTTGCCGACGTTGCCGGCCAGGTCGCCAGCCGCCGGGCCGATGGGGTTGACCCCACCTTCGAGATCCAGCGCGATCACGCCGCCGGGATCGGGCGACGGGCAGGTCATCTCGCCGGCGACGAGGCATTGCTCGATGCAGGCCCAGATCTCACATTCGACGGCCCACATCTCGCCGCCCATGGACACGAAGCTGATCCGCGCCTCGCCGGCGTAGCCACCGTCCCAGGGGCAGGCGTCGTCGTCATCGTCCGCCACGTCGTCGTCGTCGTCGACCACGTCGTCGTCGTCACCTTCGGTCACGTCGTCGTCGTCGTCACCTTCGGTCACGTCGTCGTCGTCACCTGCCACGTCGTCGTCGTCACCTTCGGTCACGTCGTCGTCGTCACCGACCGCGTCGTCGTCACCGACGTTCAAGCTCCCGTCGCACCCGACCCAGAGCCATGCGACCGCCGCGAAGCACACCAGCCAGCCGAGATACCATCGAGTCATCGCACGCCTCCTACCGCCCCCAGCGCCACATCCACCTTCGCGCGTTGCAATACAATGATCAAGGGTCATCTCTGGCCCCGAGCAACGATCGCACCTCTGCGATCAGTTCACCGGGCTGGAACGGCTTGCGCAGCAGCGTCGCCCTTGGCGACAGGCTCTCGCAGCAGCGCGCCAGATCCTGGTCTGAGTAGCCCGTGACGAACAGGACCCGCAGCTGGGGGTGCTCGCCCACGAGGAAGCTCGCCAGCTCCACGCCGTCGATCTCGGGCATGACCACATCGGTCACCAGCACCGCCAGGCTATCGCCGTGCTCCTGGGCCAGCTCGACGGCCTCCCGCCCGGAGTCCGCGTCGATGACGTGTAGGCCGTCGCGCTGGAGGACCTCGACCATGTAGGCGCGGACGGCCTGGTTGTCCTCCACCAGCAGGATCACGGGGACGACGGCCGGACGCTACCTCGGAGGGAGCGTGGGACACGGTGGGCTCGTGTTCGGCCGCCTGCACGGGTTTCGAGTCGGCGGCCCACGGGAGGGCCACGCGGAACGTGGTCCCCCGACCGGCCTCGCTGTCCACCCGGATCGTGCCGCCGCTCTGGGCCACGAAGCCATGGACCATGGACAGCCCGAGGCCGCTGCCCTCCCCCTTGGGCTTGGTGGTGAAGAAAGGTTCGAACACCCGCGAGAGGGTCTCCTCGGAGATGCCCTCCCCCGTGTCCTGGACCGAGAGCAGGACCTCGGGCTCCCCGGGATCACCATCCCGCGCGGTCTCCACGACGAGGCGACCGCCGTCGGGCATCGCGTCTCGGGCGTTGGACGCCAGGTTCATCAACGCCTGCTGGAGGTGGATGGGGTCCACCTCGACCCACAGCGGCCCCACGGTCAGCCGCGTCTGAAGCGTGACATCGTCGCCGATGATCCTCGCCAGGGGACCGGACAGCTCCTCGACCAGCTCGTTGACGTCCACCAGGTCGGCGCTGAGCGCCTGCTTGCGACCGAACGCCAGCAGACCGCGGGTCAGGGATCCCGCGCGGTGCGACGCGTCGAGGATCTGCCGGACACGGCTCGTCGCCCGCTCGTTCTCCGCCACGTCCTCGAGGAGGATGCCGCAATACCCCTCGATCACCGACAGCTGGTTGTTGAAGTCGTGGGCGATGCCCGCGGCCAGCCGCCCCACGGCCTCCATCTTCTGGGCCTGGTAGTACTGCGCGGACATGCGCGAGAGCTCGTCCGTGCGGACGCGGAGCCGGCGCCGGTAGAGCACGTTGGTGGCCCCGAGCAGCGAGGCCGCCACGGCGATGATCGAAATCAACCAGGCCGCCCAGCCCGGGAAGACCTCCTGGACGGTCTCCGTGTCCAGCCAGCGATCCAGCGACTGGTAGTAGACCGAGTCGTGCCGCCCGCGCTCCGCGGCCAGATAGGCGTCGATGCGGGCGAGGACCTCGGGATCGCTGTGCGCCGGCGCGGCGAAGCGGAGCTCCGACGGACAGCACACCACCGAGCTGCGCGCCACGTCGAACTCCTCTTCGTGCTGGGTACCCACGAGGCGGCTGACCAGGCCGGCGTCCACCTCGCGCCGGGCCACCAGACGCAGCACCTCCTGGAACGAATCCACCTCCACGTAGGCGCAGTCCAGGCCGAACCCGACGGCGTTCTCGCGGAACCGGGCGTTGTAGATGTCCTGGGCCAGGACCGCAACGGTCGCACCTCGCAGGTCCAGCAGCGACTGGACGTTCGAGCCCCGCGGCACGTACACCTGCCCCCAGTTGCTCAGCAGGGTCTCGCCGCTGAAGCGCCACCGCTGGGCCCGCTCGTCCGAGTGGGCGATGCCCGTCATGAGGTCGATCTCGGCCCGGTCCAGCCGCTCGAGGCACTCGGGGAACGACGCGGGCGCGAACTCCAGCTCCCACCCCTCTCGCCGGGCCACGTCCCGCAGCACGTCCGCGTAGATCCCCTGGACCTCCCCAGCGTCGTCCACGAAGACCATGGGGCGGTCCTGGTACACCCCGACCCGCACCGTCCGGGCCGACGCTGGCATCAAGCACCAGACCGCGACGACCACCGACGCGATGAGGTGGGGAAGGGTGCTACGCAAGGGCTGATCTACCCCATGCGGCGACGAGCGAACCAGGCGAGAGCGGCGAGCACGCCGAGGGCCGCGCCCGCGGACGGGCCGCCGCGCTGGGCGCCCGCCGCGACGCACGCGCACCCGGACTCGCCGTCGTCATCGTCGCCCGGGGCGTTCTGTCCCCCAAGGCCGTTGCAAGCGGGCGCGTCGTCGACCACACCGTCGCAGTCGTCGTCCACGCCATCACAGTCGTCGTCCGGCGCGGTGGGGTAGACCTCGGGATCGTCGTCGTCGCAGTCACCGCCGAGCTCGGTGTAGCCGTCGCCGTCGTCGTCGTAGACCTCGGTACCCTCGTCCACGAGGCCATCGCAGTCGTCGTCGATGTGGTTGGCCGCCTCGGTGGCGCCCGGGTGGACGTGGGCGTTGTCGTCGTCGCAGTCGCCGTCGGCCTCGGAGTAGCCGTCGTCGTCGTCGTCGCCGTCGTCGAGGTCCTCGTCCACCTCGCCGTCGCAGTCGTTGTCGGCGCCGTCGCCGATCTCGGGCGCGCCCGGATAGGTGTAGGGATCGTCGTCGTCGCAGTCACCGTCCGCCACGGAGTAGCCGTCGCCGTCCAGGTCCTCGGGCACCTCCTCGACCACGGCCGACGGGTCGTCCGAGGTGCTGTCGAAGTCCAGGCGGTCGGACCAGCCGAGGCCCAGCGGGGCCAGGGTGGCCACGAAGTACACGGACGTGGAGCCCGCCGGGATCTCCAGCTGGAAGGTGTGGTTGCCGGCGGGGCCGCCGAAGCCGCCGCCGCCGTCGTCGAAGATCTCGGTGGCGATGATGTCCCAGGTGTCGGCGTCCTTGGCCTCCATGTAGATCTGCGCCGTGTCGCCGAAGTCGCCGATGTCGGTGGTGTACGAGACGCTGACCTGGAACGGCACCCCCACGGCCACCTCGTCGGGGTAGCTGGTGATCGTCACCGTGCCCGTGGGGTTGCCCGGGTTGCCGCCGCCGGGGGTGTACGCGGACACGCCGTTGTGCCGCTGGATGGCGTGCAGGTGCGCCAGGCCCACCTCGTCGAGGTTGCTGTCGTCGGCCAGCAGCTCGGCGTTGCCCGACCACACGTCGATGAACGCCATCTCGTTGAGCTCGGCGGGCATGTTCGTGTTGGTGATGACGGTGAAGCTGGCGTACTTGACCCCACGGTCGTAGGTACCGAGGTGGTCGAGCACCTCCTCCTGGACCCGGTGGGCCAGATCGTCGGCCTCGGTGCCCGCCGCATACGCGTAGGTCTCGGTGCCGTTGCCGCCGCCGGCGTTGGTGTGGATGGACAGGAAGTAGTCCACGCCCAGGCTGTTGGCGTAATCGCAACGGCCCGTCAGCGAGACGTATACGTCCGTGTCCCGGGTCATGTACACGTCCCAGGTGCCGCCGCCGCCGTTGTCGGCGTCGTCCGCCTCGACCCAGTCGCGGAAGTACAGGCCCGCGGTGAGGTTGAGCTCGGACTCCTCCAGGCCGTTGCCCACGGCGCCCGGGTCATAGCCCCCGTGTCCGGGATCGATGCAGATCGCGGCCGTCTGCGCGTGCGCGGGGGAGCCCAGCGCCAGGGCCAGCAGGCCCGCGGCGACTCCGAGAAGCGTGCGCCGGGCGCTCACGGCGTCCCCCCGCCGACCAGGTCGGCCGCCCAGACGGCGCCGTCGCGGATGTAGGCGACGCGCTCGCCGTCGGGCGAGACGGACGGGTGGATCTCGATGGCGTCGGCCGTGGCGGTCAGCTGGACGGTCTCGCCCGTGGCCGCGCGCACGGCCCAGAGGTCGCCCGAGGTCCGCTCGTGGCCGTCGTCCCCGGTCCGCTCGAACAGCACCCATTGACCGTCCGGCGTCCACGCCGGGTGGGTACCCGGGCCCGGGTGGGCCGTGGCCAGGCCGGTGCGCAGGTCGAACACGTGGATGCCCGTGGTCAGGCCGACCAGGGCGACCTGCGTGCCGTCGGGCGACGCCACCGGGTCGAAGAACTTGTCCTCGCCCTGGGTCAGGCGGGTGTCGCCCGAGACCTCGCCGAGGTAGACGTCGCCGCGGTGCAGCTCGAAGACCGGGCCGGGCACGGCGCCGATCTCCCGCACGAGCCCCGACGCAGGCACCACCTCGGCCGCGGGCTTGGAGCCGCGGCGCGGGACCACGATCCGATCGCCGTCCCAGCGGTGCCGGAATCCGGTGACCTCGCCGGGCTCGGCCAGCGTCTGCACCGGCCCGCCCGCGGACGGTACCGCGTACAAGCCGTCGAATCCCGTGCTGGTGAAGCTGACGCGCGCGCCGTCCGGCGACCAGGCCGGATCGGCGAAGCCGCCCGCCTCGGTCAGGGCCTCGGCGCCGGCCAGGCTCAGGGTCGTCGCCACCTCGACCACCTCCGGCGGCTCGCCCTCGGGGGCGGGATCGTGGGTCTCGGTCACGCCCGCGCAACCGAACGTGAACAGGCTCACCAGCCCGATCCAGGCACGTCTCATCTTCGGCTCCTTCGTTCGCGTCACCGCTCGCGACTCGCGCTCGCGGCGCATCGATGATCCCTCGCAGGTTCCCTGGGCACGAACCTACCGTGGCTCCACACTACCGGCACCTCGTCCCAGACTTCGGTCAGTACTTCGCAATATTTCCGGTCGTACACGTCCAGATCGACTTTTTCTACCTGCTCGAGGTCGTCGGGGCGGAGCTGGCCACGGCAGGGTGGATGCCGAGCTCGGGGAGCCAGATCTCGCGCGCCATGTCGGGAACGGCCTTGAGCTCGTCCTCGATCAGGGCGGGCCGGACGTAGAGCGCGTCGAGCGCGCGAGATACTTCACGTCGTCGGCGACCGTAGATGGGTGGTCGATGGACAGGTCGCGTGCGAGGACGGTCAGACGAAGAGGTTGATGTCCGAGTTTCCCGCCAGCTCCAGGTAGGCCGCCGCGCCAGCGATCTCGACCCCGTCGATGAAGTCGTCGGTGGTGAACCCGAACACGTCCATGGTCATCTGACAGGCGATCAGGCGCACGTCCACGTCCAGGCACAGGGCGCGCATGTCCTCGATGGACATCACGTTGTTGTTGGCGAAGGTCTTCTTCATCAGCGCGGTGGCCAGGTGGTCGAAGAACGGCATCCCCCCCATCAGGAAGTTGGGGATCGGCCACTCGACGTTCTGGAATCCCTCGGGGCCGAACGGCATCTTCATCGGCATCGCCGGGTTGGCGTGGGGCGAGACCTTGAGGCTGCTCAGATCCTTCTTGAGCAGCAGCAGCCCGTAGAAGGTGAAGAAGATGGTCGACTCCATGCCCATCGACGCGGCCGTGGAGGCGAGGATGAAGGGTGGGTAGGCCCAGTCCAGGCTGCCCTGGCTGGAGATGATGGTCAGTCTCTTGGTGTCGTCGGTGTCGGACACGGTGCTCTCCATGGGGTGAGGGGCGCCCTCGGGCGACCCGCGAGTTCCCGGGTGGGTCAGTCGGTCTGGGGCACGAGGGCCGCAGCCATCAGCTCGGTGACGTTGCACACGCGGATGTCCAGATCGTGGTGCTCGCCGATCTGCTTGATCTGGTGCAAGCAGTTGTCGCAGGACGTGACCACCACCTTCGCGCCGGTGGCCTCGACCTGCTCGGCCTTGGCCTGGCCGGTCTGGATGCGGAAGTCCTCCCAGTCCAGGTTGGCGACCATGCCGCCGCCGCCGCCGCAGCAGAAGTTCTCCTCACGGCCGGGTGTCATCTCGCGGTAGTCGATCGCCGACGCCTTGATGGCGTTGCGCGGCTCCTCGAACAGGCCACCCTTGCGGCCCATGTTGCACGGATCGTGGTAGGTGACCGGCTCGGCGTTGCGGCTCGGATCCAGCTTCAGCCGGCCCTCGGCCACGTACTGGTCGACCAGTTCGACGATGTTGCGCACCTTGAACGGGAGCGCACCGCCGAACCACTTGGGGGCCTCCCACTTGAGCACGCCATAGGCGTGGCCGCACTCGGTGACCACGATCTCCTTGACGCCCAGGCGCTCGGCCTCGTTGAGGACACGCTGCAGGATCTTCTTGGCGCGGGGGATGTCGCCGATGAACAGGCCGTAGTTGGCCGCCTCGAACATGCTCATCGTCCACGACTCGCCCGCGGCCTCGAACAAGCTGGCGGCGGGCACGATGGTGTGTGCACCGGACAGAGGCACGTACAGGATGTCGGCGGTCTCCTCGATGGGGATGCGCGCGTCAGGGTTGCCGGTGTTTTGCTGGACCTGCGTCTCGAGCTCCTTGATCTGCTCGACGTAGAAGTCCCGCATGTCGTCGAGCATCTCCTCGCGGGCGATGGCCGAGTCGGCCAGCTGGCCGAGGATCTCCGGGGCCTTGCCCAGGGCGTTGAGCGTGCCGCGCACGGCGCCCATGATCTGGGGCGTCTCCACGGCCATGGGGCAGTTCACCACGCAGCGCTCGCACAGCGTGCAGTGCTGGAAGGCGAGATCCTGCCAGCCTTCGAGCTCCTCGTCGGTCAGGTCTTCGGCCCCGGTCCAGAACGGCAGGACCTTGCTGAGCCAGTCGTGTTTGCGGCGCAGCACCTTGCGCACGCGCTCGGTCTTGGCCACGGGCGTCATGTTCGGGTCCTTGGTAGCCAGGTAGACGTGGCACGACTCGACGCACCACCCGCAGCGGGTGCACAGGTTGGTGGCTGACGCGCCGACCAGTCGGCTGAAGCGCTTCTCCAGCTCGGCCACGGCCTTGTCGGTGTTGGCGCTCATCGCGCACCTCCGGTCCGCGGGATCACGCCGCGTACACCGTAGCGGGCGCCGGTGAGGAACCGCGCGAAGAAGAAATAGACGTAGTGGGAGATCTTGGAGAAGGGCACGTAGATCAGGAACGCTGCGGTGACCAGGAAGTAGGCCGTCCTCCACATCGTCCCGTCGGTCGCCAGGGCCATGACGCCGGTGAAGAAGAACGCCTGCAGCGAGACCAGGGAGAAGTAGTCGTCGGGCGTGCTGACCAGGCGCAGCTCGGGGCTGGCCAGGCGGCGCGCCAGCTTGATCAGCCCGATGGGGAGCGCTGGGAGGATCAACGCGATGAAGGTCACCTTCACCGCCGGCGTCATCAGGCCGGGTGTGAAGGTGAACGTGAAGGTGTTGACGATCGCCACGAGCGCAGCCACATGGTAGAGGCTGAACTCCAGCCAGCGGACGAGGTGCTTGCGGCTGCTCTCCATGGCCCAGGGCATGAAGATCGTGGTGTAGGACCGCACGATCCCGCTCGCCGCGCTGCCCCTCCGTTCGGCCTTCTCCCACGGCATCGGCAGCCGCGACAGCTGGAAGGCCTTGATGCTGTACAGGACGGCCATGGTCGCCAAGGCGATCGCCTGCAGCTCGTACTCGACGAAGTGGTGGAATGCTTCGTGTTCCATCGTCGCCTCCAGTGCGTGACGGTCGCTACTTGGCGCGGCGGACGACGAAGGTGAACAGGCCGGCGCCCCGGTCCATCTTGACCAGCTCGTTGCCGGTGCTGCGGCACCACGCCGGGATGTCCGCGACCACGCCGGGGTCGGTGGCCGTGGCCTCGATCAGCTCGCCAACCTCGACGGTCTTGATGGCCTTGCCCATCTTGACGACGGGGATGGGGCACAGCAGGCCTTTGAGGTCCAGCGACTGGGTGATTTGAAGGTCGTTCATCTTGGTCTCTCCTCGTGGGTTCGAGTGGGTCTTGGTTTCGTGGAGAGGAGGCTGTGCAAGGCGCGTACCAACCGCAGAAAAAAACAAAATAACCAGTAATTACACCGAGTTGGGCGTTCGCATATTTCTAGCCGGAGCGCGTGGTACGTAATGTTGCGACAGAACGTTGCGACAAAACGTGTCGCAGACAGGGGCGGATCACGCGGTCGACCGTGAATCAGTCGATCCGGTACTCCTTCATCTTGCGCCACAGGGTCGAGCGGCTGATCCCGAGCTGCTCTGCGGCCCGCTCCCTGTGATAACGGGTCGCCTCGAGCGCGGCCACGATCCGGCGTGCCTCTACGGCCTGTTCGGCGGAGAACTCCGCCGGGACCGGAGCCGGTGGCGACCCGAGCAGGTCGGAGGCGTGGCGCGCGCGCAGGGGGCGCGGCGCCAACAGGGTCATGGGGGCGACCGCGCGGCCCTCGGCCCCGATCTCGACGGGGAGATCGCCGAGGTGGATCGTCTGGCCTTCGCACACGGCCGTGGCGTACTCGATGGCGTTCTCGAGCTCGCGCACGTTGCCGGGCCAGTCGTGGGACAGCAGCGCCCGCATCGACGACGGCGCGATGTGCAGCGAACGCCCCCGCTCCTTGCCGATCTTGCGGGCCATGAAGCGGATCAGGAGTTCCAAGTCGCCGCTGCGATCCCGTAGCGGGGGCAGCTCGATGGGGACCACGCGCAGGCGGTAGAACAGATCGTCGCGAAACGAGCGCTCGGCCACGGCCACGGCCAGGTCCACGTGGGTCGCGGCGACGATCCGGACGTCCAGCTCCCGGGTCCGGTTGTCCCCGACCCGCTCGAAGCTGTGCTCTTGGAGTACGCGCAGGAGCTTCACCTGCAACGGTAGGGGCAGATCGCCGATCTCGTCGAGGAACAGGGTGCCGCCCTGGGCCAGCTCGAACCGGCCCCGCTTGTCGCGGATCGCGCCGGTGAACGCTCCCTTGACGTGGCCGAACAGCTCGCTCTCCAGCAGGGCATCGGGGAGGGCGCCGCAGTTGACCGCCACGAAGGGGCCGTCGCGCCGGTGGGATCGCATGTGGATCGCGTGGGCGACCAGCTCCTTGCCGGTGCCGCTCTCGCCGGTGACCAGCACCGTGGCGTCATTGTCCTGGATCTGGTCGATCAGCCGGAAGATCCGCTGCATGGGCGGCGACCGCCCGACGATGCCACAGAATGACGGGGGCGCCTCCTCGACCACCGAGTCGGCGGCGACCTCGTCCTGCAACCGGATCATCACCAGCAACGACGCCTCCGTGTCGCAGCCGGCGGTGCCGGACTCGGCCCGGTCCCGGTCGAGCCGCGCGGCCGTGAGCGAGACCGGCAGGGTGTCGCCGCCTGCCGTGTGCAGCAGCCCGTACCATCCCTCGCGGCGCTCCCCCTTGTCCAACGCCACCCGGAACGGAGATCCGTCGCCGAACAGCTCTTCGCCCAGCAGCTCGGCCATGGGCATTCCCGTGAGGCGCGCTTCCGTGTGACCGAGGAATTCGGGGAGGCCTCCGGAGAACTGGACGACCTTCAGCTCGGCGTCTGCGGCCACGAACCAGCGTCCCAGCGCGCCCAGGATGTTGTCCAGCGCGGTCCGAGGGGACGCCGCCGAGGCCTCCTCGACGGGCCAGATCATCTCCAGGGCGCCCTGGGGGTCGCCCGACCCGTCCCGGATCACGATCCCGCTCTTGCGGATGGAGACGACGCGGCCGTCCTTGTCGTGGAGTACGAGTTCCTTTCCGCGGACGTTCCCGACCCGGAAGAGGCCACACCCGCCCAGACAGCTGGGACAGCGGATAGTCGCCAGGCAGTGCCGGCCGAGGGCCTCGGCTGCAGAGAAGCCCGTGAGCTCCTCGGCCATCGGCCCGAAGGTGGTGATGTTCTGGTCCGCGTCCACGGTGAAGCAGGCGCGACCGGTGAGCGCCTCGAGGTGGACGGTCATCGCCTGGTCCGGGAGCGTGGTGAGGTTGGCGGGCAGGTCCTTGGGGAGGCGGGTCGGCACCATCCGCTCCGGCTCAGCTCCCCGACAACAGGTCGGAACGGAGTCGCGTTCGACGGGTGAGGATCGTGCGAATCAGGTCACACGCGTCCGTGATCTCCGGATCGGTGAGTCGGTAGAAGACATTCTGGCCCTGCCGTCGAGTGGCGACCATGTCGATGTTGCGCAGCACGGCCAGGTGCTGCGAGACCACCGGCTGCGACAGGCCCAGCTCAGCGATCAACTCGGACACGCACCGCTCCCCGTCGCGCATGGAGTACATCAGCTGTACGCGCACGGGGTTGCCCATGGCGCGGCAGAACTGGGCCTGTATCTGGGCCAACTGGGCGTCCATGCGCGGGGCCTCGGCTCCATCTGATCCGGAATCGCTCATGAGTCCTTTCGCGACTCGCTGCGTCATCCCGCCTAATGTACACCAGATCTATAGCATTTCTTGCATGAGAGGATCGGGGACGGAGCTGGCGCGTCACTCGCCGCCGAGATCGCGGCGGTCGACCGGATCGCGAACACGCTACACGACATGGGGACGGCGCGGGGCCGCACCGACCGAACGTCCGCTCGATCGTTGTCAAATCATGGTCAAACAACGGGCGTCGTCCAGGGAGCCCGCCCTCGATTCCTTCCCACCTGTATATACTGTGTATACACTGCACTAGGAGGACATCGTATGTGGAGCAAGGAGGGGCGCTGGGCAGGCAGGGGGAGACGGTTCGCGGGGCCGCTCGGGGTGATCTCCGGGTGCCTCCTCTTGGGTCTGGTCGGGGGCTGCGCCACCGCCGACCTGCCGACGACAGCGGATGAGGTGGGGCTCTCGGTGCAGGATCCGGTCCGGCTCACGGACGGCGATGGGTACACCGATCCCGCCTGGTCCCTGGACGGCGGGACCATCAGCTTCTCCGGCGAGGGGTACGGCGGCCTGTACGCGGTACCCGCCGCGGGCGGCGCTTCGATCGTGGTGGCGTCCAGGTACGCCGTGTCCGGCTTCAGGCACCGCTGGATCGAGTCCGACGGCGAGCCCGTCATCCTCTGTCCCGCCAGGGGCCGCAAGCCGGCCGTCCACGTGACGCCCGGCGGCGCCGAGCTGCGGGAGCTGGTGACACCGCCCGTGGAGCCGATCTACGCCCGCGGAGACGAGCTGTTCGTCCGCGGGCCCGACGGAGAGCGGCAGCTGACCGCGGGCGAGGACAGGTTCTTCGACGAGCACGTCTCGCCGACCCGCGACCACGTGGCCGCCGTGGGGCTGCGCGACGGCATCCACGTCTTCGACGTGGACACGGGCGAGCTGCTCGCCGTGGCCGAGGGCACCCACCCGGCGTGGACCCCGGACGGACGCTGGGTCCTGTTCGAACGCACCGTGGACGACGGACACCAGGTCCTGAACAGCGACCTGTGGGCGCTGTCGGTACAGGACGGCCGCGCGATCCCACTGACCGCGACCCCCGGCCGGCTCGAGGGCCACCCCGCGGTGTCGCCCGATGGCACCGAAGTGGCCTATGTGGAGGGCGGCGCCGTGTACCGCGCGCAGCTGGTGGAGGTGACGCCATGAGCCGCCTCACGACGCTGGTCGCCCTGCTCGCCCTGGTCGCCACCCCGGCGACGGCGGGCACGATGGACGTGCACCAGGCCCTGCTGAGCAAACCGGTGCTGTCGGTCATCCTCGACACCCCCGGCCGCATGGACACCCTCGCGGTCGAGATCGCGCTGTCCCCCGACGAGGAGGAGACGCTGTGGCAGCTGGCCACGGACGAGCGCCTGTTCGACCGGGACCTGCACCAGGCCGCACCGGACACGGTCGAGTGGAACGCCCAGGTGGCCGAGCGGGCCTCCAAGAGCGAGGCCGTGCTCCGCGACGTCACCGGCGATCGCTTCGAGGACCTGCTGTCGTGGCTGCAGAAGTACTTCGACGAGGACTACGAACGCGCCACCCCCCAACCGACCGACTCACGCTCGTGCCTGACGTACAACGTCTATGCGACGCAGTACAACGCCTACACCTCGTGGGAGGTGGCCGTCCCGGACAAGTACGTCAAGTTCGCCGCCCTGGGCTGGTCCAACGCCGCGGGATATCCCGGCAGCGACTACGAGGTCACGCTGGACCTCGACGGCGTCACCAACACCGTGCCGGTGGGCGACGTGGGGCCGTGGAACATCGACGACAACTACTGGAACACCACCAGCGGCGACCGGCCGCGGCGCATGTTCACCGACCTGCCCCAGGGCACCCCCGAGGCCCACGCGGCCTACTACGACAACTACAACGGCGGCCTGGACCAGTACGGCCGCTCCGTGTCCAACCCCGCGGGCCTCGACCAGTGCCTCACCCTGGCCGGCGCCATGGGCCTGGCCTACCTCGAGAACGCCTGGATGGACGTCACCTACGGGTGGGAGTGCGGCAACAACACCCCCACCGACGACGAGGACAACGACGGCTGGACCGTGGACGACGGCGACTGCGACGACCACAACGCCTACACCTACCCCGGCGCGCCCGAGATCGCGGACCACCTGGACAACGACTGCGACGGCCACGTGGACGAGAACACCGACAACCACGACGACGACGGCGACGGCTACTCCGAGGCCGACGGCGACTGCGACGACGCCAACCCCCACATCCACCCCGGTGCCCTCGAGATCCAGGACAACCTCGACAACGACTGCGACGGCCACGTGGACTCGGCACCGGTCCAGGGCCCCACGGTCTCGGTATGTATCGACGCGGGCCACGGGGACTTCGATCCCGGCGCCGTGGGCCTCGGCCTGCAAGAGAAAGACATCAACCTGACCACCGCCCTGGCCCTGCGCGGCTGGATGCTGGCGGACAACCTCGACACCCACGGCGGCGGCAACTGGGACGTGTACATGACGCGCGACACCGACGAGTTCATCGCCCTGACCGCGCGCGCCGACTACGCCAACTCCCTGGGGGTGGACTACTTCCTGTCCATCCACGCCAACGCCGGCGGCGGCAACGGCACCGAGACCTATGCCTACGCGTCGGGCACCACCGCCGACGATCTGGCCCACGAGGTCAACGACGCGGTGGTCCAGCACCTGGGCACGTTCGACCGCGGCGTGAAGTACAGCAGCTTCACGGTGCTGGTGAAGACGGCCATGCCCGCCGAGCTCCACGAGATCGCCTTCATCGACGTCTGGTCGGGCAACGCCGAGCTCATGTCCGACGACGACAACCTCGTCACCGTGGCCAAGGCCCACCTGTACGCGCTGCAGCGCATGGTCGGGCTGCCCACCTACACCCCCAACGGCGGCGTGCCGCTGAACATGACCCAGGACGGCTCCGGGCCGGACGGCGGCCACGACCCCGGCGGGGAACGCGGGTGGGCGTCGGCCTGCTCGGTGCGACCTGGCTCCCCCGCGTCCGCGGGGCTGGTGCTGTCCGCACTGGCCCTGGCCGTCGCCATCGCGCGCCGCCGCACGCGCTAGCGGCCGGCGTCAGGGGACCGGCCCAGGGCTTCAGGGGCAGGCGATCACCCAGCTGTCCAGATCCCACGTCTTGATCAGCGTCGAGAAACCGTCGATGGCCGGATCGCCGCACACCTGCGCGGCCAGGGCCGAGCCCTGGCCCTGGTGGTCCACGTACTCCACGTGGAACACGGCCTTGCCCGCGTCCAGGAACGGCGCCAGGGCGCCGCACTCGCTGTACGACATGCACTCCTCGTTGAGCGCCCAGTCGAACCAGGGCTCCAGCTGCGCCACCTGATCCAGGTCGTTCTTGAGCCCCACCGACAGGCCGCGCGCGTGGGCCGCGTCCGCGAGGAACTGGTTGTAGTCCCGCTGGTCGGCCGCGCTCAGCCCATGCCCGTTGTCGTTGGCGTAGCCGTCCACGTTGTCCGGTTCGACGCCGTCGCAGGCCTTGGCCGCCGCCACGTCCAGCCGCGCCTCCATGATCGAGCGCACCGTGGGGTGGGTGACGTCCAGCCAGTACTCGCCGGGCCAGCCCCCCAGCGGATGGCCCAGCGCCTCGGCGGGGAAGTCGCCGGCGTCGTCGCGCCAGTCCTCGTAGCTGCCCGCGGAGAAGTAGCAGATCACGATCCGGCCGTCCGCGTGCAGGCCGTCGATGGCGGCCTGGGCGGTGTCGAACAGATCCACGTCGTACATCTGCACGTCGTGGCTCGTGTCGAGGTTGCCCTGGAGCTGCCACTGCCAGGTGGTGCCGGGCGCCGGCGCCCAGATCGTCGGCGTGGCGTCGTCGTCGTCATCGCCCGCGGTCGTGTCGTCGTCGTCATCGCCAGGGGTCGTGTCGTCGTCGTCACCCGGGGTCGCGTCGTCGTCGTCGCCCGCGGTGGTGTCGTCGTCGTCGTCGCCCGCGGCGTCGTCGTCGTCCGCGGCGGTCCCGTCACAGCCGGCGGCCACGGCGAGGATGAATGCTCCCAAAAGGGCCAAGATCCACTTCGTATCCATGTTCGATGCCTCCCTGGAATGTCCCGGTGCCGGTCGCTCACCGACCGGCAACCCACCCGAGCGTAGCCCGCCCGGTGGCCGGGCACAGTTACCGCCGCGCTACTCGACCTGCTCCATCACGGCCCGGATCGCCGCGAACTTGGCGTTGCGATCGGGGTCGGTGATGTCGTCGGTCAATCCCCAGCACCCGTAGCGGCTGTACGGGCCGTCGAGGGTGAAGTGCATGAACAGGCCGCCGCCGATGCCGAACCAGTTGTCCACGAGATCGTGCTGGATCAGCTCGCCCATCTCGTCGTGGCGCTGGGCCTCGATGCGGTGGGCCACGTTGACCTCGCTGCCGCCGCCCGTGTCCGGGCCGCCCTCGTAGGCCAGCAGGCCGCCGGGCAGCTGGTACTCCCGGGCCACCTCGAGCACGAGCGAGCGGCCCTCGACGCTGGCGTCGCTCGAGGCGCGCATCGCGTCGAGCAGCTGCTGCACCGTGGCATCGTCCGCGGCGTCGTGGGCGTTGAAGTACGGCGCCACGCCGAGCCCCCAGATCAGCTCGGCCGGCGGCCCGAAGTTCGCGTCGATGTGCGCCATCTGGCGGCGGTAGTTGTCGTCCGGCGGGCTCCAGCCCACCTGCCAGCTGCTGACCACGCGGACGCGGTCGTTCAGGGCGCCGGGGCCGAACACGCCATCGAAGATCTGGGCGATCTCCGCCGTGCGCTGGGCGTAGGCCTCGACGTTCTCCAGGCCCAGGTCCTGACCGCGCGCCGTGTTCCACGCCGACTGGGAGAACAGCCCGTTCCACACCTCGTTGCTGTACTCCACGTACACCGCGATGTCCGGGTCCAGCCCCCCGTGCAGCAAGGTGGCGAGCTGCGCGACGTAGTCGTCCGACGCGGCCACGGGCACGTTGATCCAGACGTCCAGGCCCGTGGTGTTGGCCAGCTCCACCACGGTCTCCCAGGGCGCGCCGCGCTCGTGGCCGGTGGCGTCGTCCAGCCACGTGGCGTCGGTGAGCTGCGCCCGGTCCGCCCACTCGGTGACCGCCGGGTAGGTCGGGTCGTCGTCGTTGGTGTGGGTCCAGTCCATGAACCGCAGGGTGGAGAAGTCCGCCGCGGCGATGGCGTCGAGGAACGGCTGGTGGAAGCGCGGCGGGGCGTCGTGGTCGTAGCCGGGCCGGGTCACGCTCAGGTCGCGGATCCCGCCCGCGGTGCCGGTGAACTCCAGGACCACCGCGTTGGTCCACTCGTCCACGGTCTCGGGCACCACCAGGTCGAAGGTGGTCCGGTCCGCCTGCGGGTCGTACGTCACGTTCTCGACGGAGCACTCCGACCAGGACCCCGAGACCTCGGCGACGCCCGTGAACGAGCCGCGGTAGGTGCCCGCCATGTCCGGGGTGAACGCCTCCGGATCGTCGATGGTGCCCCACCAGGCCGCCATCGGGCGCCTGTCCCACAGCACGGTCTGCGCGTCGGCCAGGGGCCAGCCGGCGTCGTCCACCGCCACCTCCGAGTCGTCGGGGGCCGTGAACGCGCGCAGGGTCCGCGCGGCGTCCACGAACTCCAGGCTCCAGCCGCCGACCCCTTCCAGCCCGACGCCCACCGGCTCCCAGGGGGCGGGGGCCACGGTGTCGTCGTCGTCCCCGATGTCGCCCGAGTCGTCGTCGCCTGCGGTGTCGTCGTCGTCACCGGAGGAGCAGCCGCCCGGTCCCAGCAACGCGATCACCAGCACGGTCGAGCCGCACAGCCGCCAGAACCACGAATGCATGGAGCCTCCTCACGAGCACGAGGATACAACGTCGAGCCAACGGCGCACGCGCGAGCGCCCGCCGTTGTAGAATGCGAAGGTAGGACCCGACCGCGAATCATGAGCGAGCTGCCACCCGAAGCCGATTTCCTCCACGACGCCATCCTCGAGATGGAGAGCGAGGACGCCACGGCCGTCCCGTGGCTGCTGTGCCGGAACCTGCGTCAGGTCAGCGGCGCGCGGCTGGTGGCGCTGTCGTACCTGGAGCCCCAGTCGCAGACCCTCGGCCTGCTGGCCCTCGACGGCGCGCCCATGGACAGCGGGGCGCGCACGTCCATGGGCGGCTCCCTCGAGCACAGGGTCTTGTCGACGGACACGATGGCGGCCACGGACCTGCGCGCCACCCCCACACCGTGCCGGGCCCGCGGCACGGAAGCGTGCCTCCTCGGAAAGTTCGAGTACTGCGCCGAGCTGCTCCCCGAGGGCGCCCCTTCCAACTGCTATCGCTTCGGCATCCGCCGCGAGGGGCGAGCCACCCTGGTGGGCTGCATGGAGCTGGCCGAGGGCGCCGAGCTGCGCGCTCCCGGGCTCACCGCGGCGCTGGCGCGGCTGGGCACGACCGTGCTCGACAGGAGCCTCGAGCGTCGGCAGCTCCGCCGGAACCACGAGCGCCTGCAGCAGCTGGTCGAGCGCGCGGGCCAGTGGGTCTGGGAGATCGACGACGACTCCCGCTTCGTGTTCTCCAACCGGGTGTCCGAGACGATGATCGGCTACGGGCCCACCGAGCTCGTGGGCCAGATGAGGATGCGCGACCTCATCCCCGAGCTGGAGTCCGTGGACGACGACGACGACGAGGAGCTCAGCCTCAGCTTCACCCCGCTGCGGGAGACCCGGGTGAGGCTGGAGGTGCCGCGCCAGCGCCGGGACGGCACCATCGCCACCATGGAGACCACGTACGAGCCGATCCACGACGAGGACGGCACCCTGCGGGGCTTCCGCGGCATCGACACCGACGTCACCGCGCGGCGGCTGGCCGAGGACACGGCCTCGCTGACCATAGCCACCCTCGAGGACCAGGTGCGACAACGCACGCGCAAGATCGAGGAGACGCTGGCGAACATCCGCTCGGCGCTGGGTGGAACCATCCAGGCCATGGCCCGCACGGTGGAGACGCGTGACCCGTACACCGCGGGTCACCAGCGCCGCGTGGCCGACCTCGCGCGCTCCATCGCCACGGCGCTGGGCATGTCGGCTCAGCAGATCGACACGGTGCGCATGTCCGCCTCGATCCACGACCTGGGCAAGATCGCCATCCCCGCCGAGATCTGGGGCAAGCCAGGCAAGCTGACCCCCGCCGAGTACGCCCTGATCCAGACCCACTGCCGCCTGGGCCACGACATCCTCGAGCCCGTGACGTTCCCGTGGCCCGTGGCCGAGGTGGTGCTGCAGCACCACGAGCGCCTCGACGGCACCGGCTACCCCGACGGCCTCACCGCCGAAGGCTTCCGCATCGAGGCCCGCGTGCTGGCCGTGGCCGACGTGGTCGAGGCCATGTCCAGCCACCGGCCCTACCGGGCGTCCCTCGGCGTGGGGGTCGCCCTGGACGAGATCCGGCGCCACCGCGGCACCCGGTACGACCGGGACGTGGTGGACGCGTGCGTCGAACTGTTCGAGAAGCAGGACTACAAGTGGCCCGACCGATGACCCGCACCCCGGGCGGAGCGCCATGACCGGAACCCTCACCGGCATGGTCTACGCGCCCGTGTCGCTGGCCCTGCTGGCCATCGCCTACAGGTTCCTCTCCGAGGGCCGGTCCCGGCAGGACAGGGAGACGCTGCACTACGGCCAGGGCTTCGCGATGATGTTCCTGGTGTGCACGTGCGGCGCCATCGCCGGGCTGGCGTTCCCGCACGACGGTCCCCGGGTCCACATCCTGCTGGTGATCTCGAGCTTCTTCGTGGCCATCGCCTGCGCGTTCTTCCTCATGGGGCTGCTCGCGGCGCGCCTGCCGCGGGTCAACGCCTGGATCGCGTTCCCCTGCGTGGTCGTGCCCGGGTCCGTCCTGTCGGTGGCCACGATCTACGCCGACGTCCGCCCGATGGTTCACGACGACGGGGGCCTGGAGTGGGGCCTGCCCCTGCCCATCGCGCTGCTGCGCGCGGCCCTGTACGCGGTCACGCTCGCGCCGGTCCTCGTCCACCTGGCCCTGCGCCTGCGCAGGGCGGACCTGCGGCTGGACCAGACGCGCACGCTGCTGCTGCTGCTGCTGCTGTTCGGGTTCGTCCTGGTGGTGGTGGCGGTGGACTTCGTCGTCGAACCCCTCACCGGCGCGCAGCCCCTGCTCAGCGAGCTCGCGATCCTGGCCGCGGGCACGCTGTGCGGCATGCTGTACTTCGTGGTCAACGAGCGCCTGCTCGGCCTCAGCGAGCAGCGCTACGAGCAGCTGTCCGAGGACCTGACCACGGTCCTGCAGTCCACGGTGGACGCGCTGGTGCGCGCCATGGAGCGACGCGACCCGTACACGGCCGGTCACCAGCAGCGGGTGACGCGCCTCGCCCAGGCCGTGGGCGCGGAGATGGGGCTGGACCCCCACCGCCTCCTGGGCCTGCGCATGGCGGGCCTGCTCCACGACATCGGCAAGATCAACATCCCGGTGGAGATCCTCAACAAGCCCGGCAGGCTCAGCGACATCGAGATGGAGATCCTGCGGTCCCACCCGGCGGTGGGCCACGAGATCCTCCAAGACGTGGACTTCCCCTGGCCCGTGGCCGATATCATCTTGCAGCACCACGAGGCCATGGACGGCAACGGCTATCCCCACAAGCTCGACGGGGACTCGATCCTGCTCGACGCGCGGATCCTCTCGGTGTGCGACATCGTCGAGGCCATGGCGTCCGACCGCCCGTACCGCCCGGCGCTGGGGCTCGGCGAGGCCCTCGAGGAGATCCGCAAGCAGCGCGGCAAGCGGCTCGACCGGGACGTGGTGGACGCGTGCATCCGGGTGATCGCGGACGGCTTCTCGTTCGACGACGATGTCTCGGGGCGCATCTCCATCGGCGGCTGAGAGGGATCATGCGGCTGGCTCACCCCCACGACCTGGAACCGCTGGGTCGGCTCGCCGAGGAGGCCGGCATCGGCCTGACCCTCATCGACGCCTCCATGGCGGTGGTGTGGGCCAACGGCGCGGCCGGATGCGGCGAGCTCCCTTCGGGGGACGGGCCTCCCACGCACTGCTTCGCGGCCAAGTGGGGGCGCACGAGCCGCTGCCCCGACTGCATCCCCCGGCTGGTGTTCCGCACCGGCGAGGCCCGCCGCGGCATGCGGGAGCGGGCCGCGCCAGGCCAACCGCGCCAGACCTACTGGGTCCGCGCGATTCCGGTAGAGGACTCCAGCGGCGAGGTCCGCTGGGTCCTCGAGTGCACGATGCACATGGCCGAGGCGGAGCTGCCCGAGGCCACGGAGTCGGGTCGCAACCACCTGCTGACGCAGATGTCGGCGGCGTCGGGATCGGGCCTGCTGGTGCTCGACCTGCAGGACCGCATCGTCAGCTGGAGCCCCGCGGCCACCACCATCCTCGGCTTCGAGCTCGACGAGATCCTCGGCCGGAGCGTCAGCGCGCTGCTCCCGGAGGACCGGGCGGACGAGGAGCGGGCCATCGCCGAGCGCGTGGCGCGCAGCGAGCAGCAGCCGCGGATCGAGACGGTGCGCCGGGCCCGCGACGGCCGGGACGTGCCGGTGGCCATCACCGCGGCGGCCCTGCGGGGCGAGGACGGCGAGCTGATCGGCCGCACCGAGGTCATCGAGGACCTGTCGGCCGTACACCAGCTGCGACGCGCGCTGCGCGCCCGCGAGCAGCTGCTGGCCCACATCACCCGCGAGGCGGGCGACGCCATCCTCGGCATCGACCTCGAGGGGCGCGTCACCAGCTGGAACCGCGGCGCCGAGGAGGTGTTCGGCCACGCCCCCGACGAGGTCATCGGCCTCGACCTGGGCCGGCTCGCCGGCACCGAGGACACCCGCCACCTGGTGGACCTCGCGCGGGGGCGGCGGCTCGTGCGCGGACACCGGATGGAGTGGCACACCGCGGACGGCCGGCGGGTGCCGGTGGACGTCACGGCGCGGCTGCTCGGCGAGGACCGCGACGGCGCCGTGGGCGTGGCCATGGTCGCGAGAGACCTCAGCGCCCAGCTGCGCGGCGCGCGCCAGATGCTGCGCTCGGAGAAGCTGGCCGCGGTGGGCAGCCTCGCGGCGGGCCTCGCCCACGAGATCGGCACGCCGTTGAACGTGATCAGCGCCACGGTGGAGTACCTGTTGCTCGATCTGGACCAGGGCGATCCGAGCCGCGAGGAGCTGGCGAGCATCGTCGAGGAGACCGAGCGCATCGGCACCCTGGTGCGCGAGCTGCTCTCGTTCGCCCGCGGCGCGGCGCCGGATCGCCAGGAGGTCCACCCGCAGGAGGCCCTCGACCGGGTGCTGCGGCTGCTCCACGCGACCCTGGACAAGAAGCAGGTCACCGTCCGCCAGCGCGTGGCCGCCGACGTCCAGGCCTTCGCCGCCCACCCCGACGAGATGCACCAGCTGCTGCTGAACCTGCTGCTCAACGCCATCAACGCCGTGGACAAGGGGGGCCGGCTGCTGCTGGTGGCGCGGATGGCCGACGCCACCGAGGCCGGCGGATCCGGCGCGGTCACCTTCGAGGTGCACGACGACGGCCCCGGCATCCCCGAGGACGTGCGCGAGCGCGTCTTCGATCCGTTCTTCACCACGCGCGCCGACGGGACCGGGCTGGGCCTGGCCGTGTGCGCGCGCATCGTCAACCACCACCGGGGGGACATCCGGATCGCGCCCAGCGGGCTCGGCGGGGCGTGCTTCGTGGTCCAGATCCCGGTGCAGCAGGAGTGAGCGGATGACCGAGGAGCCGACGATCCCCGACGCGGTGTCGGTCCTGGTGGTGGAGGACGACGAGCGCCTGCGCGCCATCCTCACCCGGCACCTGTCCCGCATGGGCTACGACGTGCGCGGCGCGTCCGACGGCAGCGCCGCCCTGGCCGCGCTGCGCGAGCGCGGCGCCGACATCGTGCTGTCGGACGTGCGCATGCCGGGCATGGACGGGCGCGCCCTGCTGGACCTGCTGCGGGAGCGCCACCCCGCGATCAAGGTGGTGCTGATGACCGCCTTCGGCAGCGTGGACGACGCGGTGGAGGCCATGTCGGCCGGGGCCTACAGCTACGTGTGCAAGCCGTTCAAGGTCGAGGAGATCGCCGCGGTGCTGCGCAACGCCTCGTCCGAGATCTCCCTGTCGCGGGAGGTGGGGCAGCTGCGCTCCACGGTCCAGGGCTGCTACGGCGTCGAGCGGCTCCTGGGCGGGTCGGCCACCATGCGCGGGGTGCGCCAGGGGCTGCGCGAGGCCGCCGCCACGACCGCCGCGGTGCTGATCACCGGCCGCAGCGGCACGGGCAAGGAGATGGCCGCGCGGGCCGTGCACTACGAGGGCGGGCGAGCCGGCGGCCCCTTCGTGCCGGTCAACTGCGCAGCGATCCCCGAGGCGCTGTTCGAGAGCGAGTTCTTCGGCCACGCCCGGGGCGCGTTCACAGGGGCCCAGAGTTCCCACACCGGCCTGATCGCCCAGAGCAGCGGCGGCACGCTGTTCCTCGACGAGGTCGGCGAGATGCCCGTGGCCCAGCAGGCCAAGTTCCTGCGGGTGCTCGAGGACGGCGAGGTGCGGCCGCTGGGCAGCCGGGCGCCGGTGCAGGTGGACCTGCGGGTCGTGTGCGCCACCAACCAGAGCCTCGAGGCGATGATCCGCCAGGGCGAGTTCCGCGAGGACCTCTACTACCGCCTCGCCGTGCTGCCGATCCACATCCCGGAGCTGGCCGACCGGACCGAGGACATCCCGGTGCTCGCCGAGCACCTGCTCGCCGACGCGGCCCTGGACAACGGCTTCCGCGCGGCCGGCTTCGGCCCGGACGTGCTCGACACCCTCAAGCGCCACAGCTGGCCCGGCAACGTGCGCGAGCTGCGCAACGCCGTGGAACGGGCCGCCATCCGCGCGCGCGGCCGGCGCATCGAGATCGCGGATCTGCCCCCCCACCTCGGCGGGGACACCCCGGGCGACGAGGCCGCTGCAGACTCGGCGGGCTCGGCCGAGCTGCTCTCGCTGGCCGAGGTGGAGAAGGCCCACGTGGCGCGGGTCCTCGACGCGTGCGGCTGGAACCGCAGCGCCGCGGCGAGGGTGCTGGGCATCGATCGCCGGACCCTGTTCTCCAAGATCAAGCGGTTCGGGCTGATCGGCCCGATGCGCTGATCGCAAACGTACAAAACGATCCCACTCGGGGCGGGAAAGATCGCCCCACCCCCCAGATCCACCCCACCCCCCTTTCCAGGCAACTGCACGTAATCATTGATCTTCGACACCTGGCACACCCCTTGCTTTGTCCTGCACCGCAAGGAGGCCCGGAGTGTCTGGACCCGCCATCGCGATCCCCGACCGGGAGTACTTCGAGGGACTGATCGCCTGTCGCGCCGCCTGTCCGGTGGGCACGGACGCGCGGGGGTACGTCCAGGCCATGGCCCGAGGCGACGTGGGCGACGCCTACCGCATCGCCCGCGCCCCCAACCCCTTCGCCTCCATCTGCGGCCGCGTCTGCGGCGCCCCGTGCGAGAGCGCCTGCCGCCGCGGCGCCATCGACCAGCCCGTGTCCATCCGCGCCCTCAAGCGCAGCTGCACCGAGGCGTTCGGGGTGGAGGCCGGCGATCTCTCGCAGACCCTCGAGCTCTCCACCGCGGCGGGCTCCACCCGGCCGAAGCGCCTGGACCAGAAGGTGGCCGTGGTCGGCGCCGGGGTCGCCGGGATGAGCTGCGCCCACGACCTGGCCCGGCTGGGCTACCAGGTGACCGTGCTGGAGGCGGACGACGCCCCCGGCGGCATGCTGCGCGTCGGCGTGCCGGTGTTCCGGCTGCCCAACGAGCTCGTGGCCCGGGAGATCGAGGCCATCGTCGGGCTGGGCATCGAGCTGCGCTGCGGTGTCCGGGTCGGCACGGACGTCACGCTCAAGCAGCTGCGCGAGGAGGGCTTCGACGCGGTCTTCCTCGGCGTGGGGCTGCAGCAATCGCGCATGCTGGAGCTGCCCGGCTCCGACCTGCCGGGGATCCTCCCGGGCCTGGACTTCCTGCGCGGCTTCAACACCGGCGAGCCCACGCGCGGACTCGGCCGCGTGGTGGTGATCGGCGGCGGCGACGTGGCCTACGACTGTGCGCGCAGCGCCCTGCGGCTCTCCGACACCACGTCGGTGGACCTGGTGTGCCTCGAGGCGCTGCACGAGATGCCCGCGAGCGAGATCGAGATCGTCGAGGGCGAGGAGGAGGGCGTCGCTCGCCACAACCGGCGCGGACCGGTGGGCTTCGAGGGCCGCGACGGCAAGCTCACCGGCCTGACGGTGCGCCAGGTGGCCCGCGTGTTCGACGAGCAGGGCCGCTTCGCCCCGGAGCTCACCGACGGCACGGACCAGACGCTGGCGTGCGACACGGTCATCCTCGCCATCGGCCAGGCCGGCGACACCGGCTTCGCCACCCGCTCGCCCGACCTGGAGCTGGGCCGCGGCGGCACCGTGGTCACCGATCCGGCCACCGGCCGCACGTCCATCCCCTGGCTGTACGCCGGCGGCGACGTGGCCCACGGCCCGGGCCTGTTCATCGACGCCATCGCCCACGGCCAGCGCGCCGCGCGCGCGATCCACAACGACATCGCGGGGGGGGACGCCCTCGACTCCGACGAGGCCCACGAGCGCAGCTTCGTGGCCGAGGACGTGCGCACCGGCCTGCGGCTCGACTACCTCGAGCTCGAGCGCGAGCTGCCGCCGGCCGCGCAGCCGTCCCAGCGGGTGCAGCAGCTCGACGGCGCCGTGGAGCTGCCGTTCGAGGACGCCACGGCGCGGCTCCAGGGGGCGCGCTGCCTGCGCTGCGACGTGGAGACGATCTTCGACGGCAGCAAGTGCATCCTGTGCGGCGGCTGCGCCGACGTGTGCCCCACCTACTGTCTCAAGCTGGTGCCCGGCGAGGAGATCGCGCCACACCTCGCCGGGTCCAGCGCCATCATCAAGGACGAGGCGCGCTGCATCCGCTGCGGCATGTGCGCCGACCGCTGTCCCACCGACACCGCCACCATGGAGCGGCTGTGCGGCTTCGAGCCGTGGGCCGCCATCCCCACCGACGCGGGCACCGGGGACGAGGAGGCGCAGCCATGAGCGCGCTGACCCTGGGCCTGCTCGCCGCGGCCCTGAGCATGGGCCTGGCCGGCGCCCTGGCATTCGCCTGGGCTGCGCGCAACGGCCAGTTCGACGACCTCGAGGATGTCAAGTACCAGCTGCTGCGGGAAGGACACAACGATGAGTGATTCCACGCTGCACGACGAACGCGCCAACCGGGCCGAGCCCAGCCGGCGGGGTTTCCTGACCCTGGCGTCGGCCGCGGCCCTGGTGACGTCGGCCTCGGCCATGGCCGCGTTCGATCTGATCTTCCTCAAACCGCGCGTGACCTACGGGCCCCCGTCGCGCCTGCGCGTGGGCCGCCCCGAGACCTACGCCAAGGGCAGCCAGGTGGCCTTCCCCGAGGCCCGCCTGGTGGTGCGCGCCACCTCCACCGGGTTCGCCGCCATCAGCACCGAGTGCACCCACCTGGGCTGCACGGTCAACCCCACCGAGACCGGGTTCGACTGCCCCTGCCACGGCAGCAGCTTCGACGCCAGCGGGGACGTGATGGCCGGACCGGCGCCGAGCCCCCTGCCCTGGTTCAAGGTCTCGCTGGCCCCCAACGGCGAGCTGGAGGTAGACAAGCGCCAGATCGTCGATGCGGGGACCGAGCTGGAGGTGAAGGCGTGACCGTCCACAACGTCCCGTCCGCCCAGACCGAGGCGCGCCCCGGCGCCGCTGCGGCCCTGCGGGAGCTGCCCCGGCGGATCTACCGCTCGGTGTTCCGCTCCAACCCGGTGCCCGGCAACGAGCTCGAGCGCTCGCGCGCGGTGGCCGACAACTTCTTCTTCCACATCCACTCGGCCAAGGTGCACGAGCGCTCCCTGCGCTTCTCCACCACCCTCGGCCTGGGGCTGATCACCTTCTACACGTTCCTGATCCTGTGCGCGTCGGGCGTGCTGCTGATGTTCTATTACGTGCCCACCGAGGCCGACGCGTACAACCGGATGCTCGACCTGCGCGGCGCGGTGTTCTTCGGCACGTTCCTGCGCAACCTGCACCGCTGGGCCGCCCACGCCATGGTCGCGCTGGTGCTGGCCCACATGATGCGCGTGTTCCTCACCGGCGCCCACAAGGCGCCGCGCGAGTTCAACTGGAACGTCGGCATCGGCCTGCTGCTGCTGACCTTCTTCGCCTCGTTCACCGGCTACCTGCTGCCGTGGGACCAGCTCGCCTACTGGGCGATCGTGGTCGGCACCGCCATCGCGGGCTACGCGCCGCTGGTGGGTGACGAGATCCGCTTCGTGCTGCTGGGCGACGACGTGGTGGGCGGCGAGGCCTTGCTGCGCTTCTACGTCCTGCACTGCGTGGTGCTGCCCGCGGCGCTGGTGATCGGCATCGGCGTGCACTTCTGGCGCATCCGCAAGGACGGCGGCCTCGCCCGGCCGCAGGGACAGTAGGAGGAGTCATGGTCCACCCCGACGAGCGCCCCCCGTTCGAGCGCTTCCCCGACGGGCCTTCCAAGACCTACGGGCTGATGACCGTGGTCCCGGCCAAGTCCGAGGCCACCACCGCCAGCCCCGAGAAGCAGGTCCAGTCGTGGCCCGCGGCCCTGTCGCGCGAGCTGCTGCTGTTCGTGCTGACCGTGCTGGCGCTGAGCGTGCTGGCGCTGCTGTTCAACGCGCCGCTGGAGGAGCCGGCCAACCCGCTGCACCCGCCCAACCCGGCCAAGGCGCCGTGGTACTTCCTGGGGCTGCAGGAGCTGGTGAGCTACTCGGCATTCTGGGGCGGCATCGGCATCCCCGGCCTGCTGGTCCTGCTGGCCGTGGTCGCGCCGTACCTCGAGCGCAAGCCCGGCGGTGAGGGCGTGTGGTTCCACTCGAGCCGCACCGCCGCCAACTGGATCTTCCTGACCATCATGGGAACGCTGGCGGTCCTCACCGTCATCGGCACCTTCTTCCGCGGAGAGAACTGGGCATTCGTGATGCCCTTCTAGTGGACGCCATGCAGATACGCATCGCCCTGTTGTTGAGCAGCGTGGCCCTGACCGCCGTGGTGGCCGGGGTCATCTTCAAGTCCTCGGACGAGGAGTGGCGCGGCTACCAGCTCGACTACTACGACCAGGCCATCGGCCTCGCCTCGAGCGAGGCCGTGCGCGACGCCCTGGCCGACGGCGGCCTGGAGATCAAGCAGGACGTGCTGTCGGAGTTCGGCGAGGAGCGCCGCGTCGACCGCTGCCGCACCTGCCACACCGCCATCGACGATCCCGCGTTCGTGGACGGCGATAACCCGCTGCGCACCCACCCCGAGATGCCGGTGCACCCGTTCGGCGAGTTCGGCTGCACCATCTGCCACGAGGGGGACGGTCGCGCGCTGACAGTGCACTACGCCCACGGCCACGACCACTTCTGGAACGAGCCGCTGCTCGCCGCGCCGTACATCGAGTCGTCGTGCGCCAAGTGCCACCCCGAGCCCTACCTCGACGAGACGCCCCACCTGCGCCGCGGCCGCGAGCTGTACGACGAGTACGGCTGCGGCGGCTGCCACTCGGTGCGCGGCGTGTCCCGGGGCAAGCTCGGCCCGGAGCTCACCGCCGTGGGCGCCCACTACAAGGTGGACTACCTCGCCGAGTCGATGACCAACCCCGACGCCAACACCCCCATGAGCCAGATGCCGACCTTCCACATGCCCGACGAGGACGTGGAAGACCTCACCGTCTACCTCAAGAGCCTGCGGGGCCGGCAGCTGTACGAGGACCCCATGTCCCTGCGGTCCCGCACCCGCGAGTGGCGGGAGGAGAGCCCGGACGAGGTGGAGGTGACCGTCGAGGCGGGCCGCGTCAGCGTCCAGGAGCGGGCCTGCCTGTCGTGTCACGCCCTGGGCGACGAGGACGGCGGCCTGGCCCCGGACCTGACCTACCAGGGGTTGTTGCGGTCGCCCCAGTGGGTGGCCCAGCACGTGGCCGACCCGCGCTCCCACGTGCCCGGCTCGTCCATGCCGTCCTTCTGGACGTCGGCCAGCGAGCAGCGGGCCATCGCCGTGTACCTCGAGTCCCGGCGCGACCTCGAGCTGGCCGCCGCGCCGGCGGACCAGTACGAGCAGCTCTGCGCCCGTTGCCACGCCACCGACGGCAGCGGCGACGGCCCCATCGCCTCGGACCTGCTGCCGCTGCCGCGGGAGTTCACCAACGAGCGCTTCTTCAACTGGCTGCCCGAGGAGCGGGCGCACACGGCCATCGCCGAGGGCGTGCCCGGCACGGCCATGCCGCCGTTCGCCGAGGTCCTCACCGACGCCGAGGTGGAGGCCCTGTGGGCGCACGTGCGCGGTGAGTTCATCGGCGAGCGCCCCGAACGCAAGACCGAGCGCAAGCTGCCCGACGCCAACCCGGTGGCCTACTCCGACGAGGTCGTGGACCGCGGCTACGCCGTGTACCAGCAGCGCTGCTACGGCTGCCACGGCCGCGCCGGCGACGGCCGGGGGCCCAACGCGCCGGACATGCTGCCGCGCCCGCGTGACCTGACCAGCACCGGCTTCATCGGCAGCGCGGACGACGTGCGCCTGTACGAGTCCATCACCTACGGCATCGTCGGCACCGGCATGCCGCCGTGGGACTACCTGCCCGAGACCCAGCGCTGGGAGCTGGTCCACTACATCCGCGACATCTCCGGCACCCACGAGGGCGCCGAGGCAGGCGAGGACCTGCACGCCGACTGGATTCCACCCGAGCAACCCGAAGCATCCCCCGAGGGGGAGGAGATCGAGCCTGAAGGAGGAGACGAATGAGTAACGCGAATACGGGGGCCCTCCAGGAGTACCCGTCGGCCCGCTGGTTCATCATCAGCTCCGTGGTGTTCTTCGTGATCACCACCCTGGTGGGCGTGGTCGTATCCCTGAAATTCCTGCTGCCCGAGCTGATGGGCAGCGTGGAGTGGCTCACCTTCGGCCGCATGCGGCCGCTGCACGTCAACGGCGTGCTGTTCGGCTGGCTGCTCGCCGCGGACATGGGGCTGTGCTTCTACGTGGTGCCGAAGCTGTGCGGCACCCGGCTGTTCTCGGAGAAGCTCGGCCTGGCCACGGTGATCCTGTTCGACCTGGTGGTCCTGGGCGCGGTGGGCACCACCCTGGGCGGCATCACCCAGGGCATGGAGTACGCCGAGCTGCCGTTCGTGCTCGACATCGGCGTGGTCGTGGTGTGGGTGATGTTCGGCTTCAACATCTTCGCCACCATCGCCACGCGCAAGCACGAGAAGATCTACGTGAGCCTCTGGTACATCATGGGCGCGGTCATCTGGACCGCGTTCGTGTACATCTCCGGGAACCTCACCACCCACCTCGTCGCCGGCATCAACCAGGCCAACATCAACTGGTTCTACGTGCACAACGCCGTGGGGCTGATCTTCACCCCCATCGGCGTGGCCCTGGCGTACTACTTCATCCCCAAGGCGTCGGGGTCGCCCCTGTACAGCCACCGGCTGTCGATGGTGGGCTTCTGGACCATCGCCTTCATCTACGTCTGGACCGGCGCCCACCACATGATCCACGGCCCCATCAGCCAGTGGCTTCAGACCGTGGCCATCCTGTTCTCGGTGATGCTGATGATCCCGGTGTGGACCGTGGTGTGGAACTTCTACGGCACGGTCTCGGGCAAGTGGGACAAGGTCCGCGCCGAGCCCATCCTCAAGTACCTCATGGCGGGCACCACGTTCTACGTGCTGACCTGCTTCCAGGGGCCGATGCACTCGCTGCGCACGGTCAGCGCCATCGTGTCCAAGACCGACTGGGTGGTGGGCCACGCCCACATGGCCGTGCTCGGCGCCTTCAGCTTCTTCGCCATCGCCGGGTGCCTGTACGCGGTGCCCCTGATCACGGGCAAGCGGCTGCACTCGAACAAGCTGGCCAACACCCACTTCTGGCTGATGCTGCTGGGCGGGCTGCTGTACTTCGTCAGCCTGTGGATCGGCGGCTTCATCCAGGGGCTGCAGTGGAACGACATCACCATCCCGTTCATCGACACGGTGGTCTACCAGCAGCCCTACTGGGCCGCCCGCGCGGTGGCCGGCGTGCTCATCTTCGCCGGGGTGGTCCTGTTCTTCTACAACATCGTCCGCACGTTCACCGGCGAGGCCGCTGACGGCGAGACGGCCACGGCCTGAGAGGAGAAGACCCATGCTGAAGAAGTTCGATTTCTCCGCAACCATGGTGGCCGTCGGGTCGCTGGTGTTCTTCCTCATCGGCGGGCTGCTGACCACGGTCTTCCCCGGGATGATCGAGAAGTCCTGGGCCGAGCCCGTGGACCCGTCGGTGGCCTACACCGAGTCCGAGCAGCGCGGCCGCGACATCTACGTACGCGAGGGGTGCTGGTACTGCCACACCCAGCAGATCCGCACCCTGGAGTCCGACGTCAAGCGCTACGGCTGGCGCGGCGTGGACGCGCCCATCAGCGTGCCGGGCGAGTACACCGAGGACCGGCCGCACCTGCTGGGCACCCGCCGCATCGGGCCGGACCTGGCCCGGGTGGGCGGCAAGTTCGACACCAGCTGGCACCGCACCCACTTCGCCAACCCCCGCGACCTGGTCCCCGGCTCGGTCATGCCGCCGTACCCGTGGATCGAGCAGGACGAGCAGGAGTTCGCCGACATGGTGGCCTACCTGCAGAAGCTGGGCCGCGCCCGCGACTGGCGTCCGGACGACGACTATGAGCAGTGAGGCACCCCTGATCAGCGAGGTCGTCACCTACGGGCTGATGATCCTCAACATGGCCGCGGCAGGCCTGCTGCTGCTGTGGTCGTGGCGGCGCGGACACCTGGACGGCCAGGACGACGCGGCTGCCGTGCTGTTCGCCGACGACCCCCCCCTCTCCGAGGAGCGAGACCATGAGTGACACCGAGCACGAATACCCCGGCGGGCTCAAGGAGAGCCCCGGCGGCAAGATCCCCCTGTTCCTGAAGCTGACCTACGTGGGCTTCACCATCTTCGGCATCCTCTACTTCGTGCTGTACATGGCCGGGGACGGGACGCCGCTGGTGGAGCAGTTCAACCAGCTCACCTCGGGTCATGGAACACCCTGACCCACTCCAGGTACGTCCCCCGAAGAAGGGGTACTACCACCGGAGGCGCCGCGCCGTGCAGGCCGCGGTCTCCGCGGTGGTGGTCGCCGCCCCGTTCGTCGGCCTGTGCCGCGTGGACGTGGTCGGCCACCGCCTGATCCTGCTGGGCATCCCGTTCACCCCCCAGGAGTTCGGTCCGGTCTTCGGGCTGATGCTGCTGGGCATGTTCGTGGTCTTCGCCGGCGCCCTGATCCACGGGCGCCTGTGGTGCGGCTGGCTGTGCCCCCAGACCACCCTGTCCGAGCTGGTCGAGACCCTCGAACGCTGGCTCCGGCGCGGCCGCCGCCGCAGCACGGCACGCCGCGCCGCGGCGGTGTTCACCACGCTGGTGGTCTCCGCCCTGGTGGGCGCCAGCGCGATCAGCTACTTCCTGCCCCCGGACCGCTACCTCTCCCCGCCCCCGGTCGCCTGGATCGCCTGGGCGCTGACCACCGCGGTGCTCGCGGTCAACCTGCTGTGGGTCCGCCACCGCTTCTGCGTCGGCCTGTGCCCCTACGGGATCCTCCAGAGCATCGTCATGGACGACCGGACCCTGCGGGTGACGCCCAACGACGACCGCATCCACGAGTGCTTCGACTGCAAGGCGTGCGTGCGCTCGTGCTTCATGGGCGTGGACCCCCGTCAAGCGGGCAAGGGCGACGCCTGCATCGCCTGCGGCGAGTGCATCGACATGGCCTGCGTGATGTGCGGCGACTGCGTGGACGCCGGCGCCGAGGTGCACGGCGCGGACACCCGGATGCTGCGCTTCGAGTTCGACCGCTCCGGCTCCACCTGGCCCGCCTGGCTGGTCAAGGCGGGGATCTCCGACGTCAAGCGCGCGAGCCTCGTGATCGGTGTCGGGCTGATGTCCGTGGCGCTGGCGCTGATGCTGTTCGGCCGCGCCGATCTGGACCTGCGGCTCTCGCCCCGCCACGACCAGCTCGCGGCCGTTCACGGAGGCCGGGTGATCAACCACTACACCCTCACCGTGGGCAGCCGCCTGGACCACGAGGCCGTGATGGAGCTGGAGGCCAGCGGCCTCGACGGGCTGGTCGTGGAGTCGGCGGGCCCCGTGGCCATCGGCGCGCGGGAGCGTACCAGCTTCGATCTGTCCATCACCGTGCCCGCCGGCGGCGTGGACGAGGGCGCCCACCCGATCGTCCTGACCGGGCGGGTCGACGACCTGCAGTTCGAAGGGGAGATGGAGACGCGGTTCTTCGTGCCCCGGGGAGATTCCTGATGCGTGGACTGATGATCGCCATCGCGGTGCTGTTCCTCGGGATCATGGCCACGGCCTGGATCCTGGCCGAGCGCGCCGATCCCGTGATGCTCGAGCTTCCCGACGGCGGAGGCCACTACCATGCCCCCTGAGTTCCCGACCCTGGCCCTGTCGGCGCTGACCATCGGCCTGCTGGGTTCGCTGCACTGCGCGGGCATGTGCGGCCCCCTGTGCGTGGCCGTGGCCTGCGCCGGTCCGGAACGCAGCGGCCAGCGGCTGGGGCTGTTCGTGGCGGGCAAGGCCGTGACCTACTTCGTGCTCGGCGTGGTCGCGGCCACCGTGGGCGCCGCGTTCGGCTCCACGGCGCTGGGCACCCGGCCGTTCGCCGTGCTCGCCGTGGGCGCGGGGGTGGGCATGGTGCTGTTCGGCGCCCACGCCCTGGGGCGCTTCGCGGTCCCGCGCAAGACCGCTCGCCCCGGCCCGCTGTCCGTGTTGATCAGCTCGGTCCTCGGCGGCCCCTGGGCTCGCCGCACCGGGGCCGCGGGCGTCGCCGGTCTGCTCGCCGGGCTGCTGCCCTGCGGCCTGGTCTACGCGATGACCGCCCAGTCCCTGGTGGTGGGTGTGCCCCTGTGGGGCGGCCTGCTGATGGTGGCGTTCGGTCTGGGCACTGCGCCGTCGCTGCTCACTGCCGGCTGGCTCAGTAGCCGGGTCAACGGACGGGCACGTCGCGTCGGGGAGCTCCTGGCCGCGAGCGGAGTCGTGGTCATGGGTGTCCTGGCTGCCTGGCGCGGCGTGGCCATGTTGATGGCCGCCTCGAGTACTCCACCGTGCTGTCACTGACCGCCCAGTCCGCGCCCGCGTGCGCCCTGTGCGGCGGCCCCCTGCCCGCGGGCAGCCGCGGCGACGAGCTGTACTGCTGCGAGGGCTGCGCCCGCGTCGCCGAGATCCTCGAGAGCTCCGACTACGACGGCGATCCCCGCCAGAGCCGGGCCTGGATCGCGGCCGCGCGCGAGGGGCTGGTCCCCACGGAGGCGCCGAGGGAGGCATCCTCCCCCGACGCGCCCGGCGCGGACCAGCGCGAGCTCCGCGTGGAGGTCGACGGCATGTGGTGCCCGTCGTGCGCCTGGCTCGTCGAGACCGTGGTCGCGCGCACCCCCGGGGTCCACGGCGCTCAGGTGACGTTCGTCACCGACCAGCTCCGCGTCCGATACGATCCGGCGCGAGTCGGCCCGGCCGCGCTGCACGAGCGCGTCGAGGCCGCGGGGTACGGCGTGCGCGAGGCCGGTGCGAGCGCCGGGCGGGCGCGCGCGGCCCTGATCCGCTTCGGCGTGGCCGCATTCTTCACCGCCAACGTGATGGGCGTCTCCTACGCCCTGTACGCCCACGGCAGAGCTGCGGTCCCCGAGACCGCGGCGCAGGCGTTGCCGTTCGTCCTGGCCATCCTGGCCGCGCCCGTGGTCTTCGGCGCCGGCGCCCCGGTGCTCAAGCGAGCAGCTCGCGCAGCCCTGCAGCGCGCCGTGACCATGGACACCCTCATCGCCCTGGGCGCGGTGGCCGCGTACCTGTACAGCGTGGGCGCGGCCTTCGCCGGCAGCGAGCACGTCTACTTCGACGGCGCGAGCGCCGTCATCACGTTCTGGCTGCTGGGCCGGCTGCTGGAGAAGGCGGCGTTCCGCCGGGCGGACCTGGCCAGCGACGCGGTGCGGGATCTCCTCCCCCGCAAGGCACGCCGGCTCGAGTCCGGGGAGACCCGCTGGGTGGACACCGGCGAGCTGGCCGCGGGCGACCTCATCCGCGTGGCCCCGGGCGAGCGCGTCCCCGTGGACGGCCACGTCTTTGCGGGAGAGGGGCGCATCAGCACGGCCGTGGTCGACGGCGAGCCCCGCCCGCGGACCGTACGCACGGGAGAGCCCGTCCCGGGCGGCAGCACCTGCGGCGAGCTCCCGCTGGACCTCGAGGTGGTGGCCGGCGCCGAGGAGTCCCTGCTGTCCCGCATCGCCGACCACGTGGCCCTGGCCGCGGCGAGCCGCGCGCCCCAGGCCCAGGTCATCGACGCGGTGGCGCGGATCTTCGTGCCGCTGGTGACGGTCCTGGCGGTGGTGACGGCCGCGGCCTGGATGACCCAGGGGCTGCCGCCGGCCGAGGCGTTCATCCGCGGTCTGACGGTGCTGGTGGTCTCCTGCCCCTGCGCCCTGGGCGTGGCCGGGCCGCTGGCGAGGGTCCTCGCCGCGGGCGCCCTGGCCCGCCGGGGCATCGCCGTGCGCGGCGACGGCGCCCTGGACCGCGCCGCGGTCGCCGACACCGTGGCCTTCGACAAGACCGGCACCCTGACCCGCGGCGAGCTGCGGCTGGTCGCGGCCGAGTACCACGGGTGTACCGAGCACGAGGCGCTGCGCATCCTGGCGGGGCTGGAGCAGGACGTCCATCACGCCGTGGCCGGGGCGATCCGCCGGGTCGCCGAGGCGGTCGAACCGGCAATCCTGCGCGACGTCGAAGTGGTCGACGGTCAGGGGGTCCGGGGGATGCTCGACCATCGACCCGCCCTGGCCGGGCGGCCCTCGTGGATCGCCGAGGCCGCGGGCCCGGTCCCGCCGCTGCTGGACAGCATCGTGGCGCGCCAGCGCGACCGGGGACACACCGTCATCCTGGCCACGTGGGGCGAGCGGGCGTGGGCGGCCCTCTCCTTCGCCGACCGCCTCCGCGACGAGGCCGCCGCCGTGGCGGCCCACCTGCGTGGCCAGGAGCTCCAGACGGTCATCCTGTCGGGGGACTCGGCCGAGGCCACCGCGCGGGTCGGCGCCGAGGTGGGCATCCGCCAGGCCCTGGGCGACCTCACCCCCGAGGACAAGGCCGCCTGGATCCGCCGACGCTCCGAGACCGACGGCGAGGGCACCCTCTTCGTCGGCGACGGCATCAACGACGCCCCGGCCCTGGCCGCCGGCGTGGGCGTGGCCGTGGCCGGCGGGACCGACTTCGCCCGCGAGACCGCGGACATCCTGCTCGCCGCCCCGGGCCTCGACGCGCTGCCGCAGATCGTCGGTACCGCGCGCCAGATGCGGAAGATCATCATCCAGAACCTGGCCTGGGCCGGCGTCTACAACGCCGTGGCGCTGCCCGCGGCGGTGTTCGGGCTGCTCAATCCGGTGCTGGCGGCGGCGATGATGGTGGGAAGCGGGCTGCTGGTGACGCTCAACGCGCTGCGGTTGAGGGGTGGAGGGGTTTCTCTCAGGGCTCGCTGTAAACCTCCTGCTGAGCCCAGTAGTAGTACGGTACGGTGGTCATGTACTCGATGAACAGCGGCAGCGCGGCCTGGACCTGGCCCGCCTCGGGATCGCTGTACAGGTCGATGCGGATCTGCAGGTAGCGGCCAGCCCACGCGGGCTGGTCCCCGCCCACGCGCCACTGTTTGAAGCAGATCTCGTCGGGCAGCTCTTCGGTCGGCGACAGCTCCAGCGCGGTCCACTCGCTCAGGGCGTCCGGATCGTCCCCGCCGCGCACCTGCAGCACGACGTCGGGTTCGAGGTCGCAGCGGTTCGTTCCGCCGACCTCGAAACGATACGCCTGCAACACCAGCCGCTCGATGCCGTGGAATACCTCGAGGTCCAGGACGCCCGACACGAACCAGCCCGGCTCGGTGGGGAAAGTGTCGGCGTCCACGTCCCAGTTCCAGATGGCGCCGCAGTGGAAGTCCGCCGTGGGGATGCTACGCCGGACGTGATCGCTGTCCTCGTAGGTGATGTCCTCGGCGTCCGCGTCGATGTACGACCAGGGATCGTGGACGTACCACGGCCGGACCGAGCCGTCGCCGCCGTGGGACAGGCACAGGTAGGCGAAGGACAGGGGGGTGAGCACCCGGGCCGAGTCGTCGTCGTCGCCATCGGACGTGTCGTCGTCGCCTGCGGTGGTGGTGTCGTCGTCGTCGGGGGGTGACGGGTTGTTGTCGGGACATCCGGCCAACAGGGGGAGGAGGGCTACCACGACGAAAGAAGTAGCAGAGGAGCAGCCCTCACCGACGTATCGCGTGGCCGAGACGCAGGCCGGCGCTGCTCTTCTGCGCAGGTTGGGCGAAGCCGCTCC
>CAYRNR010000066.1:0-45901 GCA_964425605.1 uncultured Rickettsiales bacterium | reverse complement strand
AGATCTCCAGGATGGCGTCGTACGTGGTGTAGCAGGGGTTCTGCTTGCCGTGGTGGAGCATCCAGCGAGCCATGAGCGCGCCGCCGCGGCTGACGATTCCAGTGAGGCGGCTGCGCAGCATCGGGAGGTGCTCGTGCAGCAGGCCGCAGTGCAGCGTCATGAAGTCCACGCCCTGCCGCGCGTGCAGCTCGACCACCTCGAGGATCAGCTCCTCGGTGATCTCCTCGATCTGATCGACTCGCTCTGCCGCCTCGTAGAGGGGGACCGTGCCGACGGGAACGGCGCTGGCGCGGATGATGCCCTCTCGGATACCGACGATGTCCCCGCCGGTGCTCAGATCCATGACCGTGTCGGCGCCGAAATGGATGGAGGCCTCGAGCTTGCTCATCTCGCCGGTCAGCCCGGACGCCAGCGGGGAGTTGCCGATGTTCGCGTTCACCTTGCACCGGGTGCTCAGGCCGATGGCCATCGGCTCGAGCTCCGGGTGGGCGATGTTGGCGGGGATGATGAGGCTGCCCGCGGCGATCTCGTCGCGGACCTGCTCGGCGTCGAGGCCCTCGCGGGCCGCCACGAACTCCATCTCGCCGGTGACGATACCCTGGCGGGCGTAGTGCATCTGGGTGACGACGGGGGCGCCCTGGCGCTCCCGGATCCAGTCGGAACGGACGTGCATGATCGTGCTCCTCGGGGCACGCGCCCCGGTTGTGACTGCCACGTTCTAATGGACTCGAGCGATTCTCGCTAGCGGCCGCTGCGACCTCTCACGCGTGGTGTGCTGCTCGAAGAGGTGACGTCCTCCATCTTCTCGAGCACGGAGGGATCGTAGCTGCGCTCCAGCAGGGTCTCGCGGGTGATGACGCCGGAGCGGAAGAGGTGCAGCAGGCTCTGCTCCATGGTGACCATGCCCGAGGTGGTCTGCGTCTGCATCAGGGACGGGATCTGGAACACCTTGCCCTCGCGCACGAGGTTGCGCACCGCGAAGTTGACCACGAGCACCTCGGTGGCGCAGACCCGGCCGCGGCTACGCCGCGGGACCAGCTGCTGGCAGACCACCGCCTCGAGGGAGTTGGAGATCATGGTGCGAGTCTGATGCTGCTGCTCCTTGGGGAAGACGTCGATGATGCGGTTGACCGTGTCGGCCGCGCTGCGGGTGTGGAGGCTGGCCAGGACCAGGTGGCCTGTCTCTGCGGCGGTCAGGGCCAGGGAGATGGTCTCCAGGTCCCGCATCTCGCCGACCATGATCACGTCGGGATCCTCGCGCAGCGCCGACCGCAGGGCGTTGGCGAAGGACTTGGTGTGGGTGTTGAGCTCCCGCTGGCTGATGATGCACTTGGCGGGGCGCTGGTGGTACTCGATGGGGTCCTCGATGGTGACCACGTGCTCGAACCGCGTCTGGTTGATCTCGTGGATCAGCGCGGCGAGGGTCGTGGTCTTGCCGTGCCCGGTGGGGCCGGTGACCAGGACGAGGCCGCGGCGGAACTTGGCGATGTCGCGCAGCACCAGCGGCAGGCCCAGCTGCTCGATGGTCTGGACCTCGTCGGGGATCACCCGGAAGGCGGCGCCGATGCCGTGCAGCTGGTGGAACACGTTGACGCGGAACCGGCTGAGGCCCGCCAGACCGAAGGAGAAGTCGAGCTCCAGCTGGTCCTCGAACATGGCCTTCTGGCGCTCGTTCATGATCGAGTAGACGAGGCGCTGCGCCTGCTCGACGGTCAACGGCGGCGTGCCCAGCTGACGGATCACGCCGTCGAGGCGTACGGCAGGGCTCTGGCCCGCGTTGATGTGCAGGTCCGAGGCGCCTTCCTTGACACAGTGGGTCAGTAGATCGTGAATCTGCATACGTGGTCCATTGTAGACTTGGCCGGCACGTTGGGCCAGCCCATGGGTCGAACTCGGAGGACGATGTGAGGACGCTCGGGCCGACACGGTTGCCCCTCGAGTTCGCCGGCGAGCGTCTGGACCGCGCCATGGCCCGCGCCCTGTCCATCTCGCGGGGAGAGGCCCGCCGGATCATCGACGCGGGCGGGGCCTGGCTGGGGGGCCGCCGGTGCAAGGTTGCCTCGAGGCGGTGCGAGCCCGGCGACGAGCTGGTGGCCTACGTCGCGGACCGGGCATCGACCCCCGATCCCGTCGTGGTCTGGACCGACGGCCAGCTCGCCGTGGTGGACAAACCCGCGGGCATGGCCTCCACACCGACGCGGGAGAGCGACGTGGACAACGTCGACGCCTGGGCCCGAGGGCGGTTCGGCCGCCGGATCCACCTGCCCCACCGGCTCGATCGCGGGGCCTCGGGCCTGATGCTCGTCGTGCTCGATCCGGGCCTCAACCGCGCCGTGACCGAGGCCTTCCGCCGGGCCACCATCAAGCGCACCTACCGCGTGCGCACCCTCGGCAGCCCGGCCCACGCCGAGCAGCGCCTCGTGGGGACCCTGGACGGCAAGGCGGCGGCGTTGCGCTACCGACGGCTGGGAGGGGACGAGCTCGAGGTCCACCTCGAGACCGGCCGCACCCATCAGATCCGACGCCAGCTGTCCGAAATCGGCTGTCCCGTGCTCGGGGACACCCGCTACGGGGGACCGCCCGGGCCGCTGGCCCTGCGCGCCGTGGCCCTCTCCCTCGAGCACCCGGGCACGGGGGAGGCGCTGTCCTTCGAGGTGCTGGAGCCGGGGGGCTCTCAGTAGAGGGTCGTGGCGTAGAGGCTCAGGAGCCAGTCCCCGATCAGGAAGTACACCAGCGCCGCGACCACGAGGAACGGTCCGTACGGGATGTAGTGGAACACAGGCCCGTCGTCCGCGACGGGCGCTGCCTCGCCGGCCTCCTCGAGGGCTGCCTTCTCGTCCGGATCGAGGGGCTCGCTCGTGCGGGAGCGGCCCAGGACGCGCAACGTGATCCCCACCGTGGAGCCGGCCACGGAGGACAGCAGCAACACGACCAGCAGGGTCGGCCAGGCACCGAGGAAGGCGCCGATGGTGGCCAGCAGCTTCACGTCGCCCATGCCCATGGCGTCGCGGCCGAACAACCAGCGCCCCGCCAGGGCGACCGCCAGCAGCGAGCCTCCGCCGCCGACCACGCCCATCAGGGTCTGGAGGGGGTGGGCGGCGTGTCCGCCGGCGTACCACAGGCCCAGCGAGCCGAGGAGCCCGAAGGGGATCAACAGGTACGTGAGCTGGTTGGGGACGATGTAGTGCTCCAGATCGATGAAGAACACGGCGATCATGCCCGCGAAGAACGTGAAGAAGTACAGCCAGGTGAGCAGGTCCTGCCAGCGGACCTCGGCCGGCACGGCCACCACCGTCGCAACGCCACCCATGGACGGCTCGAGGTGATGCAGGTCCACGCCGGGGACCACCTGCCAGTAGACCATCAGCGCCACAGCGCAGGTCAGCAGCTCCACCAGCGCGTAGCGCGGCGAGATGCGGACGCCACAGTGCCGGCACCGCCCCCGCAGGACCAGGTAGCTCAGGACGGGCACGTTGTCGTACCAGGCGATGGGGGTCTCGCACGACGGACACCGGGAGCGGGGCTTGATCACGCTCAGGCGAGCGGGGATGCGGTAGATCACCACGTTGAGGAACGAGCCCACGGCGAGGCCGATCATGGCGGCGATCGCTCCGAAGTAGGCGTACACGAACACGGTTCAGTTCCCGTCGACGGCCGCGGCGTGAGGATCGGTCACGCCAGTTTCATCCCCACGAGCCACAGGATGTAGCCCACGGACGCTGCAGAGGCCAGGACCCACGTTCGCCGCGCGGTTCGCCCCTCGCGTCCCAGCCCCCAGGCCAGGGCCGCGCCGCAGGCGAGCCAGGTCAGCAGACCGATCTCGAGGACGATCACCCAGAAGGTGGAGGGATCCGTATGTCGCTTCAGGTTCTCCAGCACCTCGGCCCTGCGCTCCTCCGGGGCGAGCGCTGGATCGGGCCACGCCGCGCGCGGATCCAGGATCATGAGGCTGGCGATGCGCTCGTCGGCCGCGGCGATGCGCCTGGGCAGCGGCTGATAGAACGATCGCGTGGCGTAGGCCCCGCTGCGCAGCCCCCGGTAGGCGAACAGGGCGAGCTCGGAGTCGCCCGCGTCCTCCGCGGACTCCCCCATGCGCCACAGGGCGTCCGCGGCCCGGGCCACGTAGGGGCTCCCGGGCACGTACCACCGCAACGCACGCTCGTAGTGGATGGCGGCCTGGAAGGGGCGATCCGCTCCCAGCTCCGCGTCGGCGCGGCGGCACTCCGTCCACCCGCCGAAGAGAACGCGCAGCAGCAACACGATCGCCCCGACGACCAGCCAGGGCCCGACAGGGCGGAGGGCTGCGGTCAAATCAGAAGTCCCTCGAATGGAAGACCAGGGCGGCCAGCGCGATCACCGCGGCGGAGTACCCCACGCCGTACAGGACGCTCGCCGTGAGGAACTGCGCCGACAGCTCGATACCGTTGACCACCTCGCTGCGCACGTTGAAGGTCTCGAGGTTGGGCAGGACCCGGTACGCCAGGGCGCTGAGGGTCTGGACGATCTCCAGCTCGGACCTGGCGCCGGTGTCGCGGATGTCCGTGGTCAGGTGGCCGATGACCACCGTGGAGAGCGAGAAGAACGCCGCCAGCGTCGGCCCCGTGAACGTGCTGTAGAGCACCGCGAAGGCGGTGACGACCATCAGCTCCACCAGCGTCATGCCCAGCACGATCAGGTAGCTGGCGCCCACGGACACGCCGTTGAGCCACACGGAGACCAGGTTCGCCACCCCCATCAGGCCCACGAGCAGGGTCAGGACCATCAGCAGGCCCAGGTACTTGCCCAGGATGAAAGAGACGCGCGACACGGGCTTGGTGGCGATGGTGTAGATGGTCTTGCGCTCGATCTCCCGGTTCACCAGGCCGATCCCCACGAACACGGCGATCAGCACGCCGAACATCGCGATGGCCGCCAGGCCCACGTCCATCACGATCTTGCCGTACTCACCGAGGGTGAGGTGTCCCAGGAGGGTCGCCGAGGCGATCGGGATCAGCGAGAAGAACAGCAGGGCGTAGAGTATCCGGTTGCGGATGGCTTCGCGCTGGGTGTTCGCGGCGATGGCCCAGATGCGGCTCACGGTCCTCCCTCCGACGGAGCGCCGGTACCCGACAGCTCCTCGACGAACAGATCCTCGAGGCTCGGTCGCAGCGGGGTCACGGAGATCACCCGGGCCCCGCTGCCGGTGACCAGCTGCAGCAGGTCGTGCGCCTGATCACCCTCGTTGCACCGCACCAGCCACTGCGCCCCGTGGCGATCCGCCTGCAGGGACCGCTCCTGGAGGTCGCGGGCCAGCTCGTCGGAGACGTCCTCGGCCCGCAGCTCGACGCGGTTGGAATGCTGCTCGAGCAGCTCGGTCACGCCGCCGGTGTAGTGGAGGCGGCCCTGGACCAGGATGCCGATGCGGTCGCAGATCAGCTCCACGTCGGAGAGGATGTGGCTCGAGAAGAACACGGTGCGGCCCTGGTCCCGCATCCCGAGGATGAGGTTGCGGATCAGCCGTCGACCGGAGGGGTCCAGCCCGCTCATGGGCTCGTCCAGCACCACGAGCGAGGGGTCGTTGATCAGGGCCTGGGCGACGCCGATGCGCTGCAACATGCCCTTGGAGAAGGTGCGGAGCTGGGCGCCGGCCCAGTCATCCAGCTCCACCAGCTTCAACAGCCGCTCGGTGCGCTCCTGCCGGGTCGCCGCGGGCAGGCCGAACAGCCGGGCGTAGAAGTCCAGGAACTCCGCCGCCGTGAGGTAGTCGTAGAAGTAGGGCCGCTCGGGGAGGTAGCCGATCCGGGCCAGCGCAGAGGACACCCCGATGGGTTCACCCAGCAGGCTCGCGTCCCCTGCCGTGGGCCGGGCAAGGCCCATGAGCAGCTTGATGGTCGTGGTCTTGCCGGCGCCGTTGTGGCCGATGAATCCGAAGATGCCGCCGGTCGGGACCTCCAGATCCAGGCTGTCCAGGGCCACCCGGCGCCGCATGAGAAAACCGCTGCGGTAGACCTTGCGCAGGCCCTTGCACTGAATCGCCGCTGTGACGTCGTTGCTCATGGCTTCCGCGATCCCACGATCCGCGCCGGCACGCCCACGGCCACGGCGTAGTCCGGAATGTCCTCGTTGACCACCGACCCGGCGCCGAGTTGTACGCCCTGTCCGATGGTGATGCCAGGCAGCACGATGGTCCCGACGCCGAGATCGGCGCCGTCGCCGATGACCACCGGAGCCCTACGCAGGGGGCCGTCCATGATCGCCCGCTCCCAGCCGGGGTCCTCGTGGGTGGACGTCAGGACATGTACGCTGGGCCCGATCCCCACGCCGGCGCCGATGGTGATGCGGGCTGCCGCCGAGAAGAAACAACCGGGGCCGATCCAGGTGTCCCGATCGACGAACAGGCCACCCTCGGGGTAGGCCTTCAGCTGCGCCCGGTGTCCCACATAGACGTTGTCGCCGAGGTGGACGAACTCCGGCCGGAAGATCAGCACCCCCTCCTCGAGCACCACCGAGTCGCCCAGGGAACCGAGATCCCCGGATTCGAAGCGACCCGTGCCGTGGCTGTGGAACGTCTTCATGGTCACCCATCATACGCACTCCCGCGCCCTCGCGCGCGGGCCGGGAATCCTATGATAGCCTTCGCCACCGCAGGAGGTCACATGGCGCGCAATGAGGTCCGCTGGTTCGTCAGCGGAGACGTGGACGGCTTCTTCGGGCTCGCCCTCGACAACCTGATCCAGCTGCTGCTGATCCTGTCCCTGTGCCGCATAGTGCTGGGCTTCGACGACGCCCTGCTGCTGCAACGGGTGCTGCCCGGCGTGGCGCTGTCCGTGGTCGTGGGCAACCTGTTCTACGCCTGGCAGGCGTGGAAGGTGGCCAAGGCCAAGGGGAGCGGCGACGTCACGGCGCTGCCCTACGGCATCAACACCGTCAGCCTCTTCGCGTTCATCTTCCTGGTGATGTTGCCGGCCAAGCTGGCGGCCCTCGGCGCGGGCGCGACCGAGGAGCAGGCGTCGCGCGCCGCGTGGAGCGCGGGCGTCCTCGCATGCCTGGGCTCGGGCTTGATCGAGCTCGGTGGTTCGTTCTTCGCCCCCGCGCTGCGCAAGATCACACCCCGGGCGGCGATGCTGTCCACCCTCGCGGGCATCGCCGTGGGGTTCATCGCCATCGGCTTCCTGTTCCGGACCTTTGCCACGCCGCTGGTGGGCTTCTTGCCCCTGGGCGTCGTGATCCTCATCTACTTTGGACGGGTGAAGTTCCCCGCCCGCATCCCCGGCGGCCTGGTGGCCGTGGTGCTGGGTACGGCCCTCGCCTGGGCCACGGGGCTCGTGTCGTGGGACTCCGAGGCCATGGCCGAGGTCACCTCGGGGGTGGGGTTCTACCTGCCGCGCCCCGCGTTCGGCGCCATCGTCGAGGCCATCCGCTCCGGCTACCTCACCGCCTACCTGGCGGTGGTGATCCCCATGGGTGTGATCAACCTCGTGGGCTCGTTGCAGAACATCGAGAGCGCCGAGGCCGCGGGGGACTCGTTCCCCACGGCGCCGTCCCTGGCGGTGAACGGGGTCGGCTCCATCGTGGCGGCGTTCTTCGGGTCCTGTTTCCCCACGACCATCTACATCGGTCACCCGGGCTGGAAGGTCATGGGGGCCCGGATCGGCTATTCGGTCCTGGACGGCGTGTTCGTGGCCATCATCTGCCTGTCGGGCACCATCGGCCTGCTCGCCGCGTTCGTGCCCATCGAGGCCGGCATGGCCATCGTGCTGTGGATCGGCCTGGTGATGGTCGCGCAGGCGTTCCAGACCACGCCGCGGTCCCATGCTCCGGCGGTGGCCGTGGGCCTGCTGCCGGGCGTTGCGGCTTGGGGGGCGATGATGCTCAAGGGGGGATTGCGCGCCGCGGGCCTGGGTGTGCCCGGCGGCGAGAGCTTCTCACCCGCCCTGCTGGACGTCCTCAAGGGCGCTGACATCCACGCCCACGGCGTGTTCGCCCTGGAGCAGGGGTTCGTGCTCACGGCCATGATCTGGGCGGCGGCCACCGTGTGCGTGATCGAACGCAAGTTCGTCCACGCCGCCCTGTGGTGCCTCTCGGCGGCCGCGTGCAGCATGGTGGGGCTGATGCACACCTACGTGTGGACGCCCGCCGACACGGTGGTGGATCTGCGGATCGGGGTCGGCTGGTCGTGGGCGCTGGCCTACGTGTTGATGGCCGGGCTGTTCGTGGCCGCACGCTGGATGAAGGAGTCGGAAGGGGAGGGGCACTAGCTCCAGCAGCTGACGAGGGTATCCACGGCCCGTTCCACGTCGGCACCGGTCATCGTCGGATACAGCGGCAGGCAGAGCACCGAGTCGGCGGCGCGGTCGCTGCCGGCGAAGGTGCGCCCCTCGCAGTAGGGGAGCAGGTAGGGGATCCGGTGCAGCGCGTGGGCGCCGATGGAGCTCTGGACGCCCCGATCGAGGAGCCGGCCCATGACCGCGGCGCGATCCACCGCCGGGTCCAGGAGCACGGCAAAGGTCTGGTAGGTGTGCACGTACCCGTCGGGCTCGGACGGAAGCCGTAGCCAGGGGACATCGGCGAGCTGCTCACAGTACTGCGCCGCACGCGCGCGCCGGCCCTCGATGCTCGGCTCGAGGCGGTCGATCTGGCAGCGGCCGATGGCCGCGGCCAGGTCGGGCATGCGCAGGTTGTGACCCGGCTCGACGAAACGCAGCCCCGCGGGTGTCGAACTCATGCCGTGGTTGCGCTGCTGCCTGGCGCGCGCCGCGAGATCGTCGTCATCCGTGGTGACGAGCCCGCCCTCGCCGGTGGTGATGGTCTTGCGGGGGTGGAAGCTGAAGCAGCCCAGATCGCCCACGGCGCCGGCCTGGCCCGCGGGGCTGGTCGCGCCGATGGCGCAGGCGGCGTCCTCGACGACCTTCAAGCCGTGCTGCCGTGCCAGCGCGAGCAACGGCTCCATGTCCGCCATCAGCCCGAACTGGTGGACCGGCATGATCGCAGCGGTACGCGGCCCGATGGCCTCTTCCACCGACTCGACGCGCATGTTGAGCGTGTCGGAGTGCACGTCCACGGGGACGGGCACGAGGTCGTTGAGCAGGGCCGAGTGGGCGGTCGCCGGGAAGGTGAATCCGGGGACGATGACCTCACCGCGCGACGGCAGCTCGAGGGAGTCCAGAGCCAGCACGAGCGCCGCCGTACCCGAGGTGACGGCGACGGCGTGGGCACAGCCGACGATGCCGGAGACGGCCTCCTCGAAGGCCTGGACCTGCGGCCCCTGCGTCAGCCATCCGCTGTCCAGCACCTCGGTGACGGCCTGGCGTTCCTCCTCGCCTGTCCAGGGGCGGGTCAGGTGGAGGACCTCGTCGTGGGCGCCGTCTGGGCTCACTTATGCTTCTCCCGGTACCACTCGATGGTCTGCTTCAACCCATCCTCCAGGTCCACTGCGGGCTCGAACCCGAGCAGGCGGCGGGCCTTGGTCACGTCGGGGATGCGGAGCTCCACGTCGGGGTGGTCCCAGGTGACGAAGTTGATCTCGGACTCGGAGTTCACCAGCCGGTGAATCTCGCGCGCGAGGTTGTAGATGGTCAGGGTGCTCCGGGGGTTGCCCACGTTGAAGGAATGCCCGACGGCCTTGTCGAAGTCGATGGATCGCACCACGGCGTCGACGATGTCGTCGATGTAGCACCAGGCCCGGATCTGGGACCCGTCGTTGTGGATGGTGATCTCCTCCCCCTTGAGCGCGCGCACGATGAAATGATGGATCGCGCCCTCGCCCACCTGGCCCGGGCCGTAGATGTTGAACGGCCGGATGGCGACGGTGGGCAACCCGAACTCGCGGTAGTAGGTGTGGGCCATGTGCTCCGTCGCGAGCTTGCTCACCGCGTAGGTCCAGCGCGCCTCGCCCACGGCACCCAGCGTCGTGGTGTCCCCCTCCTGCACCTTGTAGGCGTAGGCCCCGAACACCTCGGAGGTGGAGAAGTCGATGAACCGCTTGATCCCGCCGGCGGCCACCGCAGCCTCGAGCACGTTGTAGGTGCCGATGATGTTGACCCGCATGGTCTTGGTCGGGTGCGCCAGGACCGTGTCCACGCCTGCGATGGCGGCGCAGTGGATCAGCACGGTGGCCCCGCGGATCGCGCGATTGACCGCGTGCTGATCGAGCACGTCCCCCTGCATCAGCGTCAGGTTGGGGTGTCCGGCGAGCTCCTCGTCGTCCGCCAGGGAGTTGCGGTGCAGGTTGTCGAGGATCACCACCTGGTTCTGGTCCACGAGCCACCGGGCGATGTTGGAGCCGATGAAGCCGGCGCCCCCGGTGATGAGGATGGTCTCTCCCTTGACCCTGCGAGCGATGGGTCTCGTCACGATGTCCTCCGTGTGCTTGATTCCTGCAGTTGATAGCCGATCCCGCTGCGCCATGCCAGCGGAGTGTGGTGGCCGATCAATGGGTCTTGAACAGTGGGTTGCCGATGACCAGCAGGGCCCGCAGCAGCTTCTCGAAACGCCGTCGTCCCTCGTTGGAGTGGAACCCGACGATGCGGCAGCCCACACCTCGGGGCAGATCCTGCTGGGGTCGCTGGCGGCTGGACCAGGTGGCCTGGACCACCACGTCCAGCGTGGCCGAGTTGCCGTCCACCTCGTGGCCGGCGAAGCTGACCGTGAGCACGGCGTCGAGCTCGGGCGGCCGGTCGGTGGCCAGGTACATGCCGCCCTTGCTCAGGTTGACGACCCTCGCCGGCAGCGGCGGCGTCCGGCCCGTGTGCGGGAAGAACGTCACCTCGATCTCGGCGACGGAGCGGCTGTCGCGGGCGCGGGGCCGGGAACCCTCCGCCGGAGCAGGGCGCGAGCCGGTCAGCGGCCCATCGGACTCCTTGGCCGTGGGCTGGCGCGAGAAAGCCCTGGACTTGATGGGCTCGCCGGAGCTCGAGGAGATCTGATCGACGCGGGTCGAGGAGCTGGTGGCCTTCCACCCCGAGCCGGACACGTTGGGGATCGGGAACACGCCGCTGGCTCCGCTGGCGTCGGGGACCCCCGACAGCAGCTCGACGAACTGGACCCCGAATCCGGCGTCGGGTTGTGACGGATCCCCGGCATCGACGATGCGCTTGACCTCGCCCTCGAGGTCGGCCACGCGGCCCGACACCGGCCGCCTGAACCTCAGCCGGACGCGATCGCCGACCTTCGCTGGATTCGACGAGGCCACGTACACGCCGCTCTCGCTGATGTCGAGGATGGTGCCCGACCAGGACGATGGGCCGATGCGGAGCACCACCTTGACCAGGCACGGCTTGCGCGGGTGTCGGCGGCGGTCTCCCTCGTTCACTGCGGCCAGCTCCCGGCGCGACGGCGGTGACCGTCGCTGTTCATGGAAACCAGTCCCCCCCGGTGGTCCCTCACTCGTCACTGCTCGTGGAAACGAGCGCCCAATATCATACCGCGCCACACGGGTTGCCTGCCAGGGAAGCACTGCGGAATCACGTGCGCCGCCGACGCTCCTCCCAGCGGCGCAGTACGTCCAGTTCGTCCGTGCGCTGCAGGTACTCCCGTACGCGGTCGGGCGGGAAGAACCCGGCCGATCGCCAGTTGCAGTCGTCGCAGAAGGGTCCGGACTCCTCGAAGCGGCCCTCGATCTGGGCGATCCGCCAGCTGTGGAGGGTCGCTCCGAACCACAGATCGTCGAGGCTGGACTCGGCCAGGTTGCCGAGCCGGTTGCGCAGGTGGTCGTCCAGGCAGCAGGTGGTCAGGTCACCGCTCACGTGCACCGTGGGGGTCTCCCACAGCCCGGAGCAGGGCGGTCGGTCGGTCTCGTCGGTCACGGTCAGAAGCTCCCCGGCATGAGCTCGCCGGATTCGTGGTCGGCGATGACGCCCAGCTCGACGAGCACGTCCCGGTGCAGCTTCGTGGCCGCGTCCTGGTCCTCGTGGTTGAGCCGGCGGAAGTAGAGGGTGTCGCGCGCCTCGATGGGCCAGTCCCAGGTGACCTGCGGCGCCTCCTCCCCCAGCTCGGCGAACGTGTCGCGCCAGAAACGCAGGAACGGGGCCGCGTCCCGCCGATTCTCCTCCATCACCACGAACGCGAGGGTCACCTTGGGCCACGCGAGGCCGCGCTCCCGGCGCCTGCGTAACAGCTTGAGCACGTTGGCGTAGGTCCGCTGGTGGAGATCCACCCCCTTGACGTGGGTGAACACGTCGCGCGTCAGGGCGTCGAGGCTGAAGTGCAGGAACTGGAAGGTGTCGGGCGCCTGATCGCGGGACGCTGCGCAGTCCAGCACGGTCTCGATGCCGTCCTTGCGATGGAGCAACGCGCCGTTGGTGTGCACCTTGAAGAACCGGAAGAGGCGATTGCCGCTGTTGCGCTGGAACGCCTCGCGAATCATGGGCGAGAACTCGGGATGCACCGTGGGATCGCCCAGCCAGTGGGGGCACAGGGAGATCTCATCGTCCACGTCGGCCAGCCCCTCGAGGAGGTGCGACCAGGTCTCGGTGCTCATGTAGCGATCGGGCGTGTCGTGGACGTTGGACGAGTACGCCTGCCCGCACATGATGCACTTCACGTTGCAGCGATCCGTCAGCTCCAGGTTCAGGTAGATCATGAGTCGGCCAGGTACCTACGGAGCTCGTCGTTGCGCGAGATCATCGCCATGGAGCACTCGCGGCATCGTCCGGGAGGGGTCTTGCCCCGCATCTTGTCGCGGAGCTGCGTCATGAACGGCCCGCGCGTCCAGGTCTCCTTGAAACCCAGGTCGCGCACGTCCTCGCCCGTGCCGGTGATCACACAGCAGGTGCTCAGGTTCGCGTCCGCGTCGACCACCGCGTAGTACCAGGGGTTGAGGCAGGACGCGTGGGCCACGTCGTCGGGTCCGGTCCTGGGCAGCTCCATCCGGCCGCGCTCGGTGGCCCTCGGATCCGCGAGGTGCTCCAGGTTGTGCTCGATCCCGCTGGCCTGCGCTGCCTCCAGCGCCCTGGCCACCTGGTCCGGGAGCTCGGCCCGCTCCTCGTCGGACAGCAACAGCGCCTGCTGCTCGGCGCGGTACGCGATGAGCGCGTCCACGTTGATGCGGTAGGCCCCGAGGGCGGCCGCGAAGGCCACCAGCTTGTGGAGGTCGCGGAAGTTCTTGTTCGTGACCACCGAGTGGCACAGCAACCTCGGATGGCCGGTCTCCGAGCTGCGCCGGATTCCCGACAGCCGGCACAGGTTGCGCGCGACCTTGGTCAGGGCGCCGGGTGTGCCTCGCAGGTAGTCGTTGACCGCCGGATCCGCTGCGTCGATGGAGATCTGGATCTCGTCCCACTTCGAGTCCACGAGGGTCTCGGCCATCTCCTCGTTGATGAGCAGGCCGTTGGTGGACAGGACCCCCTCCATGCCCGCGGCCTTGATGCGCCGCATCAGATCCGCTGTCGCTCCCTTGGCGAGCAGGGGTTCGCCGCCCCCCAGGAGCATCACCTTGCGCACGTCGAGCTCGGCCGCGTCGTCGACGATGGCCCGGAGATCGTCGGCGCTCATGGTGTCGGGGCGGCTGCCATCACGGAAGCGCGTGTCGCAGAAAACACAGCGCATGTTGCACCGCAGGGTGGGATAGAGCTCGAGCGTGTACGGACCCGGTGTCTCACCCGCGTCCCACGCCCGAATGCGTCTGACGATCTCGAGCCCTTCTTCCCACACGTGGCGGCGCTCCTTCGTTCCGTGGCGGTCGCTTGCTTCCTAGCACGCGGCATCGGCTCCCGCAATAACTCCTCCTTGTCCGGTCCACTCCCGCTGACGTATCGTCCCGTCGGTGAGGCCATGAACTCCAGCGATCTTCCCCATTCTTTGATTCACGCGGGCACCTCCGTGCGGTCCGTGGACGGCGGCATCGCGCTGGCCCTGCGCGGGCACGAGGCCGCTGCCCGCTCGGCAGGGCTGCCCTGCACCCTGGTGGAGACCCACGTGGCCGCTGGAATGCGGGAGAAGGTCGGGCCGTGGTTGCGATCCTTCGGCGCGATCCGGTCGGCGGTCCACGACGCCCGGGAGCAGGGCCGTGTCCCGGTGGTCTGGGCCCACGCAGGGGAGTGGCCGTCCCTGGTGCGCAAGGCCAGCGTGTTGCGCTGGGCGAGGGCCAACGGCGCGTACACCGTCCTCCACCTGCACGCGGTGGAGTTCGACACCTACCTGGACCGGGAGCTGGGCCGGCGCGCCCTGCCGCGGCTGGTCGAGAACGCCGACCGCATAGTGGTGCTCTCGCCGTGGTGGCAGCGCCGCCTGGCGAGGGAGCAGGTCCCGACGCACGTGATCCCCAATCCCCTGCCGCCGGAGCTGGAGCGGGTCGCCTCCGCGGGGGTGCGGCGCGAGGCGGAGGGTGGGCCACTGCGCATCCTCGTCATGACCCGTCTGGTACCGGGCAAGGGGGTCGAGCTGGCGCTCCGGGCCGTGGCGAACATGGGCGCGGGCGTACAGGTGACCGTGGCGGGGGACGGACCCCGCGCCAGCGCGCTGGCGCGGCTCGCGCAGCAGCTCGGGGTGGCGGTCCGGTTCAGCGGCTGGGTGCGCGACGCGGCCAAGGAAGCGCTGATCGCCGAACACCACGTCCTGTGCCACGCGAGCGGACGCGACGCGGCGCCCATGGTGGTCGTCGAGGCCCTGTCCCGGGCCCTCCCTGTCGTGGTCCTCGACAGCCGGTCCGTTCCGGACCTCGTGCCCCACGAGCGTGCCGGGATCGTCGTGCCCCGGCCCGAACCCACGCTGCTCGCCGACGCCCTCGAGCGCTTGCGGGAGCCCGGCCTCCGCGGTGAACTGGGTCGCAGTGGCCGAGCCTGGGCGCTGGAGCACCTCTCGGCGGCGGCCGGCGCGCGCAGGCTGACCGGGCTGCTCTCGACCCTCGGGTAACCCTCCCCCTGAGTTCCCACGAGCCTCTCGGCCCTCGGGGTCGACATCCGGCACGGAGGTGCTAGTCTACCCCTGGGTAGAGACAGCAGCCCGCGCGCGAGCGCCGAACCGCGATTTTGATGTATCGACGATCCGGGACCATGAGAGTTTGTATCGTCACCCGAAAGGATCTCTTCCCAGCCGTGCACGGCGCGGCGGTGAAGATCGTGCGTACCGCCGAGGGGCTGAGTCAGCACACGGGCGAGAGCTACGCGGTGACGACGGATCGCGAGATCTACCACCGCTGGATCGATGGCCGGCACGAGGTCCGCAGGTATCCGAGCTGGCTGATCTCCGGGACGCGAACGCCGCCGCGGCTCGAGCGCTGGATGGAGGACCGGGGGTATCCGGACTACTGGCAGCTGGTCGAGACGGCCCTCGAGCGCATCGGCTACCCGCGCGGTGAATTCCTGCTCTATCAGTGCATGGTCGATCCCGAGTTCTGGCTACGAACCATCTACGTGGGCCTGCGCCATCGGGTCGACGTCTTCCAGGCCGAGTTCCCGGGGTTCGTGGTGCCCTGCCTGGTGGCCGCGGCGGTCACGCGGGGGCGGTCGTCGCTGGTCCAGCACAACGTGGAGTGGCAGCGCCTGGCCGACACCACCGAGCTGCCCCCCGATCTGATCGAGCGCTTCCGCAAGATCGAGGTCGCGCTGTGCAGGCTGGTGGACGAGGTGATCCCGGTCAGCACGGTGGATTGTGATCGGCTGGCCGCTGCGGGGGTCCCCCGCTCCACCATGACCACACTGCCCCACGGCGTGGACGTGGGGGCGTTCCAGACCGCAGAACCCGTGGACCTTCGCGGCCAGTTCGGTGTGCCCGACGGCGTGCCCCTGCTTTTCTTCCACGGCACCCTGCACTACGAACCGAACACGGTGGCGGTCGAGATGCTCGCCGAGGAGATCCTGCCCCGGCTCGAGGACCGCGGCCTCGAGGTCCGGATCGTGGCTGCGGGGATGAACCCGCCCATGCGCTTCTGGCACAAGTGGCTGTACTACCCCGGCGTGGTCGAGGATCTGCCCGGCGCCATCGCTGCCGCGGATCTCTGCGTGGTCCCCTTGATGGCTGGCGGGGGGACACGCCTGAAGATCCTCGAATACCTGGCCGCGGGCGTGCCCACGGTGTCGACCCTCAAGGGGGCCGAGGGGTTGATGGTCCGCGACGGCGTGGAGATGTCCCTGGTCGACGACGGCGACTGGGAGGCCTTCTGCGACCGGATCGGCGAGCTGGTGGCCGAGCCGGCCGCAGCCCAGCGAATGGGCGAGGCCGCCCTCCAGTTCTCCCGGCGGTTCGACTGGTACGAGGTGTGTCGAGCCTACGTGGACCTGTACGACGGTGTGGGCCGGGGCATGGACTTCACCCGGGGCATCGAGCCGGGCGCGTGCGCCCGGGAGGTCGCAGGGCCGAGACCGGACTGGGCCAGCTTCGAGGCGCGCAATCGCGGCCAGTTCCCCGTGGAGGAGGAGCCCCAGCCCGTCGCCGCCCTCGAGACCCCCCGACCCGACCCCGTGACCCCGCGCAAGCCCGTCGCGCGAGTCAAGCCGACCCGGCGACAGAAACTGCAGGCCGAGAAGAACAGCGGCCGGGGCCGCAAGCGACGGCGCCCGGCGCGTTCGCCGGCGAGGTCACGGCCGGAGGACCGGGCAGCCCCGGCCAGGCCCACGCCGACCCCTGCTGAGCCCGCGCCACCGGTCCTCGACGCGGCCGCCGTGGAGTCCGAGCTCATCGCGCACCTCCCGTGCGAGCCACGGTGGACCAAGCCGCGCGCGGCCATCGTCATGCTCAACAGGCGGTGCAACCTGCGCTGCGAGTTCTGCGAGCACTGGCACCACAAGGACGAGCTGCCGGCCGAGGCGGTCCACAGCCTCATCGACCAGGCCCCCGACGTCGGGGTCAAGCTGCTCGTGCTCACGGGCGGAGAGCCGTTCCTGCGCCGCGACCTGTTCGAGATCATCGACCGCGCGCGTGCCCAGGAGATCACGGTCAACATCACCACCAACGGCACCATGCTCGAGCGGCGAATCCGCCTGCTCGCCGCGCACCCGCCCCACTCCCTGTCGGTGTCCATCGACGGCCTGGACGACACCCACGACCGGCTGCGCGGCCGCCCCGGCACGGCCGGACGAGCGTGGAAGGGCATCGAGCGGGTCCTGGCGGAGACGGATATCGCCATGAACGTGTACTTCGTGGTGACCCGCCACAACGTGCACGAGCTGACCTCTGTGTACGACCGGGCCCGCGCCACGGGCGCCGACTTCGACTTCTGGCCGGTCAACGGCCACCCCGAGCTCGGCATCGACGACGACGAGGGGCGCGCGGCCTACCGCGCCGCGGTGGAGCACATCCTCGCGCATGAGCCCGAGCGCGAGGCCCACGCGGCGTACTACGAGTACGGGCTGGACTACCTCGGCGGCCTCCGGGACTCGGTGCGTTGCCTGGGTCTCGTCGAGCAGTTCGGCGTCGACCAGGAGGGGCGGATCGTGCCCTGCTGCGTGTGGGGCATCGAGGACCTCTCCATCGGGAACATCCAGGATGGCCCCCTCGCCGAGATCCTGACCTCGCCCCGTTCGCGCGAGGTCCGCGAGAAGATCCTCTCGGAGGGGTGCCAGGACCGCTGCTTCAACCACAGCCTGTACGAGTTCGAGCAGGCCACTGGCCTGCCCTTCGTGGTCGGCGGGGCGTGTGGCGCGCCCGGGAAGTCGTGAGCATGCTCCAGCGGCTCGTCCATCCCCAGGAGATGCTCCACGTCTCGCGCGCGCCGGCGCTGCCCGAGCAGCTGCACGTGGCCATCACCGAGCGGTGCTGCCTGCCCTGCAAGATGTGCGACATCTGGAAGAACCCACCCGGCCGAGAGCTCACCACGGGCGAGTGGTGCGGCGTGTTCGACCAGATGGCCTCCTGGGCGGGACCCGTGGCGCTCAACTTCTCCGGGGGTGAGCCGCTGATGCGCGAGGACCTGCCCCAGCTGATCGCCCACGGGGCGGCGCAGGGGTTCACGGTCACCTCCAACACCAACGGCGTGCTGCTCACCGAGGAGCTCGCGACCCAGCTCGAGGACGCGGGGCTCGAGGAGCTGTTCATCTCCGTGGACGGCGTCCGCCCCGAGACCCACGACCGGTTGCGCGGGAAGAAGGGCACCTTCGAAAAGGCGTCGCGCGCCATGGACATCATGGAGGGCCACCGCCGCGTGCGCACGGTGATCACCTCGGTGATGCACAAGCAGAGCCTCGGGGAGATCCCGGGTCTGCTCGCCGAGGCCGAGCGGCGGGAGTTCTTCCTCATCTTCCAGCCCGTCTTCCACAACTTCGGCAGCCCCTTCGATCCCACCTGGGTCCAGCGGTCCGAGTACCTCCCCACCGAGGAGGACTTCCCGCTGATGGACGAGATGATCGACATGCTCATCGACGTCCGGGAGCGCGGCGGGCCCGTCTGCAACCCGGTGGGGCAGCTCAACGGGTTCAAGCAGTACTTCCAGCAGCCCGGCATCTTCAACGGCCTCCGGTGCAACGCCGGCCACTCCGACATGGCGGTGGACGCCTACGGCAACGTCTTGCTGTGCTTCTGGCTGCCGCCGGTCGGCAACGTCCTGAAGACACCGCTGCCCTGGCTGTGGAACCACCCGCGGTCGCTGCGGCGCCGGTGGGAGATCGAGCACTGTCAGCGGACGTGCAACGTGCTGAACTGTAACTTCGAGCGCGAGATCTAGCGCCCGGCGACGGCCCCCTTCACCAGCCTCCCCACGTACATCGAGTGGATGATCCGCTTTCGTGCCACCTTCACGGCGTGCGGGACGTCGTCGGGGAGGCTCGCAGCCGCGGAGCCGCGGCGGGGCGAGTAGAGAAAGCAGGTCAGGTAGTGGAAATGCCGCGCGGCGCGGGCGGTGAGGCGGAAGTCGTGCCAGGTCTCGGTGGGGAAGCCGAGGAGGAGGTGGGTGTAGATCATCGTCCGCGGCGAGAGCTGCTTCACCCGATCGACCAGATCCAGCACCGTGGCCGCCTCGTAGTGGCGGCTCATCTGCTGGAGGACGCGATCGGAGCCGGACTGCAGGGAGATGTTGGCCGAGGCGATGGAGGACCCGGCGAACATGGCGAGGTACTCGTCCGGGTGCCGCTGCATCCAGAACGGGTTGACGTAGGTCAGGTTGATGGGGAGGTCGGGGAAGCGTGAGGTGAGCTGATCCACGAGCTCGAACAGGGTGTCGCCGGTGTCGACGCCGAAGCTGCCGCAGTCGTCGGCCACGAGCTGGACCAGGCGCTTGCCGGCTCGGTTCTCGGCCACGTCGGCGAGGATGTCGTCGATGGGCCGGGACGCGGGCGCGCCCTTGGCCTTCTTGATGACACAGTACGAGCAGGTGCCGACGCAGCCCGAGCCGATCTGGACGCTGAGCTTGGACGCGTAGCTCGTGTGGTCGAGGATCTGGTCGAGGTGGAGCGCGTCGAGCCGATCCGTGCCCAGCCGCCGGCCCACCCGCGCGACGCCTCCGGCGGCGGCGAAGAACGCCCGCGTGCGCAGGCTCTCGGTCTCCCGTGGCTCCTCGAGGTGGTGGATGTGGCGGTAGAGATCCTCGTCGCAGATGGCCTCACGGACCTCCCGGGCGGGGACCTGGCGGTCCAGCGCTCCGCCGAGGAACCAGCGATCCAGCTGTTCGAGGTCGTCCACCAGCACGAGCTCGGGGAACTCCCGTCGCAGCAGCTCCGGGTCGATGCGGTTGAGGCACCCCACCGCGATCACGCGCGTCGCGGGGGTCTTGTCCCGGAAGGCGGTGCGGTAGAGCTCCAGCGAGATCCGCTCGTGGATGTCGTCGTAGCCGCAGCTGTTGACGAACACGTGGTCGGCGCGCCGCAGCTCGGACACCACCTCGTGGCCGTTGCGGTGGAGGTAGTCCACGAGGCGCGAGCTCAGGACCTCGCTCGGCTTGCAGTACAAACAAGCGGCGTAGATGAAGACCCGGTGCGGCATGCCGCCTACATCTTCCCGTCGAAATCGGGATCCATGCCCCGGACGATCCGCTCCCAGTCGCCGCGCACCTGCAAGATGAGCTCGACGATCTCCCGCACGGCGCCGTGGCCGCCCGCGGACTCGGCCACGAGATCGGCGTCCCGGCGGAGCAGCTCGTGGGCATCCGCCACGGCCACGCCGAGGGAGACCCGCTTCACCAGCACCAGGTCCGTGAGGTCGTCGCCGATGTAACAGACGTGCTGGTCCTTCAGGCCGTGGCGAGCGAGCAGATCGTCGAACGCCGCCACCTTGGTCGGGTGACCCGGGACGGCCTCGGTCACACCGAGCTCGCGGGCCCGTCGCCGGGTGGCCGCGCACAGGCGGCTGGAGAGAAAAAAGAACTTCAACCCGGCGCGCAGGGCCATCAGCGTGCCCAGGCCGTCCCGGACGTCGAAACGTTTCAGCTCGTCGCCGCGCGGCCCGAGCACGAGTCCACCGTCGGTGAGGGTTCCGTCCACGTCGCAGACGATGGCCAGCAGCCGGTTCACGCGGGCAGGGTCGGTGGTCATTCGGGCGACATCGCTCATGCTTTCCTCCGGATGCGAACGTCGCCGCGTAGCGTACCACGGAGCCACGTCCATCCCCACGGTCGTGCTCGCCACCGGGGCAGGCCACCTTCGGTGAGCTTGACGCTTCCGCCGCGGAACTGCAGAATTTCCTACGGACAGCCGTGAGCGTCTGCGCGCCGGGGTCGGCGTCAACAGCCATCAGGGATCGCCAGCATGCCACCAGAATCGGACCGTCTCGGTGAACTCCTCGTCCGCGAGGAGCTGATCACTCCGCTCCAGCTCCAGGAAGCCATGGAGCAAACCCGCAGGTCCGGTGGCCGCCTGGGCGCCGAGCTGGCCAAGCTGGGTTTCCTGGAGGAGAACGAGCTCACCGCGTTCCTCTCGAAGCAGTACGGCGTCCCGGCCATCGATCTGCGCGAGTTCGACATCGACAACGAGACCATCGCGCTGATCCCGCGAGAGGTGGTCCACAAGCACAAGGTGATCCCGGTCAACCGCACCGGCTCGACCCTGATCGTGGCCATGGCGGACCCGTCGAACATCTTCGCGGTGGACGACATCAAGTTCCTCACCGGCTACAACGTCGAGATCGTCGTGGCCTCGGAGGAGGACATCGAGGGGGCGGAGGAGAAGTACTACAACACCAGCGTCAACTTCGACGACGTGATGGACGACTTCGAGGACGGCGAGGTCGAGTTCGACGAGGAGGACGAGGACGACCTGAACGTCCTGGACCTGGAGAAGTCCGCGGGCGACGCGCCGGTCATCAAGCTGGTGAACCTGATCCTGATGGACGCCATCCGCAAGAACGCCTCGGACATCCACTGCGAGCCCTTCGAGAAGAGCTTCCGCATCCGCTACCGCATCGACGGCATGCTCTACGAGGTGATGAAGCCGCCGGTGAAGCTCAAGTCGGCCATCACGTCACGTCTCAAGATCATGGCCTCGCTGGACATCGCCGAGCGGCGGCTCCCCCAGGACGGCCGTATCAAGATGAAGCTGGGCAAGAACCGCGAGATGGACTTTCGCGTCTCGACCCTGCCCACCATCTGGGGCGAGAAGGTCGTGCTGAGACTCCTCGACAAGTCCAACCTGCAGCTGGACATGACCAAGCTGGGCTTCGAGGAGCGCACGCTGGAGAAGTTCAAGGAGTCCATCTACCAGCCCTACGGGATGATCCTGATCACGGGCCCCACCGGCTCCGGAAAGACCACGACGCTGTACTCGGTGCTGTCCGAGCTCAACAAGAGCACCACCAACATCTCCACGGCCGAGGACCCGGTCGAGTACAACCTGTTCGGCATCAACCAGGTGCAGATGGCGGACGACATCGGGCTCAACTTCGCCACAGCGCTTCGATCGTTCCTCCGGCAGGACCCGGACATCATCCTCGTGGGTGAGATTCGAGACTTCGAGACAGCGGAGATCGGCATCAAGGCGGCCCTCACCGGCCACCTCGTGCTGTCCACGCTGCACACCAACGACGCGCCCAGCTCCATCAGCCGCCTGCTCAACATGGGTATCGAGCCGTTCCTCGTGTCCAGCTCGGTGCTGATGATCGGCGCCCAGCGCCTGGTCCGCCGCACCTGCAGCGACTGCAAGGAGTCCGTGGAGGTCACCGAGCAGACCCTCCTCGACCTCGGCGTGAAGCCGGAGGACGTGGAGGACTTCGACGTGATGCAGGGCACGGGTTGCCGCACCTGCAACAACACCGGATACAAGGGCCGCAGCGCCTGCTACGAGGTCATGCCGATGACCGAGGAGATCCGGGAGTTCGTGCTCAACGGCGCCTCGACCCTCGAGGTGAAGCGGGAGGCCATCCGGCAGGGGATGAAGACCCTGCGACAGGCCGCCTTGACCAAGCTCGCAATCGGAGAGACCACCATCGAAGAGGTGGTCCGCATGACCGCGCCCGACTAGGGGATCACCCCGGGGCGCAACGCGAGGTCCGATGCCTTCGCTCCATCAGCTCCTCAAGCAGATGATCGACCGGGGGGCCAGCGATCTGCACATCACCGCCGGCGCTCCGGCGCAGCTCCGCGTGGACGGCGGGCTCAAGCCCGTGGGTACGGCGAGCCTCAGCGGCTCGGAGACCAAGGAGCTGTGCTACTCCATCCTCACCGATCAGCAGCGTCAGCGCTTCGAGGAGGACCGGGAGCTCGACCTCAGCTTCGGCATCCGCGGCCTGAGCCGGTTCCGCGCCAACGTGTACGTGCAGAAGGGCGCGGTGGCCGGGGCGTTCCGGACCATCCCCTACAACATCCCCGCCATGGATGTGCTGGGGCTACCCGGTATCGTTCCCCAGCTGTGCCACAAGCCGCGCGGCCTGGTTCTCGTGACCGGCCCGACTGGATCGGGCAAGTCCACCACCCTGGCGTCGATGATCGACCGCATCAACCGCGCCGAGAGCGGGCACATCCTCACCATCGAGGACCCCATCGAGTACCTGCACCAGCACCGCAAGTGCCTGGTGAATCAGCGGGAGGTGGGCGCGGACACCGCCTCGTTCAAGGGCGCGCTACGGTACGTCCTGCGCCAGGATCCGGACGTGGTCCTCATCGGCGAGATGCGTGACATCGAGACGGTGGAGGCGGCGCTGACCGTGTCCGAGACCGGCCACCTGGTCTTCGCCACCTTGCACACCAACTCGTGCGTCCAGACCATCAACCGGATCATCGACGTGTTCCCCCCCTACCAGCAGCCCCAGGTGCGCGCCCAGCTGAGCTTCGTCCTCGAGGGCGTGATCAGCCAGCAGCTGCTGGCGCGCATCGGCGGTGGTCGCGCCCTCGCCGCGGAGGTGATGGTCCCGAACATGGCCATCCGGAACATGATCCGCGACGAGAAGATCCACATGATCCACAACGCGATGCAGGCGGGGCAGGAGCGCAGCGGCATGTGCACCATGAACCAGGCGCTGCTCGACCTGTACCAGGAGGGGAAGATCACCCTCGAAGACACCATCGCCCGCTGCTCCGATCCCGAGGAGATGCGCGCGATGATGGCCAACGCCGGCATCGACCCCACCGGCGGCGCGACCGCGCCGACCGCGGTGGACCAGCCCAAGATCCCGGATCCGAAGAACCGCAAGAAGAAGTAGCTCCTCACGCCGTGCGTGAGCGTGTCGCGCATTCGCGCGCGCTTCAGACAAAAGGTAATCGCCGCTTGGCGGCCGCTTTGAGGTACAATGCGGCTTGCATTGGGGCACCCGTGTGTTCGGCCCCAGGCGGAGGGTACGCATGCCGACGTGGATGTACGAGGGCAAGACGGCCAACGGCCAGATGAAGAAGGGGAAGGTCGAGGCCGATTCGGAAGAGGCCGCTCACGCAAAACTGCGTGGAATGCAGATCACCCCTTCGAGTCTCAAGAAGGCGGGAATACTCCAGTCCGAACTGGCCATCCCCGGCATGGGCGGGGTGAATCAGAAGGACCTCGTCATCTTCACGCGGCAGTTCGCCACCATGATCGACTCGGGTCTGCCCCTGGTCCAGTGCCTGGACATCCAGGCCGAGCAGGCGGCCAACCCCACGTTCCGCAAGGAACTCACCGTCATCAAGGAGACCGTCGAGGGTGGCGCCACCTTCGCCGACGCCCTGCGCAAATTCCCCAAGACCTTCGACGAGCTGTACGTCAACCTCGTCTCCGCCGGCGAGATCGGCGGTATCCTGGACACCATCCTCAACCGCCTCGCGGCGTACATCGAGAAGAACCAGAAGCTCAAGGGACAGGTCAAGGGAGCCATGACCTATCCCATCGTGGTGTTCATGGTCTCCATCGGCTGTGTGGTGCTCCTGCTGTACAAGGTCGTGCCCATGTACAACAAGATGTTCTCCGAGATGGGGGTGGAGCTGCCCCTGCCCACGGCCATCCTCGTGGCGATGAGCGATTGGTTGGTCGCATACTTCTACGTGGTGATCATCGTGGTCATCGCCATCCCGCTGACCTACCGCGCGTTGATGCGCAACGAGAAGATGCAGTTGCTCCGCGACACGATTGCGCTGAAACTCCCCATCCTCGGCGACCTGATGGTCAAGTCCTCGGTGGCTCGGTTCTGCCGCACCCTCGGTACGATGATCTCCTCCGGCGTCCCCATCCTCGACGCCCTGGAGATCTGTTCCAAGACCGCGGGAAACAAGGTCATCGAGCGGGCGGTGATGGATACCCGCGAGAGTATCTCCGAAGGTCGCACCATCGCCGAGCCGCTGGCCGAGTCCAAGGTCTTCCCCCAGATGGTGTGCCAGATGATCTCCGTCGGTGAGGCCACCGGCGCCCTGGACACGATGCTCGGCAAGATCGCCGACTTCTACGAGGACGAGACCGAGGCCGCGGTCGGCGCGCTGACCTCGGCCCTCGAGCCCATCTTGCTCGTCGGCCTCGGCGGAACCATCGCGTTCTTCGTCATCGCCATGTACCTCCCCATGTTCAAGGCAGCCTCAGCTCTCGCTGGATAGTCCCACGTCCCCGGAACACCCCGGCGCACCGATCGCACCGAAGCAGCGCGACATCCCGCGCGCGCGCATGCGCACTTATCTGCTCGTCCGCCTGATCATCGTCACCCTGCTGTTCGGGCTGGCGACCTGGCTGCTGTTCACGCTCCAGATCGATCTGGGCACGCTGCCCCTGTTCTACCCGCTGTTCATCGTCGCCTACGGGATCACCGCGTTCTTCGCCCAGCGCCTCGATCGCATCGAGAACATGGCGATCTTCAGCTACAGCCAGTTCCTGCTCGACGTGCTGTCGATCTCCGTGGTCGTGGTGTTCACCGGCTCCTCCGAGAGCCTCTTCGCGTACACCTACATCTTCGTCATCCTCGCCGGCGGGCTGATCCTCCGCACCCGGGGCGCCCTGGTGGTCGCCACCATGGCGACGGTCGCCTACCTCTCGGCGCTGGGCCTGCACCTGCTGGACTTCGAGCCGATCCAGGTCGGGATCGAGGGGACGAGGTTGATGGACGATCCCGGCCTCGCCTACCGGGTGAGCCAGGTGACGGTCCAGATCATGGGCTTCTACCTCATCGCCTGGCTGTCCGGGACGCTGGCGTCGAGGTTGCAGGAGAGCCAGATCGCGCTGCGCAGGGCCGGCATCGACCTGGCCGCGTTGCGCGAACTGTACGGCAACATCATCGAGAACATCGGCAGCGGCATCCTCACGGTGGACGACACCGGGCACATCACGTCCTTCAACCGATCGGCGTCGTCCATCACCGGCGCGGACGCGCGCGACGCCCTGAACACCCACGTGGACGAGATCCTCCCCAAGACCAGCCAGTACCTCGAGTCCCTCTCCGTGCTGGTGGGGGAGGAGGACGACGCGGCCGCGTGGATGGCGGACAGCCACACGTGGGAGGCCTTCGTCCGGCTCCCGTCGGGGGAGCGCCGCTACCTCCGGCACGCGGTGTCCACGCTGCGGGACAACCGCGGCAGGATCAGCGGCAAGATCCTGATCTTCGACGACCAGACCCGGTTCAGGAAGATGGAGGACCGGCTCGAGCGAGAGCGTCACCTCGCCCAGGTGGGAAAGCTCTCCGCAGCCATCGTCCACGAGATCCGCAACCCGCTGGCGGCCATCTCCGGATCGGCCCAGTTGATGGCGAGCGACACCAGGACCTCCGAGCAGGACCGCAAGCTCCTGGACATCATGGTCCGCGAGGCGGACCGCCTCAACGGACTGGTCAGCAACTTCCTCGGGCTGGCGCGGGACCGCCCCATGTCCTTGACCCTGTTGCAGGTGGACGCCTGCATCGCCCAGACCCTGCAGTTGCTGCGGCAGAACGGCCACGCCCACGCGGATCTGGTCATCGAGGAGGACTACGCCTTCCGACCGGAGATCGAGGCGGACCAGGACCGCCTGCACCAGGTGTTCTGGAACCTCTTCAACAACGCCATCGAGGCCATGCCCCACGGTGGCACGCTGAGGGTGTCCACCGAGCGCCGCGCAGGCGAAGACGACGCGGCCCACGACACGCTGTGCGTCCGGATCGAGGACACGGGCGAGGGGATTCCCACCGACGCGATCGACCGGATCTTCGATCCGTTCTACACTCGGCGGTCTGGCGGTACGGGGCTGGGGCTGGCCATTAGTCGCCGGATCATTCAGGATCACGGGGGGCAGATCGAGGCGATGACCGGAGAGGACATGGGGACCACCTTCGAGATTCGCCTGCCCGTGCCCGGGAGCGAGGAACCTCGGCCCGGCGCGGGTGACGTTGCTGTGGTGGAAGGCTAGGGCTCATGGAGGAGACGGGCGGACATCTCCTGGTGGTCGACGACGATCTGAGCGTCCGCCAGTTCCTGTCGATCATGCTCGAGCGGTCGGGCCATCAGGTCAGGGCGGCGGCGTCCGGCATGGACGCATTCAAGCTCCTCGAACGCCACGAGTTCGATCTGGTCATCACCGACATGAAGATGCCGCAGATCAGCGGCATGGACGTGCTCAAGCGCGTCAAGCAGGTGGCGCCGCACACCGAGGTGGTGATGATCACCGCTTACGCCACCACCGACAGCGCGGTCGAGGCGATGAAGCGCGGCGCCTTCGACTACGTGATCAAGCCCTTCAAGATCGACGAGCTGCAGCTGATCGTGGACAAGGCGCTGTCCCGGCGTCGCCTCACCCAGGAGAACATCCTGCTGCGGCGCCAGCTCAAGGCGAGCGGCCGCTACCAGAACATCATCGGCTCGTCCCAGCCCATGCAGCGGGTGTTCGAGCTGATCGAACGCGTCAAGGACACGCACATCAACGTCCTGCTCACCGGCGAGAGCGGCACCGGAAAGGAGATGGTAGCCCGCGCCATCCACTTCAGCGGCAACCGCGCCGACCTGCCCTTCCTGGGCATCAACTGCAGCGCCATCCCCGAGACCCTCATCGAGAGCGAGCTGTTCGGACACAAGAAGGGGTCGTTCACCGGCGCCGTGTCCAACAAGAAGGGCCTGTTCGAGGCCGCCGAGGGGGGGACCCTGTTCCTCGACGAGATCGGCGAGCTGCCCCTGAGCACGCAGGTCAAGCTGCTGCGCGCGATCCAGGAGCGGCGGATCAAGGCCGTGGGCGGCCTCGAAGAGGTGAAGGTGGACGCGCGAATCATCGCCGCGACCAACCTGGAGCTGGAGGTCGAGGTGGCGGCCGGGCGCTTCCGCGAGGACCTCTTCTACCGGCTCAACGTGGTGCCCATCCATATCCCGCCGCTGCGGGAACGCCGGGAGGACATCCCCGCGCTGGTCGCCCACTTCCTGCGCAAGTACGCCAAGGAGTACGGCGTGGACCGTACGGAGCTCAGCGCTCCGACCGTCCGCACCCTGCTGGCCTACGAATACGCCGGCAACGTCCGCGAGCTGGAGAACATCATCGAGCGATGCGTGGCCCTGGGCAGCGAGGACATCGCCCTGTCGAGTCTCCAGGGCGAGCTGATGCCCAGCGCCACTGCCTCCTTCGCGGGCGAGGAGCTCCTTTTCGGCGTCCCGGCCTTCCCGGAGGAGGGCGTCGAGCTGGACGGCCTCATCGGGCAGCTCGAGCGCGTCATGTTCGACGAGGCCCTCAAGCGCACCGGGGGCAAGAAGAAAGACGCGGCAACGCTGCTGGGGATCACGTTCCGGCAGTTCCGCTATCGGCTGAGCAAGGTCGAGGAGAAGGACGGCTGAGGTAGCCGCCGTCAGACCTCCAACCGGGGAATCCGTTCGTTGATCCGCGTCGTGATCTCGTAATTGATCGTGTCGGCCCAGCCCGCCATCTGCTCGGCGCTGACCTGCTCCTCCCCCTGACGCCCCATCAACACGACCTCGTCACCGGTGGCCGCGCCGGGGATGTGGGTCGTGTCGATCATGATCATGTTCATGCAGACCCGCCCGCGCACCGGGGCCCGGCAGCCGCGGACCAGGACGTGGGCCAGGTTGCTCAGGCAGCGCGGGTATCCGTCGTAGTACCCCACGGGCACCACGGCGAGGTGGGTCGGGTGGGTGGTGCGGTAGGTGCGGCCGTAGCCCACGTATTCGCCCGACGGCGTGGCGCGTACCTGGGCGATACGGCTCTTCCAGGTCATGGCGGGGCGGAGGTCGCAGCGGGCGCGACCGGCGGCGACGGCCGAGACGTAGGACTCGGTGGAGGGCCACATGCCGTAGCAGGCGATCCCCGCGCGCACCAGATCCATGTGGACCTCGGGCCACAGGATGGTCGCCGCCGAGTTGCTCACGTGGAGGCGTTCGGGGCGTATCCCCTCGTCCGCGAGACGCTCCACGAACGCGCCGAAGATCCGCCGTTGCTCGCGGGCGAAGGTGTGGTCCGTGGTGTCCTCCACGTCCGCGAAGTGGGTGGCCATCCCCGCCAGGACCACGTGGTCCTGCCCGTGGATACGCTGCGCCAGGGCCAGGGCCTCGTCGTCCCGCAAGCCCTGGCGGTTGTTGCCCGTCTCCAGCTTCAGGTGAAGCCTCGCGGGGCCCTGGCCGAGCCGGCGCGCGGCGTCGGCGGCGGCCTGGACGACGGCCGGATCGTACACCACGAACTCGCAGTCCAGCTCGAGGGCCTCGGCGCACGCCTCGGGCGGCACGACCCCCATCACGTACAGCGGCTCCTGGACACCCGCGTCGCGCAGCCGCCGGGCCTCGTACAGGGCGTTGACGCACAACCAGTCCGCGCCGGCATCGAGGAAGGCCCGCGCCGCGATCTCCAGTCCATGGCCGTAGGCGTTGGCCTTCACGACCGGCGCGAGCAGGGGATCGGAGCCCGTCACGGCGCGCAGCTCACCGATGTTGTGCGCCAGCGCGCCTCGGTCCACCTCGCACCAGGTGTGCTCGACCATGCCCTTCGTCCTTCCCGGTTCGCGTCCCCGAGGGGCACGCTGCCGGCATAGTAACAGACGAGGGCACCCCGGGATTCCGCGGTCGCGGGAGGCTGCAGAGCGGACCACGTGGTATGATCGCCCACTTGAATCAGGGGGTTGGATGACACTGGAGCGGGAACTCCGCATCGGCAGCCTGGCGCAGGCCCTCGGGTTCGTGGACGAGCGGCAGCTGCGCATGGGTCTGCGCGTGCTGGCCGACACCGAGAAGCACACCAGCATCGTCGACGTCTTCGCCTCCCTGGGGTACCTGGACGACGACGGGCTGATCCGCCTCGACGCCGCGGTGGAGGACCTGATCCCGGACTCCCTGGGGAGTCAGAGCAGCCGCCTCGCCAGCCTCATGCAGCGCCACGAGCCGATGGAGTCCATGTCCGGCGATCCGGACGGCGGCCCCACCGCAGCCAACGGACCGAAGGGGCGCGAGGGCAAGCGCGGCGGCGCCGACGGGATCCCCAACAACCGGTCGATCATCCTGTCCTTGCGCGAGCGGTTCGATCTCGAGGCCCCGCGCATCGACGTGAGCGAGGACGGCCAGCGGGTGACGCCGCGCGACTCCGCGAGCAACCGCTACCGATTCGGCCGGGCCGTGGGCAAGGGGGGCCACGGCGTGGTCTCGGTGGTCCACGACACGGACATCGGCCGCCGCGTGGCCCTGAAGCGGTTGAAGTCGGGGACCAAGGCCAGCCCCCGCGAGCTGGAGCGGTTCATCGAGGAGGTGCAGGTCACAGGACAGCTCGAGCACCCCAACATCGTGCCCGTGCACGAGCTGGGTACCCTCGAGAACGGCGAGGTCTACTTCACCATGAAGCTGGTGGAGGGCCGCACGCTGGAGCAGATCATCGTCGGGTTGCGCAAGGGCATCCCGTCGATCCGCGACAACTTCAACCGCAACCGCATGATCAGCATCGTGCAGTCGGTCTGCCAGGGGGTCGGCTTCGCCCACTCCCGGGGCGTGGTGCACCGGGACCTCAAGCCCGCCAACATCATGCTCGGCGACTACGGCGAGGTCGTGGTCATGGACTGGGGCCTCGCCAAGGTGCAGGGAACCCCCGACCGGCACTCCGACGATCTCGTGGTCAGCACCGACCGCTCGCGCACGAGCACCGAGGAGACCCTGGCCGGCACGATCAAGGGCACCCCCGCGTACATGTCGCCCGAGCAGGCCATGGGCCGCATCGACCTCATCGACGAGCGCTCCGACGTCTACTCCATCGGCGTGATCCTCTACGAGATCCTCTGTCTGAGGCGCCCCCACATGGGCAAGGACCCGATGAAGGTGATCCGGGCGGTGGTCCGCCAGCCCATCGTGTCGCCCAGGGAGCGGGTGGGGGAGAAGAACATCCCCGAGGAGCTGGAGGTCATCACGATGAAGTGCCTCCAGAAGGACCGCGACGACCGGTACACCACGGCCATGGACATCTACCAGGATCTGGACGACTTCCTGGAGGGCACCAAGCGCCGCAAGCAGGCCGCGCTCAAGGTGCGCGAGGGCCACCGCCTCGCCAAGCAGTACGAGGGCCTCCGCCGCGAGTGCGCCACCCTGCGTCAGAGCTACTGGGAGGCCTCGCGGGGCGTCAATCCCTGGGACGACGTGGATCAGAAGCGACCCATCTGGGCCATGGAGGAGACGTCCCTGAGCAAGGACGTGGAGTCCATCGACACCTTCGGCGCCGCCGTGGACCGCTACGTGCAGGCGCTGGGGTACGACCCGGAGAACCAGAAGGCCCGGCGCGGGCTGGCGTCGCTGTACTGGCACAGGTTCCAGGAATCGGAGCAGCGGCGCGACGCCAAGGAGATGCGGTACTACCGCAACCTCACCGAGCTGTACGACGACGGCTCCTACGCCAAGTACCTCAAGGGGGACGGCGCGCTGAGCGTGGAGACCACGCCGCGCGACGCCACGGTCGAGCTCTCGAGGATCGAGGAGCAGGACCGTATCCTGGCGCCGGTCGAGGTCCGGGATCTCGGCCGCACGCCGCTGCGCAAGGTCCCCCTGGCCATGGGCAGCTACCGCCTGCGGTTGAGCGCCGAGGGCATGGGGACCGTCCTGAGGCCCGTGTTCGTGGGCCGTCGACAGCACCTGCTGGTGCGCGTCCAGATGTACCCGGCCGACGCGGTGGGTGACGACTATCGCTTCGTCCCCGGCGGTCCGTTCATCATGGGCGGGGACATGCAGGCCTTCGACGCGGTCGAGCGCGCCATGGTGCACGTGTCCGACTTCGCCATCGCGCGCTTCCCCGTGACCCTGGGCCAGTACCTCGAGTTCATCAACGCCCTGGCCGTGGACGACCCGATGACGGCCCAGTTCCGGGTGCCCCGTCAGCCCGGCGGCATCGACCCCCTGTTCACCCGCGGCCCCGACGGCAAGTACTTCATGCCGGCGTTCGACCGTCAGAACAACCTGATGGACGCCAGCTTCCCCGTGTTCGGCGTCAGCCGGGAGGACGCCGAGGTCTACCTCGCGTGGCTGTCCAGCCAGGACGAGGCCCGCTATCGCCTCCCGACCGAGGCCGAATGGGAGAAGGCTGCCCGCGGCGTGGACGGCCGGTTCTATCCCTGGGGCGACCGCTTCGATCACGTTTTCTGCAAGAACGACGAATCCCGCGCCGAGCGGCCCAACCTCGAGACCATCGGCGCCTTCCCCATCGACAGCTCCCCCTACGGCGTGCGCGACATGGCCGGCGGTGTCCGGGAGTGGTGCGACGACTGGTTCGACGAGGCCCGCGGTCAGCGCGTGGTGCGCGGCGGCGCCTGGAACCTCAGCGAGAGTTACACGCGCGTGTGCAACCGCTACGGGCTCAACCCCGCCGACGTGGAGGTCAACGTGGGGTTCCGGGCGGTCAAGGAGCTACAGCGGCCGGGGGGTCGATCTTCTAGAGGATGACGGTCGCGCGGACGAAGCCCATGAGGTACTTGTAGCCGCTGGCCAGGGCGTACACGAGCGCGATCCACATCAGCACGATCCCCACGCTGTGCACGTTCACCCCGAACTCGTTCCAGTGGTAGATGAGGAACCCCAGCGCCACGGTCTGGAACGCGGTCTTGTACTTGCCCAGCGATCCCGCCGCGATGATGATGCCCTCGGACGCGGCGATACCGCGCAGAGCCGTCACCGAGATCTCCCGCGCCAGGAAGATGACCACCATCCACGCCGGCAGCCGGTCGAGGGGGACCAGCATGATCATGCAGGTCATGACCAGCAGCTTGTCGGCGAGGGGATCGAGGAACGCGCCGATGGTCGACTCCAGATCGAGTCGCCGCGCCAGGTAGCCGTCCACGAGATCCGTGATCGAGGCGACCACGAACACGATGCACGCCACCAGGTTCCACCAGTAGCCGGTGAACATCAGCAGGAACGCCACGAACGGCACGGCCGCGCAGCGCGCCACGGTGAGGCTGTTGGGGATGTTCCAGAAGGCCTGCTTGGCGATGGGCTTCATCGGGACGTCCAGACCGGCCGCTCGTTGGAGAAGTAGTCGAAGAAACGTGTGACGTTGCGTACGAAGAACTCGGTCTCTTCGAAGGGGGGCACGCCGCCGTGCTTGTCCACGGCGCCCGGCCCAGCGTTGTACGCCGCGATGGCCTTGGTCCGGCTGCCGTTGAATCGATTCAGCATCTTGCGCAGGTACGTGGTCCCGCCGTCGATGGCCTGCGACGGATCGTAGGCGTCGGTGACCCCCAACTCCTGTGCCGTGCCGGGCATCAGCTGCATCAGCCCCATGGCGCCCTTGGGGCTCAGCGCGTTGGGGTTGAACCCCGACTCCACCAGTACTACGGCCTTGATCAACGCCGGCGGGACATCATGGCGGCTCGCCGCCGCGAGGATCAGCTCGTCGAAGCGGTCCAGGTTGGCGTACGCCGTCGCCGGATCGATGGCGGCCATCTCCGCCGGACGATCCCCGATCTCCTCGTCGATGAAGACCTCGAGGCTGTCGCGGTCGCCGTAGTGGGTGAACGTGATCGAGCCGTCGTCCTCCTCGCCGCGGAAGATCACCTCCGCGTTCGCGGGGCAGGTGAGGCTCAGCAGGGAGGAGATCAGCGCCGTCAGCGGGAGGGTGCGCATGGCTGCCACAGTGGCCCGATGGTATAGTGCGACCCCCCCTGCGTCAACACGGACCCAGCGCCGCCAGGCGGCGCACGTGAAGGGAGAACCACCCGTGGACGGCGGTCGGATCCAGGTCGATTTTCTCGTCATCGGCTGCGGCATCGCCGGGCTCAACTACGCCCTCGAGGTGGCGAACCACGGCTCCGTCGCGATCCTGGCCAAGCGCGAGCTCGAGGAGGCTGCGACTCGCTACGCCCAGGGCGGTATCGCCGCGGTGTGGCAGGCCCCCGACTCGTTCGAGGCGCACATCCGCGACACCATCGAGGCCGGCGTCGAGCTCAACGACCGCGACGCCGTCGCCCTGTGCGTCCGCGAGGGGCCCCGCCAGGTCCAGCGCCTCATCGATCTGGGTGTGGACTTCACCCGCAAGGCCGACGCCCCCGCTGGGTTCGATCTGGGCCGCGAGGGCGGCCACAGCGAGCGCCGCGTGCTCCACGCCGGCGACATCACCGGCCACGCGCTCCACCGGGCGCTGCTGCGCGCCGCCCAGCGCCACGACAACATCCAGCTGTTCCCCGACCACGCCGCCATCGACCTGATCACGTCGCAGAAGCTCGGCGGAGGGGACGACCGTGTCCTCGGCGCCTACGTGCTGGAGCCCGGCACCGGCCGCGTCCTGACCTTCGAGGCCTCGGTGACCCTGCTCGCCACCGGCGGCGCCGGCAAGGTCTACCTCTACACCTCCAACCCCGACGTCGCCTCCGGCGACGGCATCGCCATGGCCTACCGCGCCGGCGCCACCGTCGCCAACATGGAGTTCGTCCAGTTCCATCCCACCTGCCTGTTCCACGCCGAGGCCAAGAACTACCTGATCAGCGAGGCCATCCGCGGCGAGGGCGCCCAGCTCCGCCTCCTCGACGGCACCCGCTTCATGGACCGCTACGACGAGCGCGCCGAGCTCGCGCCGCGCGACATCGTCGCCCGCGCCATCGACCACGAGCTCAAGGCCCGCGGCGAGGACCATGTCCTCCTCGACTGCACCCACCTCGAGGCCGACTTTCTCCGCGAGCGCTTCCCCCGCATCCACGCCGCCTGCCAGCGGTGGGGTTTCGACCTCACCCGGCAGGCCCTCCCCGTCGTCCCCGCCGCCCACTACTTCTGCGGCGGCGTCCGCACCGACCACGACGGCCTCACAGACCTCCCCGGCCTCTACGCCTGCGGCGAGAGCGCCCACACCGGCGTCCACGGCGCCAACCGCCTCGCCTCCAACTCACTGCTCGAGGCCGCCGTCTTCTCGACACGGGCCGCCGCCGTCGGCCTGGCTGCCCTCGAAGAGGGCCGCGCTGCCCAGCGCCCCGACGTCCCTTCGTGGGACCCCGGTCAAGCCACCGAGCCCGACGAGATGGTCGTCGTCGCCCACAACTGGGACGAGATCCGACGGTGCATGTGGAACTACGTGGGCATCGTCCGCTCCGACAAGCGGCTGAGCCGGGCCATGCGCCGGCTCGAGATGCTGTCCGAGGAGATCACCCAGTACTACTGGGACTTCCACCTGACCGGGGACCTGCTGGAGCTGCGGAACATCGCGGTGGTGGCTTCGCTGGTGACCCGGTGCGCGCAGCTGCGGAGAGAGAGCCGGGGGCTGCACTACAACATCGACTGTCCGGAGACGGATGAGGCGTGGTTGGTGGATACGGTGGTGCGGCGGGGGGTGGATCACTCGCCGGTGGCGGTGGAGCAGGGGAGGTGAGGTCGCGCGAGAGGGTGAAGAGACGGGAGATGTGACACACGAGGTCTCGGCACCTGTCACACCGTGTGCCAGCCGAAAATCCTGGCCTGGAAGTCAAAAACAACAGTAAAAACAACAGCTCACACGATCGTGGCGGCCTCCCTCCGTTTGGCCCGCATCTTGCTCTGTATAGGGGAGTATCCGAGAGGGAGGCCATCATGGACACGCTCAGAACGCTCCAGACACTCAGCATCGCCCTCATTCCTGCGCTGGCCCTGACCGGCTGTCCGCCCGAGGCGCCCGCGCCTGCCGACGACAAGGCCGAGCGCGTGGACTGGTTCGGTAGTGTCGATGACTTCTCGATCAGCTGGCACCCCGACGAGTCCGAGTTCGAGGACATCGTCGAGGTGGTGGACGCGTACCAGTCGGACGTGCCCGAGGACATCGCCGGGTCGCTGGGGGAGCTGTCCCGCGAGCAGCTTCGCGCCGTGGTGTCGTACACCTGGAACCAGGACGTGGTGGAGTACAGCGGCGAGTCCGCCCAGGAGATGGGCGTCGAGCTGACGCTGGGCCTGGTGGAGGTCCCCTACGAGGACTTCATCGCCATCATGCCGCCGGAGTTCTGGGGTCCCAACCTCGCCCACTACCTCGGCGGCGAGCTGCTGAGGATGCCGGGCGTGGACGGCGGCCAGTACGAGCGGATGGTGCTCAGCGCTTTCCCCGGCCTCGACTACGACCCCGTCAACAACGACATGACCAAGGCCGAGATCGTGGTGCGCGACGAGGACCACGCCAAGGTCTACTGGCGCGTCTACCACAGCGACAACGACACCACCGACGCCGACGTCGGCAGCGTCAGCTTCGGCCGCTACGACGACGACTCCACGCTGGTGATGTTCCACTCCGCCCACGTCATCCGCGGCCTCGGCGGGCTCATCCCGCTGCTGCCCAGCGACGGCTGGATCATCGAGGACACGATGTTCGACGCCGTCTCGGACATGTTCACGGACTTCGTGCTGGGCTATCAGGCCCACGTCGAGGCCCAGTACCGCGCCGGCTTCGGCGACGAGTACGGCGGCGCGAGCTACAGCGACACCGTCGAGGAGGACGAGTGGCATCACTACGGCCCCTTCTCGCTGCACGAGGGCCAGAGCCTGCTCGCCACGCTCTCCGGCACCAACGACGCCGACCTCTACGTCCGCACCGGCGACCAGCCCACCCTCGACGACTACGACTGCCGCCCCTGGGCCTCGGACTCCTACGAGACCTGCGAGCTCAGCAGCCCCGATCCCATCTACATCGCCGTCCACGGCTTCCAGGAGAGCCGGTACACGCTGGATCTGCTGTGGTAGGGAAGGGGGCGGTCGGCTTCTTCGCTCAGGGGCTCTCGCAGACGAACTCCGACTCCATCTCGCAGTACGCGTCCGCCCAGCCCAGGACGCCACCCTGGATCAGCACGACGCAGTCCTCCTCCCAGCCGGGCATGTCCTCGGGCTCGCCCTCGCCCCAGCCGGAGTAGAACGAGACCTCGCCGTTGATCCACTCCCAGAAGCCGCCGGCGTCGATGTCGTTGAGGCCGATCCACCAGTGGGCTTCGCCGTCGGCGTAGCTGCCGGGCGCCGTCGCCTCGATGACGCCGAACAGCCAGTCGCCCTCCAGCTCGTCCACCACGCCCGTCAGGTCGTACCCGCGGTCGGTGCAGTACGCGCGCGCGTCTTCCCAGGTGCGGGGGGTCGCGTGGCACAGCAGGTAGAGGCCGCCGAGGTAGGTCTCGAGCTCGCAGCCGCAGGCGTCGGTCGAGTCGACGCCGCCGTCGCAGTCGTTGTCGACCAGGTCGCAGACCTCCTGCGCGCCCGGGTGAACCCCTGGATCTCCGTCGTCGCAGTCGCCGTCGCAGAGCATGGCGCCGTCGCCGTCGCCGTCCACCTCGTCGTCCGCTGGGGACCCGTCGCAGTCGTTGTCGGTGCCGTTGCAGCCCTCATCTGCGCCGGGGTGGATCTCTGCGTCTCCGTCGTCACAGTCCCCACCCACGTCCACGAATCCTTCGGGCTGATCCACCTGCTCCAGCGTCGAGTCGTCGTTGCCGTACTCGTCGCCGTCCAGGTCCTCGTACCACGTCAGAGGCTGCTCGGTGTCGTCGTCCCCCGCCGTCGTGTCGTCGTCGTCAGAGGTGACGTCGTCGTCACCGGGCGTCGCATCATCGTCGTCGCCCGGCGTCGCATCGTCGTCGTCCCCCGGGTTGCTGCTCCCGCCGCCCTCGCAACCCAGGGTCGTCAGCACCGCCAGGAACACGATCCAGGTCCATCTCATGGCTCTCCCCTTTCCCGTCCATCCCACGAGTCTACACCCACGGCAACGAGGGGGTCGGCCAGTCTTCCGAGAGGCTCCTAACCTTCCAGCTCTTCCCTCGTCACCAGCGCCTCGAGGCGGTACCCGTTCTCCGCCACGTTCTCCGCCGCCCCCTCCTGGCGGTCCACCACGGTGATCACGCGCGTAACTATCATCCCCGCAGCCTCGGCGGCCTTGACCGCCTTGAGCACGGAGCCGCCCGTCGTGGACGTGTCCTCCACCACGGCGACGCGGGAGCCGGCTGGCACGTTGCCCAGCCCTTCGATCTGGTTGCCCGTGCCGTGCTTCTTGGACTCCTTGCGCACGAGCAGCGCGTGGATGGGGCGGCCCTCGAGGGCGGAGACGACGCTCACGGCGGTGCAGATGGGATCGGCGCCCAGCGTCATGCCGGCGATGGCGTCGACGGGGGGATCGTCGCGCATCAGCGAATCGAAGAGGATACGGCCGAGGATGAGGGCGCCGTCGGCGTTGAGGGTGGTCTGGCGGCCGTCGACGTAGAAGTCGGACTCGCGCCCGGAGGCGAGGATCACCTTGCGCTTGCGGTAGCTCTTGTCCTTGAGGATCTGGATGAGCCGGGTGCGGGGGTCGGTCATGATGGCCTCGATGGGGTAGGGGGTTCGCGGATCGCGTTACTTCTTGGGGATGTGGAGCTGGTCGATGGAGCGGCGCGGTGGCGGCTCGAGGTCGTCGGGGGTGGGGGTGATGCCGTTGCCGACCGGGACGGCGTAGGCGCTCTCCATGAGGGCGCGGGACTCGGCGGCGCGGTGCTCGTCGGTGTCCCACAGCGGCGGCTCGTCGTCCTCGCCGTCGAGGGACGCGGGCAACGGGACCTCGAGGGCCTCGGTGATGAGGGTGGGATCGAACTCCTGGTCCACGCCGAGGGGATCGCCGGTGGGCGCGACCTCCTGGGAGATGTCACCGCCGCGGTCGCGGGACATCTCGACCTGCCCGCGGAAGGTGGAGCCGTCGGCGATGGAGAGTCCGCCCGCGGTGATGTCCCCGATGAGGACGCCGGTCGGGCCGATGCTGAGGTGACCCGCGGCGTGGACGTCGCCCGTGACCTTGCCGTCCACGACGATGTCCGCGCCGAAGAGGTCACCCTTGACCTCTCCCACGTCCCCGATGGTCAGCGATCCAGCCGTCCGGATGGTCCCCTCGAAGAGGCCGTCGATGCGCACGTCTGCGTCGCTCTGGAGCTCGCCGACGATGCGGGACGAGGAGTCCACGCACGTCCCATTCGTTTCGCCCATGATTCGTCCCCGGTAAGTCGATGACGGACATATTACCAGCTTGAGAAACCCTCGGCGCGGATGTAGAAGAAGGCTTCCCTGGAGGAATCATGATCGGCGAGGAGATCCCCCTGGCGTTGACCTTCGATGACGTGCTGATCCGGCCTGCCCGCAGCTCGGTCCTGCCCAAGGACACGGACGTGCGCGCGCAGCTGACCGAGGCCATCGCGCTGAACATCCCGCTGGTCAGCGCCGCCATGGACACGGTGACGCAGTCGCGCACCGCGGCGACCATGGCGCAGGAGGGCGGGATCGGGTTCATCCACAAGAACCTGTCCATCGAGGATCAGGCGCGCGAGGTGTCCATCGTCAAGAAGACGGTCACGGGCGTGATCTCCGACCCCATCACCATGGATCCGGAGCGGTCCGTGCGCGACGCACTGGACGTGATGCGGCGGTATCAGATCAGCGGCGTGCCGGTGACGCGGGGCACCAAGCTGGTGGGCATCCTCACCAACCGCGACCTGCGGTTCCACAAGGGCCTGGACAACCCCATCTCCCAGGTGATGACGTCGGAGAACCTCGTGACGGTCCCCAGGGGGACCACCCTGGACCAGGCCAAGGACATCCTCGGCGAGCACAAGATCGAGAAGCTGCTGGTGGTGGACGACTCGGGCAACCTCCAGGGGCTGATCACGGTCAAGGACATCGAGAAGACCGAGCGGTTCCCCAACAGCTGCAAGGACGAGCGCGGCCGCCTGCGGGTGGGCGCGGCGGTGGGCGTGGGCGGCGATCGGGACGAGCGCATCGACGCGCTGGTGGCCGCGGGCGTGGACGTGATCTGCCTCGACACGGCCCACGGGCACAGCGAGATGGTCATCCAGGCGGTGCGGGAGGTGCGCAGCACGTTCCCCGACGCGCAGGTGGTGGCGGGCAACATCGCCACGGGCGAGGCGGCCGAGGCCCTGATCGAGGCTGGAGCCCATGCGGTGAAGGTGGGGATCGGTCCAGGATCCATCTGCACGACGCGCGTGGTCGCGGGTGTGGGCGTGCCACAGGTCACCGCGATCCGCGACGTGGTCGAGGTGGCGCGTCGCAGGGGCGTGAAGGTGATCGCCGATGGCGGAATCAAGTTCTCCGGGGACGTGGCCAAGGCCGTGGCGGCCGGCGGCGACTCGGTGATGATCGGTTCGCTGTTCGCCGGCACAGACGAGTCCCCTGGCGAGGTGGTGCTGTACCAGGGCCGCCAGTACAAGGTCTACCGCGGCATGGGCTCGGTGGAGGCCATGCGCGACGGCAGCAGCGACCGCTACTTCCAGGAAGACGAGGGCCCGAGCAAGCTGGTCCCCGAGGGGATCGTCGGGCGGGTCCCGTATCGTGGCCCCCTCAGCGAGTCCATCTACCAGCTCGTCGGCGGGCTCCGCGCGTCCATGGGGTATGCTGGGTGCGTCGATCTGGGGACCTTCCAGCAGCGCGCGGAGTTCACCCGCATCACCAACGCTGGGCTGAGAGAGTCCCACGTCCACGACGTGATCATCGTCAAGGAAGCGCCGAACTACCGCGTGGAATAGGGATCGTAGATGAGCGTTCGACGAGCCATCGACAGTGCAGCGCAGGGGCGCGACGTCCTCCTCGCGACGACCGAGGCGGTCGCAGACGTCACCGCTGCATGGGACGACGCCGTTGTCGTGGACGCCCGCGAGCTGAGCTACGACTCGGCGAAGCCCGCGGCCGAGCGGCTGATCGTGGCCCACGCCGAGGCCCTCGCAGGCCTGGACAGCGACGCCTGGTGCGGTCCGTGGCATCTGCTGGCGCGGTTGGCCTCCGAGCGTAGTACGGGCGTGATCCTGCACACGCACGCGGGGCAGCCGATCGTGGCCAAGGCCCTCGGCGCGTGGTTCGACCTAGAGGTCGTGGGGCAGCTGGACGAGACACCAGCCCCGCCGGCGGAGGTGGCCGGGGAGGACCTGTCGGCGGCCCTCGAGCTCGCCTCCGGTGGGCCCTGGCTGGACGTCCCGCCGACGATGGCCGGCCTCCTGCTGGCGCTGGCGCGCACGGGCCACATCGGCGCGGTGTGGAACGTGCCGTTCCACGCGCGGGTGGCGGACGATCGCCGCTTCGTCGAGCCCTTCGTCCACGAGGACGAGGAGGTGTCCGCCTTCTTCGCGGCCCACGAGGCCCTCCTCGCCAGCGTCGGTATGCTCGAGGCGACCGAGTACCGCTTCCACGGACGGCAGCCCAAGGACCTGCGGGTCCTGGCCCGGGCGCTGGAGCTGCCCCTGCGTCAGGTGGCGCGAGTGTTCCGGATCATGGATCGGCTGGGCGTGGTGGTGAACAAGCCGGTGGAGGAGGGCGCTGGAGCGCGTCCCAACCTCGAGGTCGCCACGACGTCGGGTGTCGAGGACCGGGCCGCTGCGCTGGCGGACGTGTCCGCGGTCCTGGCGTGCCGCGGTTCGGCGGAGGAGGACGAATCGTCCACCTCCGAGGCGGTCGCGGAGGACGAACCCCGGACCTCGGGTTCGGGGCTCGCGTCAGGTCTCTTCGCTTCCCTGGCGGATGTCCCCGCGGTGGAGCCCCCCGAATGGCCGCCCAGGGAGCCCCGGCCTGCGCCCGCACCCCGGCCCGCCGCCACCGTGGCCGCTGTCCCGGCCGATCTCCCCGATCACCTCCCCGGGCTGGAGGAGCTGGCCCGCGGTGATCAGCAGTCTGCGCGCGCCCTGCTGGCCGAGGTCTCCGGTGATCTCGCCGCCGAGGCGGGCGTCCTCGGCGCCTTCCGGTACGAGCGCATCGACTCCGATGGCCAGGTCGAGCGGCGGTACCAGGTCCCGGACGAGGTCCTGGCCGTGTTCCTGCGAGCCGTGGAGCTCGAGGCGGTCCCCGAGGAGCGCAGCCGCGCGCTGCTCGACGAGGAGTTCCCCGACGTGTTCGCCGAGGTGCCCCGGGAGGGGCTCGTCGAGGTGTTCTACGACGACGGAGACCTCGCAGGTACCCACCGCTTCACGGAGCTCTTCGGACGCCGCGCGTTCGAGGCCGATCGCCTCGACGGGGCGCGCGCCATCCAGGCGGCGCTCGCCAGCGGCGTGGCCAGCGAGGGAGACCCCGGTGACGTGGGCTGGCAGGCCCTGTCCGATTGCCTGCGCCTCCGGGACGCTGGCGACGGCGAGGCGGCCTGGGAGGCCCTCCAGCGAGTCGACGTGGACGTGGAGCTGGACGAGGTCCGGCAGGCGGTGATCCTCCTGCTGCCCGAGGAGCACGAGGAGCGCGTCGCCCTCCAGGCGAGCATCGACGCCGAGCACCTGCGCCGCACCCTCGGCCCCATCCTCGACGGGCTACGCCAGACCATCGACGCCCGCGGCCGGGAGGAACAGCTCGGCCACGAGGCCCTGGACGCGGCCGTCGATGGCGAACTCACCGACCACCTGATCGAGTTCCTGGAGGCCCACGCGCTGGAGCACCCGCAGGATCCGGGGCCGCAGCTGTGGCTGGGGCGCCTCCTGGTCAAGCTGGAACGCCTCGACGACGCCATGGAGGCCTTCACCAGGGCCATCGACGTGGTCGAGAATCCGTCCCGCAAGGCCGAGTGGACCTTCGAGATCAGCAAGCTGGCGCTCGCGGCTGGCAACGAGGCGCAGTGGTGGCGGCTCCTGCGCCAGCTGATGAAGAACGATCCCAACCCCCGCGCCGTCGATCACAGCCTCGCCCAGCTGTTCGACGACGGCCTCCTGGGCCCAGACCACGCCAAGGACCTGCGGAAGCTGCTGGACAAGCACGGCGGACCGCGCCGGTTCCCCAAGGTCCGCGAGCGGGTCAAGCCGCCCGAAGAGGTCGACGACTGGAAGAAGGCGCTGCTCGGCCTCGAGCTCGACTGAGGACAGTCGTCTCCGAGTCATCATCCCCGGTCGAAGACCGGGTTCGGAAATCTGGAATCCAGGCTGGCGGACGCCAGCTGGACGACTACTTCTTGCGGGCCTTCACGGCGCCGCGCACCCACACCAGGCCCTGGCGGGCACCGGGGACGGAACCCTTGATGAAGAGCAGGTTCTGCTCGGCGTCGACGCGGGCGATGGTGAGGTTCTGCGTGGTGACGCGCGCGTTGCCCATCTGGCCCGGCATCTTCATGCCCTTGATGACGTGGGCGGGGGTGGTGGCCATACCGATGGCGCCGCCGTGGCGGAAGAACTCGTGGGTACCGTGGGTGGCGATGGCGCCCTTGAAACCGTGCCGCTTCATGACACCGGCGAAGCCGCGGCCCTTGCTGGTGCCGCGGACGTCCACCTTCTGGCCGGCCTCGAACTGCTCGACGGTCAAGGTCTTGCCCACGGCGAGGTCCTCGCCGGCGGGCTCGTCGAGGCGAATCTCGCCGAAGAACCGCTTCGGGGGGGCCTCGGCGCCCTTGCTCTGGCCAGCGTCGGCGCGACGGGCGCGCTGGGGCTTGATCTCCCCGAATCCGAGCTTGACGGCGTCGTAGCCATCGTGGTCGGCGGTCTTGACCTGCAGCACGACGTTGGGGTCGGCCTGGATCACCGTCACGGGGACGACGCGCTTGTCATCGTCGAACAACTGGGACATGCCCAGCTTGCGGCCCATCAGTCCTGGTCTCATTGGTCTTGCTCCTGGAAGGCTTCTTACCGCCCCGGGAATCCAGGTCGCGGCATTGGAAGCGCGGTGTCGGAGGCCGGAAGATAGGCCCAATCCGGATCCAAGTCAAGAGAACACGCGACGGACAACTGAACGGGTACAATGCTCCGATCGCGCTGGCCGGAGGTGACGTGAGAGCTCGGATTCGGGGTTGGCTGTTCGTGGCGTGTGTCCTGGTGCCGTGGGTCTCCGGGGCGCAGGAGTTCGCGTGGGAGCGGGCGACGCTGGACGTGGGCGTGGCCACGCAGTTGCCGGCGTGCCACGAGTTCTCGGTGGGGGAGTACTCGAGTTCGAGCTGCAAGGGCGCTGTGCTGGGATCGTTCGCCTCGGCGCTGCGAGCCCCCGGGGGATTCCTGGTGCGGCCGGCGCTGCAGCTGGGCGCGGGCTACGACACCGATCTGGTGGGGGCGCACTACTTCGACGTGCGCGAGCCCGCGCCGCTGCAGGAGGTGCGGCTCACCCTGGGCGTGGGGTTCGGGTACGCGGGCCCCATCCGCGGCGGTGAGATCCGGATCGTGGGGGGACCTCGTCTCGGCCTGGTGGACGTCCCGTCCGGGGTTCGCGGCCGGCTCCAGGGCGACGGCTACGACGTGGACCCCCACGGCGCGCTGTCCCTCGCAGGGGAGCTCCACCTGGAGCTGGACTGGGAGGCGGGGGAGAAGGTGCGCCTGGGGCCGCGTGTGCGCTTCACAGCGGGCAACCAGGTGTTCATGCTGTCGGCGACCGACTGCGCCGACGACTCGGCCTGGTGCGACGACGTGCTGCTGCTCAACGGCGACGTGGAGATGGAGATCATCGTCGCGTTCGCGATGAGCCTGCCGTCGGCCGGGCCGGTGGGCTTCTACCTCGAGGCTGGCCCCCGCCTGGACATCACGGCCTACACACCGCCGCAGCACCAGAACCTGTTCGAGCGGCACTACGCGCTACCCCACGCCACGCTGGACGTGACGCCGTGGATCGTGGTCGGGGCTCAGATCAGGCTGGGAGGCTAGCAGGGCCAGCCGAACATGCAGTGGAACAGCGCGTCGTCGGGATCGGCGCAGGGGTTGCTGTCGATGCACAGCAGCAAGCCGATGAGGTCGCCGTAGGTACACAGAACCCCGCCGCTGCCGTCGCAGCAACCCTCGAGATCGATCGTCACCGTGGACTCGTCAGGATCGTCGCTGGTGATGGTGATGTAGTTGGAGCCGGCGCCCAGGCCGTCCATGCAGCCCGTCCCGGGCAGCATCTCCCCTGGTGTCCATTCGGCCGTGTAGAAGAACTCGTCTCCGGGCTGCAAGGTGGCCGTCGTGTTGCCCGCGATGATGTCCACGGAGCCGCCACCGAGGGAGGTGGTGCCCTGGACCGAGGTGACCTGGAGGGGATCGACGCCGGTGTTGCTGATGGAGAAGCTGGCGATTCCAGTGCCGCCGGTCAGCGTGCCGAAGTCGATGTTCAGCGGGGAGACCTCGATGTCGGGCAGGCAGTTGCCGCCGCACCCCTCTTCGCCCTCGCCCTGCAGGCTGATCTCCTCGGACCCGTCGCAGCTGTCCACGGTCAGCGTCCCCGACAGCGTGCCGTCGGACTGGGGTGTGAACTTGGCCGAGAACTGCAGCGAGCCTCCGGCGATGATGGTGGTCGGCGGCGTGATGCCCTGGTAGCCGAAGTCCGCGCTGCTGGCCGTGACCGAGGTCACCTCCAGCGATTCGCTGCCGGTGTTGGAGATGGTGACGGCCTCCAGCGAGGTCTGACCGATGTCGGTCGTGGGGAAGCTGATGGACGTGGGATCCAGCTCCAGGGTGCCGCACTCGCCGCCCGTGTCGTCGTCGTCGTCGTCGTCGCCCGTGTCGTCGTCGTCGTCATCGTCGCCGGTGGCGTCGTCGTCGTCGTCGCCGCCCGAGCAGCCGGCCGGGTCGCTGCAACCGAGCAGGGAGACCTCGAGCTCGGGGTAGTCGGCGTGGTTGGTCTCGACGATGACCGTCCCGTTGGCGTCCCCCTCGGTGAGGGGGTAGTACGCCACGTTGATGGTGTAGTCCTCGTTCGGTGGGATCGGGTGGTCGTCGCCGGGGGGGCTGACCAGCTGGAAGTCGTCCTCTCCAGCGGTCAGGGTCACGCCGCGTAGCTGGATGGTGCCTGCGGTGGCGTTGAAGACCTCGAACCGCTCCACGGGCGACGAGTTGACGTTCACGAATCCGTAGTCGATGACCGCGGGCTCGACCCAGACCTCGGCGGCCGAGGTGTCGTCGTCCCCGTAGTCGGGGTTGAACCCGGGCGTGCAGGTGACGCCGAGGAGTCCGATCCCGGTCGCAAGCAGAGCCAGTCGCATTCGCTCGAACATGACAATCCCTCACCAATGGCGCCCATTATAGGGCAAACGCAACGCGTTGGAGGAAGGCGTAGCGGTGCCTGGACGGCGGAGGCGGAAGGGGAGGGGGGACGGACTAGAAGGTGTACTTGAGGAAGCCGACCACGTCGAGACCGGCCACGAAGCCGGCAGGCGTGCCGACGACCAGCGGGACGTGCAGGTCGAGACCCAGCGAGAAGTGGCTCAGGCGCGTGAAGTGCTCGAAGCCGAGTCCAGGCTGGATCATGCCCCCGGGGGAGGCCTGCAGCCGGCCCAGGAGGGGATCGGACGCGTCGTCGCGCAACGACGGCGAGAAGTAGACGCCGCCCTTGAGGTCGATGGCGATGGTCCAGCGACGGACCTTGCGCTTGCCGGGGTTGAACCCGATG